>NZ_CP044222.1:3441026-4129232 GCF_008727795.1 Nitrincola iocasae | reverse complement strand
GCACTAACCCCGGGTCGATTCTTCTTACTGATGAATAACTGACAATAACTGTTATTCTATCCTTTTCACCGAGAGTTATCCACAACCTCGCCTGTGCCAGCTATACAGATAAATCAACAAAAAGCCAGAAAAGGTTTGCAAGCAAAAGCCCCTGCAACTATAATTTCGCGTCTGATTTTTACATACATCGTGGATACTTGCCACGCACGCACCACACAACGTAAGCAGGACTGGGCAATGAAAAGAACATTTCAACCAAGCGTACTGAAACGCGCTCGTACGCACGGCTTCCGTGCACGCATGGCAACCAAAAACGGTAGTCAGGTACTGAACCGTCGTCGTGCCAAAGGTCGCAAAAGACTCGCTCTTTAAGCAGTCTTAGCCGCTACTAACTGAATGGCCGAATTCGGATACCCCCGGGCTTCAAGACTTTTGACGCCCGGGGACTTCAAACGTGTATTCGACAGAGCCAGTTTTAAAGTCTCTGACCCCTCTCTGTTGATTCTCGCTCGAACAAACGAACTTGGTCACCCCCGACTCGGTTTTGTTATTTCCAAAAAAAATGTCCGTCGGGCTGTCAAACGTAGCCACATTCGACGTATCATTCGCGAATCTTTTCGTTTACGTCAGCACCAACTGCCGAGCGTTGATATTATTATTCTCGCTCGCAAGGGTCTCGATACCCTTGACAGCAGTCAACTGCGCACTCTGATTGAGCGTAGCTGGACACGGCTGGAACGAAAATCTTCTAACGCCCAAAAAGACAACTGATGGTTTATCCCGATGGATGTACAGCGAGTCATATTACTTTCCGCACTGGCCCTGATTACCTATCTGGGCTTTTTACAGTGGAATCAGGACTATAATCAACCGGCCTCTGCGCCTCAGGAGGTTACAGCACCGGCTGTAATTAATGGCAGCACAACCTCTGCTGACCTTCCTGAAAGCGCCTCAACTGAAAGCTCTTCATCTAGCGGCGATATTCCCGCTGCAACTGATGTCAGTGACAGCGTGCCAGTCACCAGCACTCAGGAAGCGGCTGCCTCTACTAGCAACCAGATTCGCGTACAGACTGATGTACTCGATCTCGTCATAGACAGCCGCGGTGGTGATATTGTCTACGCCGCTTTGTTGGAGCACAAAGACCGAATCACCGCCTATGATCCCTTCGTGCTTCTGGAGCAGAATGCCAACCGCACCTATGTAGCCCAAAGCGGACTCGTAGGGCGTGATGGCCCCGATGCCAGCGCAGATGGGCGACCGGTATTTCAATCGTCTTCCACTAGCTATTCGCTGGATGACAGTGAATCACTAAACGTTGACCTGAAATACACCACGGATACAGGTGTCAGCATTACCAAGCGTTACACCTTTGATCGTGGCAGCTACCGAATTGGGCTGAGTTACCTGATCGATAACCAAAGTGATGCACCGTTCCGTTCAACGCTATTTGGACAGTTAAAGCGTGATCAGAGTGCAGACCCGACCAGTGGCACATCCATGGGTATGAAGTCTTATCTGGGCGCAGTTTTCTCTACCGATGAAAACAACTACCAGAAAGTAACATTCAAGGACATGAGTAAAGCTAACTTCAACCAAACCAGCCAGGGTGGCTGGGTGGCATTCAGTCAGCATTACTTCGTCAGTGCCTGGGTGCCGCAGCCTGATGAAACGCATACTTACCAGACCCGTGAGGTAAATGACCAATTTATTGCCGGGTTCCTGTCTCCAGCAGTTGAAGTTATGCCAGGTAGCAGCAGTGAAGTCAGCGCCAAGCTCTATGTTGGTCCCAAGGATCAGGAACAACTGGAAGCCACAGCACCTAACCTGAAACTCACGGTAGATTATGGCTGGCTCTGGTGGATTGCTTATCCACTTTACTGGCTGTTGACTACGATTCAGAGTTTTGTCGGTAACTGGGGTCTGGCCATCATCGGCATCACCGTTGTCGTCAAAGCGGCCTTGTTCAAGCTGAACGCTAAAGCCTTCCGCTCCATGGCAAAAATGCGCAAGTTTGGCCCGGAAATGATGCGCATGAAAGAGCTCTACGGCGACGACCGCCAGAAGATGTCTCAGGAGATGATGAAGCTCTACAAAAAAGAGAAAATCAATCCTCTGGGTGGCTGTTTGCCTATCGTGGCGCAGATGCCAGTGTTCATTTCACTTTACTGGGTATTGATGGAATCGGTTGAGTTGCGTCATGCACCGTTCTTCCTCTACATTCAGGACTTGTCGGTGATGGACCCTTATTTCATCCTGCCGATTCTGATGGGCATCACCATGTTCCTGCAGCAGAAGCTCAATCCGACACCGCCCGATCCGATGCAGGCGAAAATCATGAAAATGCTACCCATCATTTTCACCTTTTTCTTCTTGTGGTTCCCGGCAGGTCTGGTACTTTACTGGCTGGTCAACAACATTCTGTCTATTGCGCAACAGTGGTACATCACGCGCCAGATTGAAAAAGAAGACGGCTGATAGCTCACTTGTTGTAGATAATAAAGACTCCGGAAGGAGTCTTTTTTCGTTATAGTGACGCACAAACCACCCAGGACCATGAGGAACACAGATGAGCCAACACCAAGACACTATCGCGGCACAAGCCACGGCACCCGGTCGCGGCGGTGTTGGTATTATCCGCGTATCAGGCCCGTTGGCTCTGGCAATTGGCAGAGAGGTGTTGCAGCGAAAACCAACACCACGCCATGCTCACTACGGTAACTTTTATGCCGCTGATGGTCAGAGCATAGATCAAGGCATTGGCCTGTATTTTCCCGGCCCGAACTCCTTCACCGGTGAAGATGTATTGGAATTACAGGCGCATGGTGGACCGGTAGTGATGGACTTCATACTGCAACGTGTCATCAGCCTGGGCGCACGACCAGCACGACCCGGAGAATTTTCCGAACGCGCCTTTTTGAATGACAAGTTAGACCTGGCGCAGGCCGAAGCCATAGCCGACCTGATCAACAGCACCTCTGAACAAGCTGCACGCTGCGCACTGCGTTCACTACAGGGTGCTTTTTCAGCACGTATCCATGCCCTGGTAGAACGACTCATCCAGTTGCGGATCTATGTAGAAGCCGCCATAGACTTCCCGGAAGAAGAGATCGATTTTCTCGCTGATGGCAAAGTACAGCAGGATTTGCTCGCCATCATTGCCGACCTTGAAGCGGTACAGCGCGAAGCGCATCAGGGCAGCTTAATGCGCGAAGGTATGCATGTCGTCATTGCTGGCAAGCCCAATGCCGGTAAATCCAGCCTGTTGAATGCACTGGCAGGGCGTGAAACTGCCATCGTCACCGATATTGCTGGCACCACACGTGACGTGCTCAGAGAACATATTCATATCGATGGTATGCCCTTGCATATTATCGACACGGCCGGCTTACGTGACGCTCCAGACCAGGTTGAAAAAATCGGCATCGACCGTGCCTGGCAGGAAATACACAAGGCGGATCGGATACTCATGGTCGTTGACAGCAGCGAAACCAACGCCGCAACGCCTGAACAGATCTGGCCTGAATTTGTTGCCCAACTGGCCGATGCCAGCAAAATTACCGTTATCCGCAACAAGATAGATCTACGAGCTGAAGAACCCCAACTTATTCAAGGAAGTAATTACTCACTTATCTCCTTGTCCGCCAAACAAGGGCAGGGGATAGAAATACTACGTGACCACCTGAAGGCCTGCATTGGCTTCAGCAACACCACTGAAGGCGGTTTTATGGCACGTCGCCGCCATCTGGATGCGCTGGAACACTGCCATCAACAACTCGATAATGGACTGAAGCAACTTCAGGGTTACAGCGCAGGTGAACTGCTAGCGGAAGATCTGCGCATGGCCCAGCAAAGTCTGGGGGAGATCACCGGTGAATTCACTCCGGATGATCTGCTAGGGCGGATCTTTTCGAGCTTTTGTATCGGGAAGTAAAATAGTAAAACGCATCAAATCAAATCAACATTATGATTTTATTTTATTGGGTGGGAATCAGTTTGGGAAAGATGCCCTAAACTTGCCTAATCGGCCAAGAAAGAACGAATATTGTTCCTCCACGGCCCGAGGGTTGGCAAACCACATGACCGCCGTGAGCTTCAACAACAGCTTTAACGACGGCGAGACCTAGCCCACTGCCACCACTGGTTCGAGAGCGAGACGGATCGACTCGACGAAATGCCTCAAATACGTAGCTTGCAGCTTCAGCAGGGATACCAGGGCCTTCATCTTCCACACTTAGATAACAACTTGTGCCAGAACTATAGAGGCGTACAGTCAAAGCTCCGGGATCGGCATGCTGGCGAGCATTTTCCAGCAGCGCCATCAGCGCTTGACGTATTCGTATAGCATCACAGTAGACTTGAAGTGTTGTATCGAGCTCCTGTTTCAGCATGATTCCTCTCGCATTTAACGCCGTAGCGAAAGTCTCAATCACCGCACGGATTTCCTCGGCTAAACAGACCTCAACCCGCTGTAACTCTAAGTGGCCGCTGTCATTGAGGCTCAGCACACGTAAGTCTTCGATCAGACGATTAAGTCCTTCGACCTGCCGTAGCAGTCCCTCGAAGAGCTCACTGCTGGGACTAAAAACACCTTCAGCCAAGCCCTGCAAACGACCCCGCAGAATGGTTACCGGGGTACGGAGTTCGTGAGCGATTGCGGCGTTCCAAAACTCCCGCTCGCGGGTCATATACTCTAGACGCTCGGCCATAGCATTAAAGTCAGACACCAGTTGTGCCGTCTCCCCCATCGCATGCGGGTCCATTCGCGCGCGAGCATTGAGCTTACCCTGGGCGACTTCGCGCAGGCTATACGCCACAGAGTTCAGAGGTGTAAGAATTCGCCGTGACAGACGAATGGCGACAAATAACGCCATCCCCAGTGCGGCTATGATAGTGCAAAAAATCCAGATCATCTCCACCCGTGAGGGTATCCAGGTTTCGGATATACTGTCTGGCAGGTAGGCCACCGCGACGGCATAGAATACATAGGAGCCGAACACCGACAAGAAAATAATACCTAAAGCCATTACCGCTACGGACTGGACGATTTGTCTGCGTATACCCGGTGCTTGCCTCATATCTTACCACCAAAGCGATAGCCTACCCCCCAGACACTGAGAGGCACTCCTTGAATATCAAGGGATTCAAGTTTTTTACGCAGCTTACTGATATGACTGTCAACGGTACGTTCCTGAGTATCACCCTCAGGCAAGCAATTAATTAACAGCTCCTCACGACTGAAAGCACGTTTAGGCGCACGCATCAGGCAGGCGAGCAGTTTAAACTCAGTCAGAGTCAGATCTAGTATCTGCTGCTGACCGTTACAGATTACGCTGGCCTCGTGGTTGTCTAAGTCGATTTGGAACTGGCTGACGCGCAACATTTGGGTAGTGGTGGGCGTGGTAGTCCGGGCGCGTCGCAGTACCGCCTGTACCCTGGCCACCACTTCGGCCGGGTTGAATGGTTTAACCACGTAGTCGTCTGCACCGAGGCGTAACCCCATTAATTTATCGATATCCTGATCAAGCGCGGTGAGCATTATCACTGGCGTGTCACCACGGGAGCGAATTTCATTCAGTACATTCCAGCCATCTAGATTCGGCATCTGTACATCGAGTAGCAGTAGATCTGGCTTAAATGTTTGATGCATGGCTAACGCTTGGAGACCATCCGTAGCATGTTGGGTTCGCAGCCCGCTGCGCTGCAAATAGGCAATGAGGATCTCGGCAATCTCGGCTTCATCCTCGGCAATCAATACGAGTGCCGCAGTCATAGGGCTTACGGGTGTATTGAAATTGGACATGAATCGCTCCAACGCTAAAATTGTTGAACATTATCACTCCCTCCATACATTCTCCACAAAGCCTCGAATAATTCGCAATAGCGACTGGTTAGAATTCAGTCTTGGTTCTCTGACGCTTGATAAAACGCCATTAGGGACAGCACGGTACATTGAGGAGTATAGGTTATGTTCATCAAACAGCGGCACTTAAGCTTTGTGTTAGTGTTAGGAATTGCCGTGTTAGGGTTGGTAGGTTGTGATTCAGCGGAGCAGGATGAAGATACATCTGCTCCGGTTCATGTGTCGGTGATGACACTAGAAAACGAAGAATTACTGGTTACTGAAGACCTTGTCGGTCGCGTAGCTGCTGTTCGCAGCGCTGAGATCCGCGCGCAAATTAGCGGCATAGTTCAAAATCGTCTATTCGAACAGGGCACCGATATAAAATCTGGCACAGTACTGTTCCAAATAAATCCTGCGCCATTTAAAGCTGATGTTGATATTGCTGCGGCAGCTTTACAGCGTGCCGAAGCGGTATTGTTTCGGGCTCGTCAAGAGGCTGAACGTTTGTCCTCTTTGATACAAACCAAGGCTGTCAGCATACAGATGTATGACGATGCTATTTCCCTGCGTGATCAAGCTGCCGCAGATGTAGCCCAAACCAAAGCGGTGCTGGCGCGGCGTCAGCTGGATCTACAGTTCGCCAGCGTCGATGCACCGATCTCAGGACGTATAGATCAGGCCTTAGTGAGCGAAGGTGCATTGGTTTCACCGACCGATACCACACCCATGGCGAGGATCCAACAAGTCGACCAAGTGTACGTCGATGTACGCCTGCCAGCATCAATGTTGGAGGCGATGCGTCAGCAGGCAAGTTCCGGAGTCCCGGAGTTAGCAGTTGAGATCCTAAGCAGTGATGGCAAGCCTCTTGACATGCAGGGGCATATCTTATTTTCCGGGATTGAGGTAGATGCAGGTACCGGCGATGTGCTGCTGCGCGTACTGGTCGATAACCCGCAGCATCGTCTGTTACCAGGTCTTTTCGTAAAGGCCCGGATCCCTCAAGCTTACTATCCCTCCACGCTGAGTGTGCCTCAGCAGGCCGTCACCCGCAAGGCAGGACAAGCCAACGTCTGGGTGCTGGATGCCCAAGGCCTGGCACAACAAGTGGCAGTTAAGGTCGATGAGCTAGTGGCACGCCGCTACCGCGTAGTGTCCGGGCTAAGCGCCAGCCAGCAGGTAGTCATTGAAGGTATCGAGCGCCTGAGCCCAGGTACACAAGTCATCGCTCAAACCTGGCAACCCGCCGTACCCCCTCAGCAACTTAGTGCCGACGTGCGCTGAATTTGGAGAAGTTGCCATGCCCCAGTTTTTTATCAACCGCCCAGTATTTGCCTGGGTGATCGCCTTGTTCATCGTGCTGATTGGTGTCATCGCCATTCCTCAATTGCCGATCTCTCGCTACCCTTCAGTGGCACCCGTGTCGGTAACTATTTACGCTTCTTATCCGGGAGCCACTCCACAGACACTCAACGATTCTGTGGTAAGCCTAGTCGAGCGCGAACTGTCGGGAGTCAAGAACCTACTGTACTTCGAGTCATCTGTAGACAGCTCGGGCAGTGCACAAATCATAGCTACCTTCAAACCGGGCACAGATGCGGAGATGGCTCAAGTCGACGTGCAAAACCGCATTAAGGCTGTCGAACCACGCTTGCCTCAGGTCGTGCGACAGAGCGGCCTTCAGGTTGAGTCAGCCGCCTCAAGCTTTCTGATGATGGTCAGCATGACCTCGCCTAATGGCCAGTTCGACGAAATCGCGCTAAACGACTATTTGGCGCGCAATATTGTCGAGGAGTTGCGCCGAATCGACGGTGTCGGACGTGTACAATTGTTTGGCGCCGAACAGGCCATGCGCGTCTGGGTCGACCCGCACAAACTCACCGCCTACGGCCTGACAATGAACGACCTTGCTCTGGCTATCGAGCAGCAGAACGCACAGATAGCTCCTGGACGGATAGGCGACGAACCAGCACTACAGGGCCAGCGCCTGACCGTGCCACTGACAGTGCAGGGACAATTGACAACCCCCGAGGAGTTTGCAGCTATCGTCCTGCGCGCTGGTGCCGATGGCGCCAAGTTGGTACTCAGTGACGTAGCGCGGGTCGAGCTGGGTGCTCAGTCCTACGGTTTTTCTAACCGTGAGAATGGTGTAGCGGCTACCAGTGCAGCTATCCAGCTCTCGCCTGGTGCCAATGCTGTACGCACCGCTTCGGCAGTACGTGAGCGTTTGGCCGAACTGGTGCCAAGCATGCCCACGGGCATGAGCTACTCGGTACCATTCGATACCGCGCCCTTCGTCAAGGTGTCTATCGAGAAGGTGATCTATACTCTGTTTGAAGCTATGGCACTGGTTTTTCTGGTGATGTTCCTGTTCCTACAGAACCTGCGCTATACACTGATCCCGGCTATCGTCGCACCCATAGCGCTACTCGGTACCTTCGCGGTAATGTTGCTGGCTGGCTTCTCGATAAACACGCTGACCATGTTCGGCATGGTACTGGCGATTGGCATTATTGTTGACGACGCTATTGTGGTGGTGGAAAACGTCGAACGGCTAATGGCCACCCAGGGGTTATCGCCGAAGGAGGCGACCGCACGGGCAATGAAGGAAATTACCGGCGCGGTGATCGGTATAACCCTGGTGCTGACTGCGGTGTTCATCCCTATGGCCTTCGGTAGCGGCTCGGTGGGGGTAATCTACCAGCAATTTACTTTGTCAATGGCGGTGTCGATCCTTTTCTCGGCCTTCCTGGCCCTGACATTGACTCCAGCCCTATGCGCCACACTGTTGCGTCCGGTCAGTGCGGATCATCACCACAAAGGTGGTTTCTTCGGTGCTTTCAACCGTGGTTTTGAATACCTAACAGCGGGCTACAGCGCACGCGTGGCACGCCTGGCAGGGCGCAGTGGGCAGATGATGGCGGCATTCGCCGTGCTCTGCGCGGTGCTGGTTATTGCTGCCGGACAATTACCGTCGTCTTTCCTGCCCGAAGAAGACCAAGGCTACTTCATGACCTCCATCCAATTACCAACAGGTGCTACTAGCGAGCGCACACTGGATGTGGTCAAAGCCTACGAATCGCACGTCGCCTCGCGCCCGGCGTTGGAAACCAACATGGTAGTACTGGGCTTCAGCTTTGCGGGCTCGGGGTCCAATGCCGCCATGGCCTTCACCATGCTCAAGGACTGGGATCAGCGCAATGGCGCCACGACTGCCGAAGAAGCGGCACTGGCACAACAAGCTATGGCAGATAACGTTGAAGGCACAGTGATGAGCCTGATGCCGCCAGCCATTGACGAACTGGGTACTTCCTCCGGTTTCACTCTGTTCCTGCAGGATCGGGGCATCCGGAGCGAAGCAGCGTTATTGGCAGCACAGACACATTTGCTGGCACTGGCCGCACAGAGCGAGGTGGTCAGCGATGTCTACCAGGATGGTCTGCCGCCCGGTGAGAGCATTAGCCTGGAGATCGATCGGCCAAAAGCCGAGGCTATGGGGCTGTCCTTCGCGGCGATAAGCAGCACACTTTCGGCGGCCATGGGCTCACTGTATGTCAATGACTTCCCTAATGCCGGACGCATGCAGCAAGTCATTCTGCAAGCCGAGGCGGCTGCGCGCATGCAACTAGACGACGTGCTCGGCCTGCGCGTGCGCAATGCCAGCGGTGGCATGGTGCCACTACGCGAAGTGGTGACGCTGAAATGGAGTGAATCGCCGCAACAAATGATGCGCTACCAGGGCTTTCCGGCGGTGCGTATTTCCGGGGGCGCCGCTCCTGGCGTTTCCAGCGGCGCAGCGATGGCCGAGATGGAACGCCTGGTGACGCAGTTGCCGCAAGGCTTTGCGGTAGCCTGGACTGGAGCATCATTGCAGGAACGTCAGTCTGCAGCACAGGCGCCGCTGCTGATGTTGCTGTCCGCGCTAGTAGTATTCTTGGTGCTCGCGGCGCTGTACGAGAGCTGGTCGATTCCGCTGTCGGTGATGCTGGTGGTGCCGCTAGGCCTACTCGGCGCGGTGGCGGCGGTCATGCTGCGTGGTATGCCCAATGACGTGTTCTTCAAGGTGGGGATGATCACCATCATTGGTCTATCGGCAAAAAACGCCATCCTCATTGTCGAGTTCGCCCGTCAGTTGCACGCCGAGGGCCATACGCTGATTGATGCCGCAGTGACCGCTGCACGCTTGCGCCTGCGTCCAATCCTGATGACATCACTTGCCTTCACCCTCGGCGTGGTGCCGCTGATGCTCGCCAGCGGTGCCAGCGCGGAAACTCAACATGCCATAGGTACTGGCGTATTCGGTGGCATGCTCAGCGGCACCTTGCTAGCAATATTCTTCGTCCCAGCCTTTTTCGTTTTTGTCATTGGCACGCAGGAGCGCTTGAATAGAAACGTCCATGACAAAACCTGACGAAGGGCTGCACTCCACATGTGCGCCGACAGCCTTCTAACGCGCTAAGTGGTTTTACATTTTTGTTTCTGTATCCGAAAGTGATCAGGGCTTAAGTAAAACCTTTCCTTTGCGACCCGGCTGGAGCGTGGCACGCACGGCCTCAGCCGCTTCAGCCAGGTCATAGATCGCATCGACAGGCAGCTGTAGTTCTCCACCGCCAATGCGCTGGAAGAGCTCGCCGACCAGCCGCTGCTTGTCTTCCTGGCTCATCTCCTGACTGACCTTACTACCCCAAAACCCCTTAACCGTAGCCTGCTTAAAAATCACGTCGCCGGACCCTATGTTCATCGGCTCGCCCGTCATGGAGCCGAAGGATACCAAGGTGCCTCCTTCGCCCAGAAGTGTCATGAGTTCACCACTGGCCTTGCCACCCACAGAGTCAACCGCCACACTGATCTGTGTATCACCGACAATAGCACGAACCTGGTCCTGCCAATCCGCTTGAGCAGTGGAAACCGCATTGCGAATACCTAACGCAGCCAGTTCGTCCACACCTTCATCACGGCGCACCAGATTGATCGTATGCACGCCACGGGCCGCTGCGAGCATGGCCAGTGTTTTGCCAACCGTGCCATTGGCGGTGTTTTGCAAAACCCATTGCCCAGGCTCTACTTGCAGAAACTCCAGCAGCATCAACGCACTCAGAGGCATGGCAATCAACTGCGCTGCCGTTTCATCGCTAATTGCCTCAGGTACCGGAATGGTCATGCCAGCCGGGGCGGTGAAAAATTCAGCCCAAGTACCGTGCGCACTGGCAACAGCAACGCGCTGACCGATAGAGAAGCCCGTGACGCCTTCGCCAAGCGCATCGATCACACCAACCGCTTCGCTGCCGCCAATGGCAGGCAATTGAGGTTTATAGCCGTATTGGCCACGAATGGTCCAAAGGTCGTGGTGATGAATGGCTGCCAGCAGCGTTTTAACTCGTACCTCGCCGGGGCCAGGCTCAGGGGTAGGGCTGTCGCCCAGAGAAAGCACCTCGGCAGGTTCGCCAAAGCGGGTATGGATAGCACTACGCATAATACATTCCTTAAAGTTTGTAAGTTAACCGTGACTGATTACACCAGCAACTTGAGCAGCGCTTCAGCAGCAACCTCAGAACTGGCTGGATTCTGGCCAGTTACAAGATAACCATCAGTTACAGCCAAAGGATGCCAATCGGCACCTTTTTCATACAATCCACCCAAACGTTTGAACTCATCTTCGATCAGGAAGGGCACCACTGCGGTCAGGCCAACAGCATCCTCTTCACTGTTAGAGAAACCGGTAACTTTGCGACCAGCAATCAACGGCTGACCCGTAGCATCACACGCCTTGATCAGTGCACCAGGGGCATGACAGACCAGTCCAAGCGGTTTATCGGCACGAGCGAAAGCCTCAATCAACGCAATGGAGGTCTCGTCATTGGCAAGATCCCACAAGGGGCCGTGGCCTCCGGGATAGAACACCGCATCAAAATTAGCGGCGTCAATTTGAGTCAGCGGCAGGGTAGTGGCCAGTTGTTCCTTAGCGTCAGCATCCTGGTAGAAGCGTTCAGTAGCGGCGGTCTGGGCTGAAGGTTCGTCACTCTTTGGGTCAAGTGGTGGCTGGCCACCAGCGGGTGAAGCCAGGGTGATTTTTGCGCCAGCATCTTTAAATACATAGTAAGGCGCAGCGAACTCTTCCAGCCAAAAGCCGGTTTTATTACCTGTGTCGCCGAGGCGGTCGTGTGAGGTCAAAATCATCAAAATATTCATTGATCACTCCGTTTATTCGCGTTTCTGAATTGAAATTAAGTCACTGTATTGAAGCGACCTTGAAAATAGTCTAGTAAAGATTAGACCGGTCGTCTAGTAAAGTCGTAAATTTTTAATCAGGCGATCCGCCTGGATTCAGCTTAGGTGCACTGAAGCAAGGGTGCAAATGTTTGTGGCAGGTGATATCAGGTAGTGCAGAAGTATGCTGGCTTGAACTGAACCTCGTTCCAGCCTCAGTCTGTCAAACCCAGCATACGTCTGGTAGCAACCAGAGCTGACTCGAGGGGTTTACGGTCACGAGTGATCTTGGCACGCAAGCTCGCCCCCATCCACAGCTGATACAGAACAGCTGCCGCTTCACGGCTTTCAGTCCAGGGTTGCAAGGAACCATCGGCAATGCCTTCCTCCAGGGTACGAGCGATACGCGCAATGATACGATCCGTGCCCTGTTCCAGCACTTTGCGCATATCATCAGACAAGTCGCTAACCTCGGCAGCCAGCTTTACTGCCAGGCATTTACCCTTAGGGTTACTATCGGCCTCTATATCGATCCAGTATTGCCAATACCGCATCAACCGCTGCGCAGCGGATTGACCTGGCTGCGTCAAAACGGCTTCAAGCTGAACGGAGTATTCAGCAAAATAGTTTTCCAACAAGGCTTCACCAAAGCCTTCTTTCGACTTGAAATAGTGGTAGAAGGAGCCTTTAGGCACACTGGCGGCGAGCAGAATTTCATTGAGGCCAACAGCAACAAAGCCCTTACCACTGATGATAGGCTTAGCTGTGTCCAGGATGTGTTTACGAACGTCGGTAGTCGTAGCTGTTTTCATGTTCTTATCTTATATTTTTATTAGACCAGTTGTCTATAAACCTGGCAGGGTACATAGCTAACTAGAGTCAACTCAGACACCCAGCCTATGTGCTAGACTTTTTGAGCCAGATGATGATCTTCATGAGCGCCACTTCCCAGCCGAAAGGATGAATACAATGACTGATGCGTCCGACAACAATGCACCCAATCTGTCTAATATCACCACACTGTTTTTTGATGTCAACGAAACGCTATTAGACATTCAGCCGTTGAAAGACGTGATCAGCAAAACCCTGGACAATCGAAAGGAACTGGCCGATCTCTGGTTTGTGTCGCTACTGCACAACTCACTGGTGGATACGGCCAGTGGTGGCTGGCACTCCTTTGCCGAAATCGGCAACGCCGTACTCACTATGCTGGCAGCGCAGCATAATATCCAGCTTAGTGATGATGCGCCATCGCTTGCTGAAGCGCTGTCACAGTTACCACCTCATGCTGATGTTATTGCGGCACTTTCGGTACTCCAGCAGAAGGGCTTCAAGCTGGTTGCATTGACTAATTCATCGCAAGCGCTGGCTGACAAGCAGTTGAATCACGCCGGCATTATTCACTTTTTTGATAGGGTACTGAGCGTCGAGAGCATCAAGACCTATAAGCCTGATTTAAAAGTGTATTGCTGGGCCGCTGAGCAAATGCATGTTTCACGTGAAAACAGCCTGATGATTGCAGCCCACAGCTGGGATGTCGGCGGAGCAAAGCGTGCTGGCATGCACACGGCGTTTATCGCCCGCAAAGGTCAGAGCCTGTCGCCATTAATGCCTGATCCTGATCTTGTTTGCCCGGATCTCAAGGCGCTGGCTGAATCCCTGTTTACTATTGAAAAGCTCTGATTATTTATGATTTACCTCGGCGCTGCTCAGCACTAGTCGGGATGTGCATGATCGCCGCTGGAATCTCATCGAGCGGCAGGGATCGATCCACTGCATCAAGCTTAACGGCCTCCTTGGGCATACCATAGACGACGCAAGTATCCTCATCCTGAGCCAGGGTGCAGGCACCAGCATCACGCATCTCCTTCAGCCCTCGAGCGCCATCATCTCCCATCCCGGTCATGATGATCCCTAGCGCATTGCGACCTGCAAACTTTGCCACTGAGCGGAACAAAACATCTACAGAGGGCCGGTGACGGCTTACCGGTGGGCCATCAACGATATCGACGTGGTACTGCGCACCACTGCGCTTAAGCAGCATATGGCGCCCACCGGGTGCAATCAGCACCCGCCCGGGCATCACCCGATCACCGTTGACAGCTTCGCGCACTTCCATCTGACACAGGCCATTCAGACGTCGGGCAAAAGCTTCGGTAAACTTTTCTGGCATATGTTGGACCACGATAATGCCGGGGCAGACACGGGGTAGGGCGGTCAAAACCACCTCCAACGCCTGGGTGCCCCCGGTCGAGGTGCCTAAAGCAACAACCCGGTCGGTAGTTTGGGCCAAAGTGCCAGTAGCAGCAGAAATAATGGCATCAGCCGATAGCTTAGGCTTGATTTTTGGCAAGGCCGTGGGTTGCGCTAGTCGCCGTGGGTTGGCACGTGCAGCGGCCTTCACGGCGCCAACGAGATCGCAGGACGCATCCTGTAAATATTGCTTCAAGCCAATTTTGGGCTTAGTGACAATACCAACCGCTCCGGCCGACATCGCCAACATGGTGGTTTCAGCACCCTTTTCAGTCAGAGTCGAACAGATCACCACAGGCGTTGGATGTTCCGCCATGATTTTGCGCAAAAAAGTGATACCGTCCATGCGCGGCATTTCCACGTCAAGCACGATAACATCCGGCCAGGCTTTCGCCATCCGCTCAATAGCAAAGAGGGGATCAGACGCTACACCGATTACCTCAATATCAGGATCTTCCGCCAGCGTAGCGGAAAGAACCTGACGCACCACAGCAGAATCATCGACGATAAATACTTTAATGGCAGACAAGAAAGGTCCACTCCTATGCAGATTTTTTTAAGTAGCCCTGCGGTCAACGCAGAGTCGGGGTTTCGATTTCAGCGGCGGCAAACGCCATAAATGCCTGCTCTGGCATAGGTCGTGCGTAAAGATACCCTTGTGCCAACCTGCAACCTATAGCGGTCAAGACTTCAGCCTGTGCTGGTTCCTCGACACCCTCGGCAATCACCTGCATGCCCAGTCGAACTGCCATACTGGCAATAGACTCGACGATTGCTCGACTTCCCTCCGTGGACACAATATCCTGTACGAACGAACGGTCAATTTTCAGATAATCTATGTCGAATTTTTTCAGGTATGACAGTGCCGAATAGCCCGTACCAAAATCGTCCAGTGATATGGCTATGCCGGCGCTACGAAAGGCAGTAAGTTGACGCATCACGTCGGGGCGATCATCCAATAGCAGCCCTTCGGTAATCTCAACACCCAGCACTTCCCCTGGAATCCCTTGGTCGTGTAGATGAGCGAGCCAATCATCACAACCCTCACGGGTAAAGAACTGCCGCGGCGAACGGTTGACACTGATACGGCGCAATACACTGTCTTCCGTCAATTCCTGGTGGTTCCATTGCATCGCCACCCGTGCAGCCTCCCGAAAAACCCAATTACCGATTTCATGAATTGCACCGGTTTCCTCAGCAATAGGAATAAAAACCTCGGGTGACACCTGCCCGAGTTCGGGGTGTTCCCAGCGTAACAACGCCTCGGCCTTTATCACCTGACCACTGAACAGGTCGATGATCGGCTGATAGTGCACAGACAATTGTTCGGCTTTCAGCGCAGTACGCAGGTCACTAGCGAGACGAACACGTAACTGAATCTTTTCACGCATCGCCTCGTCAAAGATACGCAGACAATTACGTCCTGCGGCCTTGGCAGCGAACAATGCCTGATCCGCATTACTAAGCAGCTCATCCATATCCCGTGCCTGCTCAGGATAGAGTGCAATACCGATGCTAACTGATGCCCACACGTTGCTATGACCTATCTCATAGTCGCCAGCCAGTGCCATACGCAGGGCTTCTGCAGTGGACTCGGCATGCGTAACATTCGACAGTATGGCGATAAATTCGTCACCGCTCATACGAGCGACCAGGTCATCCTTGGATACCAATAGGCGTAAGCGACGTGCCACCAGCTCCAGCATTTGGTCGCCTTGATGGTGTCCCAGGGTATCGTTTATCTCTTTGAAATTGTCGATATCTATGTACAAGAGTGCCAATTGCTTGCTCTGACACAACATACCGGCCAGACGTACATTCAACAGTGTACGATTTGGTAGACCGGTCAAGGAATCGTAGTTTGCCTGGTAGCGGATGTGCGCCTCAGTACGACGACGTTCCATCACCAGTCGAGCCATCTGGCATGCCTGATCCATTGTAGCTTGATCCTGCGCGTCGGGTTGGCCTGCACGATCCCGAAAAAAGGCAAAGATACCCAGCAGTTCATCACTACTATCAAGAATAGGGATCACCCAACAGGTGACCAATCCAGAGGCCAGCGCTAACACATGACAGGCAGAACCCAGGTCGTGATCAAGAAGATTAGCCACCGTTTCTGGCATCTTCAAATAAGCTGATCTTCCGAACACATCGGCGGATTCAGAAATAGTGCTCCCCTCAACGGCTTGCAAAAACACTTCCGGCAGACTGGGCGCAATACACGACTCTAAACAGGTGCGCTCGGCATCAGGCAGCAGGATGGCGCTCAACAGGTCTGGGCGCGAAATCTCGGCAAACATCACGACTCTAGCCAGTACCTCATGCAAGTCAACACCAGCCGAGAGCAGATCAAATACTTCGGTACGCACGACTTCCTGGGACTCCCGTCTTAGGCGTTGAGTGATGTCGTGAACGATATAGATCACCCGTTGTACGCGGTCCTGTGCATCGAACAGTGGAATCAAGGTGTTTTCGACCTGTCGACGGCCATCAGGTAACGCCAGGGTGTCACGAAAGCACACCGGAATGCATCAGCCACACAAGCACGCTCGGGTGACTCCGACCCCATCAAGGTTACAGATGGAAGAACATCCTGTTTGCGTCGTCCGATACTTTCCGCCTCGCGCAGGCCGATCAGTCCCTCCGCTCGACGATTATAACCGGCCACAATAAGCTCGCCATCCACGTCCACATCGAATAAAAACAGGCTGTCCAGCAGATTGTCATAGATGGATTTATCACTGCGTTCCAGGCACATTTCCAGTGCCCGCCTCTCCAACCAATCAGCACAAGGCTCCCTTAATTGACGTGTTCGTAAGTCTCGGATACTACTGAGTAGGTAATTACACCCAGGCAAATTGAGTCGATTCAAGGTAACTTCGACAGGGACCTTATCACCCAAGGCGACCAGGTGTTCAGTCTCATAGCAACGTGGTTGACCATCAGCTAAGGCCATGGAAATAGCCAAGTCGGGGTTATGATAGGGGTCCCAGTGCGCAGGTGTCCAAGTCAACAGGGTCTCCAAATCTACGCCGAAGTGCTGGCATGCGGCCTCGTTGGCATATATCACACGCGCCTCGTTGGCCATATCGTGGACCATGATCACCACATCAACCACCGAGTCGATCACAGCACGGCACAAATTCGCGTCCATAGGTCGAGAATACCGAGATAGACTCATCGCTTCCTCCTAGTCGACAGGGTCACAGGATCCCGCTTCGGCAATTCGGCAGCAGGTTCAAGCCCCATATAATCCAATGGCGTAAGCAGTGCCGTGTTCAGCTGGACAGGCTCCCAATTCGCTTTCAGCACCCTGTGCCGTAGCGATACAAAACCACTCCAGATATCAAAAATCAGGTAACGGTGACCGCAACCCTCCACGTGCTCAGATACGCAGGTAAAGCCATAACGTGCAATCAGCTCACGGGCTGTTTGCACGTTTTTAAAGCCGATGTGACTGACATCGGTGCGCATGATGCCGGGAAACATATTACCGCCACCGAATATTTTCAGTTGATACTCGCTTGGCCGAGCACCCATCTTGCCGATATCCAGCAGCAGCAACTCCATCGCCTCGTCAGCATAACGGCCATCCAGCCCCGTCTGCGGTGAACGCACTCTGCCAGGCAGCATGAAATGACACATACCGCCTACACGCAGGTGAGGATGCCAAATTACCAGCGATACACAAGAGCCCAGCAGGGTCCGGATACGCGTATGCTGACCGCCAAAATATAGATCGCCAGGTTGCAGGAATATCTCTATAAAGTGTTCGGGTTCGAGCATCAGGGTTTCCTGTAGATCGAAGGTGACACCAACTTGAGCGCATCACTGACGCCATTCAGACTCTCCGAATGACTGACAAAAAAATAACCACCAGACCGCAGCCGCGGTAACAGGCGGTTCACCACCTGACGCTTGGTATCCACATCGAAATAAATCATCACGTTACGCAGGAAAATTGCATCGAAATCACCCAATTGCGGTAAAGGCTCGACCAGGTTCACCTGATGAAAGCTGACCCTATCTCGTAACTCAGAGCTAACCTTGAAAGTCCCTGTCTGCGTGCCAATGCCCTTCAGACAAAATCGCTTCAGATAGGAACGCGGAATACCGTTGGTTCGTTCCAGTGAGTAGTGTCCTCCACGCGCCTTATCCAGCATACGTGTACTGATATCCGAACCTACTATTTCCCAGGGGCCATCGCCGAGCCTATCGGCCAGTACCATCGTCAATGAATAGGCTTCTTCACCTGACGAACTGGCCGCGCTCCAGAGTCGGAAGGGACGGCCGAGTGGACGTGCCTGCAGCAGTTTCTCGGCTAAAAAGTCCATGTGTTTCGGTTCACGAAAAAAATAGGTTTCATTGGTGGTCAACAAATTGACCGCAATCTGCAATTCATCCTTATCCTGCATCAGGGTTTCAAAATAGCCACTGAAGTTGCTATGCCCATGCTGTCTTACGCGTTTAGACAGCCGTCCCGTCACCAGTGGCTTCTTGGCATCGGACAAGTTAATACCGGCGATGTTGTAGATCAGCTCTCTGAACTGCTTAAATTCATGATCAGTAAGTACGGCCTGGTTCATTCTCCTTACTCACTAAACAGAAAGCTGATAATTACTAACGGCTTGGACATCACAAGGCCGGTAACTGTGCGAGTTCGTCAACAGACAGCACCTTGTCAACATCGAGCATAATAATGAAACGGCCATCCACTTTACCCATGCCCGCTATAAAGTCGGCGCGTATCTTGGCACCGAAGCTTGGCGGGGGTTCTATTTCACTGGGTGATATTTCCAGCACCTCGTTCACCGCATCGACCATGACACCGATGACCTGCTGTTCATTGGCGCTGATCACTTCGATGATGACAATGCAAGTACGCCGAGTCAGTGCCGTCGTTCCCTTATTGAAGCGCGCCGCCAGGTCTACTACCGGTACCACCGCTCCGCGCAGATTAATAACCCCGCGAATGAACGACGGCATATTCGGTACTTCGGTTAACTGACCGTACTCAATAATTTCCTTAATGCCGAGAATACCTATGGCATAGGTTTCACCCGTCAACATAAAGGTGAGGTATTGCTGTATTTCACTTGTATCAACTTGAGAGACGGCTTCTTCGGCTTTAGTCAGAGTATTCATATATCGCTCCTAGAAACTGACAAATTCGTCTTCGGACTTGCCAGTGAGCTTGGATGAAGACTTAACAGCCGAATACCCCATGGCATTCTTAGATTTGCGCACAGAAGTATGAGATTTTTCAGAACCACCCTCATCGACTTTGAAAAACGCCATCAACTGCTGCAACTGTTCGGCCTGGCCGCTCATTTCTTCGGCTGTCGCCGCCAGTTCTTCCGATGAGCTGGCATTCTGCTGGGTGATCTGGTTCAACTGGTCCATTGCGGTATTAATCTGATTCGCACCGACGGACTGCTCCTGCGATGCTGCAGTAATTTCCTGCACCAGGTCAGAAGTGCGGTTGATACCCGGTACAATCTCTTCCAGCAGTTTACCTGCCTTTTCAGCTAGGCCCACTGAGCTCTTCGCTACTTCGCCAATTTCCTGCGCGGCCACTTGGCTGCGCTCAGCCAACTTGCGCACTTCCGCCGCAACCACCGCAAAGCCTTTGCCATGCTCTCCGGCACGCGCCGCTTCAATGGCCGCGTTCAAGGCCAACAGGTTGGTTTGGTAAGCGATGTCATCGATGATGCTGATCTTGTCGGCAATAGTATTCATTGCCATCACTGTTTCTTTAACTGCTTCACCACCCTCATTCGCTTCCTGCGCGGCTTTAGATGCAATACCTTCAGTGACCTTGGCGCTATCAGTGTTCTGATTGATCGAAGCCCCCATCTGCTCCACTGAAGCAGAGGTTTCTTCTACCGAAGCGGCCTGTTCGCTGGATGCCTGTGACATACTCTGCGCCGTTGCACTGACTTCTTCTGAGGCTGATGACAAAGCATCACCTGAGCTACGGACTTCGCCGATAATCTGCGACAACTTACCCACCATCCGCTGCATTGCAGCCAGCAACTGGCCGGTCTCATCCTTGGAATCCACATCAATTTCTACCGTCAGGTCACCCTCAGCTAGTTTTTCGGCTACGCTAACAGCAGAACCAATAGGCCTTGTAATGCTGCGAGTGACCCAGAAAGCAATGCCGATAGAGAATAGTGCTGCTGCGATAGCCAACGTCAGCATCAAGGTAAAGGCAATCTTATAATTCTGCCGCGCGGATTGTTCGAGCTCCGCGTTATACCGCTCATTAATTTGGAGCATAGTGTCCAGCGCCGAGAACCACCCACTCTGCGCGTCCCTAACCTTGATTAAGAGAATCTCTCTGGCCTCATCTTCCCGACCTGCCATAGTCAGTTCAATGACCATATCAAACAACGTATTGGTATTTGTACCTGCTGCTTCTATTTCTGTCATGAACGTTCTGGCATTATCAGTAACAAGAAGACTGACGAGCGTGTTGCTGTACTCTTCATAGTTCTTGCGCGCCTCAAGGATGCGTTGGTACTCCGAGTTCTTATCCTCGGTATTATCTAATATAATCATGTTGCGCACTGAGCGCGCGCTGATGTTTAAGCTGTCGCGCATATTACTAATAGCTTTTATCTTGACATTGTTTTCATTAACGACCACATCAAAGTTATCTTGTACCGCCGACAATCGGGTGATACCAACAAAAGCAATAACCGACAGCAACAGCAGCACTAGGCCAAACCCCAGGCCCAGGCGCGTACCGATTTTCATATTTTTGAACATTTTCACTTTCCCCTTGAAAGAATTCACATCAGCTTTGAATTAATGCGGCTAACGCCACTACCAGTTAAAACCTAAACTAAGCAATCAGTTCGTCGGAATGTCGTCATTCGATTGTCGCCAACTGTCCTGCGCTACGCTCTTCACCGCTCGTCACCTGCCGGATCAGCCCGGCAACATCAAGAATCAGCGCCACTTCACCACTGCCCAGAATTGTGAATCCACCAATGCCACGCACCACGGAAAACACCTTGCCGAGAGGTTTGATCACGGTCTGAAACTCACCCATCAAGCGGTCAACCACCAAGCCCGCTTTATGCCCCGCATAGTTGACAACAACGATGTTCTCGCGCCGGCTGGGTTCGCCATTAATGTCGAACTGATCGCGCAGACGGACATAAGGCAATACCTCACCGCGCAGGTTGATATAATGACCAGAGCGGGTGTCCTGCTGCGCGTGATCAAGTTCGATACACTCAACCACCATGTCCAGTGGCACAACATAGGAAGCGTCACCAACCCCGATCAGAAAACCATCGATAATGGCCAGCGTGAGGGGCAGACGGATGCGCACCTTTGAGCCGTTACCCGGTTCACTATCAAGTTCAACAGAGCCACGCAGGGCCTGAATATTGCGACGCACTACATCCATGCCGACACCACGGCCGGACAGATTGCTGACCTGGTCGACGGTGGAGAAACCTGGTTCAAAGATAAGGTTGTAGATTTCCTTGTCGGAAAGCACAGCATCGGCACTAATCAAACCCTTATCAACGGCCTTGGTGAAGATTCGATCACGATCAAGGCCTGCACCATCGTCAGAGACCTCTATCACAATGCTGCCAGCATCATGACAGGCGTTGAGACGTACCTTACCCTGCGTGGGCTTCCCCTTTGCCAGCCGAACCTCGGCCGACTCGATGCCATGATCCATGGAATTGCGTACCAGGTGCATCAGCGGGTCACCAATTTTTTCTATCAAGGTTTTATCCAGCTCAGTCTCGCCACCGCTAATTTCCAGGCGGATATCCTTACCAAGCTCTTTAGATACATCATGCACCACACGCTGGAAGCGATTGAAAGTGCCACCGATCTGCACCATCCGCAGTGTGAGCGCAGAATCACGAACCTCTTCAACCAGGCGCGTCATGGTCTCGTTGGCTTCATTAAGTTCAGCCATACCGGCCTTTTCGGCGATAAGACTGGCACCGGCACCGGCAATAATGAGCTCACCAATCAGGTTGATCAGTTGGTCAAGCTTGGCCGCGTCGACACGGATAAGACCGGCATCACCGCCGCGTTTTTCCTTCACCTGCTTTTGCTTTTCCAGTGCCGCTTCGACCACGGCTGGCCGCACCAGATGCTCCTCAACCAACACCTCACCAATAGGCCGTAGACTTTGGCCCTTGTCCTTCGCCTGTGTTACAAGGACACTATCCAGCTCAATCTGGGTGAGCGTGCCACAGCGAATCAGAATTTCGCCCAGACGCATCTCCTCCTCAGGCAGGTCGCGGATAAGGCTCTGGTATTTAATAATTTTGCTGTGCGGCGGCAGGATACGTATCTCACAATCATCGCGGACAAAATCAAACACACTCTCAATTTCGGCCTTGTCGGTCTCGCTATTAAAGGCGACCTCAAATCCAAGGTAATTGGTCTCTGGATCCATCGCCGTTGCATCTGGAAGGCGGTCAAGCAGCGTAACAATGCGAACAATGCGGCCGAAGGTACCGAGGTAGCGAATGAACGAGGCTGGGTCCATGCCATTACGAAGCACATCAGCGCCAAATCTCAAAGAGATATGCCAGTTATCAGTCTCAGCCGTGTCATCAACAAAACGGACAAAGGAGTTTGTATTCGAGTCCTCAGCAATTGCCAATGGCACGTGATGCTTTTCATCCTCGCCAGTTTTATCCTGTTCTTTTTCAACAAGATAACTTTGCAATTGTTCGACAAGCTGAGCGCCATGTTGCGCGGTGGCATCATCCATAGATTCGCCAGCTGCAATCAGTTCGATCAGCACACCGATATGATCACAGACTGTCAACATCAGTGCTGATAGGTCATCATTAATAGAGAGTTCACCATCACGTACTCGATCAAGTACACTCTCGGCAACGTGGGTGAAAGCAACGACATGATCCAGCCCAAACAGTCCCGCAGAGCCTTTGATCGTATGCGCTGCACGAAAGATCGCGTTGATGATTTCCGGATCGTCGTTACTCTGCTCCAGAGACAGCAACGAATCTTCCATCTGTTGTAGTAGCTCACGGCTTTCTGCGATGAAAGTCTGCAGCACTTCGTCCATATTCATGGCGGTTTCCTTGGGTCAGGATGTCTTGGATTTGATCAGCACCGGATCACCAAAATAGCCAGTAAGATCATATAGCTGCATGATATCTACCACCGCCGCACTATGTTCAGTTAGGTGCAAGCGCTTGTCAGTACGCAGCGCCTCCTGTTCGACCATCACCAGAAGTTGCAGCCCAGCCGTATCGATCTCGCTCACATCAGCAAGATTCAGCTCCATTTCGGTGCAGAGATTGAGCGCCTCGAGTAGTTTTGCTTTCATATCAGCGGCATGGTAAATGCTGAATTCACCACTCAAAAATGCGAGACAGCGGCCCTGTTCATCTAGTTGAATCTGAATATCCATATTATTCCCTCAGGGCATTATCAGCTTGGAAACCGCTGTCAGCATCTGCGTCGGCTGGAAAGGCTTGACCACCCAGGCCTTAGCACCAGCGGATTGGCCTTCAGCCTTCTTGTCAGCGCCAGCTTCTGTGGTAAGCATAATCACCGGCGTGAACTTATAAGCGGGTAGGATTTTCATCTGTTTCACGAAAGTGATGCCATCCATATTCGGCATGTTCACATCGCTGATAATCAGATGGATTTTGCGGCCATCCAATTTGCTCAGTGCATCTTTACCATCGCAAGCCTCAACCACATCATAGCCTGCGCCTTTAAGGGTAATGGCAACGACCTGTCGGATAGAGGCGGAGTCATCAACGATTAATATGGTTTTTGCCATGAGACATTCCTGTATTCAAAAAAAGGTAATTTCAGCGTCGTCGGAGCAACTCTGTTGCGTGTCATCATGCAGTGCATGTTGCTCCGGGGTGGTATAGGTGCGGCCGAGCTCGATCAACCAGTTATCAACATTCATGGGCTCGGGACGCTCACCAGCGTTCATTTTTTCTCTACGTGCACTGAGTTCAAGCTGAAGCTTGCCCATATCCTGACTGACATGGTTCATGATCTGACTGACACGGTCCTGGAATTGCAGGGAGACAAGCACATGGCCTATCTGCGAACCGACCGCTTTACTCTCAGAGTAAAGCGCATCAGTCGAACTAGCCAATTCATCTGTAACCCGATGGAAACGTTCAAGGATGGAGCCAATCAGGTCTTCGGATTCAGCTAACATTGCACTATCACGTTCAGTTGAAAGCTTGGATATTTTCAGCGTGTTGGCAATGGCATTATTGACAGCCGCTACCGTGTTACCAATGCTCTTACCGGTATTTCCCGATAAGACTGATAGGGAACGCACTTCGTCCGCAACCACAGCAAAACCTCGCCCGGCTTCACCCGCGCGAGCGGCCTCAATAGCGGCGTTAAGTGCGAGCAGATTGGTTTGTCCCGCAATAACAGCAACACTGTCAGCCATTTTTTTCAGTTCATCCGTTTTGCTGGCTAGCTCAGCTATCTCTGTCAGGAGCTTTTCTTTTTCATCCAGTGTCGCACGCAGTGAGCGGATTATTGAATTAAGTTCAACCTGGCTCTCATTGAGTAGCGCAACCAGACCAGTCCTATCGGAAGCCTGGGATGCCGCTGTAGTTTCTTCGATCCGTTGCGAAAGTCCGACGAAACGATTGGCAAGATCTGTAACAGATTCTTCGGTATGGACGCGCGCAATTTCGACCTGCCCCGACCAGACGGGTAGTACACCAATGCACAGCTGGCTTAGGCCGTTCTCACAATTTAATTGGGTCTGCTCACACTCCCGATCAAGCATATGATGAATTTCGCGCCGATAATTGTCGAAGGTCCGGGTGCACTGATGAATAGACCAAGCTGTCATCACCCCACCAATCCCCAGTAAAAATGCAGCATATACTAGTTGCAACAGACCTAAGCCACCGGCCATCAACACAGCTACAGCACCCATTGCTGCTACCGTCAGGGTTGCAACGACTACACACCGGATGATCCGCGCTTGGGCCTTTGTACCACCCGTTATTTTCAAAGCCTGCTCATCAATCATCTCAGCCACATGTTCCTTCACACTTCCACTGCATCAGTCATATGAGGTAGCCATCAGGGGACACTGCTCATTTCATTTAACTATGATCAACGATCAGGATAGATGCCGTGAATCAGAAAAACCTGATTCAGATATAAGGAAATATGATGTACATATAGTTTTATGCTTACATAAGTATTAAGGAATAGTGTAAACACCACGCTACCTGTCCAAAGCGTTTGCATCTAATACTATTCGATAGTAAAAGTTCCAAGCGAAGGTCCCCCTTGTGGAATGATATGCAAATGAATTCAGAACTTTATCGCCCAATAATTTTGGTCGTCGACGATACGCCTACCAAAATTACAGAGGTTATTAATGCCCTCGAATCCCATGGCTATCGAGTAGTGACAACAGCAAATGGGAAAAAAGCCTTGTATCTTGCTCACCAGATATGCCCAGACCTGATCCTGGTCAACCTGATCATCCCCGGTGAAGACAGCATCGAGGTTTGTCGATATTTCAAGTCTGACACACAAACCCGTGATATCCCGATCATATTCATGATCCCTGAAGCAACCATCAACGAATACAAAACAAAGTGTTTTACCGCAGGTTGCATTGACTACATCACTACACCCATATGTCTCGATGAAATCACCTTGCGCCTAACCACACACATAGAACTTACCGCTGCTCGGCGTGAATTGAATAATCGCAATGCCCAACTGAAAGCCTGCAGGCCAGAGCTCAGCAACAGCAAACAGCAGTTACATGCTGAGGCCAGACTTCCCAGCCACGCAGCGGCACAGCTTGCATTAAAAAGATTCGTACTAGAACGAATCCATGAAGCCACTTTTTTGGTTGATGAAGCAGGTCAGATTCACTACATCAATCAAGCAGTCTGTAACCGCCTCGGCTATACGCAAGAGGAGTTACTTAAGATGAATCTGAAAGATATCGACCTGAATTGGCCAGTAGGTCTTCAAGGGAAGGAGTGGATTACATACTGGGATAAGATACGAGAAGAGGGGGAGGTGACTTTTGAGACTCAGCACATTACTCGCTCAGGTGAAATATTTCCGGTAGAAGTCACTGCCTACTATTTTGAGAACAACAGTAGTAATAACATTCTGGGTTTAGTGCGTGATATCAGCAAACGAAAGCAGACTCAGGCTGAACTACACCAGTACCGGGAACATCTGGAAGAACTGGTCACCGAGCGCACAGAATCTCTTAACCGGGCGTTGAAATTTACAGAAGGGGTTATCAACGCTATTCCTGACCTGTTAGTTGAACTAGATCAGTATGGCCGGTACCTGAATATCTGGACCTGTTTTCAGGAGGACCTAGCTGCTCAAAGAGAAGGTCTATTAGGAAAAACTGTTGGTGAAGTGCTATCACCTGAAGCTGCAACTACTGTAATGAGTGCACTAGCCGAAGCAAGTACAGTTTCAACATCTTTTGGTAAGCGAATCTTGATTGATCTACCTACAGGACCAAGTTGGTTCGAACTATCCGTATCCCAATGCCCAGGCAGCACAAATGGTGAGCCCCATTTTTTGGTGTTATCGCGTGATATTAGTGAGCGTATCCGGGCGGAGGAAGAAATTTGTCGAATGAATAGCGAACTGGGACAGCGTGTGCGTGTACGTACCGCACAGTTAGAAGTATTGAACAATGAGCTGCGCACCAGTGAGATCCAATACCGCTCGCTTGTCGAAAATCTGCCCGACAATGTTATCCGTTATAACAGTTTTGGTCAGATCATGTACTGCAATCTTAATTTTTTGCGCTTATTTTCCCTAACTATTGAGGATGTATTAGGAAAAACCCCTTGTGAAATATTTCCTGATCTTGTCAGTATTAAAATTTACCAGGCAGCAATGCTACGGGTGATCACAAGCGGCCAATCCGAGCAAATCGAATCTGAAGTACCCGGCTACAACGGCAAAAGAAGAACTTACCAAGTCAGATTTGTTGCCGAACGGGATGTTAATGGCACGATTACTGGGGCGTTATCTATTGGTCATGACATTACTGAACAGGTTATAACAGAGTGTCAGTTGGCGGAATCTCACGCCAAATTGCGCTCATTGCTGGCTCGACGCGAAGCTGACCTGGATGAAGAACGCCGCCGCATAGCCCGCGAAATGCACGACGAGCTGGGCCAATTGCTGAATGCACTCAAACTCGGAATATCAACACTCAAGATGCAGTTTGGACAAGAATTTCCGGCACTTGAGACGAAAGTGAATGACTTGCTCACACTCGCTGATCAAGCTATCCGTTCGGTGCGCACAGTATCCACCCAGCTTCGCCCACCGGCGCTCGACATGGGGATCATCCCAGCCCTGCAATGGCTAGCCGATGAATTTCAGCAACTGAGTGGTGTAACTTGCCAGCTCAGACTGCCATATTTTTTATATAATATTAATGAATTATGTGCCATGACGCTATTTCGCAGTGTTCAAGAAGCTCTAACGAACGCTGCCCGTCATGCTGATGCCAGCCATGTCCAGATAAATCTTAATAGGCAATCTGATGGTACTTATTTCCTGAAGATATGTGATGATGGTATAGGGTTCGACCCTACCAACATTCCCCCCGGACATTTCGGCCTAATTGGTATGCGTGAGCGCATCAATAGCCTTGGCGGCACACTAGAGATAGATAGCGATCTCGGTACTGGTACTTGCATCCACATCTATCTCCCTGATCAGGGAGGCTCAGAGGTGTGTGAGCTATGACCCGCTTACTAATCATCGATGACCACACACTTATGCGCGAGGGCCTCAAGCAGTTATTTTCACTGGTCGAGGGAATCGACGTGGTCGCTGACGTTACAAACGGCGCACAGGCTCTGGAACACCTTCGTAAAGGCGGCATAGACCTGGTCCTGCTCGATCTGAGTATGCCCGGCATAAGTGGTGAATCGCTGATCAAACGCATACGAATCTATTACCCGGAGTTGCGTATTCTCGTCCTTAGCATGCACAATGAACCTCAAGTGGCTAAACGTGCGATTAAAGCGGGGGCGAACGGCTTTGCATGCAAAGACAGTTCATCCGACGCCCTGTTGGAAGCAATCCACAAGGTAGCAGCAGGCGGACGCTACCTTGAGCCATTACTCGCCGAAAAAATAGCATTTGAAACCGTGGGCATTGATGTACCTGCTGATCATGGAGTCCTATCAGATAGGGAATTCCAAGTGTTACACCTGTTAGCAAAAGGAAAAAGTATCAATACTATCGCTGATGAACTCCATATCAGCAACAAAACAGTAAGTACTCACAAAGCACGGATGATGGATAAGATGGGCTTTACTAACACCGCCGAACTGATTCGTTACGCTATAACCAACGGCCTGGCGTAGTATGCCACCACAGCATTCATCGTGTTGAGCGTATCCTTCGGGTGGGAGACAGCCGCCAGATTTGCAGTGCCATTGCCAGGCTCAAGCGGTGATTGGGATCCTCAAGACTGCCACCCAGCATAGACTCTATACGCTGCAGCCGAGCAGTCATGGTATTGCGATGCACCCCTAACCGGGCAGCAGCCAATACCAGGTTGCCGTTAACCTGAAACCAGGCTTCAAGGGTGGGAATCAATACCGGTTCAGGGCCTTTATCAGCATTCAATACGGCGCCCAGGTTTTCGCTGACAAAGCGATCCAGAATGCTGCGATCACGAATACCCGCCAGTAGCGCCAGCGTGCCCATCTCGTCAAAGCTACACAACCCCAGACGATCAGGAAAGGCCTGTGCGGCAACCAATGCCTGACGGGCCTGGTAAAGCCCGAGCGCCCATTCGGATACATCTTTGCCCGGACTCCCCAATCCCAGGCATAAACGTAGCGGGGCCAAGGTCTGATTATGTTCCGCCAACCACTGCGCCAAGTGCTCGCGGCGTAATTCTGGGTTTTCCTTCGCCTCTGGCAGTAACAGGATCCACTGATCACCTTGCTGTAGCACCGGCAGCACTGGGTCAAGACTGGCTTGCCAGGCGGCCAGTGCCCGGGTCACTTGTGCCTGACTGGACTGCAACTGTCGCTCAGCGGCGGCACTGCCATAACGCTCGATCAGAGCATCGCTGCCATCCAGACGAGCGACCAACACTTGGCGTGGAGAGTCTATTGGTATGCCCAGGCGCTGCGCTCTCAGGCACAGAGTATCCATGGCTACTGGATCACCTTCTAGCAACTGTTCCAGCACCTGCAAGCGTGAGCGCCCACGCATCTGTGCTTCCACCAGCGCAACCCCGACAGCCTGGGTCACCACCACCATTTTTAACTGATAGGGTTGTTCAATCAGAGGTAAGCCTAATTGGTCGGCACGGCGAATCACCCTGTCTGGAATAGCGCGAATGTATTCCTGTCCGGTCAGAATCACTAAGCCAGCGATATGACGCTGATGACCTTGCTCCACCAGTTGCAGTAAATTGGCTTCATCACGCACATGATTGATCCCGGTGACAAAGACTAGCTCACCGCCCATCACCCATTCAGCGATAGACTCATTCTCGGCCACATAGGGCCAGCGCACCTGAGAGTGAACCCCGGCAACGCCTGCGCGCAGTACCATGGAATCCAGCCCGGGTAAATCAAATACATCGGCAATGGTCAAAGCCATAACGGCAACCCCTAATGACGGTCCTGGCGTAAATAGGTTACGCCCAGTGCCGCCGGTTCATCGCGATAACGTGAACGTGCCGCCAGCACCAACACCAGTATGGTCAGCAGATAAGGGAGCATGCCCATCAAATACACCGGCACCGGTAACCCTTGCGCCTGCAACCTCGGCAATAACATGTCGACAGCGCCAAACAGCAACGCACCTATCAATGCTCGACCAGGCCGCCAACGGGCAAATACCACCAGCGCCAGGGCTATCCAGCCTCGTCCGGCAACCATATTGTCAACCCAGACATGGGCACTGGCTACCGAGAGATAGGCACCACCCAGTCCACACAAAGCACCACACAGGATGCCTGCCAACACCTGCATGCCGGGAACAGAGACACCGGCATTATCTGCCGCGGCAGGGTCTTCGCCAACAGCGGTGAAGCGCAGGCCAAAGCGTGTTTTATGCAGCACCCAGGCAATCAGTATCACCAGCAAAATAGACACCCAGGCCAGCAACGGCTGCTTAAACAGTAATCCACCCAACAGAGGAAGCTGCTGTAGTCCAGGCAGATCGGGCGCATTCATGCCCTCAAAAGGCTGATGCACCCAATGACGCCCGATAAAACCCGAGAGGCCCAGCCCGATGGCCATCACCGCCAAGCCACTGAGTATCTGATCGGCTTTAAGCACCGCCACTGAAAGCGCGAACAGCAATCCAAGACCGCCACCGGCCAGCAACCCTGCACCTGCGCCCAACCAGGGCGATCCGGATAGCAGGGTCACCACCGCACCGGTCATGGCCCCGACGGCCATATAACCTTCAGCTCCCAGGTTCACCACGCCAGTCCGTTCAGACAAAATCAGCCCCAGGCAAGCGAGCAACAGCGGTAAGGCAGAGACGGGAATACTGGCCAACCAAAATGCGACAAAACTCATACAGTCACCTCTTTGCGTCGGTCGATGCGAAATGCCGCCATAAACTGACACCACAATAGCGAAAGCAGCACGATGCCTTGCATCAGCAACACCGTAGCTTCGGTCAAACCGTAAAATACCTTGAGAGAGGCTCCGGCGTTATAGACACCCGCCAAAACCACCGCCACAGGTAGCACCCAAAACGGCCGGAAGCGGGCAATAAAGGCAATCACGATTCCAGAAAAGGTCATGTTCCAACCCAGATGCTGCGTCAACCGGTATTCGGTTCCCGCCACCAGCAGACCTCCGGCTAGACCAGCCATAGCGCCTGACAGCAAGACCATCACCACCAGGGTCGTTCCCACAGCGATACCACTGGCTTCGGCAACCCGTCTGTTAGCACCCAAAACACGCGACTGGAAGCCAAAACGACTGCGCTCCATGATCCACATAACCAGTAACACCATGCCGATGGAGACAAATAATCCCGTGTGCAAATTGCCAAAGCCTAGCTTAGTTAAGCGTTCTGATGCGGTAATAGCGGGTGAAATTGGAAAGCTTTGCGTAGGATCTCGCCAGACCCCAAACAGCAGATGCTGCAACAGCTGATAGGCCACGTTGGTTAACAGCAAGGTCACAACCAGTTCACTGGCGTGAAAACGCTCTTTCAACCACAAGGGGATAGCGATCCATACCGCACCGCCCGCCATCGCCGCCAGTAGCATGAGTACCCAGCGATAGCTCTCACCGCCAATCCCGTTGATCGATACCGCCATGGCGGCAATCGCACCTAACCAAAGCTGCCCTTCAATACCGATATTCCAGAACTTTACGCGCAGTGCCAAGGCCGCAGACAAACCAGCCAGAATCAGGGGTATCGACAGGGTTAAGGTCTGAGCCAGTCCATCCGTTTGAAAGAACACCTGCCAGACCAAATCTTCAAACAGCATGTCGGCAGGCACACCTGCCTGAACCAGTAGCGCTACACAGAGCACCCCACCCAACAACAGCCCAGCGGCAAAGGTCAGGGAGCTTCTTAAAAAGGATATGTCTAGCCGACGCTGGAGAGCAAACTGCACAGCCATTCAGTGGCCTCCTATCATCAGCGCACCGATTTCGTTGGCACTGGCCGTACCAGGCAACTCTCCGGTGATGCGTCCAGCATTCATCACCAGAATACGGTCAGATAAGGTCATGATTTCCTCCAGGTCTTCACTAATCAGCAAGACAGCACCGCCACGGGAAGTCAGTTCGCGTAAGGCGGCATGTACCGTGCCACAGGACTTCACATCCAGCCCACGGGTGGGTGAGTGGGCAATGGCTACAACACAATCCTGATCCAGCTCCCGGGCCAGCACCAGTTTTTGTGCATTGCCTCCTGAGAGCAGCCGAGTCACGCCCTGAGGGCTTGCACCGGTAATCCGATGCTCTGTAATGGCTTTTTGCGCATCCTGAGACAGGCCTTTAGGTGAAATCCAAAGTCGTCCTTTGCGCCCTGAGGCCACCTGCGTCAGCGCCAGGTTATCGCTGACCGGCAACTCCAGAGCCAGCGCATTAGCGGCACGGTCGGCGGGTATATAACGCAATCCGTAGCCGCGACGCTGCGAAACTGAACTGTTCGAGATGGAAAAGCCATCCAGCTGTAATGATCCGCTATCGACTGGCAGGAGTCCCATTAATGCCTCGCAGAGCTGTGCCTGACCATGTCCGCCAACACCCGCCACACCGACAATCTCTCCACGACGTAACCTGATAGCCACATCAGAAACAGCCGTGGAGCCATCATTGCGTGAAGCATTCAAGCCAACCGCAACCAATAAATCAGCGCCATGGGGTTGCAGATTGGAGGGTTGCCGCTGCGGCGCAGCCACATCCCCCATCATCAGATGGGCAATTTGTGCCTGGGTGAGAGACCCTGTGGATAAGTTGGAAGCTACCGTTTTCCCCTGGCGCAGGATGGTCACCCGGTCACTGTGACCCACCACTTCCCTGAGCTTATGGGTAATCAGAATGACCCCTTTACCGGTATTAGCCATCCGCTGAATAGCCGCCAACAGGCTTGCTGATTCAGCATCGGTGAGTACAGCGGTAGGTTCATCCAGAATCAGAATACGTGCCCCCAAAGCCAGCACCTTGCAGATTTCCGCACGCTGGCGCTCAGCCACAGAAAGATCAGCAACCCGTGCATAAGGATCAAGGGTTAGCCCTAGCTGCTCAGCCGTTGTCTGCAAGGTTTTGGCCGCTACCGATAAGCGCTGCAGTTCAGGGACGCGATCAGCCGCCAGTATCAGGTTCTCGGCAACACTGAAGCGCTCCACCAGCCGATAATGCTGATGCACCATACCGATTCCATGTGCGGTAGCATCGGCAGGCTTGCGGATCGAGCAAGGCTGTCCATCCAGGACTATCTCGCCTTGATCTGGCACATACACACCGGTGAGCAGATTCATCAGTGTCGATTTACCGGCACCGTTTTCGCCCAGCAGTGCATGCACCTCACCGGAATTGAGTTCAAAGCCAGCATTATCCAACACAGTGCGCTCACCAAAGCGTTTGCACAAACCACGAAGATGCAGTGTCTGAAAATCAGCTTGGCTCATCAGCGTGTTGACCCGACAACACCCTTAACCAGATAATCCATCTCCCACACCGCTCCCGCATCAAGTTCAGCGCCTTCGGCCAGCACTTCAGTGCCATCCTGTTTGAACAGCGGCCCGGTGAAGGGTGAGAATTGACCGCTTATCATTTCGGCTTTGGCTGCTTCAATTTGAGCCAGCGCTTCAGCAGGTACATCAGCATGCAGCGGGGTGATATCCACTACACCCTCGGCCAATCCAGGAAAAGCACCATAGGGATTTGGCTCCCAGCTACCGTCAATGATTTTCTGGATAGTCGGTACCAGGTACTTGTCCCAGTTGAATACCACCGATGTCAGGTGGCCATTAGGGGCCGCACCGCTCATATCCAATTGAAAACCAACGCTGTAATGGTCATTGCGTTCAGCGGCCGAAAAGGGTGCTGAAGAGGAAAGGTTGTTGGCAATGACATCGGCACCCATTTCAATCAGTGACTGCGCGGCTTGTCCTTCACGAACCGGGTCCCACCAGGAATTGGTATAGATGGCATTAACGGTTGTTTGCGGATGGCTGGACTGAACCCCCAATGCAAAGCCATTAATATCCCAGTTCACTACCGACACAGGGAAACCACCGAGCATGCCCAGTTTATTGGTTTCGCTAACCGCCGCCGCCGCCATGCCAGCCAGGTACCAGGCCTCGTAGGTTCTGGCGTAGAAGCTCTCCAGATTCTCTGAGTTGTAAATGCCGGATGCTGAAAGAAAGGCGACATGCGGATACTTTTCCGCCGCCTGCTTGACTCCTTCAGAATAACCATAGGTGGTGGCAACGATAATATTGGCACCACGACGAACAAACAGATCAATTGCATTCACCAGTGCGGAAGCTTCTTCAGGAATGCTTTCAGCCACCATCACCTTCACATCCAGTTGATCTGCAACTTTCTGGCGGGCGTTATCAATAGCCTCATTCCAGCCCCCATCCTTGGCAGGCGAGGCATAGATAAAGGCAACAACAGGATCACCTTCCAACGTAAAAGGCTCAGCCTGGCTGAAACACGCCACGGAAAACAACACTAAGCCAGCAGCAAAACGTGATACAGCAGGAACAGATAAGCGGTGCATAAGTCACCTCATTCAATTTAGAGAGTTGTGGGTTGACGAAGCTGATAGGTTTGATCAAACCGGGAGCGGATATAGTCCCCGGATATGATTGGCGGGTATTGCGCCGGCCAATCTGGATTCTGGCAGGTCGGCAGTACCTCAATCAGGCTTTGGGAATTAGGCCCAAAGAAAAACGGAATAGAAAATCTTTCACGTCCTGAGGCATTAATGACGCGATGCAGGGTGGAGGCAAAATAATTATTGGTCCAACGCGCCATCAAATCACCGACATTGACCACAAAAGCCCCCGGAATCGGTGGTGCTTGTATCCAGTCCCCCTGACTATTCAGAACCTGCAGCGCCGGCACTTCATCAGTACGCAAAATGGTGAAACATTCATAATCGGAATGAGGGCCTATGCCAATCTGCTGTTCATCGACCTGTCCCTCTTGAGAGGGGTAAGAAAGTACCCGCATATGCGCCATCGGCTTGGTAATATAAGGCAGGAAATACTGCTCATCTAACTCCAACGCCAGCGCAAAGGCGCGAAAGATCATGCTGCCCAAATCCAGCATCGCCTGATGGTAAGCCTGCAGCGCTTCACGAAAGCTTGGCAGATTCTCCGGCCACTGATTCGGTCCATAGCCAAACACACCGGCACAGACATCCGCATCATCCAGCGGCACATCCAAAGCGATATCAAACCCTTCGTGCAGATCTCCTTTACCTTCAACATTGGTATTTTCATGCAATAACGGGGTATAGCCCCGCATATTCATTGAGCGATTAATGTCCAGTTTGATTTTTTCACTCAGGGGGAGGGCAAAGAAGCTTTTGGCCGCCGAGAAAGTCGCATCAATAACACTTTGAGGTACCTGATGGCCGGTGACATAAAAAAACCCTACCTGCGTACACGCCGTACGAACTTCTTCGCCCACGCGTAAGCGGGCCTGTTGGTCAGAGCCATACAAGGGTGAAATATCAATTTGGGGTATTTCTGAAAAATCGAGACTTCTGGCGTCCAGGCCAGAGGCGGTAACCGCGCGAGGCCCCAACCCTGTAATAACCGTGTTCATGCAAGCATCTCCCGTTGAAAAGACTGTGCACTGGGCACATAGCAACTTTCTGTATTAGTTGTTAAAGCAAGAGGTGTGCCATGGCATGAAGGGAGGCTTTCTACAAAAAACAGGTCTGATTGCGAAGCATAAATTGTGCATCATGCACAGCTAGGAAGAGGCGCTAAGTAAAACTGCCCTCACATAGGGCGCTGCGCGCCCTATGTGAGGGCAGAAAACATAACCGGGAGTTTGCTACTCGCCTTTGCTCAACTGCATCCGCGCCGCGTCCAGGGTATTCTGCATCAGCATGGCAATGGTCATCGGGCCAACACCACCGGGAACCGGCGTAATCGCGGCCACTTGATCGTAGACATCCTCGTAGTCGACATCACCCACCAGCCGGGTGCCACTGTCTGATGCAATGCGATTAATACCGACATCGATCACTACCGCACCGGACTTGAGCCAGTCGCGCTTGATCATCTTCGGACGACCAACCGCCGCAACCAGAATATCGGCGTCACGACACAGGCGTTCTATATCCCGCGAGCGCGAATGCACCAGGGTCACGCTGCAATTGGCTTGCAGCAGCAGGGCGGCCATAGGTTTACCGACGATATTGGAGCGTCCTACCACCACCGCATGCAAACCAGACAGGTCACCGCAGGTGTCATGCAGCAAGCGCATGCAGCCCGCTGGTGTACAGGGAGTCAGTACCTTGCGTCCCTGGCTCAGCCCACCGACATTGCTACTGTGAAAACCATCCACATCTTTCAATGGGTTGATTGATTCCAACACTCGGGTTTCATCCATACCTTCAGGCAGGGGCAGCTGTACCAGAATGCCATGAATTTGCGGGTCGTTATTCAACGAATCGATCAGCGCCAACAAGTCGGCTTGTGTGGTATCGGCGGCTAGCTTGTGTTCCAGGGAATAGATACCCACCTCGGCAGCACGCAGTACTTTATTGCGCACATACACCTGACTGGCCGGATCTTCGCCAATCAGCACCACCGCCAGACCTGGCTGGGCACCCTGCTGTTGCAGTTGCTTTACCTGTTCAGCCACTTCAGATAGCACCCGAGCCGAGGCGCGTTTACCATCAATGCGCTTAAAGGGCGCATCCTGCAATGCTAGCTGTGTATTCATCGGAAAATCACCGTTTTGTCCTGATTGAGAAATACGCGATGCTCAAGATGGTATTTTACCGCTTTCGACAACGCTACTGTTTCGGTATCACGACCTATATTGACTAGATCTTCGGGTTTGTAGCCATGATCCACCCGCTGCACTTCCTGTTCGATGATCGGGCCCTCATCAAGATCTGAAGTCACATAATGCGCTGTGGCACCAATCAGTTTAACCCCTCGGTCAAACGCCTGGTGGTAAGGCTTTGCGCCTTTAAAGCCGGGCAGGAAAGAGTGGTGGATATTAATCGCCCGACCGGCCAACTGTTTACATAAGTCATCAGACAGAATTTGCATATAGCGCGCCAGCACCACCAGCTCCGTACCCGTTTCCTCGACTAGCTGTATCAGTTGCTGCTCTTGCTGCAGCTTATTTTCCCTGGTTACTGGCAAATACACAAATCGGATACCCTCTCGCTCAGCCATCGGGCGCAAATCCAGATGGTTGGAGACGATAGCGGTAATCTGCATATCCATTTCGCCCTTGTGGTAACGATACAACAGATCGGTCAGACAGTGGTCAAACTTGCTCACCATAAGCAGCACCCGCATCGGACCATCACTGCTGTGCAGCTCCCAGGTCATGTCGAAACGGCCAGCCACTTCAACAAACCCAGCCTGGATCGCCTTGATATCACCTACATGGCCAGCATTGAAACGAAACACCGCGCGCATGAAAAACCGACCGCTGAATTCATCATCGAACTGAGACATTTCGCTGATGTAACAGCTGTTATCAGACAGATAAGACGCCACCGCCGCGACGATGCCCGAGGTAGCCGGGCAGCTGACTTTAAGAATAAAGTGGTGAGTATCGTGTTGCATGTTAAGTCCTCTGTAGTTTGTTACTGGAGTTTTACTGTTGGTAGCTATAAGTAGCCATCAGTGCGGCGCAGGTGAAACAAATATAATGCCCTCAACCCCAAGCACATCGCCATTGTCCGAGAAGATACCGCTGGCGCGTTCATGGACAGTGCGAATAGTGCCCTGAGCCGTAATCAGTCGGTAGTCCAGATAGACCGGGCGACTAGCCTGCAAGCTCTGCTGCACCTCGGTCCAGACTCTGTCCCGATCCTCTGGATGGATCAGGCTGTTGAAGGTGACAACCTGGCTATTAATCAACTGATCCGGCCGATAACCCGTCAGATCAACGCAACCTTGGCTGACATACTCCATGGTCCAGTGGCGGTTATTACGACAGCGGTACACCATCGCGGGCAGGCTATCGAGCAAATTACACAGGCTGCGATGGCTGGCTGCCAGCGCCTGTTGCTCCTGCACCTGCAAAGTGGCATCACCGAGGCTGACGATAAAGCCTCGACTGTAATGCCTGATCCTTACTTCAACCCAGCGCCGTTCGCCGCCAGGCGTCAGAAAACGCAACTGCATCTGCTCCCAGGCACCCAGTGGTGCCTTGGCCAATCGCACCAGCGTCTGCTTCCACAGCGGTTGGTCCTCAGGATGCACAAAGCTGACCTGCGCACGATAAAGACACTCCTGGGCCGAGTAGCCGGTCAGTTCCTCCCAACCTTTGTTCAGTTGCTGGATAGCACCCTGATGATCCAGGCGTGCCAGGGCCAATGGCAGGCTTTCAAACTCCTGGCCCTGCTCGCGACGAAGACCTGCCAACAGGCCGTACCACCAGCTACTCAGAGTTTTCTGAGGTGTCAACAATGACTTCATTCCTGTCTCCTGGATGCCTGCTGCATCCTGTGCAAAAAACCACCCCGGTGCGCCCAGGCCGCCAGCTCCAGCCGCGAATGCAGCTGCAACTTTGTCAGCAGGTGCTTCACATGGATCTTGACTGTTCCATCACTGATACCCAACTCACGAGCAATCAGTTTGTTGCTTAGGCCCTCGGCGATCAGCAACAGGGTTTGTTGTTCCCGATCTGTCAGTTCAACCTGGCTCGAATCAGGTGCCTCAGCCACTGGGGCCTGGTGCAGACCTTGTAGCATCAGCGGGTCCAGCGTCAGGCTACCCTTGTGACAGCCACGCAACTGGGTTATCAACTGTTCCGGCTCGGTATACTTGAGCACATACCCATCGGCCCCTGATGCCAGCGCCTGGCGCAGATCGGCCTGATCATCCGAAGCGGTGAGGATGATCACCAAACTCTGCGGCAAAGCGTGCTTGTAACGCTGCAAGGCTTCACTCCCCTGAATACCGGGCAGGTGCCAGTCCAGCAACACGATATCCGGCGGATCGGCCAATGCCAGTTGTAAGCCTTCATCCGCGCTTGCCGCTGTCCCCAGAATATGGAATTCAGGCACCGCACCGAGCAGCTCCGCCAATCCCTGGCGCAGCAACGCATGGTCATCGACGAGCAGCAGCTTCAATAGGCTCTTCACTTGTCTCTCCAAACCAGACTCACCCGAGTCCCTCTGGGACGACGCGCTGCCACTGTCAAACTGGCGGAAATACTCCGGGCCCGCTCCTGCATCATCTGCAAACCGTAGTGGCCGCTCGGGTCCACCTGCTGGGGAAGCCCGATACCATCATCCTCGACACTGACTTCTACCCCCTGGCCTGGAAGCGCCCGCACACACACCAGTACCTGCTGCGCATGCGAGTGACGGACGACATTAGCCAGCGCTTCACGGACAATGTGCAACACCTGCAACTCGGTTTCGGCACCCATACAGGGCTCAGGCACACGGTTATCCAGCTCAAATACACAACTGCTGCGCCGTGAGAACTCATCCACAGATGCCCTGATCGCTTCATTCAGGCTGCGCCCCTCCATGGTCAGACGTGACAAGGAGATCAGCTCACGCACCTGGCGATGAGCACGTTGCACATTAGTTTTCAAATCCTGCAGCATCAGCGCCGCTTCTCCCGGGTGCTCCGGGTTATCCAGGACCATCGCCATACAGCTAACACGTATTTGCAGATAACTCAGCTCCTGGGCGACTGAATCATGCAGTTCGCGCGACAACACCGCGCGCTCCGCCGCCAGGTCCCGTTGCCGACGCTGGCGCTCATCCAGCACCAGTGCCAGGGTTTCGCTTAATACCTTGGCCACTTCAATCAGTTGTTGCTTCTGGTGTGGGCGGGGCGGTCGGGCGAACTCCAGCATCAAGATGCCCACGCTGCCATGTCCATCATCCACACCACATACCACCCGATGCCGACCCACTCTCAAACACTGAATACAGGTGTTCAAACTACCCAGCGCCGGACAACGATCCGCACAGACAACCCAGGGACAGCTTTCATGCCGGGAACACAGCCCTTCACGACCCACCTTGTGCAATCCCTTTGGGGTATGCAGAATCAAGGTCGCACCACTGGAGAAGAGTTGCTCCTCCAGGCGTCTCAGCCAGTCGCTCAAGGCATCCTCCAGATTGGACTGCCTCAGCAGCACCAACGGCAGTTCAACCAGCCATTGCTGTTGCGCTGGTTCTTCAGCAGGGCGGGACCAACCCACCCATCGCCAGAGCTGAAGGCCCCCTTTTGCAAGCATCTGAAATGGCATTCGAACCTCATCCTGTTAGTCGATCAATAGACTCAACTCAGCAATTTCTGTGCCTTTTCCGCTGTTATTCTCTGCAAGGTCATACTAACAACAATAAAACCTTTAAGAATATATATTTCCCTACAGTAAATTACAATCAGGGCAGCGCCAGGCTTTCAACCAACTGCACCATTTGAATGCACCCTGGTGCCTGACTGCTGCTTGATAGTGCCACAGCCCTAATCCATCCAGGTATATCTCCAATGGGGTACCCACAACAGGAGAGTTTCAGCCAGGGATCACTGCGCTAGCATCGGGTCATCACTGAATTGTCCGATGGATACACGAATAGGGGAGAGACACATGAATACACGTGTAGCAATCATTGGGGCGGGGCCCTGTGGCCTGGCGCAACTGCGTGCCTTCCAGTCAGCGGCAGCCAAGGGTGCTGATATTCCGGAGCTGGTCTGCTTTGAAAAACAGGATGACTGGGGCGGCATGTGGAACTACACCTGGCGCACCAGCATGGATGCACATGGTGAACCAGTACACGGCAGCATGTACCGTTACCTCTGGTCCAATGGACCCAAAGAGTGTCTGGAGTTTGCCGACTACACCTTTGATGAGCACTTCGGCCGCCCAATTGGTTCTTACCCACCCCGCGAAGTGCTGTGGGACTACATTAAAGGCCGAGTCGAGAAAGCCGGAGTGCGTGACTATATCCGCTTCAACACCGCGGTACGTCAGGTCAGCTTCGATGACAACACTGGCCTGTTTACTGTGACGGTGCATGACCATAGGGAAGATCGGGTGTATTCCGAAACCTTTGACTATGTCGTCAATGCCTGCGGCCACTTCTCCACGCCCAACATCCCTTACTTTGACGGGTTTGAGCGTTTTGGCGGCCGGGTATTGCATGCCCACGACTTCCGCGATGCTCTGGAATTCAAAGACAAGGATATTCTGGTGGTCGGCAGCAGCTATTCCGCTGAGGATATTGGCTCACAATGCTACAAATACGGCGCCCGCTCCATCACCAGTTGTTACCGCTCCGCGCCGATGGGCTACCAATGGCCGGATAACTGGGAAGAGAAGCCACTGTTGCAACGGGTTGAAGGCGATACCGCCTGGTTTGCTGACGGCAGCCATAAGCGCATCGATGCCATTATTCTCTGCACTGGCTACCAGCATCACTTTCCCTTCTTGCCTGACGAACTACGCCTGATCACGGGCAACCGCCTCTGGCCACTGCAACTCTACAAGGGCATTTTCTGGGAAGACAATCCCAAATTTATTTATCTGGGCATGCAGGATCAGTGGTACTCCTTCAACATGTTCGATGCCCAGGCCTGGTATGCCCGAGATGTGATACTGGGGCGTCTCCCTCTGCCGGACAAGGCCAGCATGCAGGCCGACAATCAGGCCTGGCGCGATCAGGAGGAAACCCTGCAAACCGCGCAGCAGATGTTTGAGTTTCAGGGCAGTTATATCCAGCACCTGATCGATGCCACGGATTATCCCAGCTTCAATATCCAGTCCGTCAACGAAACCTTCCTGGCCTGGAAGCATGACAAGTACGAAGACATCATGGGCTACCGCAATAAATGCTACCGCTCCCTGATGACCGGCACACTGGCCACGCCACACCATACGCCCTGGCTGGAGGCGCTGGATGACTCTCTGGAAGCCTATCTTCAGGAAATGCCGCAGCTCAAGTCGGCTGTGTGACTTAACCGCGAAGCTTCAGGAGTTTGCTCATGACCAGGATGCCGACAGAGATAGCACCCATAATGCCTAGAGCCTCTGCACCCGCGGAACCGGCGCTGTATGCACGTGACCAGACGCGCCAGCGCTACCGGGTCGCTCCGGGTAGGATACTGACACTGCAACTGGCGGCAGGGGATGAGTTGCAGGTGATCGATACCGAAGGCTGTCAGCCTGCCGAACTCATGGCGCTGGACGCTGAGGGCAAGCCTGCGCTGGCGGCCCTGCAGTTGCAAAGTGATCCAGAAGGGGTGTTTATTGGCCATCAATTGCACTATCCGAGCGATTTCCCCAACGCCGCACGGCTTTGGAGTGGCGCCACCCCGGCGGGCCATAGCCGCCGTCTGAGCTGCCAACAGCCGATCACCCTGTTACTCGCGGCACCCGGCGGTCACACCCCAGTAGATCAACAGCAGCGCGCCAGCGAACTCTGTGTCTGGCATACACCTGCCAAGGCAGTGCAAATGCCCCAACTGCCCAAACCGCTGGCCGAGGTGCAGGAGGAATTCACCCTGCACCCGGGGACGGCCAGGGCCTATAGAGTCAACGCGGGTGAATACATTCAGGTGATCGATGTGCAGGGCCGCCAGTGTTCCGACTTTGTCGCTTTCAGCCAACCAGCGCTGGCTCAGGGGCAGTCTATCGAGCTGGACCCGACAGTTACCCGCACACTTAATGGTCTCGCCTATCCAGGCCCCGGGCTGTTCAGCAAATTTTATGATCAGCAGATGCAGCCGATGCTGGAAGTGGTGCAAGACACAGTCGGGCGGCATGACACCTTTGCGCTGGCCTGTACTGCACGTTACTACGAAAGCCAGGGCTATTTCGGCCACGACAATTGCAGCGACAACATCAGCCGGGCACTGCAACCCTATGGGGTCGCCGCACGCCCAGGCTGGCCAGCGATCAATTTCTTCTTCAATACCGTCATCGATGCCCACCAGCACCTGCAGGTTGAAGAGCCCTGGTCACGCCCTGGGGACTATGTGTTGCTACGTGCCCTGCAAGATCTGGTCTGTGTCAGCACCTCCTGTCCGGATGATATCGACCCGGCCAATGGCTGGCAGCCCACCGACATTCATATCCGCCTCTACTCAGCCAAGGAGCATTTCAGTCACGCCATGACCACACGAATCACTGCCGATGCCGAAGCTGTGCTGACCCGCCAGAGCGGCTTTTATCCGATCTTTTCTCAAATGACACAGCAATTCACCGACTATCGCGGCTGGTGGCTGCCGACACACTTTAATCACACGGGTCACACCCAGGAATACCTGGCCTGCCGTGAAAAAGTGGCGGTGATGGACCTGAGCGCACTGCGTAAGTTCGAGGTGATAGGCCCAGATGCCGAAGCGCTGCTGGACTACTGCCTGACGCGCGATATTCGCAAGCTGGCCGTAGGGCAGGTGGTCTACAGTGCGCTCTGCTATCCGCACGGCGGCATGCTCGATGATGGCACGCTGTTACGCATGGGGCCGGACAACTTCCGCTGGATAGGGGGAGAGGACTACGCCGGTATTTGGCTACGCGAACAAGCCGAGCGCCTGGGCATGAAGGTGTGGATCAAATCCGCCTCCGAGCAGATCCACAATCTGGCGGTACAGGGCCCCTTGAGTCGCGAACTGCTCAAGCAACTCATCTGGACACCCGCGGATCAGCCCAGCCTGGAAACACTCGGCTGGTTTCGCTTTACCCAGGGCCGACTGGATGATTACCAGGGCTGCCCGCTGATGGTGTCCCGCACCGGCTATACCGGTGAGCTGGGCTATGAGATCTGGTGCCATCCGGATGATGCCGCGAAGCTCTGGAAACGCCTGTGGGAAATCGGTCAGCCGATGGGAATGACGCCGCTGGGTCTGGATGCGCTGGATACGCTGCGTATTGAAGCCGGGCTGATTTTTGCCGGCTACGAGTTCTGTGACCAGACCGACCCCTTCACCGCCGGTATCGGCTTTTGCGTCCCGTTAAACACCAAACCGGGTGACTTTATCGGCCGCGAAGCCCTGCTTGAACGCAGCGCTCATCCCCAGCAGAAGCTGGTAGGGCTACAGCTGCAGGGTAACGAGTCAGCACAGCATGGCGATCCGGTCTATCAGGGCAGGGCGCAGGTCGGGGTGATCACCAGTGCCACCCGATCACCGCTGCTAGGACTCTGTATTGCCCTGTGCCGCCTGGATGTCCGTTATGCCGACCCAGGTCAGACAGTGCAGGTTGGCAAACTGGATGGCCAGCAAAAACGCATCGATGCCGAAGTCTGTGCACCGATTTTTTACGATCCGCAAAAGACCCGTGTGCGGGCTTGAATTGAATCAGGAGACGTCATGATGAGTGATCCAATACCCAGCGCACCGCGCTACACAACATCCACAGAGATCCCTCAGGCTAGGCACTATTTGCTGGCGCTACAGCCTGGCCATGAAACAGCCAGCACTGCGTTGCTAAAGGCGTTGCCATCCGCAACACAGCTATGGCAGCCAACCGCTGACAGCCCGGATTTCAGTGCCTTGAACAGCCTGTTGCAGGCCTGCCATCCCGGTACCCATCTGTGCATTAGTGGTGATGAAACCTTTATCTGGCATTGCCGTAATCAGGCCAGAGCCGCCGGACTACTGGATGCCGAGATGACCCTGCTGAAAACAGCTGAAGGACGCCAGGTCTACTGCGTGCATTGTAGTCAATTACAACCGGTATCCAACGACGATGAAGTGACCTGCCAGCACTGTGGTGTCCATCTCACCATACGCGAGCACTTCTCAAAACGCCTGGGCGCTTATATGGGCGTCTGTCTGAATGCCGACCAACCCTACGGAGCGCGCTGAGATGAAATCATCTGCCATTCAGGTCACCGTCAGCCGGATAGCGTCGCTGACCCCAGTGATCAAGGAATTTACCCTGACGCCAACAGGATCACCCACTGGAACACCAACCGGCACAACCTTACCCGGCTTCTCGCCCGGTAGTCATATTCAGATCGAACTGCCAACACCAACCCGGACACTGAAAAACGCCTACTCGCTGTTGAGCGATCCGGCCGACCTGTCGTGCTACCGAATTGCGGTGCGCTTGCAGGAAGGCTCACGGGGTGGTTCGCGCTATCTGCATGAGGCAGTCAAGGTGGGTGATACCTTGCATATCGCACCGCCAGCCAACCTGTTTGCACCCAGTTCAATGGCACAGCACCATATTCTTATCGCCGGAGGTATCGGGATTACCCCCTTTATGGCATACCTTGCTGAAATGCAGCGCCAGGGCATATCCCACGAACTGCACTATGCCTACACCGGAGGCCTGACCCACGCCTATGTAGAACCACTGCTACAGGCTAAAAATGGCCAGGTTACCACCTACGACAGCACCCGCGGTGAGCGTCTCGATATTGAACAAATCCTGAGCGGACAACCCCTGGGGGCCCAGGTGTATATCTGTGGTCCCGAACGCCTGCTCCAGGCCGTACAACAAACAGCCCATGCCCTGGGTTGGAGTGAAGGGCGGGTGCACTGGGAGGCCTTCGCGGCACCAGAACCCGGACAGCCATTTCATATCTATCTCGCCAAACAGGATAAAACCCTGGCCGTGAGTGCCGATGAAAGTCTGCTGGAAGCACTGGAAGCGGCCCAAATCGAACACCCCAACCTGTGTCGCGGGGGAGTCTGTGGACAGTGCGCCGCCCCTTATCTATCCGGACAGGTTGAACACCGCGACAGCTACCTGCCGTCATCCGATCAATCCCACCTGCTGATGCCCTGCGTATCGCGCGGTGCCTGTGACAGCACCCTGGTGCTGGACCTCTAGGAGAAACCCATGCCGACAACACTCAAACCCGTGGAAAGCTACCGCAACGACTTCAGTTTTCGCAACAGCCCGGAAGCGATCAAGCGCTTTCCCTTTCCCTTCCCGGAAGACCAGTATATGTACTCGGTCAATATCGAACCGGCCAGCAAAGGGTCGCCAGGGTCTGTCTATGAACACTGGTTCGATATCGATGAGCACTACCGTTCGGAAGTCGCCGAGCGGGCCCAGGTATTGGCACAAGATCCGGATCGCTGCCTGGTGATGCCCCACATGCAGCAAGCCGCCTGGGATACCCTGGAGATGCTGATGACACAGTTGTCACAGGACTATCCAGAGTGGTTTACCCTGCAACGCAACGGTGACCAATGGCTGTGGATAAACCGAGTGCTGGAGCTGCAGCAAGCCTTCACCTTCGGCGATGCCAGTAGTTTGCCCTACGAACCGCTGGAATATATCACCCGCCAGGTGCAGGGAGACTTTGCCCTGCTGGATCAACGCGAAAATAACCTGTGGATGGATGCCGGGATGGTGACCGGGCCAGCAGACTGGTCGCTGAAATTTGATGCCGGTATGAGCTTTACCGAATGGCATGCGCCGGTTCCCATGGCGCACCAGATGGGGGTGTTTGACCGGGCACTCAAATACCTGATGAACATCCAGGTCGACCGTCCTGTACGACGGCTCAACTGGACCCTGACCATTAACCCCAGACTGGATACCTCGTCAGAAACCTTCCACCTCTGGGGTCACGAACGCAGCAGCGTCACCACCGAAAACCTGGCCCGTCAGGTCCATCTGCGCGTCGAGTTGCAGTTTCTGTCTCGTCTGCCCCGCAGCAATGCACTGATGTTCAGCATTCGTACTTATCTGATCAGCCTGGAAGAACTGGTAACCCAACCCGAATGGGCCTGTCGCCTGCACCGAGTACTGCGCGATCTGCCCGATGAACTGGCCGACTACAAGGGCCTGAGCCAATACCGGCCACTGGTAGTGGAATGGCTGCGTCAGTTTGACCCGCAAGTGACCGCCTGTACGGCATAAAACCCTCACTTATCACCCGAACAACCGGCTCCAAATGGAGCCACAGGAGAATAGACTATGGCAAACTCTTGGCGCCAGAGCGCACTGGCAGAACGTCACCGGGCCCTGGGCTCACATCTGGAAGACTGGAACGGCATGGGTACCGCCTGGACCTATGCCACCGATCTGGCCGATGCCCACGAAGCGATTCGTACCCGTGCCGGACTCATGGATGTGTCGGGGCTGAAAAAAGTCCACTATGTCGGCCCGCATGCCGAATCCCTGCTCGACTACGCCACCTCCCGGGACATCTCCAAGGTCTATCCAGGCAAATCGGTGTATGCCACATTCCTGAATGAAGCCGGCAAGTTTGTCGACGATTGCGTCATTTACCGTACCGGACCCAATGCCTTCATGGTGGTACACGGCGCCGGTAACGGCTATGAAATGCTGGTACGTTCGGCCCAGGGTCGCCAGGTCGCCGTCCTCTTCGATGACGACCTGCACGACCTGTCACTGCAAGGCCCGAAAGCGGTGGATTTTCTGGAAAAGCATGTGCCAGGCATCCGCGAACTGGCCTACTTCCATCACCTGCAAACCAAGCTCTTCGGCTGCCCGGTGATGATCTCCCGCACCGGCTACACTGGCGAGCGCGGTTACGAAATCTTCTGCAAAGCCGCCGATGCACCGCTGATCTGGGACAGCATCCTGGAGCAGGGCGCGGAACTGGGCATCGTGCCCTGTGCCTTCACCACCCTCGACTGGCTCCGAGTGGAAAGCTACCTGTTGTTCTTCCCCTATGACAATTCAGAAAAGTATCCCTTCGACAACGAAGCGGCAGGCGACACCCTGTGGGAACTGGGCCTCGACTTCACCGTATCACCCACCAAGGGCGAGTTCCGTGGCGGTCTGGAACATGTCCGCCTGCAAGGTAAAGAGCGCTTCCGCATCTTCGGCGTATTGGTCGACGCCACGGAAGCCGCAGGCGAGGGCGACAGCCTCTGGGCCGATGGCCGCCAGGTTGGTGTCATCACCTGCGCCATGTACTCACGCCTTACCGGCAAATCCATGGCCATCGCCCGCCTGGAACCCGCTTATGCCAAACAAGGCGCCCCACTAGAGGTGAAAGGCCAGCTCAACACCACCGCCATCGCCCACACCCTGCCGTTTGATGATCCGGAAAAGACCAAACGTACAGCTAAGGGTTAAACCTGGACAGGCCAAGCCTCCCGACATTCAGAAATTGAGTAAGGGAGGCCCAGGTCAACCGCAGAGATACCCAATCCTCAAATTTGCCTGCTATAATCCCAAACACAATTTGAGTCAGTTACAGCTGTGATGGAGCACGGGCCGGGCGGTAGCGTGTCTGGCGGTTAGTTAATCATCTATCCAAAGGGCTTGAAACGTTGCGTTCATATATGCCGATGACATGGGTGTAAATCATCGTTGTACTAATCACGAATGATCAAGCACTGCTGAGAAAAATCAACATCCTGTACACGCAAGCGAACCGACTCCATTACTCGAAGCCCAGAGCCATACATCAAACTGGCGACCAGTTTATGATCACCCTCCATAAAGCCTAATACACGCATGGCTTCATCATGTGAAAAAACAGTCGGTAAGCGCCTGCCTTTATTAGTTCGGGTAAATGCCAACTGGCCAAGATCTTTGTGCAGAAAGTGCTTATAAAGAAACACAATCGCATTCAACGCAGTTTTTTGCGTGTTGATAGCAACGTTACGTTGGTTAGCAAGATAGCTTAACCAGGCATCCACCTCGATAGCTCCCATCTCTTGTGGATGACGTTTCTGATGAAAATAAATGAAATCCTTTACCCAACCACAATAGGTTTTCTCTGTGCGGTAGGCCAAGTGCCGAGTGCGAACACACGCGCGGAACTGATCCATAAAGCGGACGGGGTTTGCAGGTAAGGGAGGCGGTATATCATCCATCAACAGATCCTTGTCATGAACCAAGCTTCAATACTGTTTTTATATACAGTATAAAATATATAGTCAAGACAGAGAACTGGAAAAATGATCGTAGAGGCTAAAATCTGGAAACAAAGTATTACAGCCATACTAATATATTTAAAATCATACACTTGTTACTAAGTTGGAAAATCGTGATAGTGGCCTCAATGATCGTTTTTCTCGCCAGACATGAAGACCGCACATGTCGTAGGAGATTGACCAGTCCTAGGTTTTGGATTAGTTTGAGTTAAATCAATGTGCTGAGATAGAAGTCTTGGCAAAGTGGCCTTTAAGGCTACGATATAAATGTTGGACATAACCGCTACGAGGTAGATCAATAAATTCAAAGACTTAAAGGCATATGGACATGCCGAATAGACTCTTGCAAAATGTGTTTCGGGCTTACAGCTCGGAGCTGGCTCAGCAGCCTCAGCCGCTGAAAAACCGAAAAGCCATCGATGCGATCACCTGCTGTCGCACCCCTGAAATGGGTGTAAGTACCTACCGGTGTGCCCAAGGGCATGGCAGCTGGGAGCATTATCACTCGTGCCGTCATCGAAGTTGTTACTTGTGTGCTGAACACCGGCGGGTAGAGTGGATCGAGAAGCAAAAAACACGCTTGTTGGCCGTACCTCATTTTCATTGTATTTTTACCCTGCCACATGAGTATCTGCCCTTATGGCGTTATAACGAAGCACTGTTTGCACGGGTATTGTTTCGTGCAAGCCAAGAGTCTTTGCTTGATCTTTTGTCGGCTCGGAAGCACGGAGGTATTAAACCAGGCCTGCTAATGACGCTTCATACCTGGGGACGTCGCTTGAACCTGCATCCACACATTCACTGTTTAGTCACAGCCGGTGGCATCCGTCACCGCTTCTCGGGAATGGAAGGCCCTCGGCGACTATTTGCTACCCACCAAAGTGCTTATGCAGGTGTATCGGGGCAAGGTCCAAGCCTTTCTTAAGATGGCCCTGGATCAGGGTGAATTAGTGTTGCCACCGGATTCAGGTAAACACGCCTTTTTAAGTCTGCGCCGTAGCCTGTACAAAAAGTCGTGGAGTGTTCGGATTGAAGAACGCTACGCGCATGGAAAAGGTGTGATGTTGTATTTGGCTCGCTATTGCCGAGGCGGCCCTTTGAACCCCAAGCAGCTCAAACGCTGGTCGGGTCATCACGTTGAAATGAGTTACTTCGATCATCGAAAACAGCGCACGGCTATGCAATGGCTAGCGCATCAACAACTGATAAAACGACTCTTAGAGCATGTACCTGCTGAAGGTGTTCATACCATCCGTCATGCAGGCTTGTATGCTTCAGCTTCGAAGGACTATGAGGCGATATTAGCCCAATTCGGTAACCTGGAAGGACAAAACCTGAAAACTTGTGTTGATAAGGAACATCGGTTAGTTTGCTGTAAATGTTGTGGTGAGCCGGGTTTGCTGATTGGGCAACGGTGGCGCCAGTCCAAAAAAGGAATTTCCTATATAACGGCAGGCGTCAGAGATTGTGCCAGCGGTTATCTCCAACAAAACGATGCACCATACACTGCAAACGTACTACTTAGTGATCTCGCAGCATTACCACCGTGATCATTTTTTTTGGTTCATGCAGCGATGGTGATCTAAGCGTTAGGTTTCATTATGCCAACTGTTCACCTTGATGCTGAGTCTATTGCCGAACGGCAACTATTGGCTGCACTTCAATTGGCGGCCGCTAAAAACTGGATTCCTGCCATTACCTTGGCTGGGGCGGCAGAAGAGATTCTGGGAAAAAGGCTCCGTAAACTTGGACGGCCGCCGTCATTTGATAGTATGAAAGCTGCTGTCTTAGAAATCGCAAAGCAAGCTGGCGGAGACGAGCCCGGCTTAGAAAAGGACATCGCATATCTCATCAACCTAACCAAGAACGAATTAAAGCACTATTCTGGAGATGAACTCATTGAGTTCGACCTTGAGCAAGATGGAGTGGAAATTCTAGAACGGGCCATAGCGAACTACGAAATGCTCACTGGTACAGTACTACCGGAAATGCTTCAGTTCTGGGCTAAACAAAGTGAAACCTAACAAATCGCTCAAGTTCGTTCCGCGCTTCGCGCTCCACCGGACGCGGCAAAGCCGCGCCGCTTAGCTCAAACGTTAGCCATATCTAAAGGTAAGAAAATGCAGGATCCAGCAGGGACTATAGTAATTGGAGTCATTACAGGCCTTCTCACAGCCTCTGTGCTGCTGATCCTTAAAAGTCTTTTTATGAATAGTTTTTTACCATGGTATAGGCAGACCATTTTTCGAGGGCTGGATATAAGTGGGAATTGGTACGCTGTTGGGCGTACCCAGAAAATTGTATTGGAACTCAGACAGTCGTGCGAAAGGCTATCTGGAAAAGCCACAGTCCAATTGCGAGCGGATAGCTTTGATCGAGACCGGACTGACCTCCACATTGATGATATTCGAACCTTTGAGGTTACCGGGCAGCTTTCGGAGCGTTTTGTTTCCTTACAACTCAAACACACAGACCCAAAGAGGCTTGGAGTCGTTACATTCCTTCTTCAAGTTCAGGGTGATGGAACTAAGCTAGAGGGCCAAGGGTCTTGGTATACGCCTCTTTCAGAACGCATCGTTTGTGGCAGTAGGATGTTCTATCGAGACGAAGCTAGGGCTCTGCAGACAGAGCGCCCACAAACTCCACCGATCGAAATCGAAGGGGATGAAGCTGCCGAGGACGACACGATTGCTAACGGAAACAAGATTCCTCCTCAAGCCCCTATGGGCTAACAAATGCAGTCAAGGGACGCTCCTTACGTCGCGCCCCTGCCGCCGGCGTTAAATTTTTAATTGAGTTAAGTGATGAACATTGAGATTGTAGAAAAAGCAGATCACCTTCAGCTATTAGCGATCTGGGAAGCATCGGTCAGAGCCACGCATGATTTTTTGGCGGAAGATGATTTACAGGAGTTAAAACCATTAATTCTTGAGCAGTATTTCGACGCAGTTGATTTAACGTGTGCTAAAAATAGCAATGGTGAAATACTAGGGTTTTGTGGCGTACATGATGGCAATATTGAAATGCTGTTTATCTCACCTGATGTGCGTGGAAAAGGGATAGGTGCTTTGTTAGCGGCCCATGCAATCAAAGATCAGGGAGCAACTAAGGTTGACGTGAATGAACAGAATGAGCAGGCGCTAGGTTTTTACCAACGTATTGGTTTTACGGTAACGGGTCGCTCACCAATAGATGGTCAGGGTAAGCCTTATCCGCTGCTGCATATGGCACTATAAAAATTTAACAAGGCCAGTCAAAGCGACGGCTTTTTCGTTGCGGCTTCGCCTTCACTACAAAGCCGCGCTTGCTGGCGGCGTTATGACGTGCAGGGCCTTGATTTATTGAGAAGAAAGTTATGGCATATGTGATAGCTGATACTGGAACGGAAAAGCAAAAGTTATATGCATTTGACTCTACGTCTAGCGATGGGAACGTTACTTGGGAATTGGTTAGAATTGAAAATACGAAATATGATCATGATGGTGCAATTCTCCTAAATGCTCATATGTTAAGTGAGCTTAAAGCTAAAAATGTAGCAGTATTTGAGTCTAAAAAGTCCGCCAAATCTGCATATCATAAGCTTGGAATATCTACTTGTCGGTATGTTGAACTGGTTTTTGAAATATCCCATGAATATAAATTACGAAAATATCTTGGCTATTCTTCATGGACAAAACTTAATAAAACTAAAGAGTCATAACAAATAATTTTAGTCGCCCGCAAGCGGGCTGGGACCTCCACTGCTACGCAGTTACGGCCCCTAAATTAGGCGTTATGTGTAAGGGAGGCGTCAAGCTATGCAAGAAAAGTTTGTTTACGTATTTTCGGGGGAGTTTGAAAATATTGGAGCAGCTTGCCTCTACTCTCAGTCTCAATGGGAGCCAGAACCAGATGAATCAGTTTCTGATGAAGAGTATGCAGCTTGGGAAGATCGGAATCCATCCCATAAACTACTAAAGAATATCGACTCATATTTAGATGAAGACTTCATCGAAACAGTTGATTTAGATTTTCAATACCTCTCTAGTATAGGAGTTGCGGCCTCCGATATAGCTCATATCAAAGAGAATATTGGTGGGGCGAACGTACTTGTGCTGGTTTATGAGCAGGCTTTAGGTGGCTTCCCTTTAAAAGAAACACCAGTTTCCAATTCATCGTTAACTTATTGTGGCCAGTTCAAGTTCCACTTTAAGCTTTAACACATAACAATTAATTGTAGTCGCCTCAATCAGGCTGGGACCTGTACTGCTACGCAGCTACGGCCCCTAAATTAGGCGTTCAGGCTGTAGAAAAACCTCTTCATCTATGGTCTGATGAGATTTTCAGGAGACGGAGGCTCTGGGATGGCTCGATTCAAACATTACGACTACAACCAGATGTCGATGGTGGTCATCAACTACTTGGAACAGATTCAACCGGGTACTTTTGAATTTGCGCTACACTACCTGATCTCTGAAAAACTCGACCTGTCTGCTTTTCATCAGCCCTATAAAAATGATGCTGAAGGCCGCCCAGCCTATGATCCGGCTATACTGCTCAAGATTATTTTATTTGCTTACTCAAAGGGCATTACCTCCAGCCGTGAAATCCAGTGGTGCTGCGAAACCAATATCATCTTCAAAGCGTTATCCTGCGATACCGTGCCGCACTTCACCACGATTGCTCACTTTATCAGTAGCCGAGGCCAGGCGATTGAAGCCTTATTTGAACAGGTGCTGCTGATCTGTGATCAACAAGGGTTGCTGGGTCATGAACTCTTTGCCATCGATGGCTGTAAGATGCGCTCCAATGCGTCGAAGGAATGGTCTGGTACGTTTAAGGAGTTGGAACAAAAGCGCCAGAAGCTCAAACGCCTGATCCAGCATCACCTCAGTGAGCATCAGGAAAAGGATACCCATGAAAGCGAAGAAGCGCTGGAGCATGATATTCGCAAGGCCAAGACCATCCAGACACTGGATGCGGCGGCCAACAAGATCGGTGATTTTTTAAAGCGCAGCCAGCCAAGGATGGGCAAGGGCAAACGCAGCAAGGAAGTGAAGAGTAATATCACTGATCCTGAATCAGCAAAAATGACCACCAGTAAAGGCACCATTCAAGGTTACAACGGTGTGGCCGCCGTCGATAAAAAGCATCAGATTGTCATTGATGCTCAAGCCTTCGGTGAAGGACAAGAGCACCACACCCTGCAACCAGTATTGGAAAGTATCAAGGCTCGTTATCAACGACTGGGCATTAATGACAACGTATATGCAAGTGGCATCATAGCGACGGCCGATACGGGTTTTGCGAATGAAGCCAATATGGAATATCTTCACCAGAACCAGATCAACGGTTACATTCCTGACAATCAGTTTAGAAGCCGTGATCCCAAATTCGCACACCAGAAAGACAAATACGGCAAGCGCCACCAGACACCCGGTAACCCTAAAGCTAAACACCTTATTCCAGCCAGTGAGTTCCAGTTTGATCCCGTGACGATGACGTGCAGATGTCCAGCGGGTGAGCAAATAAGTCATCGAGGTATCAGAACTAATGAACACGGCCAACTTACAGCCTACTTTGAAGGTCGGTTGCTCCAGTGCCGTCATTGTTCTAAAAAAGCGAGTTGCATGAAAAATCCGACATCAGCTGACCATCGCAAAGGAGCCGGAAGGCAAGTGAGCTTTGCGCTTAATGATCAAAGAGCACCCACCTACACCGACTGGATGAAACACCGAGTGGATAGTCCGAAGGGTAAGCAGATTTATAGTCACCGAATGTCTGTGGTGGAACCGGTATTCGGCAACATTGGGACCAACAAAAGGCTAAACCGCTTTAGCTTGCGCGGCAAAAGCAAGGTTCAGGGCCAGTGGCAGTTGTACTGCTTGGTGCATAATGTTGAAAAACTGGCAAAATACGGACAGTTAAGTAGTTGAAGCAACGAAGGCGTAAGCCCGGCTGAAAGCCTTATCAATCAGGCCACTGTTGACTGATGTGGCAGTAAGACAAAGAAATGCCAGTCCCGAGAGCGCCGAAACAGACATTGAAGGGAGTGGCATTATAAATGAACAAATCGAGCACCGAGGAAAGATTGATGCACTATAAATTGGTTTTTCTACAGGCTCGTTATACCCCTATCGGGAAGTCAGTATGCAACGTAGATTTTCAGAGCGAGTAGCCCCCTACGTCGAGTCGGAGCTCGCGAACGTCGCGCAGGCAAGGTTTGCCGGAGATACGCAGCTAGAATTTGTCCATCTGGAGCGTGCTCATGTGATTGGCCAGGAATCAACTTATTGGCATGTAAAAGTACATGTGTTGATGCTGCACTGGGCCGTTCGCAACCATTCTGTGCGAGAAGCACTCGGCCAGCTCTTTCGGATAGTTGGTGCTGCGACTAAAACAGCCTTTGGGTTGGTGCCACAAGGAAATACAGGTGGAGCCAACGTCAGTCCTTTCAAGAAAATGCCGATAGCACCAGACTTGGCAGCTTTGATTCAAAAGGCAAAGTCCGGTGTATAACCATACGCGTCACTCGGATGCCCTTATCGCCGCTTCACTGCGTCAAGGTCACCGGTGCGCTCTGCGTTATGTGCGCCGGGCATCGTTACAAAGCTTGTTGCAATATCTCAATGGATAAAAAGGAATTCTAATGTACAAAATCCGCCAAGCAGTAAAAGAAGACATTAATCGTATGGCAAAAATAGAAGAAATTTGTTTTTCTGAATCTGAAGCCGCGTCGTTAGAATCTTTTCAAAAACGATTCGCTGTTTTTCCAGAATGTTTCTTTGTAATGGAGTTTAATGGTATTGTAGTTGGTCATATTAACGGCTGTATATTCAATGCACCTGAACTTCCTGATGCACTTTACTCTGATGCAAAACTTCACTGTCCTCAAGGTGGGTACCAAACAGTATTTGGATTGGCTGTTGATCCTCAATACCAAAATAAGGGGTATGCATCAGCACTTACTAAATACTTTATTAAGTTTAGTAAAAACTGTAAACATAAAGGGATGGTGCTTACATGCAAAGATCATTTAGTAAAATTTTACGAAGGCTTTGGGTTTATTCATCAAGGGGTGTCAGCTTCAACTCATGGCGAAGCGCAGTGGAATGATATGTTGCTAACTTTCTAAATTAATCACATAACACCTATGAGCCTTCATCCTGTCAATAGGCATTAGTTTTTTATTGGCCGCGTCAGCGGCCAATACCAAGTTCCTGAGCCAGTGATCCTACTTCATCTGTCATCGTTGGCTGTGAATGACTTACAGCAAAAATACCGCAAGGGTACTTCCTTCGGTCGCCTTGAGGCTCACTTAACGTGGTTGTTAACCACTGCCAGACCAGATTGCTCCTTGCAGTTGGTCTGGGGCACTACGCCTACATGGATGTAGGCGATAGAGCGACGCAGGATGCCAAAGCCGAGACATTCATCGGTTAACCGGCCTCTGTCCTATTCAAACAGCGGGTTACCTTTCAGTCCCAGTTAGTTTCAGGTTCAGCGCCGGTGTAAGCCCACTCGCTCAGAGTATTGATGCACGCCAGCAGGACGGATAATCAAAGCGACGGGCTTCGAGTTGGGTGTAGAAATCGGGTTTCAGGTCTGAACGACCAGTCAGCAGAAGCCCGGTTTCAGCACACTCCGTAATGATCCAGTTAGACATCGATCATCATCCTGCTGCGTGACTAACTCGTTAAAAAGCGTTGTTCATCAAATACCTTTTCGTTCTTTAACATGAAATAGACCGCACGCCCAAGCTTGTGAGCCAATGCAGACAGGGCCTTGGCTTTGCTCATGCGTTTCTGAAAGCGTTGTAACAATTTTTGTGCACCCGGATTGCCCCGCAGGTAAAGCACAGCGGCTTCGGAAAAAGCCCATTTCAGATGGGCGTTACCGATTTTGTTGCCCTGGGTGCCATAGGTTTTACCGGCTGATTCGGCTTTGCACTTGATTAAGCGAGAGTAGGACGCAAACTTCTGGACAGATTCAAAGCGTCGAATATCGCCAACCTCATAGAGGATGGTCAGTGCCAGAATTCGTCCTATGCCGGGGACGGTCTTCAACAGATAGTAATAGGTCGGCTGATGCTTTTTGGCCTGTTTTTCCAGCAGCCACTCCACCTGGCTCAGCTCACGGTGATAGCAGTCAAGTACCGCCATATCCAGATCAATGTTGCGCTGAACAAGCGGATCATCAAAGGTCTTTCCCAGTTGCTCTCTAGCACTGACGTTCTTCAGGTTGACCTTGTTGGGTGGTGGGTTGTATTGACTGGTGGTGTTGACGACATGAGCTTTTAGATCCGCACCATGGCGAACCAATCCAGTACGGCGGCGAAGCAGATCACGCGTAGCGCGCATGCTTTTGGGATACACATAAGCCAGAGGAAAGTTACCACCCCTGATCAATGCCGCTATTTTGTGGGAATCTATCCGGTCATTCTTGGTTTTACCGCCGTGAATTGCCTTCATGTATAAGGCGTGACCGAGAATAAAAGTAATGCCTTGCTCTTCACAGAAGTCAGCTACCCAGTACCAGCAATGCATGCATTCAACACCCACGACCAGATCATCAAGATAGGGTTGGATCAGGCGATGCAGAGCATCAGGACTGGCAGGAATTTCCTTGTGCAACAAGGTTTTACCCTGCTGATTGAGGATACAGACATACAAGCTACGAGCATGCAAATCGACTCCACAATAATGACGATGAGTGCTATTGTAAAAGTTCATTGGGTCTTCTCCTTTTTGGTTTGGTCGCCTTCCAGCTTAGTCAATTTGGCTAGGCTGGGGAGAAGGCTCAATGAGTATCAAGCGCATGTTGCCGGACTGGTTTTCCGCTGGGCTCCAAACCAGCCGCAAATGCGGGCGTTACAACGTCATTTTGGTCGTTTGAGATCGCGGTAGAAGTTTTCGTGTGAGCCTAGGGCCATCAGTTCAAGGACAAGAGCGCCATCATCAAAACTGTAGCCGAGTAGAGTCAGTTGCTTGTTCATCTTGAACTTATGGACTCGTAAAAAGGCCAGGTCCCCTTTCTTTTGTTCTCCGATGTTGGGGTTGGCCATAAGCTCCTTCACGGCCAAATCAAGATCCTCTTTCTGATTAGGCTTGAGCTTTTTTACCGCTTTCTTGAATGTAGGGGTCTGTAATACAGTTGTGGCTTTAACCAAAATCGTAGGCCTCCAGTTTTCCGGCGTCCCGTTCTGCCTGCGCGATGATGGCCTGCCTTACAAACTCGTAGGGTAAATCAGGGTTATCTTCCATTATTTCGCCGATTTTTGCCCAATGTTCTATTTGCTTGGGTGGGGTTCGATTAAGCGCTTTGGCCATAATAGTTGCCTTTTCGATTAGGTTTTGATCTAAGCGAATGCTGTTCGTAGCCATTTGTACCTCCAGAGTTGGATTTCCTCAATTGTAGCAATGCGCCACAATTGAGGCAAGTTGTAACAGACACTGTTGTCGGACTGCTTTTCCGCTGGCGCTACAAAGCAGCCGCAAAGCGCGGCGTTAAGCTCTGTTGTTGCATGATGCGCAACATGCTATCATTGCCTCATGATTAAATCATTCCGTCACAAAGGACTGAAATGGTTCTACTCGACTGGCGCATGACGTTCGAATTCCAGGACGGTAACGCCTACATTCTTGATTATGAGGATTATAACTAATGACTATGCATAATCCGCCGCATCCGGGTGAATTCATTCGCGAGGTGTACCTGGAGCCTTTCGGTATCAGCTCCCGTCAGCTTGCTTCCAGTCTGGGCGTTTCACCTTCTACTTTGTCTCGGCTGCTCAAAGGGGATAGTGGCATTAGCCCTGAAATGTCTTTGCGGCTATCCAAGGTTCTCGGGCGTACTCCTGAGAGCTGGTTGGCGATGCAAGATATGTATGACCTATGGGTGGCTCGCGGCACAGTCAATCTGGATGGTATTCATCGCCTGGACTTCGAAGCAGCTTAACCAATGGCTGTTGTCGGACGCGCCTGCGCTGGCGCTCCGGCACGCAGCAAAGCCAAGCGTTAGCAGCTCCCTCCACCTACCTTGCCAAATGAGTAAAAAAGGGATAATTTATACTCATGAACATTTTCGAGTTTGATGACGAGAAAAGCCAGGCGAATCGCCATAAGCATGGAATCGACTTTCATGATGCTCAAGTGCTATGGGAAGACCAAGACCTACTAGAAGTTCGGGCGAAATCATCTGATGAACCTCGTTACCTGGTTATTGGTCTTATAGGGATGAAGCACTGGTCTGCTGTTATCACTTATCGAGGTGAGAAGATTCGTCTTATTTCGGTACGACGCTCGCGCAAGAGAGAGGTAGAGTTGTATGAAAGCTAAAGATTTTGACACGAAATTTGATGAAGGTGCAGATGACATCATTGATGATCTGGACGTCAAGAGCGCACGGCGGGTAAACCAGGAAGCGAAGCGTATTAACGTAGACTTTCCGGTTTGGGTAGTTGAGTCACTTGATCGCGAAGCTGCTCGAGTTGGTGTTACTCGACAATCAATTATTAAAGTTTGGCTGGTGGAGCGTTTGCGAGCTGAAGCTGCTAACAAGCCGCTCAAAAGTGACACCGTAAGCGGCGCACATTAGCGAGGCGTTGGACATAACCGCTAGGCAGACCATCTCCCGCGTCAGTTACACTTACTATGTAACGGATATCCCTTCCTGGGTTAAAGACAGCGAAGCATTGCAGAAGGCATTCAGCCAGATCGCAAAAGATATTTCATCACTCAGCTGGCAGTGTCAGTGAGAACACAGTGGCTGGTGGTTCCGTTTCGCGGTGGTAATTCAGCTTTCCGTTATGCAATTGCATAATTTCATGAACAAAACTCAGCCCCAGCCCACTGCCTTTGCTGCCATCTGTCCGGGGCAGACAGAAAAAGCGCTGGGTCAGTTTTTCTTCGGCAAAAGGCGGCACCCCGGGCCCGGAATCTTTTACGCTGATGTAAACAGAACCATCGTTTTGTATGGCACCGATCAGTACAGCTGACTCAGGCGGTGAGAACTCTATGGCGTTCCGGATCAGGTTGCTCAGTGCATCCTGCAGCAGGGTACTGTCGCCGGTGATGGACAGGGAAGGGTCACAGCTGTATTCAAGGCTGACTCTGTGCCGGCTGGCATAGTCTTCAAGGCTCCGGCAGACTGCTGTGATCAGCTCTTTCAGTGCGACTTTGTCGTGTCGTTCCAGGCTGCTCTGATATTCAATGGCGGCCAGTTTCAGCAAGCGCTCGATCAGCTCCTGCATCCTTGAACCTTGCTCAATAATATTATTGAGAAACTGATTGCGCCGTGCATCGGACATCGGTTCCTGTAACAGCTCTGCGGCACCACGGATACCGGCGATCGGGGCTTTCAGTTCGTGCGTCAGGCTCTGCACATAATCTGCCACATACGATTTGCCATCCAGTGCGTCTTTCATGCTTTCAAGCGCTTTACCCACACGCCCAACTTCATTATGACCAAGCGCAGGCAGAGCGGGGCGTTCGCCTCTGGAAACCCCTCTGGCATACTGTTCAAGGCGGAGCATAGGCCGTGTAATCCAGAGGGTGATCACAAGACCGGTCAACAGCGTTGCCAGTGCAGCGACCAGTGAAATCCAGAGCAGGTTGGTGCTCAGGTGGCTGATAAAGCGGTTAATGTTGCGGGTGGGCTTTCCGGTGGACACCACACCGATAATATCACCGCGATACAGCACCGGGCTTGCGACATAGAGCCGTTCGGTATCACTACGGCCGGTTACATCGTCGCTGCTGCGGGCACCATATTGACCGCGCAGAGTCAGATAGACATCGCGCCACTGGGAATAATCGCGGCCGGTATCGGTGTAATGGGAATCAAAAATCACGGTGCCACTGGCATCGGTGATATACATTCTCAGATCAACTTCGGTTTTAAGCAGATCATAAATCTGTGCGTTTAGCGGCCTGCCGGCCAGCCCTGCAAAGAGCCGTTCAGCCAGATGTGTGTCGATCACGGTGCCACCGCTTTCGCTGAAGCTGACGCCTTCGTTTGCGATCAGAGTGGCCATTATTTCTGATATATCGACCAGAATCTCCTCCTGAGCTTCTTTATAACGGGGCTCCAGCTCATCGAGTACCCAGTAAACCACACTGCCAAGGCCTGTCAGCACTGAAAACAGAAACACCAGAATCAGGCGTAATCTCAGGCTCATGCGCCCGCCTCAAAGCTGTAGCCAAGACCACGGTGGGTTCTGAGCGGGTCGCTGTTTTCGTTGATGTCGCGGATTTTGCGCCTGAGGGTTTTGATGTGTGTATCGACCGTGCGGTCGAAACTGCGTTCAGGCTCTTCCCACACCTGTTGCATCAACTGTTCACGGGAATAGATTCTGCCGGGATGGCTCATCAGTAACAGTAGCAGGCGGTATTCATAGCGGCTCAGATCCAGCAAGACACCATCCAGCGTGATTCTGGCGCCATCTGCATCGTGACTGAAGCCGGCAGAGGTGATATTCGCAGCTTCCGGAGGCTGGCGCAGGCGGGCACGGATACGGGCCGTGAGCACCCGGGGGCTGAAGGGTTTGGTGATGTAATCATCCGCGCCCAGTTCAAGACCCAGCACCTGGTCGATCTCTTCATGGCGGGAGGTCAGAAACACCACCGGCACAGAGGATGTCTGCCTGATGACCCGGCAGACATCAAATCCGCTCATATCGGGAAGGCCGATATCCAGCAGAACCAGCGCTATATTACCCTCGCTGAGTGCATCCAGAGCCTGCTGCCCGGTGGTGACCCAGATGCTATCCATCCGTTCGGTTTCCAGAGCATAGCGTATGGTGTCAGCAATAGATGGCTCGTCCTCAACAATCAGTACCGCCATGGTGTTCCCTCTGTTAAAACGCCGGTCCATAAGTGGTGCAGATGCTCACATTATCTCTGGCAGATCCGCTACTGTAAAGCCGCTTACATTACTACACATTATGTGTGCCACCTGTGCCTGAGTGTAATCTGGCGTTCTTATTTCACAGAAAAACAGGACTTCACACTCACTTCATATTTTCCTCAAGCAGAAAGCAGATACTTGCCACATCTTAATGAGGAGAAGAGAAATGCATACATTTTCACACAAGGGAATTCGCCCACTGATTCTGGCCTGTCTGATGATGGGGTGTGCACAGAATGCGGTTGCTGATGCCGTTACTCACGGTACCCTGGTATCCCGTGATGAGCAGGGGCAAAAGCAGGATATGCCGCTGGTCAGCACCCGTGTGGCCATGGATATTACAGGCTCTGTGCTGCGCGCTCAGGTGACCCAGGTATTCCATAACCCCACCAATAACTGGACAGAGGCACTGTATCTGTTCCCTCTGCCAGGTGAGGCCGCAGTTGATCACCTGAAAATGCAGATAGGAGACCGCATCATCGAGGGTGATATTCAGGAAAAAGAGCAGGCCCGGGCAACCTATGAGCAGGCAAAATCTCAGGGACAGAACGCCGCGCTCACCGAGCAGGACCGCCCCAACCTGTTTCACACATCCGTTGCCAATATTCCGCCGGGTGGCGAGGTCACCATCAGTATTGAGTACCAGCAGACACTGGTCTGGAAAGATGGCCGGTTCAGCGCCGGTTTCCCGCTGGCGATCACCCCACGTTATAACCCGGTACAGCCCGGAGAAGTGCGCCGTGTGGTTGAAGGACAGGCAACCCTGAACAGCGGCTGGCAGGTACTGCCGGGTGAGCGTAAAACAGTGATGGCCACAATCGGTGATGATGAAACCGCCGTCAGCAATACTCCGGGGCCTGTTGAGATCAGCCTTAATCTGCAACCTGGATTTAGACTCAGCGCTCTGGACAGCCCTTCACATCAGATCAGTCAGGAACAGACAGAAGATGGCCGCTACATCATCAGCCTGCTGGCGGATGAACCGGATGAGTACCGTGATTTTGTTTTGAACTGGACACCGGTGGAAAGCGACGAACCTTCGGCTGCGTTTTTCTCTGAGCAGCATGGGGATGAACACTATGGTCTGCTGATGCTGATGCCACCTCAGGATCTGCACACAGCACGCTTCAGCCGGGAAGTGGTCTTTGTGATTGATACATCAGGTTCCATGGCGGGTACCTCAATTGAAGCCGCGCGCAGAGCGCTGCAGGCCGGTATAGATGGGCTGGCATCTGATGACACGTTTAACGTGATTCAGTTTAACTCTTCAACCGATACGCTCTTTAACCAGCCGGTTATAGCCGATATCCAGCGCCGTCAGCAGGCCGCCAGCTATATCAACTCACTGCAGGCAGGCGGTGGTACCGAAATGGCACCTGCGCTGACTGCTGCACTGACAGGCATTCGCAGCAATGATGACACCCCCAGATTGCGCCAGATCGTGTTTATCACCGATGGTAGTGTGTCCAACGAACAGCAACTGTTTGATCTGATCCGCAGCCGTCTCAATAACACCCGCCTGTTCACCGTGGGTATCGGTAGCGCACCAAACAGTTACTTTATGGAAGAGGCCGCAGTAGCCGGGCGGGGCACCTTTACGTATATTGCGTCTCCGTCTGAATCTGAAAGCACCATGCAAACGCTGTTCAACAAGCTGGAAAAACCAGCAATGACCGATATCCGGATCGAAGGCGAGGGGATTAAAGACCTGATGCCATCGGTAATTCCTGACCTTTACTCCGGTGAGCCGCTGGCTGTTTCGATGAAACTGGCAAACGGCACAGGCGAAGTCCGTATCAGTGGCCGTACCGGTGATGCCGCATGGCAGGAAGCACTGATACTGGCACCGGCGGATAATACCCGGGGTATCATGACAGACTGGGCCCAGCGTGCGGTGCAGGACTGGCGCCGTGGGTATCTCAGAGGTGTCAGCGCAGAACAGATCCGTTCTGAAATCATTGCGCTGGGTCTTAAATATCACTTGGTTACGCCATACACCAGCCTGGTTGCCGTTGATAAAACACCTGTCCGTCCTGAACAGGAAGAGAGCGAAACTCTGGTGGTGCCTGTAGCCAAACCCCACGGCCTTGATCTGGGAATGGCCCAGGGCGCTACCGGGTATCAGCTGACCCTCGCCGGAGGACTTGCCGCACTGCTGGCAGCACTTTCCCTCATGATTGTGGAGCGTCGCAGAAAGTCCGGTTCAAGGTGGTGTGCATGACCCTCAGCATCCGTAACCTCACACTGGCAGCCCTTGTGGCTGCTGGTCTGATCCTCACCTCAACTGCACTGTGGATTCCTGCAAAAGCACGGCTGGCGCAATGGTTGCTGGCCGATGCCTGGGCCGAAAGTCTGGACAGCGGCACAGCAGTAAAACCCTGGCCTTGGGCCGACCACTGGCCGGTTGCGCGTCTGAGCGTGCCTGATATGGGTATTGATCAGATTGTACTGGCCGGAGATGGCGGCAGCTCGCTGGCTTTTGGCCCCGGTGAAAATATGCAGGCACATGCGATGACCCATGCCGCACGGATTATCAGCGGACACAGAGATACCCACTTCAGCTTCTTGAGGAATATACAACCAGGCCAGACTCTGATGCTCAGCGACCATAACGGAAATGTGACATACCAGATTGATCAGATTCAGGTGGTGGATTCGGCCGTTACCCGGCTGATGCCCACTGCCTTTCCAGATGGACTGATACTGGTGACCTGTTATCCCTTTGATGCGCTCACCGCAGGGGGAACCCAGCGGCTGGTTGTGATGGCCTCTGCTGTTGAACCTGAGAAGCCCCTGCATCCTGAGTAAAAGCATCTGGACCTCGTTACCGCTCGTCCTGTGTTGGCGGTGTTAGGCATGTGTATCAATTTTTGGAGAGTCTCCCATAATCTCAAATTTTTCTAGAAATGAGAGTGCAGATAGATTATTTTCATTTGAAAATCCTTTGGATTTGTTAAATTCTATATTTCTGCGTATCGCATCAAACATATTAAATTTTTCGTTCATAATAGGGTCTAACTCGGTTTAATAGTTGTCTGATTGAATGCAAGGTTTAAGCCATACCACCGTTGTATGGGGTATAGCTTAACAATCAGCTGCAGCGGAACAATTTACGCTGCGCTTCAATTGCCCGCTAAGCAAGGCGTTGAGACTGTCGGATAAGTCCTCCAGCTCTTGGCTGGTGGCGCAGTGATCCGCTAAAATCGCTGAATCGAATTTGAGATCAGAGGTAGCAAGGGATGGCGCGGTACAAACACTACGATTACAACCAGACCAAGATGATTCCGCTACGTTTCGCGGATCAGATCCAACCTGGCACCTTTGAGTATACGCTGAACCACGTAGTGGATAATGACCTCGATCTCAGCGTGTTTGAATCCCGCTATCGCAATGACGTCAACGGTGCTCCGGCATACGATCCGGCAATTCTGCTTAAGGTGGTGTTATTCGCTTACTCCCGAGGTATCACCAGTAGCCGCAAGATTGCTCAGGCATGTCGAGAGAACGTGATTTTCATGGCGCTGTCGGCTGACAGCCAACCTCATCACAGCACGATTGCAGATTTTATCTCCCGCATGGAGGAAGTGATCGCGCCGCTGTTTACACATGTTCTGATGGTGTGTGATGGGCTCAATCTGATTGGTCGGGAGATGTTTGCCATTGATGGCTGCAAGCTACCCTCTAATGCAGCCAAAGAGTGGAGTGGTACGCGAGCCGAATTAAACCGTAAACAAGCTAAGATAGACCGTGCGGTTTCACGCATGATGACCGCGCATCAGCAAGGTGACCGTCAGGATCAACCGCCTGAAATCCTCGCCCGTGAACAGGCCCAGATTGAAAAACTTGAAAAGGTCTCTGCCAAGATAAAAAAGCACTTGGCGACCGCGCCTGAACGGCTCGGTCAGCGTGGCACACCGGTAAAAGGAAATATCACTGATCCCGATAGTGCCAAGATGAAGACATCGAAAGGTGTCATTCAGGGCTACAATGGCGTAGCGGCTGTCGATAACAAACACCAGATCATCGTCCATGCTCACGCCTATGGCGCTGGTCAAGAACAGCACACCCTGGAACCCATGCTAATGGGGATTCACCGCCAGTTCCGGCAGATACAACCAGACTCATCGATTCTGCGTGAAGCCAAGATTACGGCTGACAGTGGATTCCACAGTGATGCCAATATGAAGCTGATCTATCGTTTGGGTATCGATGGTTACATTGCCGATAACCAGTTCCGTAAACGCGATCCACGCTTTGCTGAGTCCGTAACCTTCAAGACAGCCAAGGCACAACGGCGTAAAGAACGTGGTGGCCAGGTGGCACAACGCTTCACACCCGCTGACTTTGATTATGATCCGCTGACTGAAACCTGCCGCTGCCCGGCAGGTCAACCGATGTGGAAACGCTTCAAGGGAGTGATAGGTGAACAAGAAACCATCAGCTTCCAGGGTTACCGCCAACACTGTCGAGACTGCTCTCTAAAACATCAGTGCCTGCGCCGAGCTAATCAACAAGATGGACGTCAGGTTAGCTTTGCACTGGGTGAGCGCAAACCCCTGTCCAGTTTTATCGAGAAGATGAAGCAGAAGATCGACAGTCCAATGGGCCGCCATATCTACAGTCAGCGCTTGGGAACAGTCGAGCCAGTGTTCGGTAACCTGGAAAGCAACAAAGGTTTGAATCGGTTTACCCTGAGGGGTAAATCCAAGGTGAACGCACAGTGGTTGATGTACTGCATGGTGCATAACCTTGAGAAGATTGCGACACAGGGGCAATAAAGGCATTGAGTTAAGTCATAATCTACTAAATGGTGACTGTGATAGCCTAAACCAAAGAGTATCGGCTGTTTGAATGAGTGGCAATATTTACCTGATTTGAGCAGGTCACAATTAACAGAATGAGGAAGGGGCTGTCGATGCTCGGGATTTTGATTTCAAAATGTCTAATCCGACAGGCTCGTTAGCACCACAATCCTCGGAGGTGGCAATTTGAGAAAGGTATTAATGAGTGCCTGCCTTTTAGGGAGAAAGGTTAGATACGACGGCGGAAGCCTTTCGGTACATGATCAACTTATCGAGCAGTAGGTATCTGAGGGGCGGGTCGTTTCAGTCTGCCCGGAAGTTGAGGCCGGGATGAGTATCCCCAGGAAACCTGCGGAGATTTTCCAAGGTAACGGGAACATGGTGTTAGATGGTGAAACCGACGTTGTTGAAAAAGGCGGAAATGTGGTCACCGACGATTTCATTGCAGGTGCCTCCATTGCATTGGAACTGTGCAAAAAGCTTGGCATTGAGATAGCGGTACTGGCTGAGTCCAGTCCTTCTTGTGGTAGCTCTTTCATCTACGATGGTAGCTTTTCAGGTAACCGGATTTCGGGTATTGGGGTTACGGTCGCGTTGCTGCGCAGGCATGGTGTTCAAGTGTTTAGCCAACATGAGATAACGAATGCTAACAAGGCCATCCACGCGACGAGTGTGTGATGGCGGGCGTTAACAGTATCTGACTCAGCACCTTGAAAATACTTACATTGTAACTACAATATAATGCATGAGCCATCTCACCTTTGACTGGGATCCTCGTAAGGATGCCGCTAATCGAAAGAAGCATGACGTCTCGTTCGATGAGGCCAAAACCGCCTTTACAGACGAGTTCGGTCGTCTAATAGCGGATCCTGAGCATGCTGCTGACGAGGATCCGAGACGGTGAGACCATTCGAATCATCTCTGCGCGAAAGGCTGATAAGCGAGAGCGAAAGACTTATGAAGGGTATAGGCATGCGTGATCATTACGATTTTTCAGACTCCGTAAAAAATCCTTACGCCAAGAAGCTCAAGAAGCAGGTTACGATTAGGCTGGATGAAGATACCATTGCGTATTTCAAGAATCTGGCCGAAGAAAAAGACCTTCCGTATCAGAGCCTCATTAATCTCTATCTGCGCGACTGCGCGCAGTCACATAAAGACCTCAAAATTCAGTGGCAATAAACTGTTAACAAACAGTTGCTGCCGGACAGGCAAAAGCTCCGGCCAAAAAATGGCCTACTCTTTTTCCTGCCGCAGAGCCGGGCGTTCAGGCTGTAGAAAAACCTCTTCATCTATGGTCTGATGAGATTTTCAGGAGACGGAGGCTCTGGGATGGCTCGATTCAAACATTACGACTACAACCAGATGTCGATGGTGGTCATCAACTACTTGGAACAGATTCAACCGGGTACTTTTGAATTTGCGCTACACTACCTGATCTCTGAAAAACTCGACCTGTCTGCTTTTCATCAGCCCTATAAAAATGATGCTGAAGGCCGCCCAGCCTATGATCCGGCTATACTGCTCAAGATTATTTTATTTGCTTACTCAAAGGGCATTACCTCCAGCCGTGAAATCCAGTGGTGCTGCGAAACCAATATCATCTTCAAAGCGTTATCCTGCGATACCGTGCCGCACTTCACCACGATTGCTCACTTTATCAGTAGCCGAGGCCAGGCGATTGAAGCCTTATTTGAACAGGTGCTGCTGATCTGTGATCAACAAGGGTTGCTGGGTCATGAACTCTTTGCCATCGATGGCTGTAAGATGCGCTCCAATGCGTCGAAGGAATGGTCTGGTACGTTTAAGGAGTTGGAACAAAAGCGCCAGAAGCTCAAACGCCTGATCCAGCATCACCTCAGTGAGCATCAGGAAAAGGATACCCATGAAAGCGAAGAAGCGCTGGAGCGTGATATTCGCAAGGCCAAGACCATCCAGACACTGGATGCGGCGGCCAACAAGATCGGTGATTTTTTAAAGCGCAGCCAGCCAAGGATGGGCAAGGGCAAACGCAGCAAGGAAGTGAAGAGTAATATCACTGATCCTGAATCAGCAAAAATGACCACCAGTAAAGGCACCATTCAAGGTTACAACGGTGTGGCCGCCGTCGATAAAAAGCATCAGATTGTCATTGATGCTCAAGCCTTCGGTGAAGGACAAGAGCACCACACCCTGCAACCAGTATTGGAAAGTATCAAGGCTCGTTATCAACGACTGGGCATTAATGACAACGTATATGCAAGTGGCATCATAGCGACGGCCGATACGGGTTTTGCGAATGAAGCCAATATGGAATATCTTCACCAGAACCAGATCAACGGTTACATTCCTGACAATCAGTTTAGAAGCCGTGATCCCAAATTCGCACACCAGAAAGACAAATACGGCAAGCGCCACCAGACACCCGGTAACCCTAAAGCTAAACACCTTATTCCAGCCAGTGAGTTCCAGTTTGATCCCGTGACGATGACGTGCAGATGTCCAGCGGGTGAGCAAATAAGTCATCGAGGTATCAGAACTAATGAACACGGCCAACTTACAGCCTACTTTGAAGGTCGGTTGCTCCAGTGCCGTCATTGTTCTAAAAAAGCGAGTTGCATGAAAAATCCGACATCAGCTGACCATCGCAAAGGAGCCGGAAGGCAAGTGAGCTTTGCGCTTAATGATCAAAGAGCACCCACCTACACCGACTGGATGAAACACCGAGTGGATAGTCCGAAGGGTAAGCAGATTTATAGTCACCGAATGTCTGTGGTGGAACCGGTATTCGGCAACATTGGGACCAACAAAAGGCTAAACCGCTTTAGCTTGCGCGGCAAAAGCAAGGTTCAGGGCCAGTGGCAGTTGTACTGCTTGGTGCATAATGTTGAAAAACTGGCAAAATACGGACAGTTAAGTAGTTGAAGCAACGAAGGCGTAAGCCCGGCTGAAAGCCTTATCAATCAGGCCACTGTTGACTGATGTGGCAGTAAGACAAAGAAATGCCAGTCCCGAGAGCGCCGAAACAGACATTGAAGGGAGTGGCATTATAAATGAACAAATCGAGCACCGAGGAAAGATTGATGCACTATAAATTGGTTTTTCTACAGGCTCGTTAGGTATACAAATGTCAGAACACTATGTCTGCTTCATTCCTGCCGACCCAAAATTCGTCCCAAGTAAGGGATCGCAGGATGCGGCAGTCGCACTGATTCAACGAGCTTGGCTTCATATATCGGAAATAACACCTGAAACGAACGAGCATATCGTTTTCAGGGACTGTGGTGAGAATTTCGAGTCTATTCATTGCCCAAGTTGCAACACCGAGCTTAGGGTTGATCAATGGCATGAACTCATGGAGCAAGACTACTCGGATGAGGGCGGCTTTCAACTCGACCAACTACCCATGCCCTGTTGCGAAGAGAAATTAACTTTGAACGACCTCTCTTACAAGTGGCCCATGGGCTTTAGTCGATTCGTTCTGCGCGCTGGCGATCCTGGATGCGAAGACTCCGAAAAGCTACTTAATGAACTTGAATCGGCTATTGGCTGCCAGCTGCGCATTATCCACCAAATGTACTGAGTGGCATGAGTAAACTGATTAAAGAATACATCCAAATGGTTCATATTGAGGAGGTGTTATGACGTTCGAAGAGTTACGGTCTGACTAAAACAATTCGCAGCAGTACGTGGTTTGCAGCCGCGCGGATGTCCCTGACGGGCCGTTGCTGTGTCGGCCATGCTTGGTCTGTATACCGATGAACCAGATCCAGGCTGGTGGGTTCTGAATGCACGGCATAACTTGGGCATTGTAAAAAATATCCGGTTGCCAAAGCAGCTTCCCCGGCAACCTGAGTTAGATACTGAAGCTACCGATCTAAATGACCGCGTAGAACGAGTGTCAGAGGATTGTAAGATTGCCAAGTTCATCCGAAGAGATAGATAATAAGGCCAGGTACAGCGACAGCTTTTCGCGGCTTCGCCTTCACTGCAAAGCCGTACGGGTGAACAACGTTAGGCATCAAGGAGAAAACTGTGAAAGAGACCGGGAAAATCAACTATATTGAAATGCCCTCACGAGACCTTGAAGCAACAAAAAGGTTCTTCGCTGATGCTTTTGGATGGTCGTTTATAGACTACGGCCCTGAATATGTAGCCATTAAAAACGCTGGACTGGATGGTGGGTTCTTTAAGTCAGACAGTGTAGCCACTACCAGCAATGGAAGTGTATTGGTTGTTCTTTACAGCGCCGACTTAGAGGCCACTCTCGAACAAGTAAAGTTGTCTGGAGGGGAAATTGTTCAAGATATTTTCACTTTTCCTGGCGGTCGCCGTTTCCACTTCACTGATCCAAATGGTAATGAATATGCCGTCTGGTCAGAGTAAAATGTATAACTATGCTAGTCATTAGTTGATACCCCTGAGGGCATCAATGGGGCCCTGTGTACTTATTGATACGTGACCCACTAATTATATTAATCGCATGGGCATACGACATGTGCTTGGACAGTCATAACAAATCAACGCGTTGGCTGCATTAAAGCGTAGAACTCTCAGATGACAAACGAAGGTGACGAGTTGTATGCCTTTACAAGAGGGCTATTGGTGGAAATGGAGGGTTTCTGTGACGTTGCTGAGTGGCGGAAGTCTCATGTTTCGTCGGTTGGAATTGAATAGCGGTGAATTCTAACTAAGCGTTCGAACACACTCGCGGCGCAAGGCGCTCAACGCGACGTTATGAGTATCTACACGCATAAAGGGAGTCATTTGTGTTTGAAGTAAAAGCCACCCAGCATGTTTTGGCGGTCAAGGATATTGAGAAGACCGAAAGCTACTTTCTCGACAAGCTTGGTTTTTCCGTTCGGTTCCGCGTGGACGGCTGGTCGTTTCTGAGCCTCGGTAGTTTTCACATCATGTTGGGGCACTGTCCAGACGAGCTTCCGGCCCGCGATACACATGAACATTCGTACTTCGCTTATGTAAACTGCGAGGGCATCGACGAGATTTATCATGATTATCAGCAGCGCGGTGCCGAAATTTTTCAGGCAATATCTGATAAGCCTTGGGGCATACGTGAGTTTGGCGTAGCAACACCTGAGGGGCATCGAATCATGTTCGGTGAAGATATTGAGAGATCAGGAAACTCATAACCAAGCAAAGCACTGGGTCACATTTTAGGGGAAGCATGAAGTTCACTATTAGCCTAAGCAAAGATGACTTTAGCCATTTCAATAAGTTCACCATGGCCAGAATCAATCAATCTCCAGGAATGAAGTGGAAAGTTACACTGTTCAGTATCTTCTATTGGTTTTTACTGGCGTTCTTCGCTCTAGAAATGTACTCGGTTTATGACAGTGAATGCTGTTATAGCTACGAACATCTTAATAGAGCATTGGTAGCGTTTGGCATTTGGTTTGTTTTAGTTAATTGTTGGCAACAAATATATATGCGTCTCTACGTGGCAGCGGCAACCGATGAGAAAGGGAGTGTGCTAGGGCAGTGGGAATTAGAAATATCAGATTCAGGAATCACTGAATCCAACCATTTATGCACATCCACCTATACTTGGCAGTGCATACAGTCTGTAGAAAAAGATAAGCATAGCCTCTATCTTTTCACGGACAAGTCAAAAGCGCTCATACTTCCACTTTGCCAAATTAATGAAGAAATAGAGTCTTCTATAAACAAATTAATTAAAAAAGCTACTAATGATAATTAAAAAAATAACAGCGCTATAACTGTTTTGGGAGGTAAGTCTGTGAAAGGGAGCTGTTTGTGTGGAGCCATAGAATACGAGGTTTCTACACTGGATATGCCTATTATCTTTTGTCACTGCAAAACCTGTAAAAAAGCGCACGCTGCACCTTTCACACCTACAGCAGGTGTCATGAGGGAAAATTTCCGATGGGCAAAGGGAGCAGAGAAGCTTTCGAGCTTTGAATCGAGTCCTGGAAAAGTGAGGCATTTTTGCTCGGTTTGCGGCTCACATCTCGTAGCAGAAAGACCCAACCAGCAACATATAATTTTGCGAGTCGCAACTTTGGATGATGATCCCGGTGTACGGCCTGAGGCTCATATTTGACAGATCACGATGTTGAGTGGTTGGAGTATGAAGGTATTCCTACGCACAAAGAATGGCAACCAGGTAGGTAACTATTAGTGCTAACAAACGCAGCTTGCCGCCCAAGTGCGATTAAACCAAGAGGGGAAGAAAAATGGATATCGTGAATCTGCTGACTTTTGTTTTTGTGGCTACCTTGCTAGTGATTTCACCAGGCCCAAATGGTGTGTTGGTGGCTAAAACAGTACCCACATCTGGACGTAAGGCGGGATTTGCTAATGTCTGGGGGTTTGTGGCGGCATTTTATGTCCATGGAACCTTGTCCATATTTGGGATATCGATTCTTCTCGTACAGTCCGCTCAAGCTTTCTTCATCTTCAAACTGTTGGGTGCAGGGTACCTTTGCTGGATAGGTATTAAATCGCTTTTGGCTGTTTGGAGTAACAAGCAAAAAACAGCATTGCTATCCTCTAAAAAGAAGCAAAATATCATATCCACCCGGGGTGCCTTCGTTGAAGGCTTTCTCACTAATATGCTGAATCCTAAAGTATCCATGTTTTATCTGGCGGCATTTCCGCAGTTCTTGTCTATAGGTGAGAGCGCTTACCAAGTATATTTCCTGGTTTCAGCACATGCCTTCATTAATTTAGTTTGGTTTTCTGCCATGGTCTTTTTGCTAGCTCGGTTAAAGGATCTTACAAGCAGTGCTAGCTTTACCAAATGGTTAAAGTCGGTTACTGGCGTCGTCTTTATTGGTTTTGGTGCTAAGTTGGCATTCTTAAATGCCGCAGAATAATGGCTAAAGCTTTACTCACCGGAAAATGACTCGCTGCCGCTCGCAATTTTCCGGTGAGTAAAGCGTTATCGGTCAATAGAGTCGGAGATTCGCTTAAGAACAGACAGTGTTGTCTCAAGTTCTGTCTTGGTGATACCTATTGAGCATTTCATTGCCCATCCCGATTGTTTTTCATCCAACTTCAAAAATACCGTATTCCCAAATTCCGAGAGGCTTATAAGCTTTGCGCGCTTATGTCCTGGATTGTCCTGGAAAAACAGAAGTTTATCCTCACGCATGGCATCAACAAGTCGTTGTACAGCTTGTCGCGTCAGCCCCATGCTTCTGGCTATTTGAGGTACAGTTTGTGGTTCACCCGCTAGGTAAAGAGCACCCAAAACCTTCCATCGAGCACTCGTAATGCCATATTCCGAACCCATATGGTCACCTTCACTTACAAGGAGCCCTCCCAGCTTGAATACTTCAAGAACAATTTCGGTGAACACCGGGCCTTTCTGAGTGTCGTTCATATGCAATCCTTCGGTGATTTGACAACATGTTGACAACGATGGTCGCCATTCACATAATGACAACATGTTACCAACTAGCAATCCCGGAGGAAACCATGACGCTCATACTCCATCGACTTGCAGCATCCGTTGCCGTCTTGTGTATTGCCACGTTTTTCTCGGCAACTATTTTCGTTGAGCTTTTCGGTACAAAGGAATCCATCGCAACCCTGAAAAGTCTCATTGTATGGCCAGGCTTGTTTATCCTTGTTCCTTCCATTGCATTAACTGGCGGTAGTGGTTTCGCCTTAGCAAAATCAAGAAGGGGAAAGCTCGTACTACAAAAGAAGAAGAGAATGCCGTTTATTGGTGCCAATGGAATATTGGTGCTAATTCCATGCGCAGTATTTCTTGATCGTTGGGCATCCGTAGACGCTTTTGATACTAATTTCTACGTAGTGCAAGGCGTCGAATTGCTTGCTGGTGCAATCAATCTCATCTTGATGGGGATGAATATGAGAGATGGTCTTAGAATGAGTGGTAGATTTAGACGGTTTGCGTGAACAAATCGTTAACAATACCTTCCAGCGGACGCAGCTGCTAACGCGCCTGCTCCGCTGAAGGTTGGCGTTAAGCTGTAGGCACAGTTCCTCCGTCAATAACAAACTCTGCACCAGTAATAGACGCCGCGCGTGGAGATGCCAGAAAAGCGATCAGGTTTGCTACTTCAGCAGGCTTTGACGGTCGCCCAAGCGGAATGCCACCAAGTGATGCCATAATGATTTGCTTGCCGCCCTCGTAATCGGTGCCTGCTTGCTGGGCAAGCCGTTCGGCTAAGGCCACTGATGCCTCTGTTTCAACCCATCCCGGCGACACACGGACAACCCTAACGCCCTTTGGTGAGACTTCTTTAGACAAACTTTTGCTATATGTTGACAGTGCAGCTTTAGCGGCAGCATAGGCAGTGGTTGACTCTGGTAAAGGAAGTACATGTTGAATGGACGTAACATGAATAATAACACCTTCCCCTTGCGCCAGCATGGCGGGCAACAATAAGCGGTCTAAACGAACTGCGGGAAAAAGATTGAGATTCAACTCATGTTGCCATACGTCTTCGCTTAGCGCCGCAAAACCACCTGCCGGTGCAAAAGAGCCGCCCAAAACATGGACAATTACGTCTATGCAGCCGAGACGTTTTTTGACGGCATCAATTACAGTATTACACCCTTGTGTTGTTGTAAGATCTGCGGCGACAAATAGTTCTTCGGGAAACGAGGCAGGACGGGTTCGTGCCGCCGCAATTACGTTCGCGCCACTATCTCTAAACAGCGTCACAGCTGCTTTACCTATTCCTTTCGTACCGGCAGTCACCAACACTTTTTTGCCTTTTAGAGCTAAATCCATAACCATTAGGAGATCTCCAGTGATTGAATTTTTCCGTCGTTAAGTACAAAGACATAATTCAGTTGTATTGGGCTGCCTGGGAAATTGCCGCTGACTTCTGCCACCACGATTTCTTGGTGCCCTTTTTTGGCAATACTTATAGGCTTTGAGTTGAATTGGTACTTTTTCCGAGTTTCTTGTAGCCACGATTTAATAGCTGCAAGACCCTGATAAGTGCCACCCTCATCATGCACAGTCGCGCTTTGTGTGAAACAATCATATACTCGGGCAGAGTCTATGCCGTTGCTGATGTCAAAGTATTTGTCGAGGGGAGCAGTTAACTGAATTTTCATTTATGTTTCTCCGGCTTTAATATTGCTTACTAGGAAGTTTCTGCTTGCACTTACAAATAATCAAGAACGCACCTAAAAGTAAGTCACATACCTATGAGAAAGATTTATACGCCTGCTAGTGCAGCGGCTGAAGCGCTTGAAGCAATTAAATTACTAGAAGGGCGCTGGAAGCTCATTATTCTATTCCATTTGTTTGATGGACAAGTGCAACGCTATTCTGATTTCGAGAAGCTCATCCCCGGCATCTCGCAAAAAATGCTGGCTCAGCAGCTACGAAAGATGGAGGCGGACGGGATTGTGCAGCGTACGGTATACCCTCAGGTGCCACCCAAGGTTGAATATAGGTTAACTGAATGGGGGCAGGCACTGTGTCCTGCTTTGGACGCGCTTTTAAATTGGGCGGAGCAGAAAGGAAACCCTAGTAAACAAGCTTAACCCATATGAGCCCTCACGGAGTCAATAGGTAAAACCGCTCTCCTGGCCGCGTTAGCGGCCAGTCTGTTGTCCATCAGCAAGATAGACTGCTTCTATCTGTCATTGTGGTTGCCAGACGATAGAGCAACGCAGGATGCCAAAGCCGAGACATTCATCGGTTAACCTGTGGCTGGCACTATTCAAAGCGTTGGGTTCCAAGCCAGTTAGTTTCAGGCTCAGTACAGATGCAAACCACCTTGCTGATGGTAGTGCGCGGCGACAAAGCGTCTAATTAATTCGCACAGGCTACGGTCTTGTGCCAGAAGATGGGTGGTTCAGCTATGGCTAAGGGTAACCCAATCTTCATTTGAGCATCAGCCAGGGTGTTCCAGTTAGACGTTCAGCTCACCTTGCCCCGCGACTTAACCGGCTAAGAAACGTTTTTCATCGAACACCTTTTGATTTTTCAGCATGTAGTACACACAGCGTCCAATTTTATGCGCCGATGACAGGCTTGATTCCATGATCCAAAAGCGTTTTGGATATCTTCATAATCAAGCTAAGGCCGGAGAGCTTTTTTCATGGCGAAAAACAGCGCTTGGCAGCCTTGCCGAGGTTATCGTTCTTGATCAGTTCTCACGCAATATCTACCGTGATACACCTGATTCATTTGCTTGTGATCCTATGGCTCTTGCTTTAGCGCAATTTGCAATCTCAAAAAATTTAGAAAAACAGCTATCTGATATTCAGTGTTCTTTTTTGTATATGCCATTTATGCACAGTGAGTCAAAATTAATCCACGTGGAAGCAGTAAAATTGTATGAAGCGTTAGGTATTCAAAATAGCTTGGATTTTGAGTACAAGCACAAAGCAATCATCGATAGATTTGGCCGTTACCCCCATAGAAATAAAATTCTGGGGCGTAACTCGACAGAAGAAGAAAAGGCGTTCCTTAAACAGCCAAACTCAGGGTTCTAAGAGTGCAACATAACAAGCTACTTAGACTCTGTATCCAGTAGGGTAACTTCGGTAGCCTCCAGCACACGGCCTGTCTCACGGCTTGCTCGGTAGTGTCCGGTTACCCGGACCCGCTTGCCCACTAAATCTGACACGGCCTCGTCCGGTTCTATGGCAACCCGATTCAGGTCATCGTCTTCGATCCAGTAATGTCGGGGCACATCAAAGGTCCGGACAATGCCAATGGTCGTCAGGGTCTGGCCATTATATTCAGCATGCTGCTCGACCAGCGTCGCCAACGGAATGTCCGTCGTGGTCTTGTTGCAGGCACCCAGCAGCGCCAGCGCGACTAAGGCTGACAACACTAGGCTTGGGTGTCTGCGGAAAGTCTGCGGTTGGTAAGGGTAGCTCATGATTCGGTCGCTCCCAAGACACTGGTTTTCTGGAAATGCCTATTGATCAGCATAGACGCAGCCCACCACCTTGTTCAAGGTACTGGCGGCAGGACACCCACAGCTCTTTTACAATAGTTGTGGATTATTTCGTCTCCACAAGCGTCGGCGGGACAGGAATCACAGCCACTATGAATAATGAAGTTTACCCTATGAGCAACATCCTGAAATACCAGAAAGAGCACGAGCTTGAGTTAATATTCCTCCTGGGAAAGGAGCCAGATTGGAGCTCGTTTTTGAGCGACGATGCAATTGATACCTTCAAGAAATCACTGCTCGAAAGTGAAACCTTTCTGTGCGAAAGTAAAGGCAAGATCTGTGGATACCTCCGAGCCTTGGTTGATGGCTTTGGTATCTATATTAGTGAGTTGTATGTCGCTCCAGAGTTCAGAGGGAACGGCTTTGGCTAATCGGTGGTGCGCTTGCTGTTATATGTTCAAGAGGAATGGGAAAGTTCAATGATTGAAACAGAAAGATTAATACTGACGCCAGTGACACTGAAAGACATTGATATTTATACCAAGCTTTTCACTTCAGTAGAGATAACTCGATATTTACCCGGTGGTAAACCTTATAACCTGGAGTACATAGAGAAGTATGTAGCAGAAAAAGTGAGTCACTGGTCAAAGGGTTTTGGTACTTTCATTGTTTCCTTAAAAGATAACCGAGCAGTAAAAATAGGTTACTCAGGTATAGAGAAAATCCCAAACTCAACATACTCAGACATCAGGTATGGTCTACTCGAAGAGTACCAAGGCAAAGGCTATGCTTTTGAGTCTGCGCAAGCTGTTTTAAATTTCACTTTGGAAACTGGTATGGTTTCAGATGTTTATGGTGTAGCCGTGACAGACAATCTAGCATCAGCGAGCCTGCTTCAAAAACTGGGTATGAAAAGGTCAGAAAAACGCCTTTATGAAAGCGATGATTTGCTTACGTTTTCTACTTAAGCACGCGCTCAGATGAATGTCCAGGCCAATACCCTGGTAGTCTTATTTCCCTGTTTCATCTCTATTTCCCGTATATCAACGGCACCGAGCTTCCGAATCAACTTCTTTGCAGGTTTAACCGTGTCAGCTTTTGAAACCAGGCTGGTAAACCAGCGGCATTGAGTTGCATACACCTGGCTTTCTCTTATCAGCTTTTTCAGAAACAACTGTTCACCCCCCTTACACCACAGCTCGGCTCCCATCCCGCCAAAGTTCAGAGTGGGGGATTTGGTTTTTGCTTTTTGTTCACCGCGACTACGAGCAAGATTATTGAGTTTAAGCTGGCTGCCTTTAAGTGCTTCATCAAGCGAGGCATGGAAGGGTGGGTTGCATACGCTGACGTCAAAGAACTCCCCAGCTTGAATAATCCCTTCAAAAATGTGATTTTTATCCTGCTGTGTGCGCAGCGTGAAACGTTCTTTGAGTGTGGGGTTGTTGGCGATAATCCTGGCGACGTTTTCAAGCGACTGAGTGTTAATGTCACTACCGACACACTGCCAGCCGTATATTTGGCAGGCCAGTAGCGGGTAGATTCCATTGGCTCCGGTCCCTATGTCGAGCAGCTTGATGCTGTGCTGTTCAAGCCCAAGCAAGTCAGCCATGTAATGGATATAGTCGGCTCTACCTGGAATTGGAGGGCAAAGCGCGCCCTCTGGAATATCCCAATCGACAATGTCGTAGTATCTGTTTAATAATGCGGTGTTGAGAATTTTTACGGCTAAAGGGTCTGCGAAGTCGATGGAAAGGTCACCATAAGCGTTCGGTTTCACATGGGGGGCGAGTGCGGGGTGGCTTTTTACCAGGGCGGGGAAGTCATAGCCCTGGTTGTGTAGATTCCTCGGGTGCAGACCTTTGCGAACAGGCCGGACTTGGCTTTTGTCACTTCGATGAAGGGTGCTCACAGTAATAGGCCCGAGGCTTGGAATTCAATAGTAAATAGTAGGGTGGGTCTGACTTAGCCAGTGATTATAATCTTAATATCTGTGATGTGCATACTCGGTGGCTCGAGGGTAGCGAGAGACCTTCGGTCTATACGTGTTTTGCATAGCTAAATGATTTGAGGAAAGTTACGGGTAAGGGAGCACCCTTACAGCTAACGGGAGAGTTAGACGATCTGCGCCTTACCCACAAGCTTGCACGATGATATCTAATACCAGGCACATGGAAGTCTAGGATCTACGCTTGGCGATCAACCGCCAAGCGAGCTGATTGAGCCATGACGTCGCAATATTCCAGTACAGGAGTTCAAATGAGAATATACAAGATCGTAATTTTAGTCACGGCAATAATCTTGGGTGATTGCGCTTCTTATATCTACACATTCGACACGTCATTTCACGCTGGAAAGCAAAAGTTTGCCGCTGTTTACCGCGGTTATTCCTAAAGGCGGTTAAAGTGCGATACAGACTTCCAGCAACCCTACTCATTATTCTGGCTCTAGGGGCTGGCGTCTACTTTGCAGATTCCCGCTGGCCAGCGTTGCTTGCCGCAGATCTTCCGCAGGCAGACGCAGTGTTAGTTCTCAAGGGAGAACGGAAACTTTATCTCTTAAGGGATGGCGAGCCCTACCGCGAATACCGGATTGCACTCGGAGGTGATCCGATCGGGCACAAGCAGGAAGAAGGTGATCAAGCACGTTCGAAGGCGCGTGGTGTCTCAGCTGGGGGTATGATCATGGTCCATGGTCAGATGAGCTCTAATGAGTGGAAAAAGAATGCTAATTCAGGCATAAATGAAATCCGCTCAACCGGTAAAACAGCCCAACGGATAAACGTTGATATTGATGAGTTAATTAGTACAGGTTCGCACACATGCGTAGGGTGTTAGCGATCTGCAAGGAAGCAAACTACAGACATGATATACAAACTCGATAAGAAATTTTTACGGCGTAATAAACTGAAAATAGCGGCCATTGGTTTGGTATTTATCGTTGCTGGATCTGCTTTCGCATATGCAATGATCCTGGAAGAGAGCTGGGAGTTTTTACTTGGTGCTTTCTTCATCTATCTGGGCTTTAATAAAATTAAAGAGCTCAAGTACTGGGAAGCCAATAGCAGCAAAATAACCCTTGAAATCAATCAAGACGCTATATCGGTATCAGACTTCAATGAAACTCGTTCTTTGAAGATCAGCAGCATTACAAACGCGGTTCTTCAACCTATCCACGGTAAAATCAAATCTATCGTCATACACAGCTCTGGCGGTGGTGTTACCAAACTGGAGGGCTTTGAAGCTATGGACAAAATAGCCAGTCAACTTAAGGAAGTTCTTGGTGAGTCTAATGTCAAAACCGCAAAAATGTTCCATCGCTAACAAGACGCTGTTGCCGGACAATTTTTGCACCACTTTGCGTTATGACAAAGAGTCCAAGCGTGCCGAATTTACAAACCTTCTTTGAGCGCCATGGAGAAAGGCTAGCAATATTGGCACCGGACGTGTTGAAGCTGTGCCGGTGCTTTAGGCATTAGGTTTTACAAGGAGTACATAGTGTGTAGATCTTTAACTTCGGATTCCCCCAGTTATTCAGGTGATCTTATTTAGGACACAGGAGTGTCGAAATGTTTGATTACACAATAATTTACTGGGTGACGTTTTTGCGGCGGTGGGCCTTTCAGCCATTCTTGCTACATCGGCCTTGGCTTTCTCTATTGTTAAGTGGTAATGACGCAACATGACCAGCCGCTGTTTTGGCAAGTGCATTTGGGATAAATACTGATTGACAATCAGTTTTCCATATACGACGATCCACTAATGAAAACAAATCTTCAGCAGCAGACAGTGCGAATTATCATCATTCCATAGGAATGGTGGGATTGCTGATGCACTTTTAGTTTTAGTTTATCAAACCCACCCCAAAGAGGTGGGTTTTGTGTTTCTGCCTCACCCGCTCTGTTAGCCTAGTTGTCCAGTTGGCGATTTAGCCAAATTTAATCCCTGAGCGGGTGGAATGAGAGCTTGTATGCCCCGTTATTCCAATGAACGTAAGGCGGCTGTGCTGAAAAAGTTATTGCCACCGATCAATCGCTCTGTGCCGTCTGTTTCTACAGAGGAAGGCATTTCTGATGTGACCCTGTATAGTTGGTTAAAACAGTGCCGACAACAAGGAGTACCTGTGCCAGGCAATCGTAATACCGCTGATGATTGGTCGCCCGAATCCAAGCTGGCTGTCGTGATCGAAACAGCGAGTCTTTCCGAAGCTGAACTGAGTCACTATTGCCGCGAAAAAGGCTTATATGTAGAGCAGGTTCAACGCTGGAAAGTCGCCTGCCTTCAAGGTGCATCACAGCAAAAAGGCCAGGATCAGGCAACTCAAAAGCAGCAGCGCCAGGATAAAAAAACCATCAAACGATTACAGGCGGAAGTACGCCGTAAAGATCGTGTACTGGCTGAAACGACGTCATTACTGGTGCTATCAAAAAAGCTCGAAGCCTTGTATGGAACAGATCCGGACAACGAGGACAGCTAACTCCGTTGCATGATCGTACAAGGCTTTTAGAGTGCTTTGATGAAGCTGTTACCACCGGGGCTTCTCGTTACCAGGCTGCTCAGGTGATGGGTATCAATCAACGCACATTGAAACGCTGGCGTACAGGGGATGGGGCGATCACTCAGGATCGACGCCCTGAGGCGACACCCATCGTTCAGCCCCATCAGTTGACAGCGGATGAAGAGGACCAGATCATGACGACCTGCAATCTACCGGAGTACAAGAGCCTGCCACCGTCTCAGATCGTTCCCTTACTGGCCGATCAGGGTGTTTATCTGGCGTCGGAGTCATCCTTTTACCGTGTACTGAAAAAACATGAACAGCTTAATCATCGTGGGCGCACACAGCCACCCAAAAAAGTGGCTCAACCGACCAGTTATACAGCCACACGTCCTAACGAAGTATGGAGTTGGGATATCAGCTACTGCGCGTCAACAGTGAAAGGACAGCACTGGTATTTGTATTTAGTCATGGACATCTACAGCCGTAAAATCGTGACTTGGGAAGTCCATGAAGCGGAGTCCGGCGAGTTGGCAAAACACCTCATCGAACGGGCTCTCATCCGCGAGGGGTGCTGGCATAACCCACCGGTGCTGCACTCAGATAATGGTGCACCGATGACGTCTTATACCCTGCGTACCCGCTTAGCTGAATTAGGGATGTTGATGTCGCATAGCCGCCCACGGGTGAGTAACGACAACCCTTACTCTGAGTCACTCTTTAAAACGGTCAAATACTGTCCGCAATGGCCATCAACTGGCTTCGCTTCGTTGCAAGCTGTACGCGAATGGATGCTCGCCTTCGAGCGGGCCTACAATGACTGCCACCTGCATAGCGGCATTAACTTCGTGACTCCAAGCAGCCGTCATCAAGGTGATGACTCAGCGCAGCTACGCAAACGCAAAGCGGTGTATGAAGAAGCAAAGAGCAAAAACCCGGCTCGTTGGTCAGGTGAAACCAGAAACTGGACGCCCAAAGGAGCAGTATCATTGAATCCGGCAAAACTGGATGAAATGGTGATCAATAAACTAGCTGCCTAAACGCAGCTTTATGGACAACTGGGTTGAAAACTACCGCTCATGGGAATCATCCATTTTAGGGAGGCAGTATGTATAAAATTGCAGTTTTTGGTAAGCCAGGAAGCGGCAAGTCTACTTTAAGTAAAGCACTAGCGACAGCGACCGGCATACCGCTACACCAACTAGATTCAATCGTGTACCAAAAGAATGGCGAACTGGCCGATCGTAAGACATTCGATGAGGCACACGAAAACATCCTGTCGTCTGAAAGTTGGATAATCGATGGGTTTGGTCCAATCGATTCGTTTAGTCAGCGCCCGCTCTGTTAGCCTAGTTGTCCAGTTGGCGATTTAGCCAAATTTAATCCCTGAGCGGGTGGAATGAGAGCTTGTATGCCCCGTTATTCCAATGAACGTAAGGCGGCTGTGCTGAAAAAGTTATTGCCACCGATCAATCGCTCTGTGCCGTCTGTTTCTACAGAGGAAGGCATTTCTGATGTGACCCTGTATAGTTGGTTAAAACAGTGCCGACAACAAGGAGTACCTGTGCCAGGCAATCGTAATACCGCTGATGATTGGTCGCCCGAATCCAAGCTGGCTGTCGTGATCGAAACAGCGAGTCTTTCCGAAGCTGAACTGAGTCACTATTGCCGCGAAAAAGGCTTATATGTAGAGCAGGTTCAACGCTGGAAAGTCGCCTGCCTTCAAGGTGCATCACAGCAAAAAGGCCAGGATCAGGCAACTCAAAAGCAGCAGCGCCAGGATAAAAAAACCATCAAACGATTACAGGCGGAAGTACGCCGTAAAGATCGTGTACTGGCTGAAACGACGTCATTACTGGTGCTATCAAAAAAGCTCGAAGCCTTGTATGGAACAGATCCGGACAACGAGGACAGCTAACTCCGTTGCATGATCGTACAAGGCTTTTAGAGTGCTTTGATGAAGCTGTTACCACCGGGGCTTCTCGTTACCAGGCTGCTCAGGTGATGGGTATCAATCAACGCACATTGAAACGCTGGCGTACAGGGGATGGGGCGATCACTCAGGATCGACGCCCTGAGGCGACACCCATCGTTCAGCCCCATCAGTTGACAGCGGATGAAGAGGACCAGATCATGACGACCTGCAATCTACCGGAGTACAAGAGCCTGCCACCGTCTCAGATCGTTCCCTTACTGGCCGATCAGGGTGTTTATCTGGCGTCGGAGTCATCCTTTTACCGTGTACTGAAAAAACATGAACAGCTTAATCATCGTGGGCGCACACAGCCACCCAAAAAAGTGGCTCAACCGACCAGTTATACAGCCACACGTCCTAACGAAGTATGGAGTTGGGATATCAGCTACTGCGCGTCAACAGTGAAAGGACAGCACTGGTATTTGTATTTAGTCATGGACATCTACAGCCGTAAAATCGTGACTTGGGAAGTCCATGAAGCGGAGTCCGGCGAGTTGGCAAAACACCTCATCGAACGGGCTCTCATCCGCGAGGGGTGCTGGCATAACCCACCGGTGCTGCACTCAGATAATGGTGCACCGATGACGTCTTATACCCTGCGTACCCGCTTAGCTGAATTAGGGATGTTGATGTCGCATAGCCGCCCACGGGTGAGTAACGACAACCCTTACTCTGAGTCACTCTTTAAAACGGTCAAATACTGTCCGCAATGGCCATCAACTGGCTTCGCTTCGTTGCAAGCTGTACGCGAATGGATGCTCGCCTTCGAGCGGGCCTACAATGACTGCCACCTGCATAGCGGCATTAACTTCGTGACTCCAAGCAGCCGTCATCAAGGTGATGACTCAGCGCAGCTACGCAAACGCAAAGCGGTGTATGAAGAAGCAAAGAGCAAAAACCCGGCTCGTTGGTCAGGTGAAACCAGAAACTGGACGCCCAAAGGAGCAGTATCATTGAATCCGGCAAAACTGGATGAAATGGTGATCAATAAACTAGCTGCCTAAACGCAGCTTTATGGACAACTGGGTTGAAAACTACCGAGCGTCTGGAAGCCGCTGATACGTTGATCTACATTGATCTGCCATACTTCACTAGCTACTGGTTTGTGACCAAACGGCTGCTAAAAGGACTTATTACAAAACCTGAAGGTTGGCCTGATGGCAGCTCAGTACTGAAAGGAACGTTGCAAAGCTATAAAGTATTAAGGCTATGTCCAAAGTTCTGGAACGACGACTTCCTGTGCAGACTGGAAATGATGTCTGCTAATAAATCACTCTGCATAATCAGGTCGCCTTCCGAGCTAAATAATTTTATAGGTCAGAATATTAAATAGATGCTTATAACAAGCTGGCCAAATTTGTTCCCTGCGGTCGCGGGACGCCTATTCCGCGCGCCGTTTATTACGAGCGTCAATGGCTAGGAGCGTGAAGTGTTTGAGGTAGTAAGAGCCGTTTTTCCTGATGACTTGAAGGGTGTTCTTGATCTGTACCACGAGTATATTAGCAGCACCTCGGTCGATCTTTCTTTTCAAGGTAACGATCAAGAATTTAACCAGTTACCTGAAAAATATAGCGCTGAAGAGTCAAAAATTTTTTGCTGGAAAAACAGCGAACTTATAAACTCGAGGCCTCTGAGTATCGCACCTAAATAACCACTCCAGGCACGATAACGTTAGGCGGTTTGCGTTGCCGGGATCAAATACCTAAAGAGACCCCAGATGACACATAGAATGACTGTATCCCATTTTGTTTTACTTTTAAGCATAGCAACTTTTTCCTCTTTGTTGATCGCAGATGAGGATGTTCTTCTTTCCGAACTTAAGCGCATTGAGAGCCACCTTGATGCACGTATCGGGTTTGCTGCGCACGACACGGAAACGGGAATGCGATGGGAATACAACGCTGACCAGCGTTTTCCACTATCCAGTACATTCAAAACGCTGGCATGTGCGGCTCTATTGCAGCGTGTCGATACAGGTAGTGAGCAACTTACAACGAGTGTAAGTGTTTCATCATCTGATCTAGTAACTTATTCACCCGTTTTAGAAGAGTATGCTGACACACGTGACATAACTCTTTTTGAACTCTGTGAAGCTACAATGACAACAAGTGATAACACCGCCGCCAACCTGATTTTACAGAGTTTAGGGGGGCCTGAAAATGTGACCGATTTTGCTAGGCAGCTAGGTGATAAGGTTACTCGTTTAGATCGCTGGGAGACCGACCTTAATCAAGCCGTGCCGGGCGATGAGCGGGATACAACGACACCTAATGCAATGGTTAGCAATCTTGAACTGTTGTTGGGTAACGTGTTATCACTAGAGTCTAAGCGTTATTTGCAGACTTGGTTAGTGAATAACAAGGTAGCCGATGGCTTATTTCGGTCAAGCATGCCTAGTGATTGGATTATTGGTGATAGAACCGGTGCGGGTGGATTTGGCTCTAGATCCATTACGGCGGTTATCTGGCCTGCGGAGCGCGAACCAGTATTTGTGGCCTTCTATATAACAGAAACAACAGCATCATTTGAAGAAAGGAATGCCGCAATAGCTCAACTGGGACGTGTGCTCATAGAGTTAATCGGTGTAAGCAAATAATTGCACAACAATACGCAGCGGCTCTCGGCCTGCGGCCGCCGGACGTCACTAACGGGCAACCGCTGTGCTTCGCGTTATACTGCCTAAGGAGATACTATGTCGATAACATCAGGGATAGCATTATTTTTTGCGATGCTTTTATCCGCAGCTATTCCCGGACCCAGTGTTCTCGCTGTTGTATCGAGATCTCTTTCTTATGGCTGGCTGCAAGGGTTATTAGTTGTAGTTGGAGTGCTATTTGCGGACTACATTTTTATTTCTCTTGCTTTGTCAGGTTTGTCGACTGTGGCAAGCATCCTGGGTGAGTTCACTACAGTAATAAAATACGTCGGAATTACATATCTTTTTTGGCTAGCTTACGTTACTTGGACGTCAGATGTTCTGGACACATCAGAGATCGCCGCTGAAAAAGGTGTAAATGCCTCAAGTTTGGCTGTCGGAATTCTAATGACATTATCCAACCCTAAAGCAATATTGTTTTATATGGGATTTTTCCCTGCATTTATCGATTTACAGTCATTCAAAGCATCAGATGTTATTATAGTTTTTATTATTTCTACATGTGCCGTAGGTGGCATTTTAAGCCTCTATGCATGTTTAGCTTCAAAAGCCAGTTTTGTATTTCAAGGACATAAAGCAAGGAAATTACTTAATAAAATTTCGGGCGGCTTTTTAGCGACTTGTGGAGCATTACTGGCAACAAAGACCTAACAGGATATAGGAGGTATCTCATGAAAATTATTGGCAAAATTCCTAATGCCTACAAACATATGGGATTTGGGTTTGTGGATTCATTTATCATGTATAAGCAGTTGAGAGCGTAACAATTGCAGTCACACGGACGACAAAAAGCTACGCGTCTTCGTTACTTCGAGCTTTTCCGCCGGAGCGGCGAACGTTAAGCAGATTTTGTCTTCAGAGACTTATTTTTACAGCTCGGTTAATTGTCGATGTGAATGCTCAGCCCCGTCATCCCCACAGCGATATGTTCGGCAAGAATGTTTCGCTGATACTCTCCATCATTTTGAGGCCGGAATGGAATAGGCGACTCATTGAAGAGATGTTCAAGACGGAGACGCCAAGCGGCTATTTCCTTCTCTACGATAGCTTTGGACGGTTTGCCGGTCCCATAGACGGCATGGGTCGGCAACACATCCATGCCAGGAAAAAAGAGCATGCCGTGGGTGATGGGAAACAATAACTCTTCCAAAGGGCCATTAATACCACGGGGTGAATAGTCGTCCTCAGGTCCACCTACCATTACCGATAGTAGGGCTCGTTTGCCTTTGAGAGCACCGTCCCCATAACGATAACGATTGCCTTCGCCTTTGTATCCGTAGGCGAATCCGTAGGCATACACCCGGTCTATCCAGCCTTTGAGAATAGCCGGCATACCAAACCACCAAAGGGGAAAATGAAAAATGACGGCATCAGCGGCAAGCAACTTGTGTTGTTCCGTGGTGACATCCTGCGTTTGTTGGTTGGTGGTATAAGCATGTTCCGACTCTTGGATAAAGGCTAGCCGGTCGCTGTTGATACGGCTGGGAAAATCGCTCTCGTCAAAAGTGGCTTTCCAGCCCATGCCATACAGGTCTGACTGCAGCACGGTGTGGCCTTGCTGCTCCAGCGTTTTTACCGACTCGGAAACAAACCGGCGGGTCAATGATGTGGGTTCCGGGTGTGCATACACAATCAATATAGTCTTTGGCATTACATTCAACCTATAGTCAGATTCGCGTGTGGGAATGGATACGGTAGACAGTATGTGTAAGAACAAACTATCAGTGAAATTAGTTTTTTTCTGATCTACTATATAAAATATGGATACAAAACGACTTGATCTCAATTTGTTGGCGACTCTGGAGGCTTTGCTTGAAGAGCAAAATGTCACCAGGGCTGCCGAGCGACTGCATCTTAGTCAGCCCGCCGTCAGCACTCAGCTGAGCCGTCTGCGGGATATGTTCAACGATCCGCTGCTGATTCCGGCCCACCGTGGGATGGTACCAACTGCCAAAGCGCTGGAGTTACGCGCCCCGTTGCGTCTCGCACTGGATCAGGTGCGGGATACGCTGACATCGCATCAGCACTTTGATCCTACGCAAGCGAAGCTGACTGTCACAATTGCTTGTACGGACTACCTGCAAGCTGTCATCGGCTTGTCGATCATAAAAGATCTGAGACGACAAGCACCTGGCATTAGGGTGGCAATACGCAACCTGGAGCCGCCCCGGTTGGAGGCCCAGATGGCGTGTGGCGACGTGGATCTTGCTCTCATGACGCCGGAAGAGGCTCCCCCAGCCTTACGGGCCAGACCACTGTACGATGAAGTCTATGTGCTGATCGGACGCTTAGATCACCCGCATATTAGTGACAGAATGACCATTGAAGACTATGTCCAGCTTGAACATGTGGTTGTTTCACTCCGTGGAGGTGATTTTTCCACACCAGTGGATCAGGTTCTGCGAACACTGGGCTATACACGCAACGTTGTGCTATCGGTCGCTTCATTCCTATTCATCCCCGAGATTGTTGCCGAGTCACACCTTGTGGCACTCGTGCCGCGGCGTTTGGTCGCGGGGCGTACTGACCTCAAACTGGTTGATCCTCCCACTATATCAACGAGATTCACTGTCGGAATGGTGTGGCATGATCGTAATCAGGGACATAGTGCACATCGCTGGGTCCGTGAACAAATAGGGCATTCACTTCCCAATTGAATAAACAAATGAGGTTGCAGCATCTATTATTGGCTCGCACCACGTTACGTCCTGAGCTACCCACCCGGAGGCCAAAATCGTGCACTCATATTTAATCATGTTTAAATCTCTATCTTTTGCAGTCATAGTGCTTCTCTCATTGCCCCCAGCCTTTGCCGCACCACCGCGCATGGACTCGCTGACGATCAGCCAGTCAGAAGCCGGGCTAACGCTAGGCTGTGCGCTGGACAAACTCTGTGTCGAAATCATACCATCGCAAGCCGATTGCGAAGGCCAAGCGTGCCCCAGCATCCTGGTCGATGACGCGGACTGGAGCCTCAGGCTGTCGGGTGGCCAGCATGATCCGGCTCACACGCCCTATGGGTTGTCGGAGCTGTCATCGGCAGACGCAGAACCTTCGTTTCAGCTATGGCCGACGCTCATACGTTTCGAGGGGGGTATCTTGGCAGGCGTGGAAACGCAGCTACGCGCCATGTATTCTGGTGGCGGGGCCAGTTCAACAACCCTACACCTCATCGCCTTCTTGCCCGGCCAACCACCGTTTGAGGTTCTCAGTGTCCCGCAAAGCGCCAACGTGATGATCCGGGCGTGTTTTAGCGAACGTGACATGAAGCATCGTGCCCAAGTCTGTCACGACGAATACAACTTCGACGCCAGCCTCGACTTGACCGAAGTATCCGCCGCAGGAATGCCGGTGCTGCGCTATCGCAGCGAAGCGACATCTTTTCCGGGGCCAGTATCGCGGTTCGAAGACTCCCTGGCGGGGCGGCCTCTTAGTAAGAGCGACATAGTTACCGTAACCAATCCTCTGTGCAGTTATCATAGGCTGTATAGCTTCGATCCAGAAGCTCGCGGTTATATCCCTGATACGCCGCCACCCGACTGCTCGGACTACACGGTACCCTGATTACCGTTGCACCAAACATCGGGGGCAACCCGAACATGCCTTCGGTAGGCGGGTTAACTTTAACGTTACATAGGTGAGGGAAGCTATGAGCGTGATCTTAAGATCAATCGGTGTATTTGGAGTCTTACTATTCGGGCTTCTATTCTCTCTGACGTTTACGTTTCCCGAGGCTGTCGAAAAGTCAGCGAAGGGATTTGTAAAGTACCAAATTGAGAAAGAGGTACGGGCACAACAACAAGCGGTGAGTCAGTCCGCAGTTGCGGAAAAGGCCTAAGGTATCGCAGAGCGGTTAGGGTTTGAGAGAGAAACTATCCTGGCAAGTCTTGACAATAGGTTGCCTGAAGAAATTGCTGGCATCATCATGGGGTTTGGGTATCTGGCTTATTTAGCAGCGATCTTTGGAGTTTTGGTAGACATTGCCTTTAATAAGGCCAGAGTTACCACTGAAATAATCAATGGTATCGCTAATGCAATTGGTTCAGCGTTCTCGGTGGTACCGTGCTAATAGCATTTAACAATTCAAGCAACCGGACGGCTTCGGCAAAGCCCACACGCAGGAGGTGTTACGTGACACAATCCGAAGGCTGCATGAAGCCTGAAATAGAAGCTAAATTTGCCACCTGCCCAGTAGAAGCACAAAAGCAGCTTAAAAATATTCGCCGCCTGGTTTTTTCCGTTGCAGAAGAAAATGGCCTAGGAATGGTTGAAGAAACTCTCAAGTGGGGAGAACCCAGCTATCTTGTGACGGGTGGCAGCACGATTCGAATGGACTGGAAAGCAAACGATCCGGGTGTCATTAAAGTATATTTTCACTGCCAGACTAGCTTGATTGAAACCTTCAAGGAAATATACCGGGATGAATTTGTGTATGAGGGGAAAAGAGCAATTGTTATTCCGTTGAGTGCCTCTAACTGGAGCAGGCCGCTAAGACATTGCCTGCAGATGGCATTACAGTATCATAGCTTAAAACACCTACCCTTACTCGGTGCTTGAGGTACGGGGTGGTTTATCAGGAATGTTTGCTGGCTTTACGTCAGATACGCCATAAGCAGTAAATAGATAAGGAAATTGGGTTTAGCGCAGGTGCTTCGGCTGCATGGAAGGCCGTTGGTTATAGGCACCAAAAATCAGTAGTTCATTTTGCGAGTTGAGCTTGAGTTGACCACACCTATTAACGGATGCTAATAATGGCACCTGTTCTGTTGACTAGGTGACAGCCATGCAAGTGAACTTTTCGGCGGACGCCAAGAAAATGCTGGGCAAGAGGCACAGGGTAAAACCGGGCGTTATATGATTACACAAACAGCCATTGTTATGATTTTTACCCAGCATGGATAACGCCTTTACGCTAGTCGAATTTACTCGAATATATCTGGCTATTTTTTATTCAGGTGTTGCTGCGTTTTATACCCTAAGAATAATTGCGAAGAAGCGATCAGGTTTGCACGAGGTGGTTTTCTCGGGGGAACGATTTAGCTCAACCTGGTTAAATCATATGCTATTTCGCGGTTTTAGAGTCATTATATGGTTGGCATGCTTATTTCGCTGGTTTTTCCCGAGCATTGATGGCTATTTGGGCATCCTTGAGGGTCTTAATATATGGCCGATTGTGCTGGTGGGCGATATTTTACTAGCCGCCGGTTTTTTGCTTGCTGTTGTGGTCCATTTAAACCTCGGTCGCCAATGGAGATCTGGTATTGACCCTCACGAGCCCGGCACATTGAAAACTAATGGTTTTTATAAGTATTCTCGCAACCCGATGTATTTAGGTGTTGCGACTGCACAGGTTGGTTTCTTCCTTGCTTTACCCTCTGTATTTTCTGCTGTCTGTCTATTGGTCGGATTATATGCACTGTATAGCCAAACGCTAGCTGAGGAAGCCCATCTTATAAACAGGTTTCCAAAAGACTACAGACAGTACAAAGACCGTGTTCGAAGATGGTTATAGGCATCAAGATTTTGTCAGCCATGAAAAACATGCGTAGTAAAATTATAATATTAAATAAAAACAGAAAATTACAGTGAAAAATCATACAAAAATCCTATAATGACGACGGTTTTTTGCTCTGGTTCCGACTACACCTTCACTATGCTTGCCAGTTATTGCGTGGGTATTGGTTAACAGGTTTAGGCAAGTGCGTTCCCGGCCTGACATCAATCCACCGGATGCCCAAATCAACAGCGCCGACAAAGTTCCTTGATACGTCGTATCATCGCCCGGATTACCTGTCGCCGAGCCTCGCGCTGATCCAGCCTCACTCGCTCAAGATCAATGCCTCCCCGCTCATCGAGGTATCTAGCTGGGATACCGCCCTTAAGCGGGTCATCGGCACTCGCTTCTGCCAGGTCATCGTTATCCTGGCAGGATAACGATTCATTGCGTTGAAAGTGGCGTTCTTCAGTTGAGCTAATCATGTCGCTGACCTCTATTGTGTCGTCTCTGTCGACGGGACACTTTGGTTATCTCATGGGTTCAGATACATGCTAGTATTATTAAATATTGCAAGCTATTCCAAAAAATCGAGGACTGACTTTGCAAAAACGAACAGGCAACCCGCCCAACCAATCGACCATCACCAGTCAAAAAACACGGAGCCATCTGGCCTGGAATGACTTTGAGCTTGTCCTGGCAATTGCAACTTCAGGCTCTTTGTCAGGCGCTTCACGCGCCCTGGGTGTCAGTCATGCCACTGTTTTCAGGAGGATCGGTGATATCGAGCAGCGCCTGGGCGTTACGCTTTTTGAGCGGAGCCGGACCGGTTACCGGCCAACGCTTGCGGGAGAAGAACTTGCCGAGACGGCCAGGGTAATGGATGAAGCGGCCTTGGCTGCCGAACGTAAAGTGGCCGGACGCGACCTGGAACCCAGTGGAGAAATCTGGGCCACCACAACGGACTCGCTACTGATGGGGTTACTGACACCCCTGTTTATGCAATTCCAGCACAAATATCCAGGCATCCTGCTCGACGTCGCCGTATCCAACCAATTATTCAACCTGACACGCAGAGAAGCGGATGTCGCCATCCGCCCGTCCAACCGCCCACCTGAAAACCTGATCGGCCGACCCTTGACCCCCATCGGTCAGGCAGTCTACGGGCACCGAAGCCTCGGCTTGACCCCGGGAGGGATGATCGAAACTCTTGCTAACCAACCCTGGATTGGCGGTGGGCCGCGATTACAGGACGCGGCTCTGAGTCAGTGGATGGACAATAACGGGCTGAACGAGGCCTGTGTTTATCGTGTTGATACCCTGGTTAGCATACTCAGCGCTGTTCGCTCGGGCATGGGGCTGGCTGTCCTGCCGTGTTACCTGGCCGGCGATGATGCGGATATTGTGCAGCTTACCGACCCCATCCCTGAACTGGAGTACGGCCTGTGGTTTCTGATGCACCCGGACCTGAGAGGGGTAGTGAGGATTCATGCCTTAATGGACTTTCTGACCGAAGCGATCCGCGCACAGAAACAACGCCTGGCCGGGCCATTATTACCCTAGCCTGGTTTTATTTGCTGTAGTAGATAAATTTGGTATAACAGAGCGCTGGTCCAAAGGGTTTTGAGTCACAATGTCGACCTTTGTGGTCCAATGTTTAACGGCACAGTGCCCACGCTATACACAAATAGCAGAGGTTATTAAATTGCGAGTAATTATTACTATGGCGTTGCTTCTCTCACTAGGGGGTTGCGCGAATCAAACTGTTCGGGTTTACGAAAATACGGGCAAAAGACAGTGTGAAGGAGGCGGGGTTACGCTTACGGAGAATGCAGCAAGGAAAGCGGTACCGGCTATGAATTCGAGCAATGTCCAGACGCCTAATAAGCACAGCGTAACACTGGCTGTTGCTTTACTTTTCGCTGCCAGCTCGGTATTTTCCGAGTTGCCAACCCTCTTTGAGGACGAAAAATTCAGATTAGTTGGCTATGATTACTCACAGTTCTCTCGCAGCTCAGACAAGGAGGTAAGCAATGCATCAGATCCGGGCAGAGGCTAAAGGCACTGGTCGATGCCATTCAGCCGCTGGTTTCGTAATATTGTGCATAACAATCGCGTGAAAACAAATCTAGGGACAGAAATATGAAATGGCTTTTCATCTATGTAGTTTCGCTATTCGGGTTATGGCATACGATTGACTTGGAAGCGGATACTCTCTTCTCAAGCAAGATTGCTCCTTTCTTATTCAGCTTCGTTTTTATAGCCTTTCTATTTTGGCTTATCCTGAAAATGAGTAGACGCTCATCTTCATCAACTAGTGATGGGGGTGGCGGTGTCGTAACGACGGGAAGTTTTTTTGATGTCAGTGGCGGAGGCGATTGCAGTGGTGGTGACTGCGGAGGCGGTGGTGGTGGTGGTGATTGATAGCCTTGCTAACAAGCCACTTAAATACGTTTCCATGCACACAGGTAGTTGTTTATGTGGAGCGGTAGTGAAAAGTTTCCGGACTGGGTGTCCATTGCGGTTGCGACCTTAGATACCCCGTTTTATCCACAGAGCATTAAGCAAGTTCACCAAGAATCCAGAGCCTGTTGGCTCGAAGTCAGTTAACAAAGCAGGCCTCGCCGTGCTTCGCATTGGGCTACACGAAGCCGTGCAATTATCTTCATGATTGCGGCTAGTACAAAAGGAACACTGTATTGATACACCAACAGATCACAGTACGGAAATCGGCAGGGTGGCGCGTCTACGCTTGGGTTATTGCTATGCAAGCTGTTGGCGCGCCGATGGCTGCTGTTTATTTCGACGATTTCCGCGTCATGGATATTGTGGACTTTGTCTTCATAGTGATCGGAGTCATTGGGTTGATGGGATACGTGTATGCATTGCGCATTGGCTCAGCAGGATTCTGGAGGCTGTTCCTGCCAGTGTTTGTACTCTGGGATCTATTTTTTCGTTTCATCATAATGAGGCCAGACTCAGAGATCGACATCACCTCCTACTACCTTATCCTTTGCATCCTATTTCTGTTTCTCATCCCACAGTACATCGCGGTCTATCGCTATCAGCGTGAGCTACAGCTGAGTCAGACCTAGGGTGTATGTACATCTCTGCGCAGGTTAATGACCTGAAACAGTGCTCCTATTGCAGCAACCACACCAGCACCAACAGGCAGAACCCATATGGGTAGATTAAGCATGAATGCCAGACCACCTGCTGCGGCGCCAATAGCACTACCCAGATACAATGCAGATTCATTGAGCGCTACAGCAAGATTACCATCACCATGCGATTCTCGAGCATGGATTAGCTGATTATTCTGCGGCACTTGCAGAGCCCAACCAACAGCTCCCCAGATTGCTATTGGCAGCATAGCCAGCCAAGCACTCCAAGCCGCAATTAGCGGTAGTACCAGAAGAGACAGTGACAGAACCAACATGATGAAAAGCGTCATTCTAGGACCACTAATGCGGTCGGTCATAGGTCCCACTAAAAAGCTTCCAGCTACACCACCAACTCCCCACACCCAAAGGTAGGGTATAACTGTTTCCACCCTGCCATAATCTGGAGCCAATAACAGAGGAGCAAGAAAGGTATACATCCCAAGGCTAGCTATGGCGGCCAGCAATGACACCAGAAGAATGATTGTCACTTGGCCATCAACCAGCAATGACAACTTGCGATGTAGTGGAATGAATGCCGTACTCGGTAATGCTGGCAATCGCCACAACAGCCCAAAAAGGGCAATTAACCCAAGGGAGGTTACTAACCAAAGCGCCGATGCCCAACCCCATTGTTCTGCCAGAATAAGACCAATCGGGACGCCCAACACTGTCCCAGCGGCCATACCGCCCATGATGATAGAAATGGCCTTTCCTCGGCCTGTCGTTGACAGTGTCGCCACTATAGCGATGCCCATCGCAAGATAAACTCCGGAACCGATCCCGGCTATCGCCCTAAATACAAGCAACCACGAAAAATCTGTAGAAAGTGCACTGGCAGCGTTTGATAACACAAACAAACCAAGTGCAGCTAACAACCCGGCTCTTTGTCGATTACCCGGTAGCAAAGCCACAATGAGTGGCGACCCTATTCCATAAGCTAGTGTAAAGGCTGTTACTAGCTGTGCAGCAACTCCGACAGAAACACTGAAGGCCTGTTCGATCATAGGAATAAGCCCCGCTGTAACATAAGACGCCATACCGAGTGCAAAGGCACCCAGTGCGATCAGGTAAACAGAAGGAGAGGATGAGGATGTGGTTATAACGGGCGTTACTTCTGTTCGACAAGCTTCATTACTCATATTCATGGATCGTTTCTCCAAGTGCGAAAAACGACCATTCTATGAGTGCAAATAAACTGTTACAATTTAACTGATTATACTATTACTTAAAGTAACAGGGATCTCATGAGTAAACTTGAGCGCACGCGTGCAGAGCTTACGACCTTCCTGCGCACGCGACGTGAACGATTATCTCCCGCTGAAGTCGGCCTGCCCAGCGGCGGTCGTCGGCGCACTCCAGGGCTGCGTCGTGAAGAAGTTGCTGCACTTTCGGGCGTAGGGCTCACTTGGTACACCTGGCTGGAGCAAGGTCGAGACATCAGTGTGTCTCCCTCCTTTTTGGACAACCTTTCTCGAGCACTAAAGCTTGATGCCGCCGAGCGCAGGCACTTATTTTTACTTGCTCATGACAGGCTTCCAGCCGAACCAGGCAAAACCTTTTGCGAGGTGCCGCCATTAGTGTTGAGATTAATGAAGGACCTATCGCCTCATGCGACCTACGTGCTTAATCTTCGCTGGGATGTATTAGCTTTCAACGATCCGGCCGACCAGCTATTTGGTTTCAAGCACCATGCGGCAGGACAACGCAATTTGTTGTGGATGCTGTTTACTGACCCGAGCCTGCGCGAACGTTTGGTTGATTGGGAAGATCAAGCCGTACAAATGCTATCCAGTTTTCGACGCGATTATGCCCATGCGACACAGGAAGCAGAGATCCAGGCACTTGTTGCCAATTTACAAAAGGCATCCCCCGAGTTCAAACAGGGGTGGAGCCGCCATGATGTCCACGCACCCTGCCAGGGTAAACGTGACCTACAGCTTGATGGCAGAATAGTTACTTTCGAACACACGTCAATGACCATCGACGCCGATCGGCACCTTCGATTAGTGGTGTATGCAGAAACATCTTAAATCACGGAAAGGCTTGAAATTTACCCCAAGAAAGCCGATGAGTGGCTGAGCTTTCTTCTGGACTGATATAAAAAGCAGGTAACTATGGATAACTAACCATGTGGATACAAAAAAACCTTCAATTAGACGCCAAACACAGAGGCTTTCACCTCATCACCCGTGATGTGTTGCAAGCTATCCCGGAACTCAAACAGTGCAAGGTCGGTCTGCTGCACCTGTTTATCCAGCATACCTCGGCCTCGCTGACCATCAACGAGAATGCCGATCCGGATGTGCGGGGTGATTTTGAGCGCTTTTTTAATCATGCAGTTCCGGAAAATGCCCCCTTTTATGTGCATCTGGACGAAGGCAGTGATGATATGCCGGCGCATCTGAAAAGCAGTTTGCTGGGCTGTTCACTGAGTTTGCCCGTCAGTAACGGACGCTTAAATTTGGGGACCTGGCAGGGTATCTACCTGTGTGAGCACCGCAATCATGGTGGATCGCGGCGGCTGATTTTAACCCTGCAAGGTGAATAGTGGCGCTAACACCCGTTGTGGTGCCTGAGGTACACTTGGATGATGCATCATCCAAACCTGCAAGAGCCTATTCGCTATGAATTATCCAATCAGTGAAATCCATCATGCCCGACTGGGCAGCAGTATTTATGCACTGTTACGCGATGCGCTGATTACCGGGCGCTTCAAGCCTAATGACCGGCTGCGTATCCGCGAACTGGCTGAGCAGTTATCCACCAGTGTCACACCGGTGCGTGATGCCATCCTGCAACTGGCCAAGGAGCAGGCGCTGGAGATGCGCTCACCACGCGACATTCGCGTTCCGCAGTTAAGTCAGAGCCAATATGATGAAATCCGACTGTTGCGTTTGTCATTGGAAGGTATGGCGGCGGAGCAGGCGGCACAGAAGATCAGCGCCGATGCCTTGCAACAATTACGCGCAAATATCGATCAGAATCATACCGCAATCCTCGCAAACGATCTGTCAGTGGCCTTACGGTTGAATAGCGAATTTCACCTATTACTGGCTGATGCGGCAGGCATGCCCTTGCTACGCAATCTGATTGACATGCTGTGGATGCGTACCGGCCCGCTGATTGCTCAGAGCTACCGTGAGTTTTCCCAGCAGATGGCGATAGGTCACCATGAAGAGCTGTGGCAGGCTCTGGCTAACCGTGATCCGGAAGCGGCCCGCACGGCCATCCAGCAGGACATTCTCGATGGCAATGTGAAAATGCGAGATTACCTGCTTGAGGACAATGTATCAGCTCAGCCGAGTTAATACCTGATCCAGGGTATCACTCAAAAGCTCAACATGCTCAGCCGTAAACACCAGCGGTGGCCGGATTTTCAGTACATTGGCATCGGGGCCGGTCGCACTGATCAGCACGCCCGCCTCACGCATGCCATTGACCACACGACTGGCCAGCGCTGTCGCCGGAGCAAGACTATTGCGATCCTTGACCAGTTCCACTCCGTAAAACAGCCCGGCACCGCGGATATCACCAATGACTTCATGACGCTGGGCTAAATCGTTTAGCTGCCGACCCAGACGCTGCCCCTGAATCCTGGCATTGACCTGTAGGTGTTCCGATTCAATAACATCCAGCACAGCGGCAGCGGCGCAACAAGACACGGGGTTGCCGCCAAAGGTGTTGAAATAACGTTGCCGTTCGCCAAACAGATCCAGAAGATCAGAACGTGCGACTAGCCCCGCTACCGGATGACCATTGCCCATGGGCTTACCCAGTGTTACCAGATCAGGTACTAACTGATAGCGACAAAAACCCCAGAAATCATCACCTGTCCGGGCAAAGCCAGACTGCACCTCATCGGCGATATACACACCACCGGCCTGGCGAACCCAGTTCACGGCCTGCTGAATTTCAGCAGCCGGTGGACTGAAGATCCCATCGCTGGAGAACAAGCCATCCATCATCAATGCGGCTGGACGCAAGCCTTCTGCGGCCATCTGATCCAACACTTGACGCAACTGCTGCAACCACTGACCTGGCGCACGGAAGGTGTCCGGTGCATCGATCAGCCGGACCTGATCACTCACACCGACGCCGAGTGACGGCGACAGCTCGGCGATACTACTGGTCGTGCCGTGATAAGCCCAGCGAGTCACCAAGGCAATACGGTTGCCGGTAACTTCACGGGCAATACGTAAAGCCAGATCATTGGCTTCACTGCCACTGCAGGTCAGAGTGAGGTTATTCAACACATCCGGAAACAGCGCCAGCAGACGCTCAGCATAATCCAGAATGCTGTCGTGCAGATAGCGAGTATGGGTATTCAATTGTGCCGCCTGTTGGCAAATAGCCTCGACCACCCTGGGGTGGCAATGGCCCACCGATACCACATTGTTGTAGGCATCCAGGTAACGTTTGCCATCCGCTTCGTAGAGCCATACGCCTTCACCCTTCACCGGATAGAGCGGCTGTTGATAAAACAGGCGATAGCTGCGCCCCAGCAAGCGTTGCCGCCGTTGAATCAATGCACTATGTTCAGTCATCACAGACTCCCGTATTAACAGGTTTCAGCAGGTCATCCACCCAGACCTCCGGCAGACGGCGTAAACGCATCAAACTACGGACCGCATGGGGCAGGTTACGCAGAATATAGTCACGATTTTCCGGATACAGCTGCGCACGCCAGGAGGAGATAGTCAACGTCAGACACAAACGCGTGGCCACCAGATCGGCTAACAGACTTAACTCGGTATCAGTCAAGGGCTGTTGAGCCAGATAGGCGCTCAAAAAGGGGCCCACCCGGCGTAACGGGTCCGATTCATCCACCAATTGGTAGGACAGGGCGGTTGCCAGATTATTCACCCGTGGAGCATAGAGGGCATCGCCAAAATCGATAATCCCGGTAATATTGGTGCCTAAGGTATCCACCAGTACATTGTGTGGGTTCAGATCATTGTGTATCACCTGCCAGGGAATCTCTGCCTGCTGAGAAACGACACGTTCGGTGTGGCGGTCGATCACCCAGGCGACTTCCTTGCGTAATTGCGCATCATCAATGGTGTGTATTCGATCCAGTAATCGCTGTGGATAAGTAATATCCCAAAGTAACTCACGCTGCGCTCCCGGATGAGAAAAATCAGCCAGGGCATGATCCATTTCGCCAAGAATGCCACCCAGTTGTCGGGCCAGATCGGTAAAGGGTGCTTGTTGATAGAAGGGCATGCCTTCCAGATAGCTGACAACACGCAAAGCACCCGTTTGCCCGGAAAATCGAACTCTGGGTTGGCACTCCCCTGAAAGACTTTTCAGTATAGAAGGTAGTGGCAAGTGCGCCGCCCGCTCCTGTAGATAAATCAACATCTGGGTTTGAAAATCTATTTCTGTATCGGCTTCAGCGGCATTGATAAAGCGCACCATGTAACGCTTGCTGGAAGACACACTCAAACAGAAATTGCTGTCACGCTCACCGGGTAAACGCTCTAATGTTCCCATCAGGCCATAGTGCTCTCGTAAAACAGCCTGAGCCTCAACCGGATCAACAGAGGGAGCAGCCTGTGTCATCAACGAAGTTGTTGCGGTGCTAGAGGTCATTCACTCAATCCTGACTTATGATGTATGATGCATCATAAATTGAATATTGGGTAAAGTCACCCCTCAATGCTATGCTCAAAGTTGGAGTTTTCCTGTAGCTGATCGCAACCTGGAGTCCTGATGACAACCACCCCTCTGTTCTGGCGGGACCCTGCACTGCCTCATGTTGAACTGCGCTATATTGAGGATGGACGGCAAGTACGTTATGCCCCTCACAGTCACCGGCAATGGTCCCTCGGGGCGATCCTGGCGGGTCAGAGTCATTTTCAATATGCCGGGCAACAACAGGTTATTGAGGCAGGTCAATTGCTGCTAATCAATCCTCACCAAGTGCATGCCTGCAACCCTTGTGCTAACATGCCCTGGTCCTACTATATGCTGTATATCGATACCGAGTGGCTGACCCGACTGCGCCAATCTTGTGGAGAACTCGATAGCGATCACTGGGAAGATCTGTCCGTGTCCCGCCTGCGGGATCAGGCGTTATTCAACGGTTTTAGCGACATGGCCACTCAACTGTTTGACCCTCTCGTCAGTCATGCTGAAAAAGATGCCGCACTGTGCCACTATCTACAGCAACTGTTTGCTCAGGTCCGCCGCGAGGCCTCGCCACAAAGTCTGCTACCCACCGAACCACTACATAGAGCCCTTGAGCATCTACATAAACATTACGACTCTAATGTTCCTTTGCAGACGCTGTGTCAGTTAAGTGGATTAAATCAAGGACAGTTGATCCGCCAATTCCGTCAGACCAGCGGCATGACGCCCCATGCTTACCTGACCAATCTGAGAATTCAGATGGCTCAGGTTGCGCTACAAAGTGATCTGCCTCTGGTTGATGTCGCCCTGACCCATGGTTTTGCCGATCAACCGCATTTTCAGCGAACCTTTAAGCGTCTGCTGGCGGCCACACCGGTACAGTATCGCGATGGACCCAAGCGGCTATATCAGCAACAAAACACAACTCATCAGTAACAGCAGCGCCAGTATCCGGTTCAACCAGCGTAAACCCTGTCCGGCTGTGCAGCGTTGCTGCAACCAGGCACCCGCCGCGGCCCAAACCCCCAACGACAACCAGCAGATCGGTAAATACAGTAGCGCAAACAGCAGCACCTGATACATATCACCACCTGCCGTATAGGCGGCGATGCCGGATATACCCGCTAGCCAGGCTTTGGGATTCAACCATTGCATCAATGCCCCGGTCATAAATCCGGGAGGTTGGGTTTGCGATTGAGTTTGGACATCACCACTCGCACGCAACAACTGCACACTCATATACAACAGAAACAGAATGCCTCCCCAGCGCAATGCCGACTCCAGTTCACCCCACTGCAGAAAGATGCTTTTCAAACCTAAACCCAATGAGACAAACAACAGCACAAAACCCAAGGTCGCACCGGTCACAAACACCAGCGTAGTTGCCAAGCCATAGCGTATACCACTACTGAGACAGACCAGATTGACCGGACCGGGAGAAATGGATGCCGCCAGCGCAAAGGCTGACATGGAAAAGATGATAGACCCGCTCACAGATAGACTCCTTTAAAAAGAAGTCATTGTCTGTGGTCGACGGATCCTTGTATTGAATAAAATTTCACCGACTCAATCTATCACTGACATCAACCAACGCGTCAGTTCAGCGGCAGGAATGGCCTGGCAGCCGGTGGTATTTTGACCCGCCCAAAGCGGTGAAAAGTCAGCGATACCGCGTGCTTCAGCAGCGGAGCGCAAGGGCGCGATTGCCGCCGTGGCCAAAGGAAAGGCGGGAGCATCGGCACAGATAGGCCCCAACTCACGCATCACACGGTTGACGATCCCGCGCGCCGGGCGCCCGGAAAACACATTGGTCAGGGCGGTGTGCACCGCCTCGGGAGACTGCAGCGCCTGTCGATGCAAGGCTGACGTGCTGGCTTCAGGACACAACAGATAAGCCGTGCCCACCTGGACTCCCGCCGCACCCAGTGCCAGAGCCGCCTTAACCCCAGCTGGACTGGCAATACCCCCAGCGGCAATCACCGGGGTGTTGAGACGATCCACCAGCTGCGGCAGCAGGGCAAACAAACCCGTTTGTGACGTCAGATCATCACTCAGGAACATGCCGCGATGACCACCGGCCTCAAGTCCCTGAGCAATCACCGCATCAACTCCCCGAGCTTCCAGCCACAAGGCTTCTTCCAGTGTGGTGGCGCTGGAAAGGATCTTGCTCCCCCAGCTGCGCACTTGCTCCAGCAAGGCGTCATCCGGCAAACCAAAATGAAAACTGACCACCGGCGGCTTAAAATCACTTAGCAACGCAGCCGTATCAGCACTGAAGGGGGTACGTCCAGCACCGGACTGAATAGCAGATTGCCCAATTTCTAACTCACGATAGTAGGGTAATAGCACCTGCTCCCAGCGAGCTTGCGTGGATGAATTCGGTGCCGGTGGCGTATGACAGAAAAAATTTACATTGTAAGGTCGTGTGGTTGCCGCGCTGATGCGACTTAACTCGGCCACCAGGCTATCCGGGGTCAGCATGGCGCAGGGCAGGGAGCCCAAACCACCCGCCGCAGAAACGGCCAGGGTCAGATCACTGCCCTGAACACCCGCCATAGGCGCCTGAATAATGGGCCATTGAAGCCCGAACCCTTCAGCAAAATTTAACACCTGTAGCCCCCTCATTCATTAACCAGACAAGTCGGTAAATCCAGCCCTACTATAACAAACTAACCTGACGTTGCCTTTAACCTAACGTCTACGCCAGGCATGATAACGCTCCAACCAGGCCAGTACTCGCTGCGGTGCATGGGCTTTTTTCCAGTTACCCGCCGCAAATTTATTCGCCTCGGTCAGGGTTGGATAAATATGGATGGTACCGAGTAATTTATTCAACCCCAGCCCGTGTTTCATTGCCAGCACAAACTCAGCAATCAAATCACCGGCATGCGGTCCAACCAGAGTTACACCGAGAATTTTGTCCTTACCCGGTGGTGTCAGGACTTTAATAAAACCATAGGCCTGACTGTCGGCAATGGCTCTATCCAGATCGTCCAGACCATAGCGAGTTACCTCGTAGGCGATCCCCTGGGCTTTAGCTTCCTGTTCATTCAGCCCGACCCGCACCACTTCCGGATCAGTAAAGGTGGCCCAGGGAAGGTAGGTGTAATCCACAGGGAAACGCTTCAACGCACCGAACAGCGCATTCACCGTGGCATGCCAGGCTTGATGTGAGGCCGCGTGGGTAAACTGATAGGGTCCGATAAGATCACCACACGCATAGATATTTGGATAGAGTGTTTGCAGGTAGCTGTTGGTATCAATGCCCTGCGCCTGATCCGGGAGTAATCCCAGGGTTTCCAGCCCATAGCCATGCAAACGCGGCTTGCGTCCCACCGCCACCAGCAACCGGTCAAATTCAATCGACTCTTGATCACCTGCCGCATTTTCAACCAGCAGTGAGGGCTGACCTGTTTGCGGATGGATTTCAACACTCAGGGCTTGATGATTGAGTCGCAGGTCGACCCCTTCACCGCATAACTTCAGCATCACCGCTTCACTGGCATCGGCATCCTCACGGGGCATGATCCGGTCACCACGCTCTAGCTGAATAACCTGTGATCCCAGGCGCTGAAAAGCCTGACTCAGCTCACAGCCAATGGGGCCCCCCCCCAGTACCAATAGCCGCTGTGGCAGGCTATCCAGCGACCATAAGTTTTCAGATGTCAGAAAATTTATGTCTGTCAGCCCTGGTAACTCAGGCAGCAGCGGTTCGGCTCCTGTCGCCAGAATAATAGCGCGTGAGGACACACGTTCTACCTTGCCATCCGGGTAATGGATATCAACTTCCCAAGGACTCACCAGCGTGGCGGTACCTTGACGAACATCCACGCCCAAGCCCTGAAAACGTTCAACCGAATCATGCGGCTCAATGGTTTCAATAACCCGATGCACCCGTTGCATTACCGCTTTGAAATCTATGTCGGGGGCCTGGGGGGTAATACCAAAGCGATCAGCTTCTCGCATTTCCTGGGCCAGTCGGGCGGTGCGAATCAAGGCTTTAGACGGTACACAGCCGGTATTCAGACAGTCGCCGCCCATCTGATGTTTCTCTACTAACATCACCTTGGCTTTAACAGCCGCGGCTATATAAGCCGCTACCAGCCCACCACTGCCCGCACCGATGACCAGCAGGTTGGTGTCAAACTGGCGAGGTTTTGTCCAGTGCGCCATAGAGTTTCGATGCTTAATGAAAGTGAGTACTCGCTTAGCCAGTATAGGGAAGAGTCCCAGCAGCACGAAGGCGCCGAGTAATCCGGGTGATAACACATCACCGGGAGAGCTGATCTGCGCCAGTTGTGTACCGGCATTCACATACACCAGGGTCCCAGCGACCATACCCAGTTGGCTGACCCACCAGAAAGTCCGTACTTTCATTTGTGTCAGGCCCATGGCCAGATTCAGTACGAAGAAGGGAACGGCGGGTACCAGACGTAAGGCAAACAGGTAAAAGGCACCTTCCCGTTGGATCCCGCTATCAAGCTTATCCATCTGACGATTGAAGCGTTGCCTTACCCAGTCATGCAACAGAAAACGCGCTACCAACATCGCCAGTGTAGCGCCCAGCGTGGAGGCGAAAGACACCAGTAAAAAGCCCCAGCCCAGTCCAAAAATAGCACCACCGGCTAAGGTCATAATCGCCGCACCCGGTAAGGACAAGGCGGTCACACCCACATAGATGAGAAAATACACAGCGCTAAGCAACACAGGTCTGGCATCACGCAAGGCGATCAACTCATCCTGCTGATGCTTGAGATTGTCAAAGCTCAGCAGCTGCAACCAACCCAGTTGCCAGATCATTACACCCGCTACCAGCAACACAAGCAGTAACCCTGATTTTTTACTCATAACCGGAACCTTATCCTCTGTTGATCTACTGCATAGGTCACCATTTAAGCGAATACCTTACAAAAATACCTCACGAAAGGATCAACAATACCTTACGAAATGATCCCAGCCATAGGTCAATACACTCTATTTGCGAAAAGAGTGAACCCTGGTTTATCTTTGTAGTCATAGAATTGAACCAATTAATCAGGGTAAATCATGCAGCCCACACGGCAACTCTCCATAAAGTACATCGCCGCTTTATTGCTGCTAGTGCTTTTTGTTGCCTGGCTTCCAGCCAACCTTGTTATGGCCAGCCCACTATCATCTCAACAATCTGAGCATCACCAGAAGGCTACATCTCCCTGCGGTGATGAAAAACTCACAACCAGCCGTATTTCTGAACCTAGCCACCCACACGCGAGTGTATTGCATACCGATACGTGTCAGGGTGAAAATTGTCAGCAATGCAGCAGTTGCACCGCTTTGAACCCAACCGTTACCCATTCAGATCAACTGCCACTGAGATGGGAACAGCACTACCTGAGCCATCAAAGTATTGTTGCCTCCAAACGCCTGGAGCGTCCACCCAAAAGCTAATTCAGACCCTGTGAGCAGAAAGCTAACACACCTCTGAAAAGGCTGAATACAATGAAACGTAGAGACTTTATGCGCCTGGGTGCGCTGGGGCTTTTAACCCTGACACCCCTTACTACTTTTGCCATGTCCAAACACCATCAGGGTAGTGCTACTAACCTTAGGGTGCGGCAATTACCTGAACACCTACCGCTAAGACAACTACCGGAAATAGAAAACTTTTCTTCCAGCACTGATTTTAAAACCCGGCTCACCTTGGCACCAACGCCAGTGGAACTGACGGGGCCGGAGCACACTGCGCTCTGGCTGTACAACAACCAGATCACCCCGCTGATCCAGGTAACTGAAGGAGATAGCGTAGAGATCCAGGTGGATAACCACCTGCATCAACCAACCACTGTACACTGGCATGGTCTGAACATTCCAAACTCAGAAGATCGCGGCCCGCATGACCTGATAGCCCCTAACCAAAGCCGGACTTACCGCTTTCAGGTGAAACAGGGTAACGCAGGGCTTCACTGGTTTCATCCCCACCCACATGATTACCTGGCCGACCAAATCGCACACAGCATGGCGGGCGCCTTTCTGGTTAAGCCCTACCAGGACCCCTTACCTGCGGATCTGCCTGCCTATTTGCTGATGGTAACTGACCTGCGACTGGACTCTCAGGGACAGGTTGCCCCACATACCCATGTGGACTGGATGAACGGTCGTGAGGGCGATATCTTGCTGGTGAATGGTCAGCGTAACCCTAAACTGGAACTGGCACCCGGCAGTACCCTACGACTGCGGATGATCAATGCCTGCGCCGGACGCTACCTGCGTCTTATACTAGACAAGCACCCGATACAACTGATCGGTACCGACGGCGGTTATCTGGAGCAGTCGGTAGAGCTGGATGAGCTGTTACTGGTGCCCGGTCAACGTTGTGATCTGTTGATCAAGCTTAGTGATGAGCCCAATCAAACCTTTGCGTTGCAAAAGCTCCCCTATGACCGCAATTGGATGGGGCCTGTACCTGCACATTATCTCATACCAGAAACTTTGATGACTCTGGCAACCAACTCCGATTCTCCGGCCCCTGCAAGGGTACTGCCGCAACGCTTAACTGAGATTAAACCCTTAGCAGAAGCCGAGGTTCGTCGTCAGATAGAGCTGTCAGAAGTTATGTCCAACCATGCCATGGTTTCAATGAGTCAGGAGGGTGACGATCAGCAGAGTGTCGCTAGTCACCAACAAGGTCATGGCAACCACGGCAACAAAGCGCAACATAGACCTGCAAGCATGATGACAGGGCGGCCCCCGGTTGAGTTTTTAATCAATGGCGAGTCTTTTACCCCCGGCCAGATCATGTTTACCGGTAAAGTTGGACAGCTTGAAGAATGGGAAATTTTCAACAACTCACATATGGACCATCCTTTCCATGTTCACGGCACCCATTTTCAGGTAGTTGCTGAACAGGATGCCGCCGGGGTATGGCAAACACCGGATTACCTCGCTTGGCGGGACACAGTGAATGTGCAACCAAACCAGCGCCTGAAACTACGACTGGTATTTGATGAACCCGGGGAGTGGATGTTCCACTGCCATATTATTGAACACGAAGAACTAGGTATGATGGCCAGTATACTGGTGCAATAACCCGTTAAGGAGAAAATGATGAAAACTAAGTTTGCAATAATCACTACAGCTCTCCTCAGCACCCTGTTGCTGATCCTGATCAGTAGTAACAGCGCAGCTGAACCCGCCATGCAGGTTTACAAAAGTGAAACCTGTGGCTGCTGTCACGCCTGGATTGAGCATATCGAAGCGGCAGGTATTACTGTTGAAAGCACCAATTTAAGCAACATTAACAGCAAAAAAATGGAGCTGGGAGTGCCGCCACAGCTGGCATCCTGCCATACCGCGGTAATTGATGGCTATGTGATCGAAGGGCATGTTCCAGCCTCGGATATCCTTCGCCTGCTGCGCGAAAAACCGGCCGTTACCGGCCTCACAGTACCCGGCATGCCGCATGGCTCACCGGGTATGGAAACCGGGCGGGAAGATCCTTATCAGGTGCTGGCATTTGATGCCGAGGACACCAACCTGCAGATCTGGTCAGAGTATAATCAACCCTGATCCCAGCACAAATCATGATCCACGCAACACCGGAGGTGCTTTGTTCGAGAGCACCTCCAGCTTCATCCCCGTCGCAATAAGTCCCGGCTGCAACACCAGCAGATTCTGCCCAAAAATTGCACCTCCCTGTTCCAGCCGTCGATGCGCCAGCAGCGTCCGTAAAGGCTCCTGTGTCTGATCAAACTCGCGACTGCCGGGTGGCAGAGTAATCAACTTACAACGCTCACAGGGTGCATGAGCACGAAGGCGCATATCACCGATGGCAATATCCAGCCAACCATCTTCGGCAAACGGAAGACTACCGGACACCACCAGATTAGCTCTGAACTGCTGCTTATCCACAGGCACAGGGCAACGTGTCTGCAACCAGTCAAGCGATGCCTCGGAGGTTAGCAACAGCGGGTAGCCATCCGCAAAACCCACCTGTGCATCGTCACAATCCTTAACTGGCCGTTGGCTTTGCTGACCAAAATACACCAGTTGGCAGTCGATACCCAGAAAATGGCTGATCCAGGCATTAGCACTGGCACCACAGGACTGGGCGGCAACCGTCTGCTTCCAGACCACAACATCCTGATACACCTCAGGAAAGTCAGCCGGTTGCAGCTGCAGTGCGGGAAAGCCTTCAGCCGCCAGCATCAACCCGGCTCCTACAGGGGTAGCCAGCAGATGAGTTAAAGCCGGATAACGTCGTGCGGTAATAAACTGCCCAGCAGGATCAGTCACCATATAACGCCGGTCAGCATCCAGTCCCTGCGGTCCCACCCAGGCACGGCTCACCCGTAGCGGCGCACAGGATTTCACCGGATAGATAAACAGATCTGTTACAACCACATCAGCCATGCTGTGCCTCCCGTTTCAGAAACTTATCCACATACCAGCAACTGGCTTCAATCTGGTAATCCTGCTCACGTGCCCAGGCCAACCCGGCACGCACCAGCTGTTCAGCTATACCCCGGCCCCGCAGAGATTCCGGTACATAGGTATGGGTAAAATCTATCTGGTTTCCACGAAGAGCATAATCCAGAACCGCATCAACACCGGCTTCAGTCATGACAAAGCGGTGTTGTGAAGGTTGATGTTCAATCACAGGAATTCCTTTATTTGCTTAGGATAACTCAATTCATACTGATCAGATCAGTCATCACCAGCCCCAGTATTACTTACCCTGAAAAGCAACACAACACGCTCCCTCGGCAACAAAATAAAAATGGGTTTAATAATCTATATATTCTATGCGACCACATCTATGCTATTCGGCTATCCAACAATTGACAAAGGCTAACCCCCTATGTGAATATTCAATGGACATACAAAATACATGGATTTTATGTTTTGGCTAGGGATGCGCCTTTTGATATGAAACCTTACCTCGGCTTCTGTCACCTATCCCAGGGTGATAATCTTTTTACACTCATCAGTGCAGCACTCTGCAATCATGCCAATGAGTTTGAGACCTTAATTTCTACAGAAATTGCCAAAAATGGCTATTGGTTACATTGGGTTAACGATGTTCATCCAGCCGACCAGTGGCTTTTAAAACACCCTGACGAATGGGGTGATGTACTGTTATGCAGTTTAAGCGAAGCCTGTCCCATCGTGCTGGGTCCTCTCGAGCCGCTGAACAACACGCCACAGCCAGGGGTCAATATTCTTGACATTGAACACCTGGAGCCAATCGAAGCGTTAGATAGTCAGCTAGGTGTCGATCCCAAAAAATATGTTCCTGATATTCTGCGTGATGCGTTGTTTGATCAGCCAACCCCTACCGATGCGGAACAACTTCATTATCAGCAAGCTGTACCCGTCATGAAAACCTATGCCTTGCTGGATGCTGCAAAAATGCCTTACCTGCTGCCCGATATTTTACAGTCCTCAGGCCTTCACTATGAGTCACTGTTTCAAGGCACTCTACAGGATGAGATTAGCCATCATGCCCCTTACCTGGTCGAGCTGGAGCAAGATCATCGATTGACACGGCAATTATTCACCGGTCCCCAAGGCATTCTTGGGCTATGGGAAAAGTCACTCGGTATCTTCATCCGGACACGCGCCGAGTTTTCAGCGCTACGGCATCATCTGCGCAAGTTTACCCGCTTACAAAATGCACAGGGTAAAGGGTACTTTTTTCGCTTTTGGGAAAAAACCAGCCTTCCGGCGTTAACCCATGGTCAACCCGCCGAGCTGGCCGAAGCGCTCCTTCAGGACACCAGTTATTTAGGGCAGTTTTGGCTTATCCCCCTTCCCGAAGACAACAAGGTTATTACCTGTAAACGGCATCCCGATCGTCATGGGCAGCCAACACGGCCAGCTAAAATAACTGAGGAAATCTTAGCGGCTTTCGATACGCATCTTGAACAGTTTCAAGACCAACTGATGATCGATAATGCGCTAAAACATTTTGCTAATAATGAATTAACGCCACCGGCACCGGATCAAGCGCACTTACTCAACTTGCTAGCATTTTTACGTACAGAAGGGTTTTCTGACAAAGAAAAGCGTCAAGAAGCCCTAGATCGCTATACGCATGCCTATTCACTCGGCCTTGCTGATCAAGCGCTGGCTATATTCAAAGAAAGCGCTCAGGGGCCAGCTATACGTCTTTGGCACGTGAATAACTTGATTAAGGATTCGAGCTCATGACCCTTATCCAACTTAAGCCACGCTTCCTGTGGCTACTCATACTCTTGGGAGCATCTACCATGGCTAACGCTGATGAATTCAAAACCTACTGTATCGGTCGTTTATTGATTGATATACCTGTCAGCTTTGAGCTCGTCAATCAGAGTGGCTGGGCCTATGTGAGTGAATTTGAACGCTTGGGGCCGGGTGGGCATGAAGAGGCTGAGAGGATTTGGCGAGAGCGGGTTAATGCACTGAAAGCCGGATCTTTTATACAAAATGGCACGCCTCAGGTTTATCGCGAATCAGAGTTTTTAAACAATAAGTTTTTTGTATCAAGGCATGGTGATTTTTCGGCTATGGGCGTGGACCTTAGTCATATTTGGGAAGAGGATGTTTATTTTTCTAGTCAAGGTTATGTCTTTCGTGCAAATGATGCTATGAACGAAAGCAATTATTTACAGAGACGCCAAGAACTCCTAATGGTCGCTAACGCCACCCGTCCTCGCGAACCCGACGAAATCCCCAGAGGTGAAGGAAGCTGCGTAGCGGGTGCATTTATTGCACTACCCCCTGAGGGGGAAGTTCAGGGTGCAACCTTTCGGCTTCCGAACGAGGATCCTATAGGTGTTCGGATCAGTTTTAGCCTTCGAAAACCCGGTGAAAGAGAACTCGATCTTGAAGCCGCTGAAAGTAATTTAGGTAGCGGTATCACCATTGCTGGACTGCCTGGCCGGTATGGTAAAGATTACGGACGTGAGATCTTCTATATGGCTTCCGTTGGTCAGCAGACGACAGATCAACAATTTGGGCTATCTCTGGATGTTCGTTATTTTGATCGAAGACGATCCTTTGGGGTTGAACCCTTCACACGAGAAAAAGCCGACCAGATTTGGGACAGATTAGTTGACAGCGCAAGGATTAGAAGGTGATTACTATGAAACACTCTTCGGTTCAATATTGCCCAGTACCCGTTGTGCTTCCCATTGTTTTTGTCCCCGGCCTTATGGGGAGCCGATTGCGAACCAAGCACGATGGACAGATCGTTTGGGATCCTCAAGATAATAAAGTGAATGCAGCAACTATCGCTTTCAAAGGTGCGAAAGCTAAAAGAGATCTCCTCGTCAACGAAGGTGGACTTCCTTACTCCCCCGATTATCTCGAAGTGGATTTCGGAGAGACCCAAAGCAGTCACGCCATGCATCAGGAACAAATCGAACGTGGTTGGGGTGGATTGATGCAGGGATCCTATTTCAATTTTATAACCTGGTTGCAGCTTATCGCCCCGCATCCAGCCAGCGGGCAGTTGCCACCTGGATGCTTTAGTTTGCAGTATGAAGTCTGGGCACACCCTTATAACTGGACCGATGACAATTTCAATGCAGGAAAGACACTGGCCGATACCGTACAAAAAGCCATTGACGGCACACATGAAAAATATCAGGGTAGAAATACCCGTGTACTCAAGCCGATCATTATTACCCATTCCATGGGCGGCTTGGTTTCGCGGGCCTATACTCAGTTGCATGGTGGTGAAGGAGAGGTGCATGGCGTTATTCACGGTGCTCAACCCTGCGATGGTGCACCCGATGCGTACAAGCGCATGCTGGCCGGTTCTGAAGGAATGGCGCGTTTTGTGCTCGGAGCGAATCAGGCGCAAGTCACTGCGACGGCAGGTAACATGCCGGGCGTTCTTCAGTTGTTGCCTAATCAGTGGCACAAAACTGTTGCAGGCGATACCCGGTGGCTCAAGGTCACTGGACCACTAGGAGAAACGCTCTTATCCAAGCCCGATAACAATCCTTACTCAGACGTATATCTAAACCAAACCGACTGGTGGCGTTTGATTTATGCAGAATATTTAAATCCTGAATCAAAAGATTTAGATAAGACTTTTAAGGCATATACTGAAGAACTTCTTAAAGCCGCAACATTCCACGCACAACTCGGCCCAGAGGTATTTCATCCCAACACACGCATGCTTTATGCCGATGATACTGGGCACCCATCATGGGATCATGTGGAGTGGAAACAAATCTATGGCGAAGACGATCACACTGATAGGAATAATTGGTCCAGAGGTACATTTTCAGCAACACTTGGTAGAGGACAGATTGAAATCTCAAAAAGTGTTCAGGACCCATTATACGATGTGCAAGGCTTACACGAACTACTTTCAATATATAAAATCCAGCCCGCCAACGCACCTGGTGACGGTACCGTCCATGCAGGCTCTGGTATCCATGTTTCAGGCCCCATGTCCATTGCCACTCAACGTGGTTTTGAACACCAATCCTGTTTTGATTCATCTGAAGCTCGTCGTATAACAGCGGAGTGGTTGCTGGATATGGTTCAAGAGCAATTGTAGCTCACGATGATCCATAAAATGCTTCTACAACGTTTAGCCTGGTTAATTCTGCTCTTAGGAGCAACCATCACGGCTAACGCTGATGAATTCAAAACCTACTGTATCGGCCGTTTATTGATTGATATACCTGTCAGCTTTGAGCTCGTCAATCAGAGTGGCTGGGCCTATGTGAGTGAATTTGAACGACTGGGGCCGGGTGGGCATGAAGAGGCTGAGCGGATTTGGCGGGAGCGGATTGAAGCCTTGCAAGATAGAGCATTCACGGTTAGTGGTACAACTCAGGTTTACCGAGCATCTGAAATAGTAGGTGGTATCTTTATCGTTTCAAGACATGGTGACTTTTCCGTACTAGGCATAGAGTCTGGGGATGTATGGTTTGAGGACGCCTTTTTTTCATCTCAAGGAGTAGTTTTCCGTGCCGCCATCGTGATGGATGAAACTGATGCCGATACGCAGCGCCAAAAATTACTCAGGGTCGCTAACTCCACCCGTCCTCGCGAACCCGACGAAATCCCCAGAGGTGAAGGAAGCTGCGTAGCGGGTGCGTTTATTGCACTGCCGCCTGAGGGGGAGGTTCAGGGTGCAACCTTTCGACTTCCGAACGAGGATCCTATAGGTGTAGAAATGACGTTTGGCCTTCGCAAGCCTGGTGGAAGAAGGCTTGACCTTGAAGCCGCTGAAAGTAATTTAGGTAGCGGTATCACCATTGCTGGACTGCCTGGACGGTATGGTAAAGATTACGGACGTGAAATCTTCTATATGGCTTCCGTTGGTCAGCAGACGACAGATCAACAATTTGGACTATCTCTGGATGTTCGTTATTTTGATCGAAGACGACCCTTTGGAGCTGAACCCTTTACACGAAAAAAAGCCGACCAGATTTGGGACAGATTAGTCGACAGTGCAAGGATTAGAAGGTAATCACTATGAGACACTCTTCAGTTCAATATTGCCCTGTACCTTGTAAACAAAATATTCAAGCAGAGGCTAAAATTGCACCGCTTTGATTAATAAATGCCTGACCTCTGAGTGCTAAGTTGACATAAATAGTCTGGCCCCCTACAGACTGGACAACACCACTCAATTGCTTAAGAATACCAAGCATCACATTGGTGTTCGGCTGTGGCCTGACCAATGGCATGAACCCACCCCCAACGCAAGGATACCGCGCATGGAACTGTCTACGATTATCTTCATTGTGGTTGTCGCCGTTGTTGTCTTCTATGTCATCAGTATTTTTAACCGCCTGGTGGCATTGAAGAACCGCTTTGAAAATGCCTTTTCACAAATTGAAGTCCAGTTGAAACGTCGCTATGACCTGATTCCTAACCTGGTGGAAACCGCCAAGGGTTATATGCAGCATGAGCGGGAAACACTGGAAGCGGTTACTGCCGCTCGTAATACCGCTATGGCCAGTTTACAAGCCGCGGCATCCAACCCTGGGAATGCGGCCGCTATCGGTGAGTTGATGAGTTCAGAAGGTGCCCTGCAAAGTGCACTGAGTGGGCTCAAGGTGACCATGGAAGCCTATCCGGATCTGAAAGCGTCTGAAAATATGCAGCAGTTATCCGAAGAGCTGATCACTACTGAAAATCGGGTCTCTTTTGCGCGCCAGGCTTTTAATGATGCGGTTATGGCTTACAACACCTACAAGCAGAGTTTTCCACAGCGGGTATTTGCTACCACCTTTGGTCATGCGGAAGATGCGTCATTGTTGGAGTTTGAAGACAGTGCCGAAATTCAGGCGGCACCCAAAGTGTCCTTTTAATCCCAATGAACTTTTTTGAACACCAAGACCGCGCCAGACGCAAAACACTGCAATTGGTCCTATTGTTTATTCTGGGTGTCATCAGCCTGATACTCACCCTGACCCTGGCGGTTGGGATGTTTCTATATTTTCAGCAAGGCTCAGCGGGATCTACAGGGCAAGGGCAATTGCCCTCCGTCAGTCAGGTATTTTCTACAGAGCAGCTTCCATTACTTGGAGGTATCGCTCTGGCCGTTTGTGCCGTGGTGTTACTGGGGTCCTTGTTCCGGCGGATGCAACTGGGCAGTGGTGGTCATACCGTAGCAGAAGCCCTTGGCGGCCGCTTGCTCAATACCGCCACACGCGATGCCAACGAGAAGCGCATACTCAATGTGGTAGAGGAGATGGCGCTGGCCTCAGGCATTGCTGTTCCCCCTGTGTACCTGTTGGATGATGATGGAATCAATGCCTTTGCGGCGGGGTTTAACCCGCAGGATGCGGTTATCGGCATTACCCGTGGTGCTATAGAACTGCTTAGTCGTGATGAATTGCAGGGAGTCATTGCCCATGAGTTCAGTCATATACTCCACGGTGATATGCGCCTGAACATCCGCCTTATTTCCTGGTTGTACGGTATATTACTGCTGGGCCTGATCGGGCGCTTTCTGCTCAGCAGCCTGCGCTTCCGTCGGGTCCGCTCTTCACGTAACGACAAGAGTGCAGCGGTGATGATGCTGCTCGGGGTTGGGTTATTGATTGTCGGGTATGCCGGCTCTTTCTTTGGTAACCTGATTAAAGCGGCGGTGAGCCGACAACGCGAATTTCTTGCCGATGCCTCGGCGGTTCAATACACCCGTAACCCACAGGGCATCGCCGGGGCATTGAAAAAAATCGGTGGCCATTACGCTGGCTCCAGTTTGAATGCACCCGGTGCCAATGAATTCAGCCATATGTATTTCGGCAGTTCCGGCAGCTCCGGCCTGACTTCCTTGCTGGCTACCCACCCGCCGCTGGAGGAACGCATCAAGCGAGTTGATCCTGGCTGGAACGGCGAGCTGCCGCAACCTGAACGCCCTACGCAAGCAGAGATTGCCCAAGAAGAGTCACAACAGCCGACCGGGTCCGGCGATATGCAAGCATCGGCCCTGGCCGCGATGGCCATGACAGCCAGTAGCGTAAATGCCCATCAGGCCGCTCAGCACTCTATGGCAGCCATGGGTGATCCCGATGCCGCGCACCTGGCCTATGCCCGCAATCTGCTGCAAGCTTTGGATGAGCAACTTCTGGCAGCCGCCCACGAGCCCTTTTCAGCCAGGGCGTTGATCTACGGCCTGTTGCTCAGTGACGATGCTCAGATACGCGAGCAGCAACTGATCGAACTTGAGCAGCAGGCCCATCCTGATACCTACGCCATGTTAAAGCAGCATCTGAACGCGCTGATCTCACTGGATGCCCGCCTGCGACTACCTCTGACAGACCTGGCCCTACCTGCATTGAAGCAACTCACAGCTGAGCAATATAAGACCTTCAAGTCCTGTATGGATCTATTAATCCGCGCCGATAACAAGATCAGTCTGTTTGAGTGGTCATTGCGTAAAATTGTTATAGGTCACCTGGAAGGTCGCCGCCAAAGCGCTAAACGCTTCAAGCTGAAAAACTGTCACCCTGAAATGCAACGGCTAATCACCTTGTTCGCCCACGCCGGACACAGTGATCAAGCCACTGCTGCCAAGGCTTACCAGGAAACAGCGGCGCAACTGCAGATTCATGAGGATTTCAGCCAATCTGAGCGCCCAAGTCTTAAGCAGCTGGAGCTGGATCTGAATAAGCTGGCACACCTGCGCCCCCTGCAAAAACCCTCACTGTTGCAGGCACTGGTCACCTGTGCCAGCCATGATGGCCGGATCAGCGTGACGGAAGCGGAGCTGCTGCGGGCGATTGCTGACTGCCTCGATTGCCCCTTACCCCCTCTACTTGCTGAAAAGGACCCCTATGGCGCTTAAAGCCCAGGTTATTAAAGCCCAGTTGCAAATTGCTGATATGGATCGACATCACTATCAGGATTATGCCCTACGACTGGCACAACACCCTTCAGAAACCGATGAGCGCCTGATGATCCGGCTGCTGGCGTTTGCCCTGAATGCGTCAGAGCAGCTGGAGTTTGCCCGCGACCTCAGCGGTGAGGGTGGGGCAGAACTCTGGGCACCCAACCTGCATGGGGGTATCGATCTGTGGATTATTTTCGGGCAGGTAGATGAAAAATGGCTGCGTAAGGCCAGTCAGCAAGCCGGACACGTCAAGGTGTATACCTATGGCGGTCGCAGTGTGCCGATCTGGTGGCAGCAAAATCAGCAGGCCTTGCAGCGCTACGAAAATCTGGAAGTCTGGGAAATCAGCGATGACAGCGTCAAGGCGTTGGGCGCTCTGGCAGACCGTAATCTACAACTGCAGATCAGCATCAATGAAGGGCAGGTATGGATTGCCGATGCCAAAACCAGCGTGGCTTTGGAGCCCAGATTACTGAAAGGCTTTAAGGCCTGATCCCTGAAACGGAATCAGGCCCCTGGCTTTTCTGAACAGCTAACAGATCAGTGTTCAGTTCAGGACGGGAAGGAGAATTGCGCCCCTTCACGTACACCGGATGACGGCCAGCGCTGGGTAATGGTTTTACGGCGGGTGTAGAAACGCACCCCATCCGGACCATAGGCAAACAGATCCCCAAACAGTGAGCGTTTCCAGCCACCGAAGCTGTGATAAGACACAGGCACCGGCAGGGGCACGTTGATACCCACCATACCGACCTGGATGTTATCACTGAAATAGCGCGCTGCTTCACCGTCACGGGTGAACAGACAGGTACCGTTGCCATACTCATGCGCATCAATCAGATCCATTGCCGCCTGCATGGAGTCCACACGCACCACCACCAGTACCGGACCAAAGATTTCCTCTTCGTAGCAGCGCATACCCGCCTTGACCTGATCGATCAAGGTACCACCGACAAAGAAACCATCGGCATCATTCACAGCCGGGTTACGGCCATCCACCACGACTACAGCGCCTTCTTCTTCAGCACTGCGAATATAACCTTCCACCTTGGCTTTATGGGCTGCGGTGATCAATGGACCAAAGTCATTGCTGCTGTCGGAGTAAGCACCCACTTTCAGGCTCTGCATCCGCTGACGCAGCTTGGCTACCAGTGTATCCGCCGCTTCATCACCAACCGCCACAGCCACGGAGATCGCCATGCAGCGCTCGCCAGATGAACCAAAAGCCGCACCGGTCAAGGCTTCTACGGCGTTATCCATATCGGCATCTGGCATAACGATGGCGTGGTTTTTAGCACCGCCCAGCGCCTGACAACGTTTGCCATGCGCAGACGCGGTCTGATAGATATATTCAGCAATCGGTGTAGAGCCGACAAAACTGACCGCAGCGATATCAGCATGTGTCAGCAGGGCGTCCACCGCTTCCTTGTCACCATTGACCACATTCAATACACCGGCAGGCAAACCCGCTTCGTGCAGCAGCTGAGCAATAAACAAGGTGGAAGAGGGATCACGCTCTGACGGTTTAAGGATAAAACAGTTACCCGACACAATCGCCAGAGGATACATCCACAGCGGTACCATGGCCGGGAAGTTGAACGGCGTAATACCGGCCACGACACCCAACGGCTGCATTTCACTCCAGGAATCGATTCCCGGTCCAACATTTTTGCTGTGTTCACCCTTGAGCAGCTCCGGGGCATAGCAGGCATACTCGACATTCTCGATACCGCGCTGCAGTTCGCCCAGGGCATCATGTGAAATTTTGCCATGTTCCAGGCCGATCAGGCGAGCAATCTCATCCGCATTGGCTTCCAGCAGTTCCTTGAAACGAAACATCACCCGGGCGCGTTTGGCCGGTGGAGTGTTACGCCATGCAGGGAAGGCCGCTTTGGCACTGGCTATGGCCTGTTCAACCGTGGCTGTCGAGGCCAGCAGTACGTCGGCATGTGCCGACCCGGCCGAGGGGTTATATACAGGCTGGTGACGCCCTTCCGGGGTAACCAGTTCGCCATTAATCAGGTGTCCAATCGGGTTCATCAGTGTCTCACTTCTTTAATCAGGTTATTCGGTTTCGTTGATCGCATCGCCCAAGGCATTGATCAGTAAGTCTATTTCTTCTTTATCCACTGTAAAGGGCAGGCCGAGCTGAATGGTATCGCCGCCGTAACGGACATAAAAGCCTTTATCCCAACACTTCATCGCTATCTGATAAGGCCGCTTCAGCGGTTCACCCGGAGCCGGAGCAATAGTAAGGGCGCCCGCCAGACCATAGTTGCGAATATCAGTGATATGCTGAGTGCCTTTAAGACTGTGCAGTGCCTGCTCAAACACCGGCGCCATACTGGCCGAGCGCTCTATTAGTTGATCACTTTCCAGCAGATCCAGTGCGGCCAAGCCAGCCGCACAAGCCACCGGATGCGCCGAATAGGTATAACCATGTGGCAGTTCCAGCATATAGTCCAGACCACCCTGTTCCATAAAGGTAGTATAGATCTCTGAACGCACCACCACCGCGCCCATAGGCACAGCACCATTCGTCATCTGTTTGGCAATATTGAGTATATCCGGTTTGACGCCAAAAGCTTCTGCGCCGGTTTTACTGCCACAACGGCCAAACGCAGTGATGACTTCATCAAAGATTAACAGGATATTGTGCTGATCACAGATTTCACGCAGGCGCTGCAGGTAACCCACTGGCGGTGGAATCACACCGGCAGAACCGGCCATGGGTTCAACAATCACCGCCGCTACGTTGGAGGCATCATGCAGGGTAATCAGTTCCAGCAGTTCATTGGCCAGTTCGGCACCGGTTTTTGGCATACCCCGGGTAAAGGCGTTTTCTTTGAGAATCGTATGGGCCAGATGATCGGCTTCCACCGCCTGACCAAACAGCGCGCGGTTAGCACCGATACCGCCGACACTGATTCCGCCGAAATTCACCCCATGATAGCCCTTGATCCGCCCAATCAGACGGGTTTTAGACGGCATACCTTTTTTGCGCCAGTAGGCACGGGCAATTTTTAATGAGGTGTCGGCACTTTCTGAACCGGAACCGGTGAAAAACACATGGTCCAGGCCTTCTGGCATAAACTCCACCACCCGGTTTGCCAGTTGGAAGGCTTTCGGGTGACCAAACTGAAACGCCGGAGAGTAATCCAGCTGCTTCAGCTGCTGACTCACTGCTTCGGCAATTTCCGGACGGTTATGCCCGGCACCACAGCACCACAGGCCCGACAGACCATCGAAGATACGTCGACCTTCGGCATCGATGTAGTATTTGTCATCGGCGCCGACAATCATGCGCGGGTTGTCTTTGAACTGACGGTTGCCGGTATAGGGCATCCAATAGGCTTCTAACTGATCACGGCTCAAACCAGCGGCTTTGTTATCCGACATCTTGGCATCTCCAGGTGCCGGTACAGGTGTCCGACACAGCTACAGTATTGATAAGTGATTCCAGTGTGAGCCCGCCATTAGGTTTTTAAAATATTTATTTAGTTATCTTTACTTAACCTTTTAGTTAACTAAATAGTTGGCTAAACTAAAATCCTTTAACTGTTAAAGCATTAGCATGAAGACATTGAAACCCGCCTTATCTGGACAGATCGCCGACGCCGATATCCGCTTGTTACGGATTTTTCGTAACGTCGTTGAGCGCGGTGGTTTTGCGGCTGCAGAAGCCGACCTGAACATCAGTCGGGCCGCCATCAGTACCGCCATGGCCGATCTGGAGCAGCGCCTGTCATTACGCTTGTGCCAGCGTGGTCGCAGTGGCTTTTCGCTGACCGAGGAGGGCCGGGAGGTGTATGCCTACAGTCTGCAACTGTTGTCGGCATTGGAGGATTTTCGCACCCAGGTCAACAGCCTGCATGCACACTTAAAAGGGGAGTTGAATATCGGTATCACCGATAACCTGGTGACCATGCCGAAAATGTACATCACCGATGCTATCGGTGCTATCAAGGCTCGCGGCCCCGAGGTGATGATCAATATTCGTATGACGCCACCCGCCGAAATTGAGGTTGCAGTGCTGGATGGCCGTTTGCATCTGGGCGTAGTGCCCGTTATCAAGGCCTTGCCAGGGCTGAATTATCTACCGCTTTACAGCGAAACATCACAACTCTATTGCAGTCATTCGAATGCGCTATTCGGTAAAGAGGCTGTCACGGACGCTGAGCTCAGTCACATGGATGTGGTTGCCGCTGCCTACGCACAAACAGAAGAAGCGCTGAAGCATTACCAGTCACTCTATGTCAGCGCCACCGCCACAGATAGGGAAGGGATAGCTTTTCTGATTCTCACTGGCCGTTATCTGGGCTTTCTACCCACCCATTATGCCGAGCGTTGGGTCAAGGAAGGACGGATGCAGGCCATCGCACCCAGCCAACGCCAGTTCACCACAGATTTTGCTGCGATTACTCGCAAGGGCAAGCGCCCCAACCTGATTCTGGAAACCTATTTGGAGTTGTTGCAAAACACCATCCAGGCAAAGGATTGAGTCGGGCCAAAAAACACGCCACAATGATTTTTAGTTAATCAGATGAGGTTCATCAGGGTGTACGATTTCATCATTATCGGCGGCGGTATTCTCGGCATGTCCACAGCGATGCAGTTGCAACAGCGTTATCCGGACAAGCGGATTCTGCTGCTGGAAAAGGAATCCGGCCCAGCTCAGCATCAGACAGGCCACAACAGTGGTGTGATCCATGCCGGTGTTTACTACACACCCGGTAGTCTGAAAGCACGTTTTTGCCTCGAAGGTAATCGACGTATGAAAACCTTCTGTGATGAACACCAGGTGAAATATGACGTTTGTGGCAAACTGCTGGTTGCAACCAATGACCTGGAAATGCAGCGCATGCAGGCACTCTGGGAAAGAACCGAAGCCAATGGACTGGAACGTGAATGGCTATCAGCCGATGCGCTGCATGAGCGAGAGCCCAATATCACCGGTATCGGCGCCATTTTTGTACCCTCCAGCGGTATTGTGAATTATGCTCAGGTGACCCAGGCAATGGCACAGGTGTTTCTGCAGTTGGGTGGTGAAATTCGCTATGGTCACGCCGTTAATGCCCTAAAGGAAAGCCAACAGGAAGTGCTGGTTTCCACAGAGCAGGAAATCTTCACAACGCGTTACCTGATCAGCTGTTCCGGCCTGATGGCCGATCGTGTAGTACGCATGCTGGGGCTTAAGCCTCAGTTCACCATCTGTCCTTTCCGGGGAGAGTACTACCTACTCCCGCAACAGCATAACCAGATCGTAAACCATCTGATCTACCCGATTCCAGATCCATCCATGCCTTTTCTTGGCGTACACCTGACTCGCATGATCGACGGCACCACCACAGTCGGCCCCAATGCGGTACTGGCTCTAAAGCGCGAAGGCTATCGTAAAACCGACATATCACCACGCGACCTGCTGCAGATGTTCACTAATCCAGGCATCCTCAGAGTGTTAGCTAACAACCTGCGTCCTGGGCTGGTGGAAATGAAGAACTCGCTGTTCAAATCGGCTTACCTCCAAGAAGTACGCAAATACTGCCCCAGCATTACCCAGACAGATTTGACCCCCTATCCCGCCGGCGTCCGAGCGCAGGCTGTCAGCCGTGGCGGCAAACTGATCGATGATTTTCTGTTTATCAATACCCGTCGCAGCGTGAATGTCTGCAATGCACCATCACCGGCGGCAACCTCTTCCTTGCCAATTGGTGAGCATATTGTGGCACAGGTTGTGAGCTTGCTTGAGAACTAAAAACGCAATACCGGCAAGGCTTCACGTACCCAGCCAGGAAGCTCATTGGCAGGCATAGGGCGGGCAATGCCATATCCTTGCCCGTAAGTGCAACCCAGCGCCAGCAATTGACGACAATGTGCTGGCGTTTCAACTCCTTCGGCAATAGCGCGCAGATTAAATGCTTTGGCCAGGCTCAATATACCCCGGATAATTGACAGATCATCCGCATCTGCCAACATATCCCTGACAAAACCTTGGTCAATTTTCAAGCAATCAATCGGCAGGCGTTTCAGATAGGTCAGTGAAGAGTAGCCGGTACCAAAGTCATCCAGAGACAAACTGACCCCAAGTTCTCGGCAACGAGATAGAATGCCGGTAACCATTTCCATATCCTCCAATGCACTGGTCTCCAGTATTTCCAGTTCCAGTTGCCGAGCATCCACCTGTGGATAAGCTATTAGCGCGGCTTCCAACTGCTCAGCAAAATCGGAACGCTGTATTTGCTGAGCGGCAATATTGATACTCAGTGGACTGAAAAATCCTTGTAACTGCCAGCGCTGTAGCTGTGCCAGTGCCTCATGCAATACCCATTCACCCAGTTGTAACTCTAGTTCATGCCCTTCGGTGGCGGGTAAAAACGCAGCGGGTGACAGTAACCCTTGCTGTGGGTGACGCCAGCGAATCAATGCCTCTGCACCCTCATAAGTCAACGTTTGCATATTGATCTTAGGTTGGTAATAGAGCTCAAACTCACTGCACTGCAGCCCTTTGGATATAGCTTTCAGCGCTTGTTGTTTATGCCGCATTTGAGTTTCTAACTGAATATCGAACAGCTGATAACGGTCCTTGCCAGCTTGTTTGGCCAGATACATCGCCTGATCGGCATGGCGCATCAACTGATCCGGTTCTGCATCATCCAGCGGATAAATCGTCACCCCAATACTGGCAGAAATCCTGAAATTATGTCCTTCCAGTTGTACTAGTGTGGCAGCAGCATCGAGCAGCCGTTTCAATACAGGTTCACAGTCCTGTAGCTGGGTTAAACCACCCAATACCGCGACAAACTCATCACCCCCAATTCGCGCAAGGGTATCTTCCTCACGCAAAGTTTGATGCATCAATTCAGATAACTGTTGTAATAGCCTATCTCCCATAGCATGGCCATGGCTGTCATTTATCTGCTTGAAACCATCTAAATCCAGGTAAGCTACCGCCACCAGCTCTTCAGTACGACGGCTAATAGTGATCATATGATTGAGTCTGTCTGACAAGAGTATTCGATTGGGCAAGCCGGTCAGCGCATCATAATGGGCCAGTTTTTCTAAATCCTGCTGGGCTTTTTTCAGCGGGGTCAGGTCAACATCAACACAGTAGAGTTCTTTGTCACCTGCCAGGCTGGTATGCATGACGTGGCTGGAGAATACCCGCACACGCGTGCCATCCTTGCGCAACAGGGTCAGTTCATCTGAAGGAATTTCAGTATCCTGAAGTAACCAGCGCTCATGCGCTGCGATGACTACTTCACGGTCTTCCGGTGGAATAATCAGATCTTCCAGCCGACGCCCAAGCGCCTCCTCCTGAGAATAGCCATACAGCAACTCGCTGGCGTGGTTCCATAAAAATACCCGACGATTTACATCATAGCCCTGTACTGCAATGGCCGGAATTTTCTCAAATACATAGCGCAAACGGGCTTCACTGGCCTTAAGCAGGTCCTCGGTTCGTTTGTGTTCCAACGCATGGGTAAACATTTCACCGGTGATGCGTAGCAGATAAATATCATCTTCTGACCAGTCACGTTTAACATTCACCGCATCAATGCCGATAAATCCTACCAAGCGGGTATTAGATACCATGGGGACCGCCAGCATTGATTGAATACCCTGGTTAGCGAGTATTTCACGCTCAATACGACTGGCATCAGGAAGGGCCAACACATCCGCATAGTTGACTACCTGGTGCGCACGAATCAGCTGTACCATAGGATATTCATCTTGCAGTTCAATATGCTGTAATTGCTGTTTTTGTGACGAAATACCGGGTGCACACCACTCATGAGTATTGTCCACATAAGCATCATCCCGGATCAGAAACACATAGCTACGATCTGTACCCGTAAATTCAGCAATCCATTGCAAGCAGCGTTCGATTTCTGTATCCAGTGCAGAATAGGCACACACCACCACGGCTGACGATATTCGGCTGATCAGCCGTTCCAGTTCGAAGCGTTGCGCCAGTTGCGTGTCATTACAACCTGAGTACATCTACAACATACCACCCTTTATCAGTTGATTTATGCAGTATAGACGCTTAGCGTAGTCTGCCAGGTTTTGACACACTTATATTGACCATAGGTATTATTTTCACATGAAGGATCAGAAAAAAGCTGTACTGCTGGCATTAGGTGCAGTTGCCTGCTGGTCAACGGTGGCTACAGCCTTCAAGCTATCGCTGGACTATTTCTCTCCAGCTCAGTTGTTATGGGTTGCTACACTGACATCAGTGACTCTGCTACTAGGCATACTGACTGTCCAAGGTCGTTTGTCACAACTGCTACCTACATTGAGGCGGCATCCCGGTTTTTTTATACTGGCCGGGTTGATGAATCCGACACTTTATTATCTGGTATTATTTCAGGCCTATGATCGTCTGCCAGCGCAGCAGGCACAGACACTCAACTATACCTGGGCAATTACCCTGACCCTGCTGGCTGTGCCTTTTCTGGGACAATCCATCCGCCGTCAGGATTGGATTGCCATCGCGTTGGGCTATGCTGGTGCGATGGTCATCGCTACCCGGGGTAATCTGCTCAGCCTGCAATTCGATGACCCTATCGGGGTGGCACTGGCATTATTTTCGACCTTTATCTGGGCAGGTTACTGGATCCTCAACACGCGTAATCAAGCTGATCCACTGCTTTCTCTGACGCTGAGCTTCATGCTGGCGCTGCCGATGATTACACTGGCTACCATTCTACTGTCGGATTTTCATCTGGTTCACTGGCAAGGCTGGTTAGGCGCTATCTATGTCGGCATCTTTGAAATGGGTATTGCCTTTATTCTGTGGCTGATGGCGATGCGTTATGCCGAAAATACCGCGCGAATATCTAACCTGATTTTTATCTCACCCTTTGTCTCATTGATTTTTCTGCGATTTCTGGTTGGCGAGCAAATTTATCCGGCAACACTAGTCGGGTTGGTAATGATAGTGGTCGCTTTACTGATCCAACAGATAAAAAGTCAACATATTGAATTACATAAATAAATAAAACTTATACAAGATTACCCACCAAGTCTACAGATATTTAATACACTTTATATACAGAGTTATCCACAATTTCTGTAAATCTAAACAGAGCTGAAGCGCGTAACTTGGTATTAGTCCTCAAGCATCGAATACATTATGAAAGAACTACGACTGATTCTGGGTGATCAATTAAATGCGGCTCATAGCTGGTATAAACGCCTCGATGACCGAGTCATCTACCTTATCGCTGAGCTAACTCAGGAAACCAGCTATGTTGTTCACCATGTACAAAAGATCACTGGTTTTTTTATGGCTATGCAGCAGTTTGCCCAGGCATTGCAACAAGCGGGTCATCAGGTTGACTACCTGACTCTGAATGAAACAGCCCAGTTCAAAGATCTGCCCGACCTACTTGCCAACCGTATAGCCCTGCATAACATCACCCAGTTTAGTTACCAGGCACCCGATGAATACCGCCTGGATAAACAACTCAGTCAGTTTGCTGCATCATTAAACATTCCAGTAACTATGGTTGATACCGAACATTTTTTAACCTCGCGTGATGCCTGGAATAGCTTACCACACAGTCGGATGGAGTTTTTTTACCGGCATTTACGTAAAACCCATAATGTTTTGATGGATAGTGAAGGTAAACCCTTGGGAGGACGCTGGAACTTTGACAGTGAAAACCGTAATCGTTTGCCTGATAACATCGGCATACCGGAGCCATTGCTGTTCAGTGAAGATGTTTCTGCAATCTATGCACGACTGCAACACCACCAGGTTAAAACACTGGGAAGCCTGGATCCGCATCACTTTATATGGCCGGTTAACCGCCAACAGGCACGACAATTATTACAGCATTTTTTACATCAGTGTTTACCCCACTTCGGTCAGTACCAGGATGCCATGACAGAACGTGGCTGGAGCCTGTTTCACAGTCGACTGTCATTTTGCCTGAATACGAAAATGCTGCAGCCAATCGAAGTGATTCGTGCGGCTGAAAACCACTGGCAAGCACATCAACAAGACATATCACTGGCACAAATAGAGGGTTTTATTCGTCAGATATTGGGGTGGCGGGAATATGTACGAGCGCTTTATTGGGCACATATGCCTGACTATGCAAACCAAAACTATTTATCTGCCAAACGAGCTTTACCCGATTTTTACTGGACAGGACAAACCCGCATGCAGTGCATGGCTCATGCGATTACCCAATCACTTGAGCAGGCCTATGCGCACCATATTCAACGCTTAATGGTCACTGGAAATTTCGCCTTACTTGCCGGGCTCCATCCCGATGCAGTAGATCACTGGTATCTGGGAATCTATATGGATGCTATAGAGTGGGTTGAAATGCCTAATACTCGAGGCATGAGTTTGTTTGCTGATGGCGGTCTGATCGCCAGCAAACCCTATGCTGCTTCAGGTAACTACCTGAATAAGATGAGTCACTATTGTAAAAAGTGCCACTATGATGTCAAACGTCGCTCAGGTTCGAGCAGTTGTCCCTTCAACAGTCTATATTGGCACTTTATTCATAAACATGCGGATAAATTCAGCACTAATCCGCGTATGACGATGGTGTATCGTAACTGGCAAAAATTTAATGAAGTAGAACAGCAATCTATTCTGAATACCGCCGAAAAAAACTTGAAAAACATACAAAAACTCTAATGAATCCAGTCGTGCGGCCTGAAAATTTGACCTATACTTTCGGCTTGCGTTAATTACTATTTTTTGCCAGTTTTCCTTACTAAAGGTTAATGGTACTCACCCTAATTGTTTCAAGGATGTGTCATGAGCCATGTATTGCATCGCAGTTTGCTTCAGAGTTACCCCACCGCGGTAAAAGGTGATGGAGTGTACATTATTGATGCTGACAATAAGCGTTACCTCGATGCCTGTGGCGGTGCCGCTGTCTCCTGTCTGGGCCACAGTGATACCAGCGTAATAGCGGCAATTAAAAATCAGGTTGACTCTATTGCTTACGCACACAGCTCCTTCTTTACCACAGAGCCAATGGAACAACTGGCTGATTTTCTGGCTGAACGCGCTCCAGGCTCACTCAATTCAGTGTACTTTGTTTCTGGTGGCTCAGAAGCGGTGGAATCAGCACTGAAACTAGCCCGCCAGTTTTTTGTAGAAAAAGGCGAGCCACAGCGTAAACATATCATTGCCCGACGTCAGAGCTACCATGGTAATACCCTCGGTGCTTTGGCAACCGGCGGAAACCTCTGGCGGCGTCAGCAGTTTGAACCCCTGTTAATCAATATTCACCATCTGAGCCCTTGTTATGCCTATCGCGAACAACTGAGTGACGAGACTGACACTGATTTTGTCCAGCGTCTGGGCAATGAGCTGGAAGAGAAGATTGCTGAACTCGGTGGCGAAAATATTATGGCCTTTATTGCCGAACCGGTTGTCGGTGCTACCCTGGGTGCGGTACCAGCGGTTGCTGGTTACTTCAAACGTATGCGCGACATCTGTTCACGTCATGGTATTTTACTAATTGCCGATGAAGTAATGTGTGGCATGGGACGCACCGGGGCTTTATTTGCCAGTGCTCAGGAAGGCATAGAACCTGATCTTATCTGTATAGCCAAAGGCCTGGGTGGCGGTTATCAGCCTATCGGTGCCACACTGGTCAGTGAAGATATTATTGCTACATTACGTAATGGCTCCGGATTTTTTCAGCATGGCCATACCTATATAGGTCATGCCACAGCCTGTGCTGCTGCTTTGGCGGTTCAACAGCGTATAGAGTCTGATCATTTACTCGATAATGTAACCCTGATGGGCGAAAAACTTCAGCAGGCCCTTATTCAGGCACTTGGCGATCATCCGCATGTTGGTGATATTCGCGGACGTGGTTTGTTCCGAGGTATAGAACTGGTCAAAGACCGGGAAAGCAAAGCCCCTTTTGATACATCACTGAAACTGCATGCCAAAATCAAAGCGACTGCCATGCAGCAAGGGCTGATGTGTTACCCCATGGGTGGAACACTTAATGGTAAAGATGGCGACCACATACTGTTGGCACCGCCATATATTATTACCGAAGCACATATCGCTGAAATAATCGATAAGCTAAGCCGGTCTATCGATCTGGTCCTGAACAAGGTTTAAGGAAAAACGATGCAATCACGTTTAACAGAATTAACTTCTGAAAATACCACTCCCGAGCAACAATGTGTGCTAAACAGCATTCTACAGGGCCCCAGAGGCAATCTGGATGGCCCTTTTCTAGCCTGGGTACACAGTCCTGAACTGGCTGATCATGCCCAGAAACTCGGAGCTTACTGCCGTTATCATACCCGTATTCCACTTAGACTCAGTGAGTTGGCTATTCTGACAACCGCCGCCTGCTGGCAATCTCAGGCCGAATGGCAGATACATGAACCTATTGCACATCAGGCCGGTATAAATAGCCAAGTCACTGAAGCAATACGCCTGGGAGAAGAACCTGTATTTGCCGATACAGAAGAAGCTTTGGTCTATCAGATCACCCGGACACTCTATAGCACAAAACGGATTCCAGACTCACTTTATCAGCAAGCAGTGTCCAAGTGGGGAGAAGCGGCATTAGTCGACCTGATCGGTATTCTGGGTTATTACAGCCTGGTGGCGATGACACTGAATGTTTTCGAGGTTAAACGTGACACTGGTCAACCACTACCCTTTTCACAACCCTGATTTAAGCTGATAAACAGCTGAAAATGGCACCCTGAACCTGGTTATTCAGGGTGCCAGTAGACAATCCAAATATGCCAGTTAACGGATCAAGGGATCCGTCATAACCCCTTCATCCAAACCCTCTGAACGTCGTGGTGAAAGTCCTTGTTGCATGGGATCAGTACGCAGATTTTCCAACATACGATCACCACTCACAGCTACTGAACGTACCTGAACCCGAACTGTCTGCGACTCACCCTCATCAAACATCAGATTTATGTTGAAGCGACTACCGGCACGTAAAGGTTCATTAATTCCGTCCAGTAGTAGATATAAACCGGAGTTATCCATATTAATCGGTACACCACTGGGTAGAGCCACAGCACTGATATCAGTGACCTGAGCTACATCTGCAACCGTTTCCATACTTTGAATCAATACCTGATCAGCAACGTCGGTTGATACTGATAACAACTGACGTTGCTTAGCGGATAAGTTAGTGATCGTCATATAAACCGGAGCACTATCCAGCTCAGGAACTGCAAAATAGGGGCTCCAGGCACTGTCCACATAAATTTTTTCAGCCATAGCATGAGCAGAAAAGCACAGACTAACCAGTAATATGGCTCCAAAACGAACAATACTCATCATTTACTCTCCTTATTTGTTAAGGGATTACCCCTACTCAACAACCAGTGTAACTTAGTTTTCCACTGACCCAAAGCTATTTTAATCCCTTGTTTTCAGTGTAATTGTGGATAAAAGCACAGCTTAAACACAGGTTATTACTATTTTTACCACCAACAGGGCCTGAAAAAATACTTATCCACTTTTACTTGTGTGTAATATGTATAATTAACCGGTAACAACCTTGGCATAAAACTGTGCATAACTTCACCTGTGGGTAAGTAGCACTTTTATTCACAGCTGCTCAACATCCGCAACACATCTTCAAGTGCCCTGAAGTAACAGAGTTAACCATAAGCTAACACCATGAAAAATAATAAGTTTACCTGCTTCTACACAGAAAAATAGCTCAGTTACTATAAACACAACAATAAGCTTTTCTTCTTAAAAGACTTTATTTAATTAATATCAAACCTGCTTACACACACTGATCATTTTTTGACCATTCCTTATCGGCGTTCAGAAGGCTATACTTAGCCCCCTTGAAATAACTGCCTGCCAATCAGGCTCAATTGTTAACGGTGATAACGAATGCTGGATTACCCGGATCACTTTGATGTCATTGTCATCGGTGGTGGTCATGCCGGTACCGAAGCGGCACTGGCTTCGGCACGTATGGGTGTAAAAACACTATTGCTGACCCATAACATCGAAACACTCGGACAGATGTCCTGTAACCCCGCTATAGGGGGAATTGGAAAAAGTCATTTGGTTAAAGAGATTGATGCTCTCGATGGTGCGATGGCCCGTGCCACAGACCTGGGTGGTATTCAGTTCCGTACCTTGAATGCGCGCAAAGGACCTGCCGTGCGGGCTACCCGTGCTCAGGCAGACCGTATTCTATACAAAGCAGCGGTTCGTAATATTTTGGAAAATCAGCCACATTTGCAGATTTTTCAACAAGCCGCTGATGATCTGATTATCAAGGGCGAAAAAGTGGCTGGCGTAGTTACCCAGAGTGGCATACGTTTTCAGGCAAAAACCGTGGTACTAACCGCTGGGACATTTCTTGGAGGTGTAATTCATATTGGTCTGGAACATTATCAAGGGGGTCGGGCCGGAGATCCTCCAGCCATTGCACTTGCGCGGCGTTTACGCGAAATGCCATTTCGGGTTGAACGCTTAAAAACCGGCACCCCGCCTCGCATTGATGCCCGTAGTGTCGATTTTTCGGTAATGCAGGCACAGCCTGGCGATACGCCCACGCCCGTTATGTCGTATATGGGCAATGTTACTGATCACCCGCAACAAGTGAGCTGTCATATTACTTACACCAATGCACAGACTCATGAAATTATACGTGGCGGATTGGATCGTTCCCCTATGTACAGTGGGGTAATCGAAGGTATTGGCCCGCGATACTGCCCATCTATCGAAGACAAAATTCATCGTTTTGCCGATAAGGATCAGCATCAGATTTTTGTGGAACCGGAAGGACTGACAACGCATGAACTCTACCCTAACGGCATATCTACCAGCTTGCCCTTTGATGTACAGCTGAATCTGGTTCGTTCGATCAAGGGCTTTGAAAATGCGCATATCACCCGACCGGGCTATGCCATTGAATATGATTATTTCAATCCTCAGGATCTCAAACACACTCTGGAAACCCGTTTTATATCCGGGCTGTATTTTGCCGGACAGATCAATGGCACTACCGGTTATGAAGAAGCCGGTGCCCAAGGGTTGCTGGCCGGAATGAATGCGGCGTTACAGGTTCAGGAAAAAGCCCAGTGGTACCCACGTCGGGATGAAGCCTACCTGGGGGTTTTGGTCGATGATCTTATTACTCATGGTACTTCTGAACCCTATCGCATGTTTACCAGTCGGGCTGAATACCGTCTGGTGTTACGTGAAGATAATGCCGATATGCGCCTGACTGAAAAAGGTCGCGAACTGGGACTGGTATCAGATGAGCGCTGGCAGGCCTTTGATCGAAAACGTGAAGCGGTTGAACAGGAAAAACAGCGTCTAGAAACCACCTATATTCAGCCAAATTCACCCGAATCAGCAAAGTTAGCTGAAAAATTAACTAAACCACTGAGTCGTGAATACAGTCTGGCTGATCTGATCCGTCGTCCTGAGCTGGGCTATGTCGATCTGTGTGAACTCCGCGGTGAAGGGGTTACCGATCCGGCTGTGGCTGAACAGGTTGAGGTAGCGTTTAAATATGCCGGTTATATCGAGCGTCAGCGCGGTGAAATAGAGCAGATGCGCAAACAGGAGAATACCCCGCTGCCTGCCGATCTGGATTATGTACAAGTTGGGGGCTTGTCGAACGAACTGCGCAGTAAACTGGAAGCAGTTAAGCCGGTGAGTATTGCCCAGGCAGCCCGCATTCAGGGGATGACACCGGCGGCAATCTCTTTGCTGCTGGTGCATCTGAAAAAACGTCAGTTGGCCGAAAAACAGGCTCGGACTGCGGCACTATGAGTGATTATCGAAAGCAACTGGATGGACTGCTGACACAGATGGGCATCGATATCAGCGATGCTCAGGCCAATCAGTTAATTGCTTATCTTGAACTGCTGATCAAGTGGAACAAGGCCTACAACCTGACCGCTGTCAGATCGCCTGAGGCGATGATCAGCCGGCATTTGGCCGACAGTCTCAGCGTCCTGGCGCATGTCAGTGGTGAGCGCATCATTGATGTAGGCAGCGGTCCAGGTTTACCCGGAATTCCCCTGGCAATCTGTAAACCTGATTGCGCGGTAACCACGATTGATAGCAACGGCAAGAAAACCCGTTTCCAGCAACAGGTTAAAGCCGAACTGGGACTGAATAATCTGACAGTCGTTCAAGGTCGCGTAGAAGCCTATCAACCAGTGCCATTTGATGTGGTAATTTCCAGGGCTTTCGCGTCGCTGAACGATATGCTCGACTGGACAGCGCATCTTTGTGCAGACAAGGGTATTTTTCTTGCCATGAAAGGACTGTATCCTGAACAGGAAATCAGCACACTTCGTGAAGGGTTTAGTTTGCAGTCTACCCATGTTTTAACTGTTCCGGGGTGCGATGCTGAACGACATCTGCTGATACTAGGGAGAGCCTGAAGGTGGCGAAGATTCTCACGATTACCAACCAAAAAGGTGGTGTCGGTAAAACCACAACCTGTGTAAACCTGGCAGCATCGCTGGCGGCTACCAAAAAACGGGTGTTGCTGATTGACCTGGATCCCCAGGGCAATGCGACCATGGGCAGTGGGGTCGACAAGCATGAACTTGAGGGTTCATCTTATGAGTTATTGATCGGTGACATGACCGCTGAGCAGTGCATCCTATCCGGACTACCCTGTGGTTTCGATATTATTGGTGCTAATGGCGATCTTACCGCAGCTGAAGTGGAACTACTGCAACTGCCACGACGTGAATTTCGCCTGAAAATGGCCCTCATGCCCCTGCATGAACGTTACGATTATATTTTGCTGGATAATCCACCGTCGTTGAATCTATTGACCGTCAATGCCCTGTCAGCCTCGGCTGGCGTATTGATTCCGATGCAATGTGAATATTATGCCCTTGAAGGGATCAGTGCGTTGATCGGCACTATCGACAAAATACACAAACGCCTGAACCCGGAACTCAAGATTGAAGGGATACTGCGAACCATGTTTGACCCGCGCATGAGTCTGACCAAGGATGTCTCTGTGCATCTGGTGGAGTACTTTGGTGACAAGGTCTATCGTACCGTGATTCCACGCAATGTACGTTTGGCTGAAGCGCCCAGTCATGGTTTACCGGTACTGCAATATGATAAAAGTTCCCGTGGAGCCCTGGCGTATTTAGCTCTGGCCGGTGAATTGATCCGACGTACTGAAGCCGAATTAAAACAATCGATAGCGCAACAACCTGACACACAGGAAGCCGAATAATGGTGGTAAAAAAACGCGGTTTGGGAAGAGGCCTGGATGCCTTATTATCCGGGATGTCAGAAGAACAGCAATCACCTCTGCACGAGGCAGCGGAGCCCTTGTCCTCCCGGGGTGAACTGCAACATATGGATCTGAACCGGATTGAACGGGGCCGCTATCAGCCACGTCGGGATATGGAACCTCAGGCCCTGGAAGAACTGGCTGAATCTATTCGCGCGCAAGGGGTAATGCAACCGATCGTGGTGCGCCCTGCTGCCAATGGCAACTATGAAATTATTGCCGGTGAACGTCGCTGGCGCGCTACACAAATGGCTGGGCTGAGTACGATTCCGGTTATTATCCGTGATGTGCCCGATGAAGCCGCTATTGCCATGGCGCTAATTGAGAATATCCAGCGCGAAAATCTTAATCCCATTGAAGAAGCCATTGCGCTGAGCCGTTTACAACGTGAGTTTGAGCTAACACAACAACAAGTAGCTGATGCGGTGGGTAAATCCCGATCTGCCATTGCTAATTTATTACGCTTGATGAATTTGACTGATGAGGTCAAGAAACTACTCGAATATGGCGATCTGGAAATGGGGCATGCACGCGCCCTGTTGGGCCTGGAGGCTGATCTACAGATAGACGCCGCGGGTCAGGTAGTGGCAAAAGCACTTTCTGTCAGAGAAACCGAGTTGCTGGTGAAAAAAATTCAATCGGGTGAAGTTCAGAAAAAGCCAGTTCCTCCTGTGCAGAGTGAATCCTTGAAAGATATATCCAATCAACTATCGCGCTTTTTTTCGGCACCAGTGAAGGTTTCTTCTACTGCGCAAGGAAAAGGAAAAATCAGCATTAGTTTCAACTCACAAGAGCAGCTTGATGCAATTTTGACACAATTGGAAAAACCGGTTGATTAAATATCATACAGATGCAAACTAGTAATACCTTAGTACCAGAGAAGCGTTATATCTGTTGAGTCATAAGGCTTAAACCCCTATAATCCCCCGGACTTAACATCAGGCTGCAATTGGATAGAATGAAATCGGATCAGGAGAAGCGTTTAGAATCTGCTGGTTTAGCAAGTGGTTCAGGCCGGGATAAGCAGCGTCAACGCTTTGCCGCCGTCTACTTCAGAATTTTCATGTTGCAGTTGGCACTCACATGTGTGCTAGCCTTAGTCCTGATGTTTAAAGATTTTGTGACAGCCTATTCGGCCTTTATCGGGGGGCTACTGTATTTACTCCCGGCAGGCTGGTTTTCACTCAGAGTATTGATAAAAAACAAAGCGCAAACGCCACGGGAAATACTGGCCAACGTTTATATGAGTGAAGCCGGAAAGGTTATGTTGGCTGTGGCACTGTTCAGTCTGGTGTTTGTATTGGTTGAACCGCTGAATGCCGCTGCGCTGTTTGTAACTTATATCCTGTTGCAGGTAACCAGTTGGTACCTGCAATTGAAACTGAATCATCGATTTCTGAAACTTTGACTGAGAGAAGCTGAGAATGGCAAGCGAAAACCCTACATCCTCAGAATACATATCCCATCACCTGAGTAATCTGACTTTTGGTAATCACCCCGTGGAAGGCTGGGGATTTGCCGGTGGTCAGAAAGCTGCGGAAATGGGATTCTGGGCGATCCACGTCGATACCATGTTTTTTTCGATTGTAACCGGTGTGTTCTTCATCTGGTTGTTCAAAAAAGTGGCTTCATCTGCTGTAAGCGGTGTGCCGGGAAATCTGCAAAACTTCGTTGAAGTGGTTGTGGAGTTTGTGGATGATAATGTTCAAAGCATTTTCCACCATAAAAATCCCGTCATAGCCCCGTTGGCATTAACTGTATTTGTCTGGATATTCCTGATGAATCTGTTAAAGCTGATTCCAGTTGACTTCATACCTTACATCGCCAGTGAAATGGGTATTTCCTACTGGAAAATTGTTCCTACGGCAGACATTAATGCTACGTTGGGAATGAGTTTCAGTGTGTTTGCTCTGATTATCTACTACAGCATCAAGATGAAAGGTGTCAGTGGATTTATGGCTGAGTTATCTTTCCAGCCATTAGGCAAATATCTACTGCCATTCAACCTGTTTCTGGAAATTGTAGGCCTGCTGGCTAAGCCAGTATCACTTGGTTTACGTTTGTTCGGAAACATGTATGCTGGCGAGATCATTTTTATTCTGATTGCTATGCTTCCTTTCTGGATTCAGTGGGTACTGTCAGTACCTTGGGCAATCTTTCATATTCTGGTTATTGTATTGCAAGCGTTCATATTCATGGTACTGACTGTCGTCTACTTGGCGATGGCGCATGAAGATCATTGATGCAAAACCGGATATAGCGATACTTTTTTTAAACTTAACTTAAACCTTTGAAATGTTGGAGAGAGAAAATGGCTGAACTGCTATTTATTGCTGCTGCACTGATGCTTGGCCTGGGTGCGATTGGTGGTGCAATCGGCGTAGGTCTGCTCGGTGGTAAATTCCTGGAAGGTGCTGCTCGTCAGCCTGAACTGGTTCCTTTACTACGTACACAGTTCTTTATCGTAATGGGTCTGGTTGACGCGATCCCAATGATCAGCGTTGGTATGGCTCTATATACCATGTTCGCAGTTTAATTAAGCGTTCATATGAACTGCTTAGGCAAATCCGAATGGATTGCTAACTTAATTAATAACTGCGGGAGGTAATGGCGTGAATATCAATCTCACCATAATTGGTCAGGCCATTGCATTCTTCATCTTTGTTGTATTTTGCATGAACTATGTGTGGCCACCAATTACGGCTGCACTGGCAGAACGAAAGAAGAAGATTGCCGAAGGTTTGGATGCAGCTGACCGTGCTGAACGTGATCTGAGACTTGCTCAAGAGCGAGCCGCTGACGATCTACGTGAAGGCAAGGAAAAAGCCGCTGCCATCATTGAACAGGCCAACAAACGCGCTACCCTGATGATTGAAGAAGCAAAAGAGCAGGCTCGTGAAGAAGCCAACCGTGTTAAAGCGGCTGCTCAGGCTGAACTGGAACAGGAAGTAAACCGTGCAAGAGAAGTTCTTCGCGCACAGGTTTCTGTTCTGGCGATTGCTGGTGCTGAAAAGATTCTGGAAGCCTCTGTTGACCAAAAAGCACATGCTAAGCTGGTTGAAAAACTAGCCGCTGAGCTTTAAGCGAGGTTTATGATGGCTGAACTCAACACAATCGCTCGGCCTTATACCAAAGCAGCGTTCGACTATGCGCTGGATAAGGGCGACCTCGATCAGTGGTCAGACATATTGGCATTTGCGGCTCTGATCGTGAATGACAGTGAAATGAAGCGAGTTCTTGGAACGCCTTCACTGAGCCCGGAGCAAAAAGCAGAACTGATCGTATCGGTCTGCGATAAGACAATGAACGACGGCGCGAAGAATTTCATCTATCTTCTTGCCGAAAATCAGCGTCTGATTTTGCTTCCCAAGATATCAGCACAGTTTGATCAGTTTAAAGCCGATCTTGAAAAGTCAGTAGATGTTGATCTGACTACAGCGTTTGAACTGGACCAGAAACTGGTTGATAAACTGGCTCAGGCACTGCGCTCCAAACTGGGACGTGAAGTGAAAATGACCTCGACGGTGGATCAGTCCATCATCGGCGGCGTAATCCTTCGCGCAAACGACCTTGTGATCGACGGTTCGGTTCGTGCACGACTGACGAAACTGGCCGAAGCGATGAATTCCTGAGTATGGGGAATAACAATGCAGCAACTGAATCCATCTGAGATCAGCGAGATTCTCAAGAAGCGCATCGAAAAACTCGACGTGTCTTCTGAAGCCCGTAATGAGGGCACAATCGTAAGTGTATCTGATGGTATTATCCTGATTCACGGTCTGGCCGACGTAATGTACGGTGAAATGATCGAGTTTCCAGGTGGTATCTACGGTATGGCTCTTAACCTTGAGCGCGACTCTGTCGGCGCCGTGGTTCTGGGCGATTATCAAAATCTGGTAGAGGGCATGATTGCTCGCTGCACAGGCCGAATCCTGGAAGTACCAGTCGGTCCTGAACTGCTCGGTCGCGTTGTTGACGCACTGGGTAATCCGGTCGATGGCAAGGGTCCAATTGACGCCAAATTAAGCCAGCCGGTCGAAAAAGTGGCACCCGGTGTTATCGAGCGTCAATCGGTAGATCAGCCTGTTCAGACAGGTTTGAAAGCGATCGACGCCATGGTACCTATCGGTCGTGGTCAGCGTGAGTTGATCATCGGTGACCGCCAGATTGGTAAGTCAGCGATCGCAATCGATGCGATCATCAACCAGAAAGGTACCGGCATCAAGTGTATCTACGTAGCGATCGGACAGAAACAGTCCACCATTGCTAACGTGGTGCGTAAGCTTGAAGAGCATGGTGCGATGGATCACACCATCGTCGTAGCTGCTGGTGCAGCTGACCCGGCTTCCATGTTGTTCTTGGCACCTTATTCTGGTTGCTCCATGGGTGAATACTTCCGTGACCGCGGTGAAGATGCGCTGATCATTTATGATGATCTGACCAAGCAGGCCTGGGCTTATCGCCAGATCTCCCTGCTGTTGCGTCGCCCACCAGGCCGTGAAGCCTACCCTGGTGACGTGTTCTATCTTCACTCTCGTCTGCTTGAGCGTGCTGCTCGTGTAAACGTAGATTATGTTGAGAAGTACACCAAGGGTGAAGTTAAAGGTAAAACCGGTTCATTGACAGCGCTGCCTGTAATCGAGACCCAGGGTGGAGACGTTTCGGCGTTCGTTCCAACCAACGTTATCTCGATCACTGATGGTCAGATCTTCCTTGAATCCGACCTGTTCAACTCAGGTATCCGTCCAGCGATCAACGCCGGTCTGTCTGTATCCCGTGTAGGTGGTGCAGCCCAGACTAAAATCATCAAGAAATTGGGTGGTGGTGTGCGTCTGGCTCTGGCGCAGTATCGTGAGCTCGCGGCTTTCGCGCAGTTTGCTTCTGACTTGGATGACACGACACGTGCTCAGCTTGAGCATGGTCAGCGCGTTACCGAGCTGATGAAGCAGGCACAATATTCTCCGATGTCTGTCGCTGAGATGGGTCTGAGTCTATACGCTGCCAACGAAGGCTTCCTGAAAGATGTAGAACTGAACAAAATCGGTGCTTTTGAAACTGCGCTGATCGGCTTCTTCAACAGCGAATTTGCTGACCTGATGAAGTCAATCAATGAATCCGGCGATTATAACGACGAGATTGCAGCGAAGTTGAAAGCCGGCATCGAGAAGTTCAAATCTACCCAGACTTGGTAATTACTCGTCAGAGTAGCGGGGCTGCGGGTGAACTTCACTTAGCAGTCCGGACACTGAGTTAGGAATAGAGGCGGAACTATGGCAGTCGGAAAAGAAATTAAGACACAGATTGCGAGCATTGGTAGCACGCGCAAGATTACCAGCGCCATGGAAATGGTGGCTGCGTCAAAAATGCGTAAAGCTCAGGACCGCATGAAGGCTTCCCGCCCGTACGCTAACGGTATCAGAGGCATTATTCATCATTTGGCCAAGGCCAATCCTGAATACAACCACCTCTACATGCAGGAGCGTGAAGTGAAACGCGTCGGTTTTATCGTCGTGTCCACGGATCGCGGACTGTGTGGTGGCTTGAACGTAAACACGTTCAAGACAGCCGTCAGCGCTATGAAAGAATTCCATTCACAAAATGTCGAGATCGATATTTGTGCACTGGGAAACAAGGCGATTACTTTCTTTAAAAACTATGGTGGTAATGTTGTTGCTGCCAAAGGGCATCTGGGTGATACCCCTGAACTAGCTGATCTGATTGGCGCAGTTAAGGTGATGCTCAGTGCTTTTGAAGAAGGCAGACTGGACAAAATATTCATGGTTTCTAACGAATTCGTGAATACTATGACCCAGAAGCCGACGGTAGAGCAAGTGTTGCCGGCTAAGGCAGACGAAAGCGACACACATGAACAGCTCAACCATACCTGGGATTACCTGTATGAGCCGGATGCGAAGGAGTTGCTAGAAGCACTCTTCATTCGGTACATCGAATCGGTGGTATACCAGGGTGTGATTGAGAATATCGCCTGTGAGCAGGCAGCAAGAATGCTGGCGATGAAAAACGCAACAGATAATGCCGGCGACCTTATTGATGAGCTCCAAATGGTATACAACAAGGCTCGTCAGGCGGCTATTACTCAGGAAATTTCTGAGATCGTCAGTGGTGCTGCTGCTGTATAGTGCAGTGAACAGGTTTAAACGTTGAGAGGATCCGAACATGAGTAGCGGACGTATTGTTCAGATTATCGGTGCGGTTGTAGACGTGGAATTCCCACGTGACTCCATACCGAAGGTTTATGACGCATTACACGTCACAAAAACCGGCCTGACACTGGAAGTTCAGCAGCAGCTGGGCGACGGTGTTGTAAGGGCTATTGCCATGGGTCAGACCGAAGGTGTGAGCCGTGGATTAGAAGTAGAAAACACAGGTGCACCTATTTCTGTGCCTGTAGGTACAGCAACACTGGGACGTATTATGGACGTTCTGGGTAATCCGATCGATGAAGCGGGCCCTATTGGTGAAGAAGAGCGTATGCCTATTCACCGTAAAGCACCGTCTTACGCCGATCAGGCAGCGTCTAACGACCTGTTGGAAACCGGTATCAAGGTTATCGACCTGGTTTGCCCGTTTGCCAAGGGTGGTAAAGTCGGTTTGTTCGGTGGTGCCGGTGTAGGTAAAACCGTAAACATGATGGAGCTTATCCGTAACATCGCGATTGAACACTCAGGTTTCTCTGTGTTCGCCGGTGTCGGTGAGCGTACTCGTGAAGGTAACGACTTCTACTTCGAGATGAAAGAGTCCAACGTACTGGACAAAGTATCTCTGGTATACGGTCAGATGAACGAACCCCCAGGTAACCGTCTGCGTGTCGCGCTGACTGGCCTGACCATGGCAGAGAAATTCCGTGACGAAGGTCGTGACGTACTGTTGTTCGTTGACAACATTTATCGTTACACCCTGGCCGGTACTGAAGTATCAGCCCTGTTGGGTCGTATGCCATCAGCGGTAGGTTATCAGCCAACTCTGGCGGAAGAGATGGGCGTTCTGCAGGAACGTATCACCTCAACCAAAGTCGGTTCTATCACCTCTATCCAGGCGGTATACGTACCGGCGGATGACTTGACTGACCCGTCTCCAGCGACCACCTTCTCGCATCTTGATGCGACTGTGGTACTGTCGCGCCAGATCGCTGAGCTAGGTATTTACCCAGCCGTTGATCCACTGGATTCCACGTCACGTCAGCTGGATCCACTGGTTATCGGTCAGGAACACTATGAAGTCGCACGTAATGTACAGGGTGTTTTGCAGCGCTATAAAGAGCTGAAAGACATCATTGCGATTCTGGGTATGGATGAATTGTCTGATGAAGACAAATCTATCGTATCCCGTGCACGTAAGATTCAGCGTTTCCTGTCTCAACCGTTCTTCGTGGCCGAAGTATTCACCGGATCACCGGGTAAATACGTGCCGCTGAAAGATACCATCAGCAGCTTTAAAGGCATCCTGGCCGGTGAATATGATCACATGCCAGAGCAGGCCTTCTATATGGTTGGTGGCATCGACGAAGCGATTGAGAAAGCCAAGGGCATGAAATAAGTTCTGGCGGAACCTTTTTAAGAGGTAATCAACATGGCTGTAACTGTTCAATGCGAGATCGTCAGTGCTGAGGAAGAAATTTTCTCCGGGCTGGTGGAATTTATCTCGGTGACAGGTGGCCTGGGTGACCTGGGTATTATGCCCGGTCACACTCCGCTGTTAACGGAACTGAAACCAGGCCCGGTCGAACTGCGAAAAGAGGGTGGTGAACAGGACGTATTTTACGTTTCTGGTGGTTTTATCGAGATTCAGCCGTTCAAGGTAACGGTTTTGGCTGACACAGCGTTGCATGCCAAAGATCTGGATGAAGCGGCGGCTCTGGAAGCTCAGAAACATGCTCAGCATGCTATTTCTGACAAATCCGGTGAGTTTCAATACTCACGCGCCGCCACCCAGTTGGCAGAAGCCGCAGCACAACTGCGTACTCTGCAGCAGATCAAGAAAAAACTCGGCAAATAATCCGTCCAGGCGGGTATACCGAAACAAAAAAGCCTCCCTTGGGAGGCTTTTTTATTTACAGGATGTAATGAATACCGCGCGCGCATGGATGCGCAGGAGCGGTGACGTTTCAATTGCGGTCATGGATGTTTATCACCTCTCCGGTGTAAAATACCGGCTAGTAGCAATCAAGGACACAGGAAAACACGGCATGCAAACAGACGTAGTGATACTGGCAGCGGGTCAGGGAAGTCGAATGAAATCCGCATTACCCAAGGTGATGCACTCGCTGGCGGGTAAACCCATGCTGCAGCATGTGATAGACAGAGCCGCCACCCTGCCAGATAGTGACATACATGTGGTAATAGGGCATGGTGCCGATCAGGTTAAACAGCAGTTGCACAATCAACCGGTAACGCTGGCGTTGCAGGCAGAGCAACTGGGCACCGGGCATGCTGTGGCCCAGGCTCTGCCTCAGTGCCGCAACGAATCCATCGTGTTGATCCTCTATGGTGATGTGCCACTGATCCAATCCCAGACCCTTACGCAACTTATCCACATAGCCGCGCGGGATCATCTGGCGTTGCTGACGGTTGAGTTAGATGATCCCACCGGTTATGGCCGCATAGTGCGTAACGCGGCAAAGGATGTGGTTGCCATCGTTGAACACAAGGATGCCAGTGACGCACAACGGGCCATTAATGAGGTGAATACTGGCATTATGGCGCTGAAGCACAGCTATTTGCAGGCCTGGCTACCAAAGCTATCGGCTGAAAATGCCCAGGGCGAGTATTATCTGACCGATATTATTGCCATGGCTGCCGCAGAGGGTGTCAGGATCGGCGCCATTCAGCCCGCCTGTGAGCAAGAAGTGCAGGGGGTTAATAATCGCCTGCAACTGGCCGAACTGGAACGCTGGTATCAGCGTCAACAGGCAGAAGCATTAATGACCAACGGTATCACCCTGATGGATCCGGCCCGTATTGATGTGCGTGGTAAACTTTCAGCATCTCAGGATGTCCTTATCGATGTGAACTGTGTTTTTGAAGGTGAGGTTAGCTTGGGCGAAGGGGTGATTATCGGCCCCAACTGTCTAATCCGTAACAGCCGTATCGCCGCTGGCTGTCGTATTGAAGCCAATTCAATCATCGATGGAGCGCAGGTCGGCGAAGCGGCGGTCATCGGTCCTTTTGCCCGCTTACGCCCTGGTACCGAACTGGCCGAGGGCAGTAAGATCGGCAATTTTGTCGAAACTAAAAAATCTCGCATAGGCAAGGGCAGCAAGGTGAATCATCTGAGCTACATAGGTGATGCCACTATCGGTGAAGAGGCCAATATTGGCGCTGGTACGATTACCTGTAATTATGATGGTGTGAATAAATCCGAAACACACATAGGTGATCGTGCCTTTATCGGCTCCAATACTGCCTTGGTTGCCCCAGTCAAAGTCGGTGCGGATGCGACCATCGCCGCCGGCTCCGTAATTACTAAAGATACCCCAGCCGGACAGCTGTCAGTTGGCCGTGCCAGGCAGCAAACCCTGAGCCACTGGAAACGCCCAAGCAAACGCGATGCATAAGGAATCTGAGTCATGTGTGGAATAGTTGGTGCTGTTGCTACCCGTCCGGTAGCTGAAATTCTTCTGGAAGGCCTAAGACGCCTGGAGTACCGCGGCTATGATTCCGCGGGTATGGCGTTACTGGATGAAGCTGGCCAGGTAGTACGTTTGCGCCGTGCCGGTAAGGTACAGGCGCTGGCCGATCTGTTGGCCGAGCAGCCCCAGACAGGGGAGATCGGCATCGCTCACACCCGCTGGGCTACCCACGGTAAACCTACCGAGTCCAATGCGCATCCGCATATGTCTGGCGAGCGCCTGGCGGTGGTACACAACGGCATTATTGAAAACTATGAGCCTCTGCGTGAAGCACTTAAGGCCGATGGCTATGTGTTCAATTCTGATACCGATACCGAGGTGGTTGCCCATCTGCTGGATCAGACGCTGAAAACCGGACTCTCGCCCACGCAAGCCTTGCGTCAGTGTGTTGCACGTATGGAAGGTGCCTTTGCACTGGGTGTGGTGCATGCCGATTATCCTGACCAACTGCTGGCCGCACGTAAGGGTAGTCCGCTGGTGATTGGCGTGGGTATGGGTGAAAACTTTATTGCCTCAGATCAGCTGGCACTTTTGCCGGTAACTGACCGCTTCATGTTTCTGCAAGAGGGGGATATAGCTACTCTGACCACCCATCAGATCCAGGTTATAGATGCTGCTGGTAATGCAGTAGAACGTCCCGTTAGTATTTTTGAACACGGACAGGCCGCCGCTGAAAAAGGCGCCTTCAAACACTTTATGCTGAAAGAGATATTCGAACAGCCTGAAGTGATGAAACGGGCACTGGAAGGGCGTATCAGTCAGGGACACCTGCTGGAGCAGGCCTGGGGCGTGGGTGCCTCAGCCTACTTCGATCAGGTTAAACAGGTGCAGATAGTCGCCTGTGGCACCAGTTACCATGCCGGGATGATTGCCCGTTACTGGATAGAATCAATCGTCGGCATTCCCTGTAATGTCGAAGTAGCCAGTGAGTTCCGCTACCGTGATGTGGTACTGCCGCAAAACACCCTGTTGATAACCCTGTCACAGTCGGGCGAAACCGCCGATACTTTGGCAGCCCTGCGAGAAGTGAAACAGCGAGTGCTGGCCAGTCTGGCAATTTGTAATGTCCCCGGCAGCTCCCTGGTACGTGAATCCGACCTGGCACTGATGACCAATGCCGGACCTGAAATCGGCGTAGCTTCCACCAAGGCGTTCACCTCACAACTAGTAGCGTTGCTGATGACTACGCTGATACTGGCTCGACGCACGGGACTGAAACCTGAGCAGGAGGCCCAGATCGTAGAGGCCCTGATAGGGTTACCAACGCTTATTCAATCCCTGCTGTCACTCAACGACAGTATCGCCAAAATGGCTGAAGCCTTTGCTGAGAAACACCACGCCCTGTTCCTGGGACGCGGTACGCTCTATCCGGTCGCCATGGAAGGTGCGCTGAAACTTAAAGAGATTTCTTACATCCATGCCGAAGCTTATCCTGCTGGCGAGTTGAAACATGGCCCACTGGCACTGGTCGACAAGGATATGCCTGTAGTCGCCGTAGCACCGAACAACGACATGCTGGATAAACTCAAATCCAACCTGCAGGAAGTGCGTGCCCGCGGCGGTGAACTCTTCGTGTTCACTGGATGCGAGCAGAGCATTCGTGACGAAGAAGGCGTCACCACCCTGACACTTCCCGCGGTTCACCCGCTGCTGGAGCCGCTGGCCTATACCCTGCCGCTACAGCTGCTGTCATATCATGTGGCAGTGCTTAAGGGAACGGATGTGGATCAGCCAAGGAATCTGGCGAAGAGTGTCACGGTGGAGTAACACTCCACCGTGACACCCGTTGGAGCCCGCTCCGCGGGCGAACCCCACGCGTATTGTAGGAGCCCGCTCCGCGGGCGAAGAGCTTCGCTCACAGAGTGAGCTCCTACGCAGAGTGAGCTCCTACAGGATAGAGAATCCCCCCCAGACTGTAGGAGCCCGCTCTGCGGGCGATAAGGTGCTTTGATCGAGCATTCGCCCGCGGAGCGGGCTCCAACAAATGAACTTACCTGGGAGATACGAAGTGTTCAGCTAGCATTGCGCTCATCGGTACGTTGAGGGTTATGCCTTTGCCGGGAAGAGGTTGTTGAAACCAGCGTTGATATAGCAGTGGCATGTCCGTGCTGGTATATATTTGTTCCAGCGCGGTATTCACTTGTTCCGCAAAGGCGTCATCGCCTAGTCTCATCATGAAGCCCAGAGGTTCCATCGGGGAAACGGCTTCATCAGATAGGGCGTATCTTTCAGGATTGTCTGATTCCGCAATCATCGTGCTGAGTAATATATCGTCCATAGCGAAAGCGGCTACGCGCTCATCAGCCACCAGATCAAATGCTTGCTGTAATGTATCTACTGGCACAACCGACAGGTTCAGTTGCTGTTGTCGATTCGCCTGGTTAATCTGACCGACATTGACCGTACCTCTTGCTACACTGACGCTTCGTCCAGCCAAATCTTGCAGCGTTTTAAAGTTGTTCTGCTGCAGAGCTACGTAGCGTACGGAAACAAAGAAATGGCTCAGCGCAAACTGTGCGCTACGCCGACGCTCTGGCGTGTTAGTACTGGCATTACACTCTATATCGATATCGCCACTATTCAGCAACATAATCCGGTTACTCGGCGTGCGTGGCACATAGGTAATATCAAGCGAGGGAAGGTTTAATTGCTTTTGCAGCTGTTCAGCTAAGCGTTGGCAAATATCGATAGAATAGCCAACTACCTTATTGCTCTGACCATCCATATAAGAAAAGGGTGCTGTATCACCATAACCCACTCGCAATACACCTGTTGCTTTTATACGTTCAAGCGTATTGATAGCTGTGGTTGCCTGGGCAGTTCCACCGCCAAGCAGCATTATTATCAGTAAGCTATACCCCAGGAACAATATACTCGGGCGCATGTCACACCTCCTCACTCTATGTACTGCTCAGGATTGGCAAATATAGCGGCCAGCTCTGGTGCTAACGGCAAATTCAATACATGGTTATCGGGGGGGACGGGTTGTAAAAACCATTTTTCGTAAAGGTCGAAAATAGCATCACTTTGATAAATACCGTCCAGAACTTTATTTACTTGCTCAACAAACACAGAATCATCAGGAGGCATCATTAAGCCATAGGGTTCTGCCCTGCTCAGGGTTGTTTCGGATATATGGAAAGCGGCAGGATCGCTGGCTGAGGAAATCAGACCCGCTAGCAAAATATCATCCATCACAAACGCAGATGCCTGCCCTGAGGCGACCATGGAAAAAGCTTCCTCATGATTTCGGCTCAGCATCACCGAAATATTCAGATCTTTGGTGCGATTGAGTTCGTTGAGCTGGGTTATATTAAGAGTGCCTGTTGTAGATACCACACTCTGGCCAGCTAAATCCTCCAGGCCCCCCATATGCTTTTCGGTTAGTGACACATAGCGAGTGGTTGTCAGAAAATGAGGGTAAGAGAAGGCGGCTTGGCGGCGGCGCTCTGGTGTATTGGTGGTTACACCACACTCAATATCCACAGTACCATTTCGGACTAAAATAAACCGATTTGCAGGCGTTACAGGTACAAATACCACTTTGATGTTATCTATTTCCAGGGCTTCTTCCAGGCCTTCGATGACATCCAGGCAAAGATCAATGGCATAACCAGTTGGTTGATCATTAACCATGTAGGAAAAGGGAAGTTCACTGGTACGATGGCCGATAGCAATTTCGCCAGTCGACACAATATGGGACAAGGTTGGTGAAGAGGCTATCAAATCACTGGCGACAGCACTCTGCCACAGTATACTACTTACTAATACAGCCACTAGCCATTTCATAGTCTCACCCTCTATCAATAATCCAGGAGTCCATTGACATACCCTCAGTGTAGAGCATATAGCAATTACGCCCTTTTGCTTTGGCTGCATAGAGCGCCAAATCAGCTTTTCGCAGCAGATCATGGCTGTTATTACCATCGACCGGTGCATTTGAAATACCAACGCTGACACCGATTTGAATATTCTGTCCATCAAGCTGAAAAGGCTGACGCAGAGCAGCAACAATCTCTCCAGCCAGCGTTCTGGCTTCATCCTTTGCGTTGAAAACGGCTTGTTGAATGATGGCAAACTCATCACCACCAAGGCGTGCAACCAAATCGTTTTGTTTCAGAAGGCTTTGTACCCGCTGACTGGCTTCAACTAACAGCGCGTCACCAGCACCGTGTCCCAGGCTATCATTGACGGCTTTAAAATGGTCAAGATCAAACAGCAATACATTAAACACTACGCCTTGATGCAAGGCCTGTAGCGCCGTTTTTAACGCATCATTTAATTGCACTCGGTTGGGTAGCTTGGTTAAGGCATCATGATGGGCAAGATGCTGATAACGAAGCGCTTCATCTTTTACTTCAAGCAGGTGCTCACGCTCAATGACCTTCTTACGTAGCGCATTGATAGCCTTGGCCATATCGCCGATTTCATCGTTGCGGTCGGTATAAGGGGTTGCGTGAGTTGTCTGATTTTTGGCTATATCTGTTAGCGCTTTAACGAGGATAGGGACGGGTTTGAAAAACTGACGCATCAATACTGTAACCAGGAGGGCTGTTGCGACCAATACGATTAATAGCGCTACAAAGACTTTGCCAATCAGATCGTTGTGTATCCGATACAGCTTTTCTTTTTGACCAATTGTCGATACCACAACACCCTTCAGTTGGTTATCAGCGCTGACAATGGGCAGTGAACTAATAAAATGTTCTTCATGACCAATGTTGGCGAAGCCAACATAAAAATCGGTGGCATCTGCGTTTGTCTGCCAGGCATCCACCGCTAAGCTGGCAGGTGAATCCGTCGATCCATTAAGCGCATCGGCCACAACTTTGAGGGAACCATCAGAAGACTCAGTAAACAGCCATACGTTGTTGCGAGTTTGTGCACTAGCCAGCGCCAATACGTCAATAGGGCTAAATCCGGTTTCAAGAACCGACTCCTCATCACCAATCGGACGCTGGGAAATAATATGTGTAACCTGGCCGGTATCATTTGTTGTTACTGCCACAGAGGTATAAATGCGCCGAATCGTCGCGCTGACAATTTGCGCATTGACCTGGGCTTCACGCTTCCACTGCTCTCGCGAACCGCGTTCCACCATGAAAAAACCCGACAAGGCACCGGTCAGATAGGCAAACAATACCCCCAGCAGCATAAACCCCACCACCTTGCCCACAAGCGTGTGGTGCCAGGGAAGTCCTGAAGCGCTCGCATGCTGGCGTTCTTGCATAGAGTCCGGTTCCTATATTGCAACAACCTGGTTAACTGGGAGTAATCACCATGAGCAATCCGCTCTTTGGCGAGATGTTTTTGGCCATAACTGGCTTCGACAAGCGTATAAGATTCATTATGCTTTAGGTAGTAAAGTATCACTAAATTAGAGGGAGTGTCTTAAAAAAGCTAGTTAACAGGTGAGATAGTCAAGATCAGGCAAGATGTATTATGCGCAGAAAAACGTTTAAATATCAGGCCTAAAAGTAGTCTGGGTTGAGACAGCCTGAGACCGTGTTCCATCTGGTCTTCATGTGATAGCGCCCACTTAAAAACAAGCGGGCGCTGTGCTGAAATATCCAAGGGCATTCTGGAGGGTTACGACAAGATCTCCTGTAAGGCAGCTAAACACGCATCAATTTCTTCTGCACTGTTGTAATGGGCTAACGAGATACGAGTGACGGCCTTAAGCCCCAGTGGGCGGAGAATATTACCCGAAAAGACATCATCACTACGGGCATGCACGCGTATTCCACGCCTGCCGAGTTCAGCGACGATATACTTAGCCTCGTACTCAGCGATTGCAAATGACACGACTCCTTCACGGTGAGGGGTGTCTGCAGGACCAATCAGCTTTACCCCAGGATAGGTGCTGAGCCCGGCTAAGCCTGTACTGCCGTTAATCAATCGATCGACTAATGCGCGCTCGTGGTTACGTATCGCATTGCCTGCCGCGATCAGTCCAGCCCGACGTGAAGCCGCATCGGTAAAGTGTCCACCCAGCCATACCAGGTAATCGACCATTGCGCTAATTCCGATCAAGGCGGAGGGGTCGCGGCTACCTAATTCCCATGCATCAGCAGGCTTGCCGATCAGTTTGTCGTGTTCGGTTAGGCTCAGGCGCTTGGATACCCAGGCATAGCCATTATTAAAACGACAGAACGCCTTATAGGGTGAAATAACATAGCCATCCACTCCATAGGTTTCTACATTGAGTAAACCATGGGGTGCATGCTGGATACCATCGACGATGATGATGCATTCAGGAGCAATCTGGCGGATGCTTTGGGCTATCTCCGCAATATCCATGCTCATTCCTGTCACTGGACTGGTATGCAGGATGGTGGCGATGCGGGTATCGGCACGTACACACTTGGCATAGTGTGCGGCCGTCACGCGTCCTGCATCGATATCGAAAGGAACCTCAATCCAATCACGGTTGGTGCGTTGGGCCCATTGACGGGTCGCATCATAGGTGGCGGGATGTTCGATTGAGCAGGCAACAAGGCTGCCGCCTGCTTCAGCCGAGAGGGCGGCAGCACGGATTAATCGAAACAGGCATTCTGTCCCTGTTTCGCCACCAAAAATCACGCCATTATCTGGGCTAGTACCGAAGAAGGTCGTCAAGTCGTTGCGACCCGCAGCGACTATCGCGGATATAGCATGAGAGGCGGGGTTATCGCGGTGTTCGTTATCGGGAATGGCCGCAATTTCGGCCCCTTGGGTAACGACCGACTTAAGCGTCAGTGAGCCACCGGCGTTTTCAAAGTAGGTGCGCTTGCCACTATAAGGACAGGTGTCGACATGTAAGAAACGCTCCCGTACCTGAGCCAGTAGCGCCTTGGGTAATAAGGCACCTTGGGTTGCATGGGCTGGGGCTGCTGTATTGAGAAAAGTTGTAGTGCTCATGATAGTTGTCAGCATCTCAAATGATTAGATGTGGGTTTGCTTGTTGGGTACAAGGTCTAGTTATTGCTGGGCGTTGCGTCGACGCCATTGGTTCCATAACGGATACGCCAGAGCCAGCACTACCAGAACGCAAAGCGTTAGCGACAGTGGCCGAGTAAAGAACGTGGTCAGGTCCCAGTGCGAAATTTGCATCGAGCGGCGAAAGTTAACCTCAAGAATTGGTCCCAGGATGAGGGCAATAACTAAGGGGGCCGCAGGATAACGCCAGCGCTCCATGAAATAGCCCACCACACCGAAAGCGACAACCAGCCAGACGTCAAACATCTCGTTACGTAGCGCATAGGTACCGATCACGCTGAATACCAGAATCATCGGCCCTAATACCGCACCAGGGACTTTGGTGACAATGACCAGATAGCGGCACAGCCACAATCCCAAAATCGCAAAAAGTATGTTGGCCAGTAACAGCGAGAGGATTAGGGTATAGGTTGTCTCCGCGTGTTGGGTAAACAGGCTGGGTCCCGGGATTAGCCCGTGGATTGTTAACCCGCCGATAAAGACCGCCGTGACCGCGTTCCCAGGAATACCCAGCGTTAGGGTAGGAATTAATGTGCCACCTGTGACGGCATTGTTTGCTGATTCAGAAGCGGCAACTCCTTCTAGCTCACCCTTGCCAAAGTTTTCCGGTGTGCTCGAATGACGGCGTGCTTCGTTGTACGAAATAAATGACGCAATGCTGGTGCCTGCGCCGGGTAGAATCCCTACAACTGAACCTATAACAGAAGAGCGCAGTAACGTGCGTAAGCAGCGTTTAATATCGGACCATAACGGCAGATTACGCCCTTGGAGTTGGGGTCCTTTGCCGGTTAGTACACCCGCACTTCTGGGTACGCACAGATTAAATGCTTGAGAAACTGAAAAAAGTCCGATGAGTACCGGTAGCAAGGGCACGCCATCAAACAGTTCGCGTTGGCCAAAGGTAAAGCGCTGTGCGCCAGTGAAAGCATCCAGTCCTACACTCGCCAATATCAGGCCTATTGCCGCTGATAGCACGCCTTTTATGGGTTGATCCGAGGCGACACCGACGATGGTTACGAGCCCGAATATAGCTAAAACCGTGTACTCTTGCGGTCCGAACGCGAGGGCAACCGTCGAAAGAGGGGGCGCAACAGTGATCAACACAACCACACTGAAGAGCCCACCGAAAAGTGAGGCCAGTGTAGCCATGCCTATGGCTTCACCCCCTCGTCCAGCCATCGCTAATGGGTAGCCATCCAGCGCTGTGGCGATAGATGCATCTGTGCCAGGGGTGCGCAATAGAATGGCGGTAATAGAGCCACCGTAAACTGAGCTAACGTATACGGCACCCAGTAGAATCAGTGCCAGATCTGGCGGCATGCTGAAGGTGATGGGAATACAAAGCGCAACGCCCATGGTTGAAGAAAGTCCTGGCAAGGAGCCGATGGTCATTCCGGCCAAGGTGCCAAGCAACAGGGTTAACAGCGCCATCGGTGTCAGAATATTACCGAGTGCTACAAACAGTATATCCATAGAAATAGTCTCTTGGGTGTTTGTGAGGAAAGCTGTTAGTTGGCTAGCCAATTCCAGAGCCCGCCACCAGGTAGAGGGACTGCAAGTAAGTGCACAAAAACGGCATAGATAAGGGCAGAAAAGGACACGGCAAGTATTAGGGCCGCGGGCCATCGTAAGTCACTCAGGCAGCATAAACTAACCAGTAGAAATACAATCAACGCAACAAATGTTCCAATACTTATCATCAGCCCTAATAACCCCAGCACGCATAGACCCCAGAGGGTGAAACGTTGCCAGGCAACTGGGGGCTGGGATTCATCAGGGAGTTTGCGGCGAAACGAATTGACTCCGATGCCCAAACAGGCAAGCCCCCCAAGTGAACCGGCGATCACGGGGAAAACCCCCGCATCGCCGCGCATGTCAAGCCCGACCCAGACTACACCAGCGCACAAGGCTCCAATCAAAACGGCCAGGGTGCGGTCAATTTTGTTCAGTGGCATAGAGCGAGTTCTCCTAACGGGTTTTAAATCACTGCTCAATCCAAGGTTCCTGGTCCCAAAGGGCTTTTAGCCGATCATGACTTTCGTGGATGAAGTCAACGTAGTCTTGTCCATAAATAGGGTTAACAGGCATGTTAAGCTGCTCCATTTCGGCAAGAAACTCCGGATTCTCTACCACCTCACGGGTCACAGATAACAGCTTGTCATACACTGGTTGCGGCACATTAGCCGGTACAGCAAAGCCGCGTGATGCTGCCGCTAGAACGTCATAACCTTGTTCTTTACCGGTAGGGACAGCCGAAATCGCATCGATTCGTTCATTTGACCAGACGGCTAAGCCCCGTACTTTGCCCTCATTGATCTGGTTTACCACTTCCGACATGTTGCCTTCAAAAGCCGTAATGTGCCCACCAAGCAGCGCGGCCGTTGCTTCAGCATTGCCGCTGTAAGAGACAAAATTAAGGTCGATATCAGCTTCTTTGGCAAAGTTCAGTGCAGCCAGGTGGTCGTCACCCCCAATGCCTTCGTGGGATACAACTACGGATTTTGGATCTTCCCGTACCGCTGTTACAAAACTTTCCAGCGTTTGATAGGGGCTGTCGGTGGCTACTGCCAAAACACCTGGATCGGTAATGATATTGGCCAGAGGGCGAATATCATCAAGGGAATAACCCACAGTACCTTCACGGGTGAAAGGATAAACTTCGACTACTGGCGAGTTAATTAAGCCAAGGGTATAGCCGTCGGGTGCCGCATTGGCCAAGTGGACCCATCCCAACTCGCCACCAGCCCCCGGTCTGTTAACCACGACTATTCGCTGGCCGAGTTCTTCTTCAGCGTACTTCGCGAAGATGCGTGCCATCGTATCGGTACTACCCCCGGCACCGAAGGCGACAATCAACTGAATTGGCTTGTTGGGGAAGTCCTCAGCTACGGCTGATGTACTTAGTCCGCTAACCAAGATTGCCGTCATCGCACTCAGGATCAATTTTTGCTTGAATTTAAACTGTGCCTTCATCGTCTTATTCCTTGTTACTTTTATAGTTTAAAAGCTATGTAGGGCAGTAGGGTGCTCGTTAGAAGTATTTTTTAAGGCCTGACGCCATTGAGCACCTGTGTTCTAGTTAAAAGCATTCTATACTTTCAAAAAAGCGAATAAAATTCATAAAATATAAGTCGAAATATTCATATATGGGACATCTATGCTGACTCTTAAGCAACTCGAAACGTTTGTGCAGGTGGTTGAGCTAGGTACATTTGAAAAGGCTTCACAGCGGCTCAATGCAACACAATCAACTGTTTCTAAAAGAATTTCAGAGTTGGAGCAGGCAACAGGACTGCATATTTTTGATCGCTCACTGCGTAATGCACGTTTAACCGAAGAGGGTGAGCAACTGCTAGAGCTGGCCTACCTAACTATAGATAGCGCCAATAAAATTCGTGAACTCAATAAGCAACCGGAGAGTAAACTTCACCGGATCCGTATTGGCTTTACCGAACTGACCGCACTGACTTGGCTGCCTGGATTTTTGCGGGAATACACTCTTGAGCGACCGGACATCCGCTTAGACGTCACTATTGATATGAGCCGTACGCTCTACCAGCAGTTTCAGGATGGTGAACTGGATTTAGTGGTCATACCGCTCGTCCCGGAAGTGTTTGCTCAGCCAGGTGTGGAAACGCTGCTGTTAGAGAAGGTGGAAATGGCGTTTATGGCCAGGGCTGGTTTAGTGGATGGGCCGCGGCCTTTGCCCATCAGTAAACTGGAATCCTATACCCTGATAAGTCAGGGCAAGCGCTCCGGGTTTGCTCAAGATGTGAATCGTTGGATTTCACACCAAGGAATGGCCTCGCCCGTGCAGATCACCGATAATTTACTGGCTCTGGTCGGCTTGGTCACTGCTGGGCGTGGTATCAGCGTGCTGCCAAAGCTTTGTGTGCAGCGCTTTGCTCAAACACAGGATTTGGAGATATTAGAGACCCTGCCTCAGCCCCCAACGATCGGCTACTACGCGTTATACCACAGTGGTATTCGGGTCTCATTGCTTGAAGAAGTAGCCCTTCGTCTTGGTAAAGCGGCCGATTTCACGCGTCCTTTTTTTGTGTAGTTGTATTCGCGATAAGCATTTTTATAAAGTTATCCAAGAGTGGGTTGGCTTCGTCTTTGCGTGTGACCGCAACAAGTGTGGTACTGATATCAATGTCATCGACAGGTAGAAAGACCACATCCCTTCGATTGTTTGGCGTGATCGAACCACTGACCAGGGTTCCACCGAGCCCGGCACCTACGAGCGCCAACGCGGTATGAATTTCAATGGCCTCATGGGTTACCGTCGGACGTATGCCTTTTTCCTCAAGATGTGTCAGAATTTTTTGCCCGAATGGGCTACGAGGATCCTTAGGGTACAGAATGAAGGGCAGTTGCTTGAAGGCACTGATAGGGAAGGTATCAAGCTCCGCAAGTGGATGATCAATTGGCAAGGCCGCCATAAACGGGTCGTTAATGATCACTTCATAGTGCATGTCCGCATGGCGTTCGAACAGGCCGATAAAACGTGAAATACCGACATCAATACGGTGTTGCCTTAAGCCTTCTTCCTGATATTCAGACAGTACCTCAACAAGATCCAGGTGAACCTCTGGATTTTGTGCTCGGTAATTCTTGATAACAGCGGGCAACAATGAAAAAAGAGTTGATCGAATAAAGCCAATCCCAAGCCACCCGCCACTGCCACTGGCGACTTGTCTGGACTCTTCCTCTAAGCGTGTGGCCTGAATTAACAATTCTTTTGCCCGAGGGTAAAAGAATTTTCCGAGTGACGTGAGCTGCATGGGCCGAGTTGAGCGATCAAACAGCTCTCCTCCCAGGTTCTGTTCCAGCAACGTAAGCTGTGCACTGATGGCTGTCGGCGCGACAAACAAGCGTTTTGCGGCGGCACTGCCTCCACCGGCATCGACGACCTCACAGAAGTAGCGTATCTGACGTAGATTCATTTTTAGTGAACTTGTATGCGTAATTAGCTGATTGATTAAAGATAATCAATATATGATAGTGAGGCTGAGGTCAACTCAGGAGTATAAAAATGATAAATAAAACCAACTTTACCGATCTCGTTTCACAACTCAGCCAGTTCGGTAGCGCTTCCATCTATGAAGCACAAGGCGCCCGTGGCGCTTTAGATAGTGGCATGAAGCCACTGTGTAGCAGTATGCAGGTGTTTGGGTCGGCATTTACAGTCGATATTCGTCCTGGTGACAATCTTATGTTGCACTATGCCTTACTGCATGTGCAGCCTGGAGATGTGCTGGTGGTGGACGCCAAGCGTTTCGTCGAAGCTGGCCCCTGGGGCGATATCCTAACCGAGCAAGCCATCAAGAAAGGTGTGGCCGGTCTTGTGATTAACGGTGCGGTTAGGGATGTCCAGACTATTAAAGCACTCGGCTTTCCGGTGTTTTGTCAGGGTATTAGCATCAAAGGCACTGCCAAGAAGCAGCTTGGAAAGATCAACGTGCCAATTTGCATTGGTGATACGCTGATTAATCCGGGTGACTTTATTTTTGGAGATGCCGATGGCGTTGTGGTTGTCCCTCGGCAAGATATCGCCACGGTGCTTCAAGAAACGCAATTGCGTGAAAAAACAGAAGAAAACTATCGGGAAATAATAAAGGGTGGTGGTAGCACTGTCGACTTGCTCGGTTTACAAGACACACTAAAGCGATTACAGCTGATGTAACATCGGCCCCTTAAAAAAGTTAACACCTACTCATTTTCGTTATTAAATAATTATAAATAAGCACTGCAGACAACAGTGCAAACGAGGAAACAACAATGAAAACTATAAAAACAGTGGGCATGCTTGCCTGTATTTCCCTTCCAATTGCTCTGTGCGCTAGCATCTCATGGGCTGATTCTTATCCAGAACGGCCGATCTCTACGATTATTTCATTTGGTGCGGGTGGCAATACGGACGTCGGTGCACGTATCCTGTTCCCCGCCGTAGAGCGTGAGCTGGGTGTACCCCTGAATATTATCAATCGCCCTGGTGGCGGAGGCTGGGTAGGTTGGACACAACTGCTCAATTCATCCAATAACGGTTATACCCTGGGATACATTAATACACCCAATCTGATTACTGGCTATATGGATCCTCAGTATCGCCGCGATGTCGACCTTGATGACTTTGAACTCATTGCTAATCATGTGACAGATTATGGTGTTATTTCAATCAATAAAGATGAAACACGTTATAGCAATATTGATGAGCTGGTAACCTATGCTCAGTCGAATACGCTGACGGCTTCAACCACCGGCGCGAATGGTGATGACCATATCGCCATGCTAAAAATGAATCACCATTACGCTACCCAGTTTGTGCCTGTGCATACGACAGGTACAGCCGAGCAGCGCGCCGCGATTCAGGGCGGCCATGTAGATGTAAACTTCTCTAATGTTGGTGATACCAACATGGCGCATCGCAATGGTGATTTAAAGATCATTGCCATCATGGCGCCTGAACGTTCAGATTTTATTCCAGATGTTCCTACGCTGGAGGAGATGGGGTATTCAGGGGTAATTTCCTGGTCGGCGCGCGGTATTGCTGCACCTAAAGGCATTGATCCGGCTCAGTTGGAGCTGCTTCAGGAAGCCTTTATCACTGGCATGCAAGATCCTGAGCACTTAGCCAAAATGGCAGAAATGGGATTGAAGGTAGATATCCGTACCGGTGATGCTTACCGCAAGATGCTAGAAGAGGAAGAAGAAGGCGTTCGCTCGCTAGGCGAATTGCTGGGCTGGTAAGTGCAGCAGGCCGTGATGTCTCATTGCATCACGGCGATCCATTCAATCAGGCAAAACTTTACAACAATAAATAGGTGCCTTATGAAAGCTTTACACTCTGATCTGGTCATCGGGTTGGTTATGCTGCTCTTCTCGATAGCCTTCTACAGCCTGTCGGCTCAGATGCCTGCTGATCCAGCGGTATTTCCTAAACTGATTCTGGTCACCTTCGCGGTTTTTTCGCTGTTCATTGTTTGGACTGGCATAGCTAAAACACTGGCCAGCAAAAAACAGGGGACTCAACACCTTGCTGTGTTTGAGAATATACGCGGTCCCATCGTCACGTTCGTGGCACTATGCATTTATGTGGCTTTGATCAGTATTCTTGGATTTTTTGTTGCCAGTTCGCTCACGGCGGTATTTTTCATGCTCTATTTCGGGGTGAAATCTTACCTTCAAGTACTGTTGGTGCTGGTCATTATGAATAGCTTTATTTATATGCTCTTTGTTTGGCAGTTACGCATCTCCCTTCCCACTGGGTTATTGCTGTAAAGGAGAGAGATCATGCAAGTTGATACTACCCTGTTGTTGTCAGTGCTGGCGCAGTTAGCCTCTCCGGATGTTATCTTGATGCTGTTTGTCGGTGTGCTTGGCGGTATTTTTTTAGGGGCTTTACCTGGGTTGAGCGCCACTATGGGCATCGCGTTACTGATTCCAGTTACTTTTGGTATGCAGCCTGTGGCCGCGATGGTGTTGCTTGCGGCTATTTATGCTTCTGCCGTCTACGGTGGGTCCATCACCGCTATCTTGATCCATACACCTGGCACACCGGCATCTGCCGCGACGGCAATGGATGGCTATCAGATGACGCTGCGTGGCGAGGGCCTTAAAGCCTTGGGAACCTCTACCATCTGTTCGGTGATTGGCGGCATAGTCAGTGTCGTGGCGTTGCTGCTGTTGGCACCACCTTTGGCTCAAATTTCATTACGCTTCAGCGCCCCTGAGTATTTTCTGATTGCCATCTTTGGCTTGACGATTATTGGCAGTCTATCCAGTGGTGCTATGGTGAAAGGGCTCTCTGCGGGTCTGTTAGGCTTGTTGATCAGTCTGGTGGGTGTGGATGTTATGACTGCTTACCCTCGTTTCACCTTTGGTGTTGGGGAGTTGGAAAGTGGCATTTCGCTGATTCCCGCTATGATCGGCCTGTTTTCCATTTCCCAGGTTATGATTCAGGCAGAAAAGCTCCATGGTGCTAAAGACCTTACCCCGGCTCCTGAATTAGTCGGCCACCTTTTTCCCAGTCGCGCCGAGTGGCGAAGGCTTCGGGGCACGATTTCACGCTCATCAATCATTGGGGTATTGGTCGGCTGCTTACCCGGCGCGGGGGGCGATGTGGCCTCATGGGTGGCCTACAATGAAGCCAAGCGTAGTTCTAAAAACCCAGAAAACTATGGCAAAGGCGAGATTGAAGGCTTGGCTGCAGCTGAAACAGCTAATAATGCGGTCACAGGCGGGGCCATGATTCCTTTATTGACACTGGGCATTCCCGGCAGTGCGGCTACAGCCGTGATGCTCGGGGGCCTTTACATTCATGGTTTGCAACCCGGACATGAGTTGTTTACCGTTAATGCCCATATTGTCTATGCCATCATTGTCGGGCTGCTGCTGGCAAATATATTGATGGGTATTGTGGGCTTGGCATTGGCAAAGCAGGTGGTCAAGGTGGCCTCGGTTCCGTTTGCCATTCTTGCACCGATCATCGTGGTGCTATCGGTTGTCGGTTCCTACACCATCAACAACAGTATGTTTGATGTATATGTGATGGTGGCCTTTGGCTTACTGGGATACCTGATGAGAAAAACCGGCTTCGCAACCGCCGCTATAGTGCTTGCGATGATACTGGGCGCTATGGCTGAAATCGGCTTCCGGCAGTCTTTGGTCATGTCCAAGGGTAATCTGCTGGGATACTATTTCGATCGACCGTTTTCGCTGCTTATCATGGGCCTGATTCTGCTGGCGCTGGTGTCACCGTTGCTCATTCGGTGGAAACGCAACAGAGCACAGCACGCCCTATCGCGTTCCTAATCAACAGGATTTAACGCCATGGCCCTGTCAGGATAAAACCAGGGTCATGGTCACTCCGCTAAAAACCACTTTAACCGTAATCGGGTGTCAGTAGCGCAAGATCAACGCTTCTTAACACCTCCCTGACGCGCCTTGAGGCGTGGATTGCTTTTGCAAATCACATAATAGCGGCCACGGCGCTTAACCACCTGACAATCTGGATGGCGGATCTTGGCTGTTTTGAGTGAACTGAGAACTTGCATGACCGTTACTCCTTATTTCAGGCTGCGTGCTTTGAAGCGTTTGTTGAACTTAGCAATTTGCCCTTCGTTGCTGGCTATACGTTTTTCACCTGTATAGATCGGATGTGAAGCACTGGAAATATCCAGATTAATCAAGGGATAAGTTTTTCCGTCTTCCCACACGATGGTGTCGTTTGACTGACAGGTTGAGCGGATGCGGAAAGATCGGTTGCAACTGGTATCTCGAAATACGACATAATCGTATTTTGGATGTATGTCTTTTTTCATGCTGACCTCATGAGTTATAATATAACATTTCATTTAGCGATTGAAACTCATTATCATTTAAATGTAAAGTGCTGACCTTGGTCTTTTGTAACAAACCAATCTGAGGAAAATTTCCATGCATAACCTGAAGCGGCTGGTCTGGTTCGGGATGTTATCCGGCATCCTGTTCCATTCAAGCATTTTTGCACAACCTGCCAATAACCATCTGACGGTCGGTGGACCGTTTGAATTTACCAGCCTGAACCCTTCTCAGAATGGGTATGTTTTTACCCGCATGGGGGTGGTGGAAACCCTGGTGGATGTGTCACCGGAGGGTGAGCTGCTACCGGGTCTGGCAACCCACTGGGAGGTATCAGAGGATCGACTGAGCTGGCGTTTTTATCTTAGAGATGACGTGGTTTTCCATGATGGCCGCTCAATGGATGCCGCGAGCGTTGTGAATAGTCTGGAAGGTGCTCGTCAGCAGCATGGCACCCTGACTCAGGTGCCGGTCGATCAGCTACAGGCTGGGGATGGCGTTATTGAGATTACCCTAAGCTCTCCTTACCATTTGCTACCTGCGGTACTGGCGCATTATGCCAATGTGGTGATTTCACCCGATTCCTTCGATGAAGAAGGGCGAGTCACTCAGTTGCTAGGGAGTGGCCCATTTCGTCTTACCTCTGTTGCGCCACCACATAAGTTAAGAGTGGAACGTTTTGAGGAATACTGGGGGCAGGTAGCATCCATTGCTTCGGCTGAGTACCTGACGGGCCATCGTGGTGAAAGTCGTGTATTGCAAGCACGCAGTGGTCAGACAGACATCAGTTATACCATTGACCCGGCCAGTACCGGCATTTTGAGCCGCGTCAGCCATGTGAATCTGCACTCTGAGCTGATACCGCGATCCATATTAATCAAGGTGAACAGTGGCCACCCCTTCCTCAAAGAGGTGGAAGCTCGTCAGGCGCTGAGTTTGGCACTGGATAGATCGGGTATTGCCGCGGCGGTGTTACGTGCTCCGGGATCTGAGGCTAACCAGCTGATTCCAGCGCCTTTGGGCGATTGGCATGTGGCTGACTTGCCGCCGATGGAACGGGATATGCAACAAGCTACGGCCTTGCTGGATGGCCTGGGCTGGCAGTTGGGCGCGGATGGTGTGCGTGTTCGCGATAATCAGCGTTTTAGCCTGGATTTGATCACCTATGCGGATCGCCCGGAACTGACGGTGGTCGCTACGGCTATTCAGGCTCAGTTGGCCGAGCTGGGTGTTGAGGTAAGGGTATCGGTAACCAACTCCAGCGCCATACCCGCGGGTCATCAGGATGGCAGTCTGGAGATGGCGCTAATCGCCAGAAACTATGGTTTTATTGCTGATCCGCTGGGTGTCATGTTGGCTGATTTTGGTGCAGATCAGGGAGGTGACTGGGGAGCCATGCAGTGGGACAACACGGAGGTACCCGCCTTACTGAAAACTCTGGAAGAGGAAACAGACCCTCAGCGATCCCGTGAAATTTCACAAGGTATTGCCAGGATGCTGGCGGAGGAACTGCCGCTGATTCCAGTCAGCTTTTATACCCAACTGACTGCTGTTAATCAGCGTGTTCAGAATTTTCGTTTTGATCCGTTTGAGCGCAACTATTACCTGAATGAAATGGAGTTGTCGCAGTGATCCAGCGGATTCTGATCAATCGATTGTTACAAGCCTTGATGGTTGCCTGGGGCGTCGGTTCATTGAGTTTTGTGCTGATGCGTAGCCTGCCAGGAGATATGGCTTTCCGGGTTGCAGCGGGGCGTTACGGCCAGGATAACGTCAGTGCAGAGGCGGCGGATTGGGTCAGGCAGGAACTGGGACTGGATATGCCCGCCTGGCAGGCCTATCTGAACTGGTTGCTGGATCTGTTGCAACTGAATTTTGGGGTGTCACTGATCAGTGGGGCACCCGTAATCGATGAAATCAAGCATCAACTGGGTCATTCGCTGCAACTGGCGGTTGTGGCGATTTTGCTGGCGGCACTGCTGGCATTTCCACTGGGTATCGCCTCCGGTCTGCGTGCACGTGGTTGGTTAGATCGTAGTCTGCTGGTGTTGTCATCCTTGTTGCGTGCCCAGCCGGTGTTTGTCATAGGTCTGGTGTTGATTCTGGTGTTTGCCGTTTACTGGCCACTCTTCCCCGTGGCAGGTTTTGGTAATGGCAATGACTGGGTGTTACCAGCCTTTTCGCTGGCGTTGGCGCTGGCCGCTGTGTCCAGTCGGGTGGTGCGTGACAGTACTATTCAGGTGATTGCATCCCCTTACTATAGGTTTGCTCGCGTCAAGGGGCTGACAAAATGGCAGACCTTCCGTCAGCATGGTTTACGAAACCTCTCTGTACCGGTCGTGGCATTTATGGGGATCCAACTGGTGGGATTAATCGAGGGCATCGTGATGATCGAGTCATTGTTTTCCTGGCCTGGTATCGGTCATGGACTGGCACATGCGATTTTTTCCCGTGATGTACCCATGATTCAGGCTACCGCTCTGATGATGGGGCTGATTTTTGTGGCACTGAATACGTTGGTGGATCTGGCCTGTTACAAGATTGATCCCAGAGGGCGACCTGAATGAACCGATTTCCTTTTAAAATTCCGACGTTGAGTCCTTCTCAGTGGCTGGGGGCTGTCATTTTATTATGCATAGGGTTGTTCATTCTGCTTGAGAGTTGGTTGCATCAAGGCGACAGTGCTCAGCAGAACCTGTCAAACTTCCTTTCAGCTCCTAATGCTGAGGAGTGGCTGGGGACCGATCAGTTTGGGCGCAGTATGTTGGCGCGTATGGGTGATGCGATCCGCTTGTCGCTGATGCTTAGCCTGTTTTGTGTCACCACCGCGGCGGTTTTGGGTACGAGTTTGGGCGTTTGTGCCGCCTGGTTTGGTGGAATGACCGAGCGGTTGCTGAACTTTCTGGCCAATACCCTGCTGGCTCTGCCAGGTTTGGTGCTGGTGCTGTTACTGGCTGCCATCGCACCGGGTTCCTTTATTGTCCTTTATCTGGCGATATCGCTGGTGCTGTGGATCGAATACTACCGTGTGGTCAGAGCGCAGTCACAGGTGGTGATTCGCAGTCCTCAACTGGAAGCCTCGCGTCAGTTAGGCTTTGGTCGCTGGTATCTGTTTCGGCGTCATGTCTGGCCGGCTATTTGTCCCTCTGTGCTGACACTGGCGGCTTTTGGTGCCGGTAATGCTATCTTGGCTTTGGCGTCTATTGGTTTTGTGTATGTCGGATTGCAACCGCCTGTTGCTGAGCTGGGACTAATGGTGGTGGAGTTGCTGCCTTATTACAGCGATGCACCCTGGGTATTGGCTCAGCCTATTCTGGCTATTTTCTTGCTGATTCTCGGTTTTAATCTACTGGCGGGGAAAGCAAAATGAAGGATCTGTTATTAGAAGTCGACGCGCTGAGTGTTTATGCCGGTGAGACGCGTTTGCTGGAGCCGCTCAGTTGCACCCTGACAGCGTCGCAGCCTTTGACCATTCTGGGGCAGACAGGCGCAGGCAAAAGTCTGTTGGCTCAGGCAATTATGGGGTTGTTACCCGACGCCTTGAGTGTACGCGGTGATGTGCGTCTTAATGGCGAGTCACTGTTTTCCTTGTCTATGCCTGAGCGCCAGGCCCTTTGGGGTCGGGTGCTCTCGATGCTGCCTCAAGAGCCCTGGCACGCACTGGATCCAGTGATGAAAGTAAAGCGTCAGGTGGCCGAGGTACATCACTATGTGTTGGGGCAGGAGCAGGAAGCGGCTGATGTGCAGGCTGAGCAGGCCTTACAACGTCTTGGGTTGGAGGGATCGCTGGCCAAAATTCCATCACAGCTTTCGGGGGGGATGGCACAACGGGTTGCGTTTGTGGCGGCAACCGCCGCAGGCGGTCAGTTGTTACTGGCTGATGAGCCCACCAAAGGCCTGGATTATGGCCGCCGGGATCAGGTGGTTGCTTTACTGCAAAGTCAGCTGCATCAGGGGGCCTTGCTGACTATTACCCACGATATTGATGTGGCACGTCAATTGGGCGGCGATCTGATAGTAATGCGCCGAGGCCAGGTGATGGAACGAGGTAATGTGGAACGCGTGCTGGCCAACCCACAGTCGGACTATACCCGCGAATTGTTGGCAGCCGACCCGCAAAGCTGGACACAGGTGAAGCAACCGCTACCTGCTGCAGCACCTTTGGTGCGGGTCGAGGGGCTGGGCAAGTCGCGGGGTGGTAAGCCCTTGTTTGACGATGTGTCATTTGAGCTCTATCCACATCAGTTAACCGGTTTGGTGGGTGACAGTGGTTGTGGCAAGAGTACTCTGGGCGATCTGTTGCTGGGCAATCTAAAACCTGATCAAGGGAAGGTATCCTATCAGCGTCCATTTGCTCGCCATCAATTACTCAAGCTGTATCAAGATCCACCAGCGGCTTTTGCACCGGGGATAACCTTGCAGCAACTGCTGCTGGATCTTGTCAGGCTGCATCGGCTGGATGCTAGCAGTATTCCGCCGCTATTAGAACGCCTGCATCTGAGTCCACAACTGCTGCAACGCAGTTGTACTGAGGTGTCAGGGGGTGAGTTACAGCGAATCTCGCTGTTGCGAGCACTACTGATGGATCCGGTGATGCTGTTCGCCGATGAGCCAACATCACGGCTTGATCCGATCACCAGTCAACAGATCATCGAATTGTTGGTTGAAGTGGCGCAGGATTTTGCCTGCTCCGTGGTGCTGGTCAGCCATGATCCGGTGCTGGTGGAAAAAACCTGCCATCAGGTTATATCGCTCTAGCCTGATTTGGTATCGCCGCACTCTTTGTAGGAGCTCACTCCGTGAGCGAAATGATTCGCCCGGAGACCGGGCTCCTACAACAAACTGCGCATTCGCCCGGAGACCGGGCTCCTACAAGTTGTAGGAGCTCACTCTGTGAACGAAATGTGTTCGAGCGCTTATGGCTAACCTCTCCAGAATACGGGTGTTAGTAGTACCATGACCGTCAGCAGTTCAAGCCGTCCTAATATCATGGTGAAGCCGAGAATCCATTTGCCAATGTCGGATACGGCTGCAAAGTTTCCAGCCGGTCCGATCATGTCACCCAGGCCGGGACCCACATTGGTTAGGGCTGTAGCTGCGCCACTGAGTGCGGTTACAAAATCCAGCCCGGTTGCAGCTAGTGCCAGTGTGGCCAGTGCTAATATCAAAAAAAACAGAAACGAAAAGGCTACGGCCGACACCATGATGTCGTCTGCTACCGCTTTGCCGTTGAATCGGATAGAAAATATCCCACGCGGGTGTACGAGCTTATTCATTTGATCACGCAAGAACAGCCAGGACAGCTGGAAACGGAAAATTTTCATTCCACCACTGGTGGACCCCGAGCAGCCGCCAATAAAGGTCACAATAAAGAAAAAGCTGATGCTGAAATAACCCCATAGTGTGTAATCTGTCGAAGCATAACCGGTGGTCGTGATCACTGATACGATATTGAAAGCCGCGTGGGTCAGCACTTCAAAGGGCTGACGTTCCGTGGTCAGCAGTTGTTGCAGTGTGAGCAATCCGACCAGAGCCAGTACCAGCAACAGGAACCCCTGTGCCTGCTGATCCCTGAATACATCCAGGTTAGGCTGGTTCAAAAAGCGGATATACAGCATAAAAGGCATACCCCCAATCAGCATGAACACAACAGAGATCCATAAAATGCCATCGCTGAAACGCCCCATGGAGCGATCATCGGTGGCGTAACCCCCGGTGGATACAGTGGTCATGGCGTGATTGATCGCATCGAACAGTGTCATGCCAGCGGCAAAATAGGAAAGTGCGCAAGCCAAGGTAACACCAAGATAGACTAGTAACAGGCTACGGGCCATCGCATGAAAGCGTGGTAAGGATTTTTCTGACCAATCGGAAGACTCTGTCTGGAACAGACGCATGCCACCGACTTGCAAAAAAGGCAGGATCGAAACCGCCATGCCTATTACACCCAGACCGCCGACCCACTGCAGCATGGAACGCCAGAGTAAGATGGAGTGTGGCAGTGCGTCTAAACTGGACATCACTGTCGATCCGGTTGTAGTAATACCGGACACGGCTTCGAACACGGCATCGGTCAGCGATAGAGGGTGGTGACTGAGCATCAGCGGCAGGGCACCATAGAATGAAAGCGACAGCCAACTAAGACTGGTCAGCAGATAAAGCTGGCGTGCATTCAGTGCGAATCTGTGTCCATAGCTCGGCAGCATAAACAGTAAACCCGCCAAGGCCGCCAGGCCTGATGACAAAAAGAAAGCACTGTACTCCTCATCATCGGTCATCAGGGCAAAAAACGCAGGTACGAGCAATAGCCCCACCATGATGAAAGACAGTATGCCACTGACAAAAAGAACCGGGCGGAATAGCTTCATCCTGTTACTCCTTCAGAAATCGCCAATTCCTGGCTGCAACAGCTGTTTTGCCTGCTTCAGGTTTTGTTTGTGGCCAAGAAGATAAGGGGGTATCTCCGAGAGTTGTTCGGCAAGCATGGAACCGGTCTGGCCGGCACCCAATAGGATAATTTGCATTATATCGCCTGTGGCCTACAGCTCCGTTGTTCATGAGGTCAGATAAACAGTATAAGGTAGTCGTGTGTAACAATTCGAGCCGGTAAAGCGACCTGGTGCGTAAAAAAATCGTAAAAAAATGATGCGCATAGCATGCAGAAGTTTGCTGTATCGCTTTGAGGTTATCAAGGTCGAGGAGGGTGTTGCTGTAGGAGCTCACTCCGTGAGCGAAATAATTCGCTCGGAGACCGAGCTCCTACAAACAAGGTGCGCATTCGCTCGGAGACCGAGCTCCTACAAACGAGGTGCGCATTCGCTCGGAGACCGAGCTCCTACAAATGAGGTGCGCATTCGCCCGGAGACCGGGCTCCTACAAATCAGGTCGAGTCCAACAATAAGGTCAGACTATTCTTCGTCGAACCATTTTTCGCGATCTATGAAAGCAGCTAGGGCGGCTTCTTCTCGGCGCTTTTCTATAGCGCGGCGGGCTTCAAACAGGCGACGGGTGGCAGTTTGCTTGCGGCGGTTTTTTTCCTCGACATCATAGCCAACCAGAAGATCAAACACTTCTGTCTGAATGGGGTCGAGGTCCTGCTCCTGACGTATCAGCATACGATTTAGCTCCGATCTGTGATGCAGATTGAAGAGGAGGCGGCTTGATGTAAGCCGGCTCCCGGCTGTTAACACTGTCCTGATTCTTTTTTAACCGATTTCGGCATCAATTTCAAATAGGATTTAACAGTGTCAAGCTGATTCTAGGCAAAAAAAGTGACAGGAATGTTTCAGTCGTTATCGTCAGCTTGACGACGCGTGGGCATCAGCCGGTCATTCTGACGCAGGCTACGCAGGCTGCGTTTGATGGTCTTAAGGTGATCAAACAAGGCCGGGCCCAGCTTCATGGCAACTCCGACAGCGAGAATATCTATGACTACCAGGTGTACGACACGTGAGGACATCAGCGTGCTAAGGTCTTTATCTTCTTCCACATCGACATGAATAGGGATGGTGGCCAGTTCAGCCAGAGGGGTTGTACCTGGGCAGAGGGTAATGACGGTGGCACCGGTTTCACGCACCAGTTTTACCGTGTGCAGCAGGTCTTTGGTGCGCCCTGTCTGGGAGATGGCTACAACGACATCTCCCAGCCCCAGAGTGACGGCTGAAATAGTCTGCATGTGTGGATCCGAATAGGCGGCGGCAGACACCATCAGGCGATAGAATTTGTGCTGTGCATCGGCGCATACGGGTGCTGATGCACCAAAACCGTAAAATTCGACACGATTGGCTTTTGCTAAAGCATCAATTGCTTCTTCAAGTATTTCCGGGTCAAGCTGCTCGCGGATATTGATCAGATTACCAATCATCGAGTCGAAGATTTTCTGCTTGAACTCGATCACCGTATCCTTGGTGTCCATCGAGAACTTTTCAAAGCTGGCATTGCTGGCTAAGCCCTGAGCGAGAGTCAGTTTGAAGTCTTGAAAGCCATCGTAGTTGAGTGCGCGGCAGAAACGCACCACGGTTGGCTCACTGACATTGGCCTCCGAGGCAAGATCAACAATGCGCATATGAATTACTTCACTGGGCTGGGCCAGGACAAAATCGGCCACCTTCTGTTCGGATTTACGGAGTTTTTCCCGTGAATCAGCGATGGATTTGAGAAGATTGAAGGAGTTCAACACGGATACCTGTCAGCTGCTGGCCGTTAATCAGGCTTTAGTATAGCAATGAAATCTTCCCGCGCCTAACCTCAGTATCCTCTATGGGACTGAAATCAGCCATGTTATTACTACAGATCCTGACATAGACCACGTACAATAGGCTCTGATTGACTAAACCCTGACGGAGTCTTTGAATGAGTGATATCCAGCAACTGGAAGCACAACTCGGCAAAATGAAATCCTGGCAGTTAACAGCGTTTGCGGCCGCGCTGACTGAACGCATGCTACCAAACTTCACTCTGTTTTCGAGGTTGTTGGAGTTTGGTGATGCCGTGCAGGTGCGGCGGATACTGGATGGTGTCTGGGAGCATCTTTCGGGCGGAGCTTCGATGAACTTTGAAGTCCAGCTGGATCATGTCGAAGACAATATGCCATCTCTGGATGAATTTGATATGTACGGCGCCATGCCTGCGCTGGATGCGGTGGTGGCACTTTACTCCACCCTGGTGTGTATCCTTGAGTCTGATCCAGCCGAGGCGGCCAATATTGCTGACTTGTCACGTGAGTGTGTTGCTACCTTTATTGAAGTTAATGAAGCGGATCCACAGCTGTCCGATGCTGAACTGATGCGCTTTATTGCCGCGCACGATTTGATGCAGGATGAAGACGCTTTTCAGGAAGAAGTGCTTGAGCGCTTGCAGCAACAGCAACAGCCCAATAAAGTGTTTATTCGCGAATTGCGTGAACTGGCGGGTAATCAGGGTGTCAGTAATCTGGGAATCAGTGATAACGAATAATGCTGCGAATCGGTCTGCTACTGCTGGTGCTGCCAGCGCTGTTATTGATGGGGATGTTCTTTGTTGAACAAATGCACATTAGTGATTGTGCTCAGGCCGGAGGTTACTGGAACTATCTCCAGGGACAGTGTGATCTGCAACAGCAACATCCTTTTATCCCCTTGATGGTTCGCCGTCCACTGTTGGTTAATGGTGGTATGTTGCTTAGCTGTCTAGGACTTCTGCTAACGATTGCCGGACTTTATCGTCGGCGCCGATAATTAATGGATAGGTATGCGCAAAAAAATAGTCTGGGCCTTACTGGCATTGAGTCTGTTGTTTGTTATCTGGGCGGTGTTTTTTTCGCCGCAATGGCTCGAAGGGTTCAATCAGCAGCGTGCTGATGAAGCCAGTGTGTTTCGTCAGCAGGGGCTGACAGCGGGTGGTCAGACCGACCAGCAGAGCTGTCAGGATCAGGCCTTATCAGGCTATACAGCCTGTTCTGATTCTAACTTTGTCTGCACGGTCAATCAGGGTATTTTCCTGAAAGCCTGCTTTGAGGTTGCCTCACCGACAGAAGGCTTCTGTGATGGTGTGCCAGCCTTCCATGATAAGCCTACGGAAGAAGAAAAGGATTGGGCAAAATATAACTGCTGGGATATGGATATACGCGGTGAGGGCTGCAGACTGCTATTGCGTCAACGTGTAGAGTTCTGCGATGCCCTCAATTCCGCACCGACGTCAGCCAGTCTGCAGAATTAATTTACCGCTGATATGTCCACTGGCACTGAGCTTGTGGGCTTGAGCGGCATCCTGTAATGGCAGTACCTGTGCCACTTTCAGCTTTAGCTGACCGTTGGCACAGAGTCTGGCGAGTTTGCCAAGCTGGGTGGCATTGGGTTCAACCCGGATAGTCATCACCTCAATATCGGAGCCTTCGGCGGCGCTGCTGACCTGCGCGGCTGTTACAGAGGGCAGGGTAACCATTCGACCCCCTGGTTTCAGGGTAATCAAGGCATCAATAGCTGTATCACCCCCGACCCCATCCAGAATCAGATCAAACTGGCTTGCCAGCGTACCCATATCCAGGTCACGGTAATCAATTACCTGATGGCAGCCTAGTGATGTCAGGTAGTCTCGGTTGGTGGCAGAGCAGGTGGCACTGACCTGAGCGCCTTTCAACGCGGCCAGTTGCACGGCCAGATGACCCACGCCTCCCGCTCCGGCCAGTATCAGCACCGACTCGCCAGCTTGCAACTGGCCTTTATCAAACAGTGACTGCCAGGCGGTCAGACCTGCCAGTCCTAATCCGGCAGCGGTGGTGGCATCCAAACCTTCTGGTCGCAAGGTAATCTGGTTGGCGGGAACACAGAGTTGTTCAGCGTAGCAGCCTGCCGGATGGGGAAAACGCACAAACCCGAGTACGGCATCGCCTGGTTTATAACCGCTGACACCCTCGCCGAGAGCTTCCACGACACCACTGAACTCCCAACCCGGAATAAAGGGAAAGGCTTCAATAAAACCGGAAGCTCCTCCACCGGAACAGGTTTTCCAGTCGATGGGATTCACTCCGGCAGCCTGATTACGGATCAGGACTTCGCCAGGGCCAGGTTGTGGCGTATCGATCGCTTCGTAACGCAGGTTGTCGGGTTCATGAGCATGGATCTGGATAGCGTACATGGCTTTACTCCGCTTGCAAAAACGCGGGCCGAACTGGCCTGAGTCGATCAGGCATTATCGGTTGCTGCCGCCAGTTTTTCCAGTGTGGTGAGCATATCGGCGGGAAAGTGGCAGCTGAAGCAACTGCCTTTCCCCAGGGTGCTGTGGATTTTAAGCTGGCCGCCATGGCGAACCATCACGTATTTTACGATAGATAAGCCGAGCCCTGTACCACCACTTTCACTGGCTCTGCTTTCATCAACCCGGTAAAAGCGTTCAGTCAGGCGTGGAATATGGAAGGCTTCAATGCCCGGGCCATTATCATATACACTCAGGTAGCCGCCCTGGGCATCGGTGTGCCAGACGATGCGGATTTCACTGTTTGCCGGGGTATAGCGAATGGCATTGAACACCAGGTTAGAGAAGGCACTGTGTAATTCATTGTCCTGGCCTAACAGATCGTAGTTCGGATCAGCTTCAATACTGATGCGGTGTTGTTTGTCCCCACTGAGAACCAGGGCATCACGTTTGATGTCTTTCAGCATCAACTGGATATCCACCGGCATATCTTCGGTCAGGTGTTCGGTAGACTCCAGGCGTGAGAGCATGAGCATATCCCTGACCAGCCCTTCCATGCGTTGCGTTTGTTGTTCCATCTGCTTCATGCCGCGCAATATAGGGCTGGGCAGGGGTTGGTCGAGAAAAGTTTCCAGATAGCCACGAATAACAGTTAAGGGTGTGCGTAGTTCATGAGAGGCGTTGGATACAAAGCTCTGACGGGTTTGTTCCAGTTTTTTCAGGCGGGAAATATCCCGTGCAACCAGCAGCCGATCACCCTGGCCAAACAGGGTGATATGGTATTGTAGTGTGATCTGATCATTAAGCGGGGAGTTGAGTTCGAGTGGTTCGTGGTAGTTACGTTTCTTGTAGTAACGGATAAAACGTGGATCGCGCAACAGGTTGAGGATGGGTTTTCCCTTGTCGACTCGTGGCTGGAGTCCGAGAAGTCTTTCTGCGGCTGTATTCCACCATTCAAGTCGGTCCCTGGTATCGATAATAACGACGCAATCCTCTAATGCGGCCGATGACTGCTGGTAACGGTGAATGAACGCACTCAGTTTTTGCTCCCGGTCGCGACTGCTTTTTTGTTTACGGTAAATGTTGTAGAGCAAGTCGCCCCAACTGCCGGGTAAGTCAGGGGGTTCGGTTATGTCTTTGTTCATAATCCAACGAAGAGAACGTGTAAACAGCCAGGCCTGGTAAAAACTCCACACCAGCAGTACCAATGTCAGCACTGGAAAAAAATGGCCCAGTAGCAGACCTGTAACGGCTGCAAACAGCAGAATCAGCAGTAGCGTGTAGATGATGCCAAAGGGCGATTTCATTTTTCACCTGTGAATATCCGTGTTCATCCGCCTTGGGTTGAGAAACGATAACCTGTACCGCGCACCGTTTGAATAAGATAATCATGGCGGCCACCCAGAGCCTTACGCAGTCGTCGGATATGCACATCGACAGTGCGCTCTTCAACATATACATTACCGCCCCAGACCATATCGAGCAACTGACTACGTGAATAGGCTCGATCAGGGTGGGTCATAAAAAACTGTAGTAGACGAAACTCGGTGGGACCCAGATCAACCGACTGTGCCATGGAAGTTACTCGATGTGAGACCGGGTCTAATGTTAGTTCGTCAACGGTGACCGGTTCCTCAATGCCTTTGGGCGTGGTCCGGCGCAACACGGTTTTCAGCCGAGCCACCAGCTCTCGTGGCGAAAATGGCTTGGTAATGTAGTCATCGACACCGGCTTCCAGTCCCTGTACTTTGTTGTCTTCTTCAGACTTGGCCGTCAACATAATAATAGGTATATTGGCGGTCGTTTCATCACGACGTAAGCGACGTGCAAAGTCAATACCATTGGTGCCTGGCATCATCCAGTCAAGTAATACCATGTCGGGCATTTGATCCAGAACGGCAGCATGTGCTTGTTGAGCATTTTCCGCTTCAATACAATCATACCCCGCCATTTCCAGTGCAACGGCAATCATTTCGCGGATGGGCGCCTCGTCATCTACGATCAGCACACGCTTGGCAACTGACATGAAATCACTCCATAGCTATTTTTTAGTAGTGAGCGTATTACAAGTCTTTTCTGTTACATTAATATGACAGATTGAAACAAATGTAAAAAACTACCGGATTTCAGGCGGCATAATGCAGCACTATTCCCACTAATACGGCGAGCTCTGCCAGGTGGTTATTTAGAAATGCCTTGAAACAGTCGTTGCGAGAGCGGTGCAGGGTTAACCATTGTTGGTAGATAAAGCAGCCTGCGGCAATGGCAACACCCGTGTAGTACCAACCAGAAAACTGCAGCATTGACCCTATATATAGCAGTAGCGCAAGCACTGTCAGTTGCATACATCCGATAATCAGGCGGTCAGCCTGACCAAAGCGCACGGCGGTCGACTTGACACCAATACGCAGATCATCATCCCGGTCCACCATGGCATATTGAGTGTCGTATGCTACGGTCCAGATAAGTTTAGTCAGGTAAAGCAGCCAGGCAATCCAGGGCAGGCTGTCGGTCACCGCCGTGAAGGCCATCGGGATCGCCCAGCCGAAAGCGGCACCCAATACAATCTGTGGGTAATGGGTATAGCGTTTCATAAAGGGGTAGCAGAACGCCAGCGCCACGCCAATAAACGACATCATCAGCGTCAGGGTATTAGTGAACAGCACCAGTCCGAACGCAAGTAGCATTAACAGGATAAATAATACTACGGCTTCGCGAGCTGTTGCGGCTCCTGTTGCCAGAGGGCGGGTAGCTGTCCGTTTGACATGGCCGTCAATATGCCGGTCAGCGAAATCGTTAATGACGCAGCCGGCTGATCGGGTTAGTAATACACCCAGCAGAAAGATAATCAGCAATTTTGGATTGGGTACACCTTCGCTGGCTATCCACAGTGCCCAGAGTGTCGGCCAAAGCAGTAGTAGGGTACCAATGGGACGGTTCAGACGCATCAGTCGTATATACACGGCTGCTTTGTTAAGTGTGAGGTCAAACATATTTGTCGATTTTTAATGAAGGGTAGGGAATTTCCGCCATAGAAGGCAAAAATACTTCACATACCAGCAAGGGGCCATGGCTAAGTTGGAACACCGAACGACGTGCCCAGCAAGCATTCTGCTGATGCTGTAACCGGCAGACCTCCAGTGGCCCTCGGCGAATCGCTGGATCTTTGAACAACAGGCTACCGAGTGAACGATTGCCGAGTAACAGTAGGCGGCGATCAGGGCCTCTGAGTGTTCTCGCAGGGATAACAGAGCGGGCAAATACCCAGGGAACACCGGCTCCAAGCAGGTGTACTTCACGGATCAATGCCAGTTGTCGCTGAGGGATACCCAGCAATTTGGCTTCTGAACGGGTTGGTTGTGCCCAAGTTAACCTGAGCAGGCCAACCTCCAGTTGATTGTGGCAGGCTAGGCGCAACTTCTGCGTCAGTGAACCCCGTTCACACAGCCAAGGACGCCAGTGCATAGGTATGGCCGGGCGTCGCCGGATTGATTGCCAGTAAATCTGGTTGTACCGCTTGTCCCTTGCCATGGATCGCTTCAAGTCAGGTCAGTCCGCATCATCAGTGAGAACAGATTGTAGCATTTTAATCTGCGCCCCTGAATATGTGTGCTGTCTGATTAAGTAGGTGTTGAGTACTTACTCGCTGTTTGGATTCAAGTCCAGCTCATCATCTGGTGAATTATCACGCAGTGCTTGTTTGATGCTTTTCAGCGTCTGGTGGCGGACATCAGATCCACTGACCTGATAGATAAGGTGCTCAGCAAGATTGTGGGCATGATCTCCGATCCGCTCCAGGCTCCGTAACACCCACATGATATTCAGCACAACAGAAATAGAGTGCGGATCTTCCATCATATAGGTCACCAGAGTGCGCATTGCAGAACGGTATTCTGTGTCGACTCGTATGTCCTGTTTGGCTACACGGTAGGCCATGGATAGGTCCCGACGAGCAAAGGCGGTGAGTACATCACTGACCATCTCTGTGACTAGCGTACTGATATGACGCACTTCATGGTAGCCTTGAGGTTTTTCTCCACTATTATAGATTTCGATAGCATGTTTGCAGATGCGGCTGGCCTCATCACCGATTCTTTCTAGGTCGGAGACAGAGCGACTGATCGAGACAATTAAGCGCAGGTCACTGGCGGTTGGCTGTCGGATCGCAATTGTTTTGGTGCATTGATCATCTATACTCAGTTCCATTTGATTAGTTTGTTGATCCAACTGTAGGGATTCTTCCGCCAGTTGAGGATTGTTCTCAGTCAGAGCTCTGACTGCCTCACGAACTTGACGCTCAACGATACCGCCCATGGCCAGCATTTCAGTACGGATGTTTTCAAGTTCATGGTTGAATTGCTGTGAAATATGGCGGGAAAAGCCTTCCGGTTGTGGTTGCATAGTTTACACCTCGGTATTTCATTATTGTTAGATAGCTTCAGGCATAACGTCCGGTGATGTAATCCTCTGTGGCCTTGTGGTGCGGATTGGTGAACAGGTCTCGGGTTCGACCTGTTTCCAAAATTCGTCCCTGATCCAGAAAGACAGTGAAATCGGAAACCCTGGCAGCCTGATGCATGTTATGTGTCACTAATACAATAGTATAGCTTTGTTTCAGTTCGGTGATTAGCTCTTCAATTTTTAGCGTGGAAATGGGATCCAGTGCTGATGCAGGCTCATCCAGCATCAGCACATCCGGTTCCACAGCGAGAGCTCTGGCAATCACCAGACGCTGCTGTTGGCCACCTGAAAGTTCGTTAGCATTTCGATTCAACTGGTCTTTGACTTCATCCCAGAGCGCGGCCTGACGCAATGAGCGTTCAGCCACCTCGTGTAATTTATGGCGTTTACGAACACCCAGCAGCCGCAGACCAAATACAACATTGTCATATATTGACATAGGGAAGGGGTTGGGTGTCTGGAAGACCATGCCTACCCGGCGTCTTAGCTCAGGCAGATCGTAATACTTCTGATAAATATCTTCACCATCAAGGTAGACGGAACCTAGAGTATGACAAAGCTCATTCAGGTCATTCAGTCGGTTGATGCACTTCAATAGGGTAGATTTACCACAACCTGATGCGCCGATAAAAGCAGTTACCTGATGCGCAGGCAGGTGCAGATTGATCTGTTCCAGCACGGTCCGGTCACCAAAACGCAGGCTTAAGTCTGTGATCTCTATTTTTGCTGGCTGCATGGCTCGGCTTCTCAATGATGACGGGTGAATTGGCGAAAACGCTGGCGTAGGCGCTGACGGATAATAATAGCAGTAAGATTCAGCGTAATAACCAGTGTGACCAGAATCAGGGCGGCGGCAAACACCAGTGGCATAACATCACTTCCCGCCGGGCTTTGCATGCCGACATCGAAAATATGATAGCCCAGATGCATCACATTACGATCCAGATGCAGATAGGGAAAGGTTGTATCAATCGGAAGTTGTGACGCTGTACGGACCACTCCTACCAGCATCAGCGGAGCGACCTCGCCAGCCGCTCTGGCAATTGCCAGGATGATACCGGTCAGAATAGCGGGGGTTGTCATGGGTAACACCACCCGCCATAGCATTTCTGTCTGAGTGGCACCCAACGCCAGGCAACCACTACGATAATCTTTGGGGATACGTGATAGGCCTTCTTCGGTTGCTACTATTACTACGGGTAGCGTCAACAATGCCAGTGTCAGTGATACCCAAATGAGACCCGGTGTGCCATAGGTGGGGGTGGGCAGCTGTTCAGAGTAAAACAGCTTATCTACAGACCCCCCTAAAATGTAAACGAAGAACACCAGGCCGAAAACACCAAAGACAATCGATGGCACACCAGCCAAGTTATAAATGGCAATTCGTAACACGCGGGTCATAAGGTTTTGACGAGCATATTCGCTCAGGTAGATGGCGGCCAGAACACCGATGGGAGTTACAAGCAGAGTCATCAGGAAAACCATGGTTATGGTGCCAAACAGGGCTGGAAAAATACCCCCCGCCTGATTATTTTCACGCGGCGGTTCACTGAGAAACAGCCAGATATTTTGTAGGAAACGCACCAGTCGTTGTGGCTCGCCAGCCTCTGGCCAGAAATGGCTAAGCCCCTGGGTGCCGATCAACAGTAACAGCGCGGCTACCAGCATCAGTGACAGCAGCAGCATCGAGCCGCAGAACCAAAGCCAGAGCAAATCCTGTCTAAACGAGCCTAGTCGCATGCATCACCTCAAAAATGCCTGTAATGACGATAAAGGTTTTCACGAACCACTGCGGCTAGAGTGTTCATTATGAAGGTTGATAAAAACAATAGAGTGGCTGAAAGTATCAAAACCCGGTAATGGGTAGAACTCTGCATGGCTTCAGGTGTTTCTATAGATAGATTTGCCGCCAGACTACGCATGCCTTCAAACAGACTGAAATCACTGACCGGGCTGTTACCACTGGCCATCAATAGAATCATCGTTTCACCCAGTGCCCGTCCAGTACCGATCATGATGGCTGCAAAAATTCCCGCCGCTGCAGTGGGGACTACAACACGGATAACCGCTTGCCACGGACTGGCGCCGAGTGCCATAGCACCTTGGCGCAAACTATCTGGAACACTGATCAGAGCATCTTCTGTCAGAGAGAAAATCACCGGCATGATAGCCAACCCCATCATCAGCCCGACCACCAGGCCGTTGCGCTGTTGATAATCTATCCCTTGAGTCGTCATCCATTCAATCATATTGCCCTTAAACAGCCAGAGTTCTAGCCAGTGCCCTAACTGCCAGGCCAACAGGAGCGCAACCAGCAGCAGGATTAATATTCGAGGAAGGCCTGACCACTGAGTTGTTTGCGACTCTTTGAGTAAACCTGTCGAATAGAGCAAAGCATGGATCAATATTAACAACAAGGGAGTCAGCAGCAACAGACTGAGCGCGGTAGCAAGATGCTGTTCCAGCAGAGGCGCCAGCCAGAGACCGGCGATAAAGCCCAATACCACGGTAGGAAAAGCTTCAGCCAACTCCACCGCCGGCTTTACCCAGGCCCGAGTTCGTTCGCTCAGAAAGCAGGCGGTATATATGGCAGCCAAGATAGCCAGCGGCATAGCAAACATCATGGCGTAAACCGCTGCCTTTAAGGTTCCGATTGACAGCGGGACGAAGCTGTATTTGGCTTCAAAACGGTCTGTATTAGCAGAGGTTTGCCAGATGTAATCGGCCTGTTGATGGCCCTCATAGAGCCAGGGTTTCCACAGCAATGACCAGGAAAAATCTGGATGGGGATTGTGCAGTTGCAGGGTTTGCTGTTGTCCAATTGTATTTTGTAACTGAATATGGCCGCCATTTTCAGAGACATGTATCTGCTCCAAAGGTAATAACTGACTCTGGTACTCGGCCAACATGTTGCCACTAGTAGCATGGTACAGCCGAATCAGCCCGGAGGGATCGTAGCTGATAAACCCCTTGCTACCGGGCAGCGCCAGTAGCCGGGTGTCTGTGCGCTGTATTGGAAACTGTTTTGCCAAAATCATTTCTGAGCTTTCAGGTTGCAAGGGGTTGATCAGCCACTGGCTGATCTGGCCTTGTGAATCGACCAAAATCACCGAGGCCTGACCATAAAGCCAGATGGCATGAGCTGAGAGATTGCTGCCAGAAGGGATGGGTGGCGATGGTTGAAAATCAGATGACGGGACGAACTTGACTGTTTGCTGGGTATCAGATTCCTCACGCATATCAGCAGACCCAAATAAAGGCAGAGTTTCCCAGAACAGGAATAGAAACAGACTGGCTAATGCCAGGATCACACTGGTTGCAGCCAGGCGAATCAACTGGCGTATCAGTCTATCTTTGATGCGTCGGTAACGTTGATAGCCTGGGGACAGATGCCGGCGCGGTTGGGTCATGAAGCATCTGCCTCAAAAATTTGTAACTGTGTTTCATGCCGGTTTACTGTCAGAGGACGTAAGCCTGAGGCCTGTAAAATGGCTTGCCCTTCGGCTGAGAAGATAAACTGCAACCAAGCGAGGTAATGAGCGGGCAAGGGCGCATCAGGTGGCTGATTAATATAAAGGTAGAGGGTACGAGCGAGGGGATAAGGTGCATTACTATCCAGTGGATGACTGAGTGGTGATGCAGCCTGTGTTTGTAAGGATAGCAGTTTAATGTTTGGGTCTTGGTAGGCAACACTGGCGAAGCCGATAGCATTTTCGGTGGCAGCGACACCGCGGACCACGGCGATGGAGCCAGGCAGTTCGATCAGGCGATTAATAAAATCACCACCGGCCAAGGCCAGTTCGCGGAAATCACCATAGGTGCCGGAGGTGACACTACGGCTGAATACGGCAATATGGCGGTTGGACCAAGTGGCGCTAGCCTGTAACTGATTCCAGTGTGTCAGTTGGGTTGAGTGGCCTCGCAGACGGGTTGATGAAAAGATTGCATCGAGCTGTGTCAGTGTCAAATGGTTGAGAGGATTGTTCGGGTGCACAAAGACCGCGATACGATCCTCAGCTAACGACACTTCGGTTACGGCGTAGCCATGGTTGGCCTGAAACTGACGCGATTCCTGTGAACTCATGCGGCGGCTCATCGGAGCGAGTAAAGTCGTACCACTGATCAACGCGGTGGCTGCTGAGGATGAGCCACCGGTATGCAGCTCAAGTAATATCTGCGGATGGCGCTGCTGGAAAGCTTCACTCCACTGGCTGATCAAACGGCTCAGAGTATCTGATCCCACAGTTGAAATAACTCCGTGCAGGGGAGAGGTTTCGGTGACAGCCAGGGTGTATTGGCTAATCAACACCAACATCAACATCAGCGATTTACTAAGGGCGATTCCTCTGTAACAAAAACGTAACATTTCTTTCACTTTTCTGAAATATATCCTTGTCAGAATACCACCTTGTAAGAATTAGCGACCTGGATGATCATTTGAACAGCATTCGGGTCGTATTAACAAAACTAAACGAGGATGCCTCAATGACGTTTCGTAACAAAGCTCTCGCCATCGCGATGACCGCAGCTGCTGCCGTTGCTTTCACTGCACCAGCCATGGCGCGTGATACCATTCAGATCGCTGGTTCTTCAACTGTACTGCCTTTTGCTTCGATTGTTGCTGAAGAGTTTGGTAACTCTTTCCCACAGTTTAACACGCCTGTTGTCGGTTCGGGTGGCTCCAGTGGCGGTTTGCGCCAGTTTTGTCAGGGTGTTGGTGAAAACACCATTGATATTGCCAACGCATCACGTGCAATTCGTTCCAGTGAAGTGGAAAGCTGTGCTGAAAACGGCGTAACCGAGATTATTGAAGTTAAAATTGGCTACGATGGTATCGTATTTGCTTCACGTACAGATAGTGGTGATTTTGCACTTGAGCCGCATCATGTATTCCTGGCTGGCGCTGCGCAGATTCCACAGAATGGCGAAATGGTAGCCAACCCTTATACTCGCTGGTCACAGATCGACAGTTCACTGCCAGATCAGGAAATCGTACTGGTTATCCCTGGCTCTAACCACGGTACTCGTGAAGTCTACGAAGAAAAAGTAGTTCACCCTGGTTGTGAAACTTTTGAAGAAGTTCAGGCGATGGAAAAAGAAGCCAAGTCTAACTTCTGTAATGCCATTCGTACTGACGGTCGTGTTGTAGAAATTGCTGGTAACTACACTGAAACTTTGGCTCGTCTGGATGCTCAGAAAGATGCGCTGGGTGTATTTGGTCTGAGCTTTTATGATCAAAACCGCGATAGTCTGAAAGTGGCGACAGTTGGTGGTGTGACTCCAAGCCTGGAAACTATTGGTACTGGTGAGTATCCAGTGTCTCGCCCTTTATACTTCTACATCAAAAATCAGCACGTTGGTGTGATCCCTGGTTTGTTGGAATATGCTCAGTATTTCCTGAGCGAGCAGATCGGTGGTATGGGGAGCATTCTGGAAGAAGCTGGTTTGATTCCTATGGACATGACAGAGCGTGATGCGATCACTGCAGCTGTAATGTCTCAGACATTACTGGACTAAGCAACCCGCTACTAAAAAAACCGAGAATGTCACTGCATTCTCGGTTTTTTTGTACTGGATGTTTATGCACAACGTTGTAAATGAAACCTTATCGACGCTGGAGCCGATATGAGTAACCTGGCACTGATTGCTGTACTGTTGATGATGATGGCCTTTGTTTATCAAGTAGGACTGGTACGCAGTCGTAAGGTCGCTGTCACAACATCGGGTGATAAAATTAGATTGCATTCACGGCCTGTATATCATGGAACCTTACTGGCGCTTTGGACAGTGGTGCCAGCGGCTATCATTTTTCTAGGCTGGTCTTTTTTACAGCCAGGTATTATCGAATCAATGGTGGTTGCACAGTTGCCACCAGAAGTTGTAGCCGGTAGCAATAATGATATACGCAATGTGCTGCAAAGAATTACAAATTTATCCACAGGCTTTGGCCTGACTGATGAAGCATTACCCTATGAATTAGCGGCTGCAGAACATATGCAAAAGCTAAAAACCACAGGGAATTTGTTAATGTTGGCATTGATGGCCTCGGTTGCCGCTGCCGCACTTGTCTTTAATTTGAAGCGTATTCATCCGGATTTACGCGCTCGGAACGCTGTTGAACGTGTCGTTCGGTTCCTTTTGATAGCCTGCTCAACGGTAGCGATTTTGACCACGATTGGCATAGTCTTTTCTATGTTTGGCGAAGCGATGCGCTTCTTTTCATTCGTCAGTCCCATGGACTTCTTTTTTGGAACCACTTGGAACCCGCGCTTCTCAACCGTAGGGACTGGAGGCCAGGGTGGTTTTGGTATGTTGCCACTGCTTTGGGGCACTCTGATGATTGCTATCATTGCCTTATTAGTGGCTGTACCAGTGGGGTTGATGACGGCGATTTATCTTGCTGAGTATGCGCATCCTAAAGTAAGAGCAATTGCGAAACCTATTATTGAAATCTTAGCGGGTATTCCAACGATTGTTTATGGTTTTTTTGCTTTGGTGACGGTGGGGCCTTTCTTGTCAATGATGGGTGCGACACTGGGGTTAGAGATTCGCGCAACATCTGCGATAACAGCTGGGATTGTCATGGGGATTATGATTATTCCATTTATTTCATCCTTATCTGATGACATTATTACCCAAGTACCTAAAGCCATGCGAGATGGATCCTTGGGACTCGGTGCTACCAAATCCGAAACCGTTCGCAAAGTGGTATTTCCAGCGGCATTGCCGGGGATTGTCGGTGCGATCTTGTTGGCAGCCAGTCGAGCAATCGGTGAAACCATGATTGTAGTATTGGCAGCGGGCAACAGCCCTATACTTACAGCAAACCCTTTTGAGGCTGTCTCTACTATGACGGTGACCATCGTCAATCAGCTGACAGGTGACCAGGACTTTGCTAGTCCGCAGTCTCTGGTAGCTTTTGCTTTGGGTTTGACTCTGTTCGTGATCACCTTATGTCTGAACGTTGTGGCATTGGTTATCGTTCGTAAATACCGTGAACAGTACGAGTAAATTATGAATACTGAAACAGTGAATCTGCCAGATCAAACTGACTTGGCGAAAAAACGGGATCTGATGCAACAGCGTGTTACAAAGTCGCTGAAGCGGCGTCATTCTCAAGAACAACGCTTTAGAATGATGGGTGTTGCAGCCGTTGTCGCGGCACTGGCTTTTGTGGCACTGCTATTCATCACCATCTTGTCGAAAGGTGTGCCTGCGTTTTGGCAAGCGCATATCACCCTTGATGTACACTTTGATGAGCAGCTTATTAAGATAGATGAAAAGCCTGTTCGCATGGAGAGTGAGTCCGAAGCCGAGTTTAATCAGCGCTTCCTGGCATGGCAGACGCAGTTGGGCTTTATTAATTTTAATAGAATTATACTAAATGCGATTGCCAAAGAGATCCCCGAAGCGGCTGATCACCCGCGTGATGCGATGCAATTAGTCACTTCTGGTGAGCGCTTTGCTTTACGTGATATGGTACGAGATGATCCGTCTATTATAGGGACAACGCAGCGGTTGACAATGTTGGCTGATGCTAACATTGATGTTTGGGTTAAAGGAAATGTTGACCGTGATTTACCTACATCACAACAGCAGATTTCAACCTTAACGCAGGAATGGGCTGATGAGCTGGTAGACCGAGGTGTGATTGAGAATAGCTTTAGCACATCGCTATTTATGAATCCTGACTCACGTAGCTCTTTAGCGTCTGCAGGTCTGGCTGGCGCCTTCATGGGTTCATTGATGATGATGTTAATTGTGATGTTCCTTGCCGTGCCCATCGGGGTTGCATCGGCGATTTATCTTGAAGAGTTTGCACCACAGAACAAGTTAACTGACCTCATCGAGGTGAATATCAATAACCTGGCGGCTGTACCTTCCATTGTGTTTGGTTTGCTCGGTGCATCGGTATTTATCCTTTGGTTCAAGTTACCGCTTTCTGCCCCGATAGTCGGTGGTTTGGTACTGACCTTGATGACATTACCGACGGTTATTATCGCTACGCGTTCGACGCTAAAGGCAATTCCACCGTCGATTCGTTCAGCCGCGCTGGGCCTTGGTGCTTCCAAAGTGCAGTCCGTGTTACATCATGTATTGCCTTTGGCGATACCGGGTATTTTGACTGGAGCGATTCTCGGTATTGCTCAGGCGCTGGGAGAAGCGGCACCCTTGCTGCTGATTGGGATGAGCTCTTTCGTTGCCAGTGTGCCAGCAACCCCTTTTGAGCAATCGACAGCTTTACCAGTGCAGATTTTTCTGTGGCAGGGTAATGAGCTACGTAATTTTTTCGAGGCGAGAACCTCGGCAGCCATTGTTGTACTCCTGGCGCTGATGATCTCGTTGAATGCTGTAGCCATCTGGCTGCGCAAACATTTTGAAACACGGTGGTGAGAGAGATGAAAATGGAACAGCCAACGATGGGTGCCATGCAGATGAGTTTTGATGATAAGCAAAAGGTCTCTGCAACCTCAAGCACCATCAAGATGAGTGCCCGTGATGTCAAAGTATTCTACGGTGATACTGAAGCTCTGCATGGCATCAATATGGATCTGTATGAAAATGAAGTAGTGGCTTTTATCGGGCCATCCGGTTGTGGTAAGTCGACGTTTTTGCGTTGCTTCAACCGCATGAATGACACTATTGATTCGGCACGTGTTACGGGCGAAATCCTGTTGGATGGCCGTGATATTCACGACAAAAAATTGGATGTGGTTCAGTTGCGGGCGCAGGTGGGCATGGTATTCCAGAAACCCAATCCCTTTCCTAAGTCCATTTATGAAAACATCGCTTACGGTCCACGTTTGCATGGCCTGGTTGATAACAATAAAAGTGATTTGGATGAGATAGTTGAAACCAGTTTGCAGCGTGCGGGTCTGTGGAAAGAGGTAAAAGATCGTCTGGATGCTCCAGGCACTGGTCTATCGGGTGGGCAACAGCAGCGTTTATGTATTGCACGGGCGATTGCGGTCAGCCCTGAAGTGATCTTAATGGATGAACCTTGTTCCGCTTTGGATCCCATTGCTACGTCGATCATCGAAGAGTTGATTGATGAGCTCAAGGGCAGCTACACCATAGCCATCGTAACACACAATATGCAGCAGGCCGCGCGCGTGTCTGACAAAACCGGCTTTTTCCATCTGGGGGATCTGGTTGAGATCAATGAAACGCGAGAGATCTTCACTAATCCAAAAGATTCACGTACCGAAGATTATATAACCGGCCGTTTCGGTTGATCAGCAGGAGCAAGAATGAATAATCAACGTGTTGATGGGCATACCTCCCAGGCGTATGACGCCGAAATGAATGAAATCGTTAATGATGTTCTGGCCATGGGTGAGCTGGTGATTCAGCAGGTGGAGAGAGCCTTAAATGCTTTCATCAATGCCGATGTTGCTTTAGCTCAAGAAGTAATCAGTGCCGACACCTCAATCAATGATATGGAAGTAGAGATTGATGATAAATGTGTGCAGGTACTAGTCAAGCGCCAGCCTGCCGCGGGTGACCTGCGTGCAGTGATTGCGGTAATCAAGACTATCAAAGATCTAGAGCGTATTGGTGATCAGGCAAAACGTATTGCCCGTATGGCGGCTAAGTCGGATAATAACGTGCTGCCTCCTAAAGAGTTCCATGAATTTGCAACCATGGGTGGTCACGTTACCCAGATGCTGCACGGAGCAATGAGTGCATTTCGTCGAATGGATGCCGATGAAGCCCTGAAGGTGGCCTTGCTAGATAAGCAAGTTGATAGTGATTATGAGGCGATCCTGCGCCAGAATATGACCTATATGTTGGAAGATCCTCGTAATATTACCCGAATGGTCGAAATGACATGGGTAGGGCGCGCAATTGAGCGTATCGGAGATCATGCCCGCAACGTCTGTGAGTATACGATTTATTTCGTAAAAGGACGTAATGTTCGCCATACCAATGATGAAGAGTTGCAAGCGATCGTTCGCGATAATTGAACCTAGTAGTGTTCGATCTATATTAAGCCTGTTTTCTTTTGGAGAACGGGCTTTTTTGTCATCTATTTGTCATATATTCCTGCCAAGCTAGCATATACTTACATGCATATATACTGTGGAGAACGGATCGATGGCGATTAAAGTAGGTATCAATGGTTTTGGTCGTATGGGGCGTCTGGCATTGCGGGCGGCCTGGGATTGGCCAGAATTTGAGTTTGTCCAGATCAATGAACCGGCCGCTGGCGCCGAGAGTCTGGCCCACTTGCTTAACTTCGATTCGGTACATGGTCGCTGGGGTCATGAAGCAGGTGCTGAAGATGGTCAACTGGTGATCGCAGGCAAGCGCATCCGAGTAACGCAGGAAAAAACCCTTGAGGGTAATGACTGGTCAGGCTGTGATCTGGTATTCGAATGCTCAGGCAAGATGAAAACCAAGGCTCAGTTGCAAGTCTACCTGGATCAAGGCGTTAAGCGCGTTGTGGTTTCGGCGCCGGTTAAAGAGCCGGGTGTGCTGAATGTGGTGATGGGCGTCAATGATCACCTCTATGATCCACTGCAACATCCAATCGTCACAGCCGCTTCCTGTACCACCAATTGCCTGGCGCCTGTGGTTAAAGTGATACATGAGTCTTTAGGTATTCGTCATGCCAGCATGACCACCATTCATGACTTAACCAATACCCAAACCATTCTGGATGCACCTCACAAGGATTTACGTCGGGCAAGAGCCTGTGGTAGCAGCCTGATTCCGACAACGACTGGATCGGCAAAAGCCATTATTGAAATCTTCCCTGAACTGGCTGGCCGAATTAATGGTCACGCCGTGCGTGTACCGCTGGCCAATGCGTCGCTAACGGATTGCGTCTTTGAAGTTGAACGTCCTACCAGTGCCACAGAAGTAAATGCGTTGCTCAAAACTGCAGCCGAAGGCCCTTTAGCGGGCATTCTGGGTTACGAAGAGCGTCCACTGGTTTCTGTGGATTACCGCGGTGATTCCCGCTCCAGCATCATTGATGCTTTATCCACCATGGTGGTCAATGAAACGCATGTGAAAATCTATGCCTGGTATGACAATGAATGGGGCTATGCCTTAAGAATGGTCGAGCTGGGTCGTAAAGTCGGCGTCATGGATCAAGAGTAACTATCATGTTGGCAGGGCTTTCAGCAGGGGTTAAGCAGTATCTGGTTGTTACCGGTAACTACTGGGCATTTACGCTTACTGATGGTGCTTTACGCATGTTGGTGGTGCTGTATTTCAACCAGTTGGGATACAGCCCCCTGCAGATCGCTTTTTTATTCATCTTTTACGAGATTTTTGGTGTTGTTACCAATCTTGTGGGTGGATGGCTGGGAGCCCGATTGGGTCTTAACCGCACCATGAATATGGGGCTGGGGTTACAAGTTTTTGCACTGTTGATGTTGACAGTACCGAGCGACTGGCTGACCGTCGTATGGGTGATGGTTGCTCAAGCCTTGTCGGGTATTGCCAAAGACCTGAATAAAATGAGTGCCAAAAGTTCGATTAAGCATCTGGTACCTGAAAATGCCCAGGGCACGCTGTATAAATGGGTTGCGATTTTAACCGGATCGAAAAACGCGCTCAAAGGCGTTGGCTTCTTTATGGGCGCGGTGTTGCTGAGCGTACTTGGTTTTACCGGTGCCGTGTTGGCTATGGCAATCATGCTGACGCTCGTGTGGTTGTTGTCGATGCTGTTGTTGAAACAGGATCTGGGACGCATGAAGCAAAAGCCCAAGTTCACCGACATCTTTTCAAAAAGTCGAGCAATAAACGTCTTGGCGGCCGCTCGCATGTTCTTATTTGCCTCCCGTGATGTCTGGTTTGTGGTGGCATTACCGGTGTTTTTGAAAGAAGTGCTGGATTGGAGTTTCTGGCAAGTGGGTTTTTTTATGGCAAGCTGGGTGATTGGCTATGGTGTCATCCAATCCATTGCGCCTTATTTTACTGGTAAACGCAGCGGTAGAATTCCCGGACGTAGTGACGTGGTTATTTGGGGTGGCTTGTTGGCTTTTTTCCCAATACTGATTGCATATGGACTCACTTTGTCATGGCCACCCAGCACTGTGTTGGTGATAGGTTTACTCTGTTTTGGCGTGGTATTTGCGGTTAACTCGTCCCTGCACAGTTATTTAATTGTCAGTTTTGCACGTGGTGATGGCGTATCACTGGATGTGGGTTTCTATTATATGGCCAACGCCATGGGACGCTTAATAGGCACACTTCTATCAGGCTGGATCTATATGAACTGGGGCTTAGAACCCTGTTTGTGGGTGTCCAGCGCGATGGTGGTGCTAGCCGTATTGATTTCTTTCGCCCTGCCGCCCGGTAGACCTGAGAGCCTAAAACCCGCTGAAAATTAAAATTGACTGCAACATAACGGGGTGTGTTGTGCATTTATTATTTCCCGTCTTCTAAAGTGTTATGCATCCTTTTAGTGTCTTGTGCGTCTTCTATACTGTAGGAGCTAGTTAACCCGTCAAGGATGAACAAGACACCAAGGAGTTCTGCCGTGTATAGCCGTCTTTTGGCCCTGTATCGAAGCAACCCTCGCGAAGGGCTGGTGTTGCTACTGATGATAGCGGCATTCTTATTGATCTACTTTATTCCTGCCGGTACCGAGCGCTTTGATAATGCGGTACTGGAGGCTTTCAGGCTGACCAACTGGTATGCACGTGAGCATGTGATTTTATGCCTGCTGCCCGCCTTTTTAATTGCCGGTGCGATGGCCACCTATCTAAGCCAGGATGCGGTGATGCGTTACCTGGGGCCGGATGCCTCAAAACCGGTCGCTTTCAGTGTAGCCTCCGTATCAGGAACCCTGTTGGCGGTATGCTCCTGTACCGTGTTGCCCCTGTTTGGTGGTATCTATAAACGCGGTGCTGGCCTGGGTGCGGCGATTGCCTTCCTGTATTCCGGCCCTGCCATCAATGTGATGGCTGTGGTGGTCACCGCCAAGGTATTGGGTGCCGAAATTGGTATCGCTCGCGCCGTGGGCGCCATCGTCTTTGCCCTGGTGATCGGTACCATCATGCATTTTATCTATCGCAAGGAGGAGTCCCAGCGTTCAATCACCAATAAACGTGGTTTTGCTGGCGGTAGTAGCGATAAACCCATGGGGATAGTCGCGCTGTTTTTTGCCTTGATGGTGGGTATTCTGGTATTTGCCAACTGGGCAGCGGCTGACAGCCCGGTCTGGATGCAGATCTATGCCTGGAAATGGCCGATTACAGCGCTATTGTCGGCTGGCTTAGCTGCGTTGTTGGTTTGGCACTGGCAGTGGCCGATGTTGCCGATGCTGATCCTGGCTGGCATTGTGGCCGCGTTTGCGGTGATGATGCCATCAATACCTGAATTGCCCTTTGTCATCGGTATTGGTGGGTTAATGTTGATCTCATCTCTGCGCGATCAGGATCGAGAATGGGCAGTACAAAGCTGGGATTTTGCCAAGCAGATTCTGCCGCTACTGCTGGCGGGTGTGTTTGTGGCGGGTTTTGCCCTGGGACGTCCCGGTCATGAAGGCATTATTCCATCGCAGTGGGTGGCGGCTGCCGTGGGCGATAACTCACTGGTTTCAACAATGCTTGCCTCTGTTCTGGGGGCATTAATGTATTTTTCTACCCTGACAGAAGTGCCGATCGTTGAAGCACTGTTGGGCGCCGGTATGGGGAAAGGACCGGCACTGGCCTTGCTCTTGGCAGGCCCTGCTTTATCTTTACCCAATATGCTGGTGATCAGAACCATATTGGGCACCGAAAAAACCCTGGTTTACTGTGCGCTGGTGGTTGTGATGGCGACAATTACCGGGTTTATCTACGGTAATTGGTGGTAGTGTGTTTATAAACAGGTAATTAATGAGGGGAAGATCAAGATGAAATTTACTATCTATGGCAGTGGCTGTGCGAAATGTAAGCAGTTAACCGAAAATACCGAGTTGGCCGCAAATAACAAAGGTATAGTCTATGAGTTAGTCAAAGTAACTGATACCAATGATATTATTGATGCGGGTATTATGCGAACACCGGCTTTGGCCATTGATGATGAAATCGTCATTGAAGGTAAGGTCGCCAGTGCGGATGAGGTGGCCAGCCTGTTGGTCTGATCAGGTATGAATAAGCTTAATTTCGAGTGTGTGTTACGTGCCTGGCAGCTCCATGAAAAAGAGCTGCGGGCATTTTTGTATCATCAGTTACAACATGTCGATGAAACTGATGACTGTCTTCAGGATGTGTTTGTTAAATCCATGCAGCAGGGTAAAGGCTTTTGTGAGCTGGCAAACCCCAAAGCCTGGTTATTTCGAGTGGCTAAAAATAGCTTGATTGATCGCTATCGTCGATCCAGGCCCTGGACCGAGCTGAATCCTGAACACCCGCAACCCGAGACTGACAGGGATGCTATTGATGAACTGGATCTCTGCCTAAGACGCAATATCCGTGAGTTAGAGCCGACTGACCGTGAAATCATAGAAGCCTGTGATCTACAAGGCATGGCGCAACTAGACTATGCACAGCAACAGGGGCTGACACTAACCGCGACCAAGGCGCGCTTGCGTCGGGCACGTCAGCGCTTACGCCGATTGCTGGTCACCAACTGCCAGGTGCGCTTTAATGAAGTCGGCAATGTCTGCTGTCATGTGCCGCGCCCGTTTGATGCTTACCGGCCATCGGTGAATAATAGCATCGACGTTACTCCGAACCCGTGGGTTGATATGAATGATTAAGCATAGATGGTTCCAGCGTGTTGGCTTGGCGGGACTGTTATTTTTGTTCTGCATGGCCACCAGTGTCCAGATACTAGCATCAGTACGCGTGGCTGCTGCTGCCGATCTGCAACAGGCGCTTCGCGAGATAGCCGAACAATTTCATCAACATTACCCGCAGTACTCTATCAGCTTAACCTTCGGCTCATCCGGCGTATTTACCAGCCAGTTGCTGCAAGGTGCGCCCTTTGAATTGTTCTTTTCAGCCGATGCCGCCTATATAGATCGGCTTGCATCAGAAGGGCTAATCATGGGGCAGCCCTATGATTATGCACTCGGTCGAATCGCCTTTTATAGTCGTCAGACGCTAGAGACTGATCAGGCAGACATAGCTTTTCAACACTGGTTAGATACGCGCTCGGATGCCGCCAAACTATCGATTGCCAATCCCCGACACGCGCCCTATGGTGTGGCTGCCATGGGTTGGCTAACGGGATTGGGTAAAGCTGAACAGGTTAGCAGTTTCCGCGTACTGGGCGAAAATGCCTCACAAGCCGTCCAGTTCGTACTTTCGGGTGCCGCCGAAGCGGGTGTGGTGGCCTGGCCGTTGCTCAGTGGACGTGAGGATCTACCGGGCCGAGCTTGGCTTATTCCCGAGTCGGAGCATCCTCCACTGACTCAACGCGCAGCGCTAATCAATAATGCCAGTCAAGCGGCGCAGGCCTTCTTTGACTATATTCAACAGCCAGAAGCAAAACAGATTTTAATGCGCCACGGTTTTGGACTCCCCGACTGATGGATTGGCAGGCTCTGCAGATTTCACTGGAGCTGGCCTTCTGGACCAGCGTATTGTTGTTTCCTGTCGGTATCTTTTTAGGGCGAGCACTGGCTGTGCGCCAACTGCCTTTTCGGCCCTTTATTCAAAGTCTGATTTTTCTGCCGCTGGTATTGCCGCCTACCGTACTGGGGTACTATTTTCTGCTTTCAATCGCGCCGGATGCTCCGCTGGGGGCGGGTTGGCAATGGTTAACAGGACGTCAGTTGGCCTTTACGTTTGAAGGCCTGCTGCTGGTGTCACTGGTCGCCAATTTGCCCTTCGCCATTCAACCGGTGCAGAACAGCTTTGCCGCCATCGACCCGGATGTACGCGATGCGGCACGGGTGTGTGGCTTGAATTTTTGGCAGGCCCTGTGGCGTGTAGAGCTCCCCTTGGCCTGGCCCGGTCTGCTCAGTGCGTTTTTGCTGACCTTCACCCATACCCTGGGAGAATTTGGTGTGGTGTTAATGGTGGGTGGCAATCTCGCAGGCGAAACGCGTACTCTGTCAATCGCCATCTATGATGAAGTCCAGGCACTTAATATGACCGCTGCAGGTCAGATGTCGTTACTCCTGTTAACACTGGCATTTGTCAGTTTGTTGCTGGTGCAGTGGAAGACTCAGCGCCACTCAGACAAGGGGCATTTATGAATCCGGGTCTGGAAATGAGTCTGCGTGCACTGGGCCAGATCCCGCTGGAGATGGATCTGAGCTGTGCGCCGGGTGAAATTGTCGCGCTGATCGGACCCTCCGGCAGTGGTAAAACCACACTGCTGCGTGCCTTGGCGGGTCTCTACACCGATGTTAAGGGGCAAATTCGTTGTCAGGGACGTGTCTGGCTGGATAGTCCGCAACGCATCTGCCTCAAACCGGAGCAGCGACGGGTGGGGATGGTATTTCAGCAGTATGCGCTGTTTCCGCACCTGACTGCACTGCAAAACCTGACCCTGGCCATGTCACACCTGCCGCGACAAGAACGCCAAGCAGCCGCTCTTGGCTGGCTGGAGCGGGTCAAGCTGTCGGGGTTGCATAACCGACTGTCATCGCAGCTATCCGGTGGTCAGCGCCAGCGGGTAGCGTTGGCTCGTGCGCTGGCGTCAAAGCCTGATCTGTTACTGTTGGATGAGCCTTTTTCGGCAGTAGATCAGGTGACCCGGTTTCGATTACGCCGCGAACTGGCGTTGTTGCGTAAACAGATCGATATTCCCATGTTACTGGTCACCCATGATCTGGATGAAGCGCTGCAACTGGCGGACCGCATCTGTGTGTTGCACCACGGGCAGTTGCTGCAGTGTGCTGATCCAACGCGTCTGATGCAGCTCCCCGCCAGCCCGGATGTCGCGCGGCTGTTGGGTATGCAGAATATCTTTTCAGCGAGAGTTGCCGCTGTCGGGCAGGAGGGGCTTAGTCTGGATTGGGCGGGACGTTCAATAAAGGTTAACCAGCCCTCTGAGTATGCAACCGGTGATCAGGTCACCTGGATTGCCCCACCGCAGAGTATTCTGCTTCAACGCCCGGATCGTCCGGTTCCGGGTGACAGTGAAAACCCCATCGCTGGATCTATTACCGAGTTGGTATTAATGGGGCCACATGCCAGCGTCCGCGTCCTGCCCGATCATGCACCTGAGCTGCCCTTAAGCTTTTTTATTCCGGTGCATTATGTCGAACGTCAGCAGTTGCATGAGGGGATGCCCGTCACCCTCAGTCTGAAAGCGCACTCATTGCATGTGTTTTGATACAGGAACCGGTTGATAATCTTCTGCCATCAGGCTGAAGATGCCACCCTCTATATCGATCTACCTCTAAAAACATACTTAGCTGGGCGGATTGTTGACGAACTGACCTCTGGTACGATTGGCGTAACGAACCAGTGCCAACATCAGTGGCACTTCAACCAATACCCCCACCACCGTAGCCAGGGCTGCACCTGATTGTAAGCCAAATAAGGCAATCGCGGCAGCAACGGCCAGTTCAAAAAAATTACTCGCACCGATCATGGCGCCAGGAGCGGCAATATTATGCGGCACTTTCCAGCTTTTTGCCCAATAGTAGGCTAACAGGAAGATGAGTAGAGTTTGAATAATCAGCGGGACGGCAATCAACAGAATATGTAACGGGTTGTTAAGGATCACTTCACCCTGAAAAGCAAACAGCAACACCAGGGTGATGATCAACGCGACGGGCGTTACCGAACCTATGCGTGGCATAAAGACCTGATCAAACCATGTTTGACCACGCTGTCGAATCAGGGTGATGCGGGTTAAATAGCCGGCGCCTAGTGGAATGACAATATACAGAATGACCGACAGGGCGACCGTATCCCAGGGTACTGGAATATTGGATATACCGAGCAGCAGCACCACAATGGGGGCAAAGGCAAACAGCATGATCAGGTCATTCAGAGCGACCTGCACCAGGGTATAAGCGGCATCCCCACGGGTCAGGTAGCTCCATACAAACACCATCGCGGTACAGGGCGCAGCCCCCAGCAGTATGGCTCCGGCCAGGTATTCATAGGCCAGATGTTCCGGAATAAAGGGCTTGAACACCACCAAGAGAAAAAACCAACTGATTGCAAACATACTGAAGGGTTTAATCAGCCAGTTGACGCTCGTGGTGATGACCAGCCCTTTCGGTTGTTTGCGAACGTCCAGCAGTGCAGAAAAATCGATCTGCACCATCATCGGGAAGATCATCGCCCAGATCAGCATCGCCACCGGTATGGAAACCTGGGCATACTCATAGGCTGCCAGGGCTTCGGGTATAGCTGGAGCAAATTGACCCAGCAGAATGCCCACTACAATAGCCAGAGCTACCCAAACCGATAGAAAACGACCAAAAATACCCATGCTTTCGGTGGAGGGGGCTTGTTGTGCTGAATTTTCATGTGACATAGTCAATATCCTGATGGGTTATCCACAAGCGGTTCGTCAGGTTGAAAGCTAGCGCTGTTATTGACGGAAACACTGATAAGAAAACCACTGCTTTTCTAAAATATATGAAAATCCATATATTATTAGTGCTCAGCACAGGATTGTCAAAGCAATGACTCTTAATCTATGACTATTTGTGTTGGGGCAGGGTTTTAGTCAGCCGGACCGTGAGTGGCATAGGTGCCACTGTCAGCGCGGGCGATAGCGCCGTTCTGGTCGTCCGACCGTGCCATAGTGAACTTCGGTACTGAGCTCTTCGGTACTCACCAGGTATTCCAGGTAACGACGGGCCGTTGTTCTTGACGCACCGATACACTGACCAACAGCTTCGGCGCTCCAGTCATCCCCTTGCTGCACTACGGCGCGGATTTTGTCGAGCGACAGTGCATCGATGCCTTTGGGTAGACGCTGGGGTGTTCCGGGTGCCTGGCGTGGTTGTCCTCGTGGCAGCAGGGCATCAACTTCTTTTTGTGCTACTTTTTGCAGTCCATCCAGTGTCAGCAGATGCTGACGGTAATTGTTGATGGCTTCATCCAGGCGTTCAAATACCAGTGGCTTCAATATATAGTCGAATACGCCGCTTCTCAGGGCACTGCGCAAGGTCTCGACTTCGCGGGCAGCGGTAATCAGAATAACGTCGGTGGCACTGTTTCCGGCCCGAAGTTGACGCAACAGATCGAGGCCATTGCCTTCAGGGAAATACACATCCAGCAACATCAGATCCGGTTTCATTACATCGATCAGGTCTTTTGCGTCTTCAAGGCTGTGAGCGATACCACAGAGTTCCACCGCCTCCAGGCGTTCAACGAAACGGCGTTGTATCTCGGCAATCTGTCGGTCGTCTTCCACAATTAATAAACGGATGGGTATCATCAGTGGGTCTCCATAACCGTCATGGACTGTGTCGGTGTTTTGGGGAGGTAGAGGGTGAAGCGTGATCCGCCTTCGGTAAGATTTTCCAGAGTGATGGAGCCACCCCATTGGTCGACAAAGCTACGCACCAGATGCAGGCCAATGCCATGATTATTGCTTGCTTTGCTGGTGAAGCCTTTTTCAAATATACGCTCTTGATCTTCTGGCGCCACTCCAGTGCCCTGGTCTTCTACTTCGAATATCAAATCATGGCCCAGATCACTCATGCTGAGGTGAACTTCACCCCCAAGGGGCAGTTGCATTCGAGTGGCTTCCATGGCGTTGTCGATCAGATTACCTATAACGGTAACCAGTTGATCTCTGGGCAGAGTGTCGGGTAATTCAAGCATCCGGCTGCCAGGGTCAATGATCAATTTCAGACCCATTTCACGGGCCCGGTTGTATTTACCCAGTAGGCAGCCTGACAGCAGTGGGTCGGGAACAGATTCCAGGAGCAGGTGAATGAGCGCCTGATGATCGCTGACTTCACTGCCAATGAGCGCCAGGGCTTCGTCTGTGGCACCCAGTTGAATCAGACCGGCGATGGTATGTAGCTTATTGGAGTACTCGTGGGTTTGGCTGCGCAGGGTGTCGGCGTATTGCTGAATACGAGTCAACTGGCGACTGACCTGATCCAGCTCATCTCTGGGGCGAAAGCTGGAAACGACGCCAATAATCTCATTGCCCTGTTTGACCGGTAGGCGATTGACGATCATCTGACGATTGTTCAGCCAGACTTCCTGGTCAAATTCCGGTTGGCCACTACTCAATACAGCAGGCAAAACACTGGCTGGTAGCACTTTGGTAATGGGTTGGCCAGCCAGGCGGGTGTCGGGGTTCAAGCCCAGTGTTTCAATGGCGGTGCGATTAAAAGTGGTAATAATACCCTCGCGGTTGATGGCAATGATGCCCTCACGAACCGATTGTAAGGTGGCATCGCGCTCTTCGAACAAGCGCGCGATTTGCTCCGGCTCCAGTCCGAAGATGGCACGTTTGAAGCGCCCGGCAATGATAATCGCCGCCACCACGCTGCCGACCAGCATTAACGCCATGACTGAGAACAGCACCAGGTTATATTGGGCAATGGTCGATCGGACCTGGTTGAGTGAATAGCCCACAGAAACGATGCCGATGATGTCTTCACCTGTCAGGTCGAAGATAGGTGCTTTGCCGCGCATGGAGAGGCCTAGGCTGCCTAACGCCTTGTCGATATAGCCGAGTCCTTCGACCAGGGCAATAGTACCTTGATCACCATCATCATCGGCCATGGAGTGACCCAGTCGATCCGGGTTCGGGTGAGCCAGACGTATGCTGTTTTTATCGCCAATGACGATAAACAAGGCTTCGTTGGTCGTAGCGAGTTTGTGGCCAAGTGCATTGAGTGCAGCCTGATCCCGGTTTTGCACACCGGTGATGATCTCGGGCATGGCGGCAATGGTTTTGGCCACCATTAAGGCACGCTGCCCGATCTCATCATCCAGAGAGTCGCTGAGATAATACCAGGCAAAGCCGCCGATCAGTCCGGTTTGAATGGCACTGACCAATCCCAGTACCAGAATCATACGGGTTTTTAATTTGAGTTTTCTTAACACAAGTAGTGGCGCATCAGACATTATTATTTTATGGGTAAGTAAAGTTTGATAGTAGCGTAAAACACCTGTGAACAATATAAACAAAACGCGGTTTTTATCCATTAAAGGCATTACTTACAGAATCTTTCCTCCTGAGTGCCTGCTGCCTAAAGTTGTGCCACCAATAAAAGCATCTGTCCCCGCACCTAGTGGGGAACTCTATAAAAATAACCAAGAGGACAACTCGATGTTCAAAAAAACCCTGTGTCTATTGGCAGCCTCTGCTGTCAGTTTCTCTGCGTTTGCCTGGGAGCCCACCGGTAAAGTCGAATGTATCGCCCCTGCAGATCCAGGTGGTGGCTGGGATTTCACCTGCCGCAGCGTTGGCAATGTGCTGGAAACTCTGGGTTTTGTGCCCGGTAGTGTACAGACAACTAATATGGCTGGTGCCGGTGGTGGTGTTGCATTTGCGCACACCGTGAGCAAACGCAACGATGACACCAACCTTATCGTAGCGGCCTCAACTGCCACCACTACTCGACTGGCGCAACAGCAATTCCCTAATATGAATGCTGGCATGGTCAAGTGGGTCGGCGCACTGGGTGCGGATTATGGCATCATCGCTGTTGCTCAGGACTCCGAGTATGAGAACCTGACCCAGTTGATGGACGCTGTAAAAGACAATCCCCGTAATGTGAAATTCGCGGGTGGCAGTGCCAATGGCGGATGGGATCACCTGAAAGTTCTGATTGCAGCCAAGGCCGCTGGAGCAGATAACCTGCCAAGCATTCCTTACCTTTCCTATAACAATGGTGGTGAGGCTATGACTCAGGTTATCGGTGGGCATGTTGATGCATTCACCGGTGATATCTCTGAAGCGACCGGCTTCATGGAATCGGGTGACTTGCGTGTCATTGCGGTATTGTCTGAGGAGCGTCTGCCGGGTAAATTCGATAATATCCCGACGGCTCGTGAACAAGGCATAGATGCACTGGGCCCTAACTGGCGCGGTTTTTATATGCCGGCTGATGCTGATCCCGAAGCACAAGCCTATTGGGTAGAGGCCATCGACACCCTGTATGCCAGCGAAGAGTGGAAGTCTGTAATGCAGCAGAATGGTTTGATTCCCTTCCACCCGCCTGCAGCTCAGTTCGAAAGCTTTGTCCGCGATCAGGTCGCTGACATTGAACAACTATCTCGTGAAATAGGGCTGTTGCAATGACGTCTTTTGGAGATCGCCTGCTCGGTCTCATGTTGTTCGTCCTGGCCGTAAGTTACGGCTGGGTCGCCCAGCAATGGCCGCCGCCTTTTGGCGGCCATGAGGCGGTGGGGCCAGATACGTTACCAACTATATTGGCGGTGGTGCTGGGACTGTCAAGCTGCTACCTGATGGTTAAACCGGATCCCGATGAACATTGGCCAAAAGGCCGCACGGCGCTTGAACTCGTTATTGCAGTGACTATTCTGGTGCTCTATGCCCTCCTGCTAGAGCCTCTGGGATTCATTCCGGCGACAACCCTGGCTGTTTGCACCCTGTGCTGGCGCATGGGTGCGCGCTGGAAAGGCGCTTTGATGGTCGGGCTGGTCAGTGCCGTGGTGGTTTTCTTCCTGTTCAATAATCTGCTTGAGTTGAGCTTGCCTGCGGGCTTGCTGGCGTTCGAGTAGGTGGCCATCTTGTCGGGAGTTGAATGATGGACACTCTGCAGTTTTTGATGCAAGGTTTTGCTGTGGCAATGACACCGCAAAACCTGATGTTTGCGATGATTGGCGCCTTTATTGGCACATTAATTGGTGCCTTGCCGGGTCTCGGTCCGGCTAATGGCGTCGCCATTCTGATTCCATTGGCTTTTACGCTGGGCTTGTCCCCCGAAACCGCCATGATTCTGTTGACCTCAGTATATGCCGGTGCGATGTATGGTGGTCGTATATCTTCCATTCTGCTGAACATACCCGGTGATGAGCCGGCGATGATGACCTGTCTGGATGGCTATCCAATGGCTCAGAAAGGCCGAGCGGCGGAAGCTCTGGCCATATCCGCCATTGCCTCCTTTATGGGTGGTCTGATCGGTACTATTGGTTTGATACTTTTGGCGCCGATTCTTGCCAAATTTGCGCTGACCTTTGGTCCAGCAGAATACTTTGCTCTGTTTATGCTGGCGTTCGCAACCCTCGGTGGAATCACCGGCAAAAACCCAATGAAAACCGTGGTAGCGGCTGCACTGGGTATCATGATATCCACCGTGGGTATTGACCACTCGACCGGAACACAGCGCTACACTTTTGGTGTGTTGAAGCTCTTTGAAGGCATAGACTTTATTCTGGCTATAGTCGGCCTGTTTGCTATTTCAGAGTTGCTGCTGTTTATCGAAGAACGAGCTGGAGCCGGGCGTAAACTGATCAAGGTTGGCAAGCTTCTGCTAAAACCCATGGATATTATCAGAATACTGCCGACCACTTTCCGTGGGGGTATCCTCGGCTTTATTGCTGGAGTACTGCCAGGTGCCGGTGCTTCTCTGGGCAGCTTCATCAGCTATACTCTGGAGAAACAATATCTGGGTAAAAAGTCCACCTTTGGTGAAGGTGACCCGCGAGGTGTAGCAGCACCAGAGGCGGGTAACAATGGTGCCTCCAGCGGTGCTCTTGTACCCATGTTGACTTTGGGTGTGCCTGGCAGCGGTACCACAGCGGTATTGCTGGCGATGCTGATCTCGTTGAATATCACTCCAGGACCCTTGATGTTCACTCAGAACGCCGAGATTGTCTGGGGGGTCATTGCCGCCTTGTTGATCGGAAACTTTCTGTTACTGATCATGAACATTCCGATGGTAGGCTTTTTTGTCAAGCTGCTGTCGGTTCCACCCATGTATCTGCTACCCATGGTCACCATGATTGCTTTCGTGGGCATCTATTCCATCAGTCACAGCACCTTTGACCTCTATTTCATGGTCGCCTTCGGTGTTGCCGGGTTCCTGTTGCGCAAGCTGGCAATCCCTCTGGTACCTATTATTCTGGGTATGCTGCTGGGACCTGAGATGGAAAAAAATCTGGGCCATGCTCTTGTCATCTCTGATGGCAGTTGGGGTATTCTCTGGGGTACGCCTCTGGCAATAGGCCTATGGTTATTTGCGGCTCTGGGTTTAATCCTGCCGTATATCATTGGACCGATTCTGCGTCGACGTATGCGTTCAGCCATTACTGAAGGCCCTGTCAGCGACTGATCCACCTATCATGGCATCTGCGACTATTGCTCGCAGCCCACCAGACCGGTTAACCGGTCTGGTGGTGTCAGCCAACTGTCTTGTTGATGTGTGAGAAATGTGGTATTGATTGCCACATTAGCTCAAAGAGGAGCATCACTTGTCGCATAATCATGATGACGTTGCATCTTATCAACCACACACCCATCTACCCGCCAATTTTGGAAGAGCTTTCACTATTGGTGTGTTGTTAAACCTGGGATTTGTGCTGGTAGAAGCCTATTACGGTTGGAAAACAGGGTCTCTGGCACTCTTGGCAGATGCGGGCCACAACCTGAGTGACGTAGCGGGTTTGTTATTGGCATGGGCTGCTTTCGGTGCCGCAAGCCTAAAAGCAAACTCAAAACACAGCTACGGATGGCGTAAAGGATCCATCATGGCCAGCTTTGTTAATGCTGTCATTCTGTTGGTGGCGATGGGCGCACTTTCATGGGAGGCGCTAGAACGGATCACAACGCCAACTGGCGTCGATGGAATGACCGTTATTATCGTGGCGGCTATTGGCATGGTCATCAATACACTAACGGCCTGGTTATTTGTGCGTGGCAGTAAGAATGATCTCAACATCAGAGGTGCATTTTTGCACATGGCCGCTGATGCATTGGTATCAGCTGGTGTTGTTGTTGCAGGGATACTTTACTTATGGAAAGGCTGGAGTTGGCTAGACCCTGTTGTCAGCTTATTAATTGCCTTGGTCATTGTGGTTGGAACTTGGTCTCTGTTCCGTCGATCACTTCATTTGTTATTTGATGGCGTTCCAGACAATATTGATTTGACCGTAGTCGAGTCGACGTTAAATGCAATTCCAGGGGTTCATTCCATTCATGATCTGCACATCTGGGCGATTTCAACAAGTGAAAATGCGTTAACTGCTCACCTTGTTATCGCATCAGATCAACATCATGATCATATATTGAACCAAGCTGGTGAACTTCTGAAACATCAATTTGAGTTACATCATTTCACCCTGCAACTGGAATCTCTTGATTACGCACAATGCTGCGAGTCTGAGCACTGTGTATCAGTTAGCGGCTAGTCGAACAACGTCGGGTGGCACCAACACGCTGGACTTTCGTTATCAATCACCTGTTGCTCAAGCCTTCTTGGAATTTGATGAAAACGGCCGGATGAGACCGTCACCCTATTACGACCGGATTGAGGATGTCATGGAAGAGTTGGTCAAATTCACCCTGCTGGTGTGAGATCGCACAGATTACTTTGTAAACGCACAGCGCAGTAGCTGGCAATGATCCCACCCAGACCAAGCATGGCAAAGGCCATGCCCCAGGCGATAGCGGGTTCCGACTGTTGAAACAGATCCAGTACGCCTCCAAATGCCAAGGGTGCCAGTGCTCCGGCAATAAAGCCAAGCAAGGATCGCCATGCCAGAACACGCCCCAGGTAGCCTGGACGCACGGCTTCAGACAGGGCTGAGGTGAGAATAGGTGAGTCCCCCAGGCAGGTAAAGGCATACGCCAGTACCAGCAGCATCAGCAGTATCAGGGGCAAATGAATCAGCCAGCCGATGCTGAAGGAGAGCAGTGTGCTGCTGGCAGCCAACAGAAACAGTAGCTTGTGTCGGCCCAGCCGATCCGATAATCGCCCCATGCTCAGCGCCGCAACAGCGCCGAACAGGTGCATGATACCCGACAGATAAGCACCACTCATACTGGCCTGTGCGCTATCCAGACCTTTGAGTGCGAACCCGGCAGCGAGAAAGCCGGGTATCCAGGCCCACATGCCTAACAACTCCCAGTTATGGGCAATATAGCCGGTATTCAACAGGCGAGAACGTCGGTTGCGTAACAGCTCGTCAGTGATACCCAAGTTGGCCTGTGACGGGTGAATACGGTTGGTGAGTGGAGCGAGTGTCCAGATTAACAGCAGGGCACCAAAGATCGGCAGCATTCCGGTCAGTATGAATGCAGTCTGCCAGCTTCCCAAAGCAATACCCAAGCCACACAATGCCAGAGAGCTGGCATAGCCAACCGACGTGGACGCAATCAACATACCCATGGCATGACCGCGTTTATCCGGATCAATTTCATCGGAAATCAGTACGATCAGTGGGGTATAGATACCGCCCTGACACAGACCGATCAAACCGTAGAGCCAAAAAGCGCTGTTCCAGTCGCGGGCCAGAAACGCAAACAATAGGCTACTGATACCCGCCGCCAGAGCAGAGGTGGCCACAACCCGTTTGGCACCCAGGTAGTCAGATGCCCAGGAAAACAGAAACAACGACAGGGCATAGCCCAGGGTAAAGGCGGTGACTAGTGCTCCGGCCGCTGTCGCACTAAGGGACCAGTCTTGGATCAACAGGGGTAAGGTTGCTGCAACCGTCATGAAACTTGCAAAGAGTAAAACGCGTGCAATGCAGACTAACCGGATACGGGACTCTGTCAAGGTCGAAGCGATTGGCATAGTGATCTCTTGTGGTCTTTTTGGATGGATCACAGCAGACTATAGCCTGCCAATGCGCCTAAGGGTACCAGCAGCCAGACGGGTATACGCCCTGTGGCGAGCAGACCGAGTAATACCAGTGCCAGCAGGATATCTTGCCATTGGTGAATAGCGGCAGTGATCACCGGATCATAGAGTGCCGCCGCCAGCAGTCCGACTACCGCTGCATTAATTCCACCCAGAACCCGCCTTAGCCAGTGGTGCCGCCGAAGTTTTTGCCATACCGGAAGCAGGGCGATTAACAATAAACATCCAGGTAGAAAAATTGCCACTAAAGCCAGTATTGCCATGAGTGCTCCACCACTGAGAGCACCAATAAAAGCGGCAAAACTGAACAGGGGGCCGGGCATTGCCTGAGCGAGACCATAACCCGTAAGAAAATCATCGGCGCTGATCAGACCTGTATTGACGGTTTCAGCGTGGAGCAAGGGTAATACAACATGGCCGCCGCCGAAAACCAGAGCTCCTGCGCGGTACATGGCGTCACCGATCAGCAGTGAGCTGCTCTGAGTGTTAACCGTCAGCAGCGGCAACAGCAGTAGTCCACCGCTGAATAGCACGGCAGCGGTGATTGCTACACGGGTCGAAATCGGCACCTGTAAACCGGACTGGTCGTGGGCAAGTGGGGGTGTTTTAACCAGCCAGGGCGCCAGGAGCGCACCCAGCAGCAACGCTCCCAACTGGCCGAAAATACCGGGAAGGATTAACGCCACTGCTGCAGCGAGTAGCGCAATGCCGCGGCGCCGATAATCCGGAGTCAGGCTACGGGCCATATTCCAGAGTGCCCAGCAGACGACAGCCACGGCCGTAAGCTTCAGACCTTGAATTAAGCCTAGATAGGCAGACAGATCAAGATTAACCAGGGTAACACCCAGTAACAGCATCAGCACGGCTGAGGGCAGGGTGAAACCCACCCAGGCAGCCAGGGCTCCGGCGATTCCTGCGCGCTGCAGGCCTATACCAAAACCCACCTGGCTACTGGCCGGGCCAGGGATAAACTGACACAACGCAACCAGCTCGGCATAAGCTTCAGCACTGATCCAGCGTTTTTGCTGCACAAATACAGTTTGAAAAAATCCCAGATGCGCTACCGGTCCACCAAATGATGTTAAGCCCAGTTGCAGAAAATTGATGAATACTTCAAAGACATTATTACTTGGCTCAGGTAGCTTGGGTTTCATATAAATCAGGCTCTTCGCTGCTATCTGATTGGTTATGCAGGCCGATGTTATGCATTAACTGATCCAGGATCGGCCTTGGGTGGTAATCAGCATAGCGGGCGATGGCCGCATTTTGCATTATTTTTTGCTGTATTGTTGGTAGCTGGAGATAGTGCATTGCTTGATCAGCCATCTGTTCGGCTGTGTTACACAGAAAACCTTCCTGATTATGACGCACAATATCAGCGGGTCCCTTGCTGGCATAAGCCACCACTGGCAGGCCGGTAGCCAGGGCTTCCAGCACCACACAGCCAAAGGTATCAAAACGCGAGGGCAACAGCAGCAGGTCAGCCTGGAGATAGAGTTCGGCCATCTGTTCGGCGGCAATCCAGCCGGTATACTCGGCCTCCGGCATTTTTTTACGTAACTTCTTCAGTGCGGGCCCATCACCGGCAATGATCAGTCGCACATCGGGAAGATGGGCCTGGATTCGGGTCAACACTGAGGGTAGATCCAACACCCCTTTTTCACGGCTGATTCGACCGGCATACAGCAGAGTGGGACGTGAATCAGGCAGGCGTCGCCGGTGGCTGATCTGGTGAAAGGATGCATCGACCCAATGTGCTGTTAATTGTAGCCTGGATGCATCCATCCCCATAGCTGGCGACTCCAGCCAGGTTTTATGCTCGTTATTGAGCACCAGTAAACCATCAAATTGGGTATAAAAAGCGCGCAGTAGACGCCGCAATCTGTCGCTTTGCTGCAGATTGAGACCAGCACTGCGGCTGAAAAACTCATTCCAGTCAGTGTGCATGTAAAACCACACAGGTACAGAAAAAGCGTGCTTCAGATAGAGGGCTACCGGTCCCATGATCAGTTCCGTGGAGCAGATGATACGGTCATAGCCACCTTGTTCAAATACGCGCTGTAACTCCAGCATGTCAGGTAGGTAAAAGGTTTGTTCAAAAGGAGCGGGTAGGCTGCATCGACTGACCGGGCGCAGTACCTGTAGGTGATCCTCTGCCGATAGATCGGGGTGGCAGGTGAGCAGATCTATTGGAAGATTACGCGTTTGCACTTCAGTTAATACGTTTTTGAGAAAGGATGACACGCCATTGCTGTCACAGAAGCTATCGGTCAACCAGAGAATGCGTTCAGAGTGATGCCCCGCATTCAGACTGTCGGCAAGCTGATTCATTAGCTTGCGGTTGGCAAACAGCACCTGACTACCGGTAAAAGAGGCTCCGCCGATCACCAGCGCAGCCAGGGCCGGGAAGGTGAGCTCATCCATCATCTTGAACACCTGTACCTGGCTCATGTGTGACTGTGCGGACATCTTGCTGGCCGCAAGGTGCCTGAAGCTGGTCGGAACTTCAAACTGGCTGATCAGGGTGTTCAGGTTGGCCCGGCTGAAGCGTTGTCCCTTGAAACCATCCAGTTCACGTTCCAGACGACGAAAGAAGATGCCGGTCACTTCGCGGTAGAGTTCTGGAATGCTGTCCCGAAGAGTAAGGGAAAACTGATCGGGTTGCTTACGCCGCGCTTTCGCCAGTTGCTTGATGATCTTTAGTGTGGGTTTGAATTCTTTAGGTACGCCAAGGTTGCTGAGCAGTGCGGGAGCCTTTCCCCCCAGTGCCTGATGAAAGGTCTTTAAAAACGTCAGGGTATATTTATGCCGTTGCAGTTCCTGCATGGCATTACTGATCCCTAAGCACAGCAGTTTGTCCTTCAGACTACCCTTATGCAGCATCAGCCGGAGTAGCCCTGGGTCTTTCATATGGATGGCCACCTGGGAAAAATAATCCAGGAAGGTTGTAGTCAGTCGCTCTTCTTCACCGGGTTCACCATAAGGGGCAATGTAGCCGGCGCGCAGCGCTTCCAGAGCCAAGCTCGATAATGGCTCTGTTTTACGGCGCTCATCCAGGTTATCCACATACAGAAAGCTGCCGCATTCACCGGCAAAAATACCATTGTGATCGTCAGAGCCACCGGTCACACATTTGTGGTAGGGGTGTGCACAAAAATCATGGGGATTGATTTTATGTTTCAGCGCTAATTGATGTATTTTTTCTTCTGTCAGGCTCTCGACCCATAACTGGGTCATGCGATTTTGCCAGAAACCACGCTGACCATTGAGAACTTCATAGCGCTCAAACAGCAGTGCCAGCTTTTCCAGCGCTTCAATACCGCGGCTGTTTTTAGCACTGTAGAAGAACAACGGATGAGGCAGTACGGTAGGTAGGTCCTGCTCCAACGTATAGGCGGCAAAGTGATAGATATTCTGTCGCAGCCGGTTAAGACGACTTTCCTGTTGCGGAGTAAAGCCATAAACCAGTACATGAATACTCAGGCTCTCATCCGGGAAGTGGCAGGTGAATTCAGCTGCCGACAATACATCCATGCCCTGTTCCATCAATTGCCAACAAGAACGGGCATTGTTGTGGTTGGTAATGGTGACCAGGTCGGTGCCTGCTTGCTGTAAGCGCTGCACCAGTTTATCAGTGGGCAACCAGGTTTCCGGCAGTTTCAGCAATCGTCCCCAGAGTTCATCCGGCACATCACTGTTGTGGTCATGGCAATGCAGGTCAACGCGTAGACGGTTGGGTGCCGGAAAGCGCTGGGCCTGTTGGACCAGGAACGCTTGAAATTCAGAGCGGGTACGGGCATGAAAATCACTTCCGGTCATCGGAGTTCTCCCTGTTAAGGCCGGTGAACTCCTATCTTATGAAAACTAGATGACAGAGTTTTGACAAGGTTGGCATTTGTGTTCATCTAACTGACATATATTCATCATCTATATGACACGGCTTGGTCATATTTCACCACTAAAGTAATGGCAACTTAGAATATATAGATGAGGTTCATGATGCGCATGCTTACGAAAATGACACAACCTTTACGTACACCGCTAGCTGTAGGGATTCTGGCCTTCGGTGCCTCGTTTTCTGCGGTTGCCAGTGATATGTCTTCACGCTTTACCGATGCTGATGGTGATCTGGTTGCGGATGCCCCTATGGATGCCAAAGATTGGGTTGATCCGGATACACTGGTATTTGCTTATACACCAGTTGAAGATCCTGCTGTGTATGAACAGGTTTGGGATGGCTTTCTGAAGCACATGGAAAGCGTGACCGGTAAGCGTGTTCAGTTCTTCCCCGTCCAGTCCAATGCGGCTCAGCTTGAAGCTATGCGTGCGGGTCGTCTGCATGTGGCCGGGTTCAACACGGGCTCCAATCCGCTGGCGGTTAACTGTGCTGGTTTTGTGCCTTTCACTATGATGGCGCGTGACGATGGCTCATTCGGTTATGAAATGGAAATTATCACCCGTCCGGATTCAGGGATTGAGTCAGTGGAAGATATTAAGGGTCGTAGCCTGGCATTCACCTCACCAACATCCAATTCCGGTTTTAAAGCGCCGTCCGCTTTGCTGGATGCTGAGTTTGGTATGGTCGCTGATCGTGATTTTGAACCGTCTTTCTCCGGCGGACATGACAACTCCATTCTGGGTGTGATCAATAACGATTACGATGCAGCGGCGGTTGCCAATTCCGTTTTGAATCGGATGGTTGCACGTGATGTGGTTAAACCGGATAGCTATACCACGGTATACAAGTCACAGACTTTCCCGACAACTGGCTATGGTTATGTATATAACCTGAAACCTGAGTTGGCTGAAAAAGTTCAGGAAGCCTTTTTCAGTTATGACTGGGAAGGCAGTGCACTGCAGGAAGAGTTTAAAAACTCCGGCGAAGCGCAGTTTATCCCGATCACTTATCAGCAGCATTGGGCTGTGATTCGTACCATCGATCAGGCTATGGATGTGACATATAACTGCAATTAAGTCGCGTTAAAGCATTTAGAGTTTAGAGTTCAGGGCTCTTTGCCTCTCAGGGATGAGAGGCTTTTTAGTTTAAGACCGGTCAGGTTACTGGATAGGATAAAACTGGGGACGTTATGCTGATACTGAAGCAATTAACTAAACGCTATAATACGGGTGATAAAGCGTTGACCGATGTGACGCTGAATATACCCGCAGGTCAGGTAACGGCTTTGATTGGTCCGTCTGGTGCGGGTAAAAGCACGCTGATCCGTTGTGTTAACCGGCTGGTAGAGCCTACCCAGGGACAGGTTTTTCTTGGTGAAACTGAATTGACCGGTTTGAGTCAGCGTCAGTTACGCAAGGCCCGGCGCCGCATGGGGATGATTTTCCAGGAATATGCGCTGATAGATCGCCTCACGGTCATGGAAAACGTGTTGTCCGGCTATTTGGGTTATACCGGTTTCTGGCGCAGTTATTTGCGCCGTTATCCCCAGCATGTGATCAAGGAAGCCTTCCGCTTGCTGGAACGGGTTGGGTTGAGTGATTTCATTGACAAGCGTGCTGATGAACTCTCCGGCGGCCAGCGTCAGCGCGTCGGTATTGCCCGTGCGTTGTTGCAAAGCCCGGATATTCTGCTGGTTGATGAGCCTACTGCCAGTCTTGATCCAAAAACATCGCGGCAGATCATGCGCTTGATTAAAGAGCTTTGCGCCGAACGACAGCTCGCCGCTATTATCAATATTCATGATGTCCAGCTGGCGCAGTTGTATGCTGACCGGATCATCGGCCTGCGCGCTGGTGAGCTGGTATTTGACGGTTTACCTGATCAACTGGATGCCGAGATTCTAACCCGTATCTATGGTGAAGAAGACTGGAATACCCTGCCTGATACTGACGCATCAGAGGAACAAGATAGCGAAACGGCTGTGCCCATGTCTAATTTGATGCGGACTGCTGCCCTATGAGCCGTTTTACCCATAATGCGGCTGAACGTAAGGCCATGGCGGCTCAAGGTCGCTGGCGTTGCCCGCCATTGATTGCTGATTGGCGCTACCGTTTGGCATTGGTGGCAGCCTGCCTGATTTATCTGGTTCTGGCCAGTGCCAGTGTTGAGGTGAACTGGGCCCGTGTGGCCGAGGGCGCGTCTCGTGGTTTGAATTTTTTTGCCGCGTTTCTTCAACCGGATTTTACCAGCCGCTGGAGTGATATTCAGCAAGGCATTGTTGAATCTCTGACCATGACTTTCACCTCCACCAGTATCGGTATTTTGCTGGCAATCCCTGTCGGTATTGGCGCAGCGCGCAATATGGCACCCTGGCCGATTTATCTGTTTTGCCGTTCCATTATTGCAGTCTCGCGGACCTTTCAGGAGGTCATTATTGCCATTCTGTTTGTGGTGATGTTTGGCTTCGGACCGCTGGCGGGGATGATAACTCTGGCGTTTGCCACAATCGGCTTTATGGCCAAATTGCTGGCTGAAGATATTGAAGATATAGATGAGCGCCAGGTTGAAGCCATTCGTGCCACTGGCGGCAGTTGGTTGCAGCTCATGAACTATGCGGTGCAGCCGCAGGTCATGCCACGCTTAATTGGCTTATCCATGTACCGGCTGGATATCAATTTTCGTGAATCCGCTGTGATCGGTATCGTCGGCGCAGGTGGCATCGGCGCGACGTTGAACACCTCTCTGAGCCGTTATGAATATGATACGGCGGCAGCGGTGCTGTTAATCATTATTGGTATCGTACTGCTGACGGAATATGTGTCGGGTTATGTGCGTAGGTGGGTACAGTAATGCCGGTTAAATATATACAAGTTGATGCAGATTCGAGCCGCGCTCACTGGACCCTGCGTACTACCCGTCAGCAATGGCTGATCTGGCTGGGTTGGTTGGTCGGCGTGTCGCTGTTCCTGCTGTGCTGGAAAGTGATTTCTGATAATACCATGTGGGTGTTTGTCGAAGACGCCCCGCGTCAGGGGGCTGACTTGTTAAGCCGGATGATACCGCCTGAATGGGGTTATTCAAGCCAGCTTTGGCAACCACTTTGGGACACTATCAATATCGCTACGCTAGGAACCTTGCTGGGTATTCTGATGGCGTTCCCTTGTGCCTTCCTGGCGGCACGTAATACCACACCACACCCTCTGATACGCTCTCTCGCACTGATGATCATTGTATCATCCCGATCGATTAACTCACTGATTTGGGCCATGCTGCTGGTGACTATTCTGGGGCCTGGTTTGTTGGCCGGCATTCTTGCCATTGCCCTGCGTTCGATAGGCTTTGTGGGTAAGTTACTCTATGAGGCGATAGAAGAGATACATCCAACACCAGTAGAGGCGATTACCGCAACGGGGGCCAGCCGTATGCAGGTGATGAGTTATGCTGTCTTGCCGCAAGTGATGCCCGCGTTTGCCGGGATCAGTATCTATCGCTGGGATATTAACATCCGAGAGTCGACTGTACTGGGGTTGGTGGGAGCGGGTGGTATCGGTCTGCAATTGAATGCCGCTATTAACACGCTGGCCTGGAACAAAGTCAGTATTATTTTCATTATGATTTTTGCCACGGTACTGGTTTCAGAATATATTTCCGCCAAAGTGCGCAAAGCGTTTATTTAAGGATGTGACCATGCGATCAATGGATGCCGTAGTGACGACGTTTGACTTAATCCGTCACGGAGAACCGGAAGGTGGGCGAAAGTTCCGCGGTGCAACGGATGATCCGCTGAGTCGCGAAGGCTGGTTGCAGATGCGCCAGGCTGTGGGGGATCAGGCGCCCTGGGATACCATCATCACATCACCACTGCGCCGTTGCCGGGAGTTTGCCACTTGGTTAGGTGCTCAACATCATATACCGGTGCAGGAACAAGCGGATCTGGCTGAGCTGTTTCTAGGGCAGTGGGAAGGTCTGACTCATGCCGAGGCGCGTCAGTCATTTCCTGCCCAGGCGGATAAGCCGGATGGTGTGACCGCTTTTTGGGTCGACCCGCTTATGAATCCAACGCCTAAGGGCGAAACACTCCATGACTTTGATCATCGGATTCGTGGTGTGTGGAAAGTCTTGGGCGAGACCTATCCTGGTCAGCACCTGCTTATCGTAGCGCATTTGTTTACCTGTAACTTTTTGTTACGACAGATATTGCAGCAGCCGATTGAGAAAGCACTTTTCTTTGACTTGCCTTATGCTGGGTTGACACGAATACGTCAGGAAGAAACCCCGTATGGCAGCTTCTCACAAGTGGAGTGGGTGGGGCTGACCCGGTTGCCTTAAACCCCATCCACCTATCTCACGTGTTGAGCTCACCCATATAGCGCTGGCGCTTTTTGGCTTTGATGTCCGCAACGTTCACCATCACCAGGCCATCGATGCAGTAACCAAAGTCAGCATCCACACTGAAGTCAAGGAAGTGAACCCCCTTATCTACACAGAGCTCCGTGTATTGTTTGTACAGCGTGGGTACAGTGACACCGTAGAGATCCAGGCGCTCTTTCAATGCAATAAAGTCTTCGCGGGCATCTTTGAAGCAAAACAGGCGTTGTGCTTCACCAAAACCTGCATCAGACGGACTGTAAGGTGCGTTAGCTTTCGCCAGCTTTTCTAATCCATAATAATGGCGGTAGTAGATCACCAACAGGTCCCTGGCAATTTGTGGCAACTTGGCCGATATGGATACCGGGCCGAGCATGCGGTCAATGTGAGGACGGCTTTTCAAGTAGGCCCCTATGCCATACCAGAGATAATCCAGACTGCGTCGTCCCCAGTAGCGCGGCTGCACGAAACTACGACCCAACTCGATTGCATTTTCCAGCATCGGCTCGAGCTCTGGCTGATAACTGAACAAACTGGCCGCATAGAGGCCCTGTAAGCCGTTAGCGCGGATAACAGAGGCACATTCGCCAATACGGTAAGCGCCGACCAGCTCGAGTGCCTCGTCATCCCAAAGAACCAGGTGTTTATAGTTACGGTCATAGCTGTCGAGGTCATAGCGTTGGCCTGTGCCTTCACCTACCCGACGGAAGGTTAGCTCTCTTAGTCGGCCTAGCTCACGCATCACCGGAGAGTCTGAGGCATAATCAAATAGATAAATATGCATACCATCCTGGGTCTGCCCCAGGCATTCGGCTTTGCGCAATTCCCGTCGCAGTAACTGGCGCTCTTCGGGATGCGCAATGGGCTTTTCAGTTACGAACAGGGATTTTTTGTTTTTCGGTAATCGGTAAACGTGTTTTCGTAACAGTTTCAACCGGGTTTTTAACGGCAGTTCATTATTATCAAAGCGCTCCAGCGGGATCAGCTCACCAATTCTGACCGGCATATCTTCGGCATTTTTCTTGAACATCTCGTTGACTAGCATCAGTCCGCCAATCGGGCGATAGATCATTGACAGCGAATAGAAGATAGCTGAGTTTTTACTGTTTAAGTGAATCGGCAGGATCGGCGCATTGGTCTTGCGGGCAAAATGTACAAAGCCACTTTGCCAGGCACCATCCTTGATACCGGTTGCCGTTGCCCGGGAGACTTCCCCGGCTGGAAAAATGATCACCGCCTGTTCTTTTTTCAGGCACTCGGTCACTTCTCTGACCGTCTTGCGATAGCCGCTCTGGGTCAGGTTATCCACAGGCAGCAGCAGTGGTCGCAATGGAGCAAATTGCCATAGCAGGTCATTAGCCAGAATCTTGATGTCACGTCGTACCTCACCAACCAGCTTGAGCAAAACCAGTCCATCTAAGGTGCCGAGCGGGTGATTGGATACTATGACGACACGCCCTTCAGAGGGTATATTTTCTTTTTCCCGCGCCGACACTAAATAGCTGATGCGGAAATGTTCGAGTACTTTGTCGGTAAATTCAAACGCACCCAGGTCCTGATGGGTATGCAGAAACTGATTGACCTCATCCTCGTGGAATAAATGACGCAATAATTGCATCACGGGTGTTTTTAGCACGGCGGGCTTATGCGCCAGCGCCGGGTATTTTTCAGATACCAACGCTTCTATATTCAACATGGTCCACCCCCAGAATAATAATGCTTAGGATCATTGCTGATTCAGGTGACCAAGTGATGACAGTAATGTGGCGTTTTTATGACCCACATCATTCGCGTCATACCCTGTCATGTTGAACTAATAATCCGTTAAAATTACTACATTTATTCAACATGGACCGGTTCATGGCAGAGCAACCGTTATACCTGCAGCTTAGAGACCAATTGATGCAGCGCATTACCTCCGGAAACCTGCCGGTGGGCTCACGTTTGCCTGCTGAGCGTGTGCTGGCTGAGAGCTTCAACACTACGCGCATTACGTTGCGCCAGGCTTTGGCACAGTTGGAAAGTGAAGGGGCTATTTATCGCAGCAATCGGCGTGGCTGGTTTGTCTCCTCACCACGGCTGACCTATGAACCGGTAAACGATGTCAGCTTTACCCATTATGTGGCTGAGCAGGGGCGCATACCACGCACCGAGGTGCTGGGTATCGAGAAAATGCTGGCAAGTATTTCAGTGGCAACAGCCTTGGCGCTGCACCCAGGTGATGACGTTTACTGTTTACGTCGTCGCCGCTTTGTTGATGAGCGTTTGGTGTTTGTGGAAACCATCTGGCTAAATCCGTGTTACTTGCCGGGAATTGAACAACAGCAGTTTGAATCCTTATGGAAGCTTTTGGCGGATAAATACGCCATCAGGTTGACCCGTAAGCAGATTACCATTACCCCGACAGCCTTGACTGGCAGTGTGGCAGCTGCTTTGGGAGTGAATTCAGGCTGTCCCGGATTATATATTACCCGTATTGGTAAAACAGATGAGGGTGCCTGTATTGAATTTGATGAAGAGTTTTGGCTAAACGATGTGCTCACCATCAGTGTAAATACACAGGGAAATCAGTGAGTAATTACCCCTAAAAAATCATTAGTAATTTTTCTGTCACATATTCTCGTTACAGTTCTATTTAAAGAGCATTTCAAACAAGAGATATATTCACTCTGTCTCTGACGCTTGTGTAGTGCGAGGCTCAATTCCCCGCGTCAGTTGGTATTCGCAAAGCAGAAGGCATCTATGAAAGACAGATTGCATGACGAACTTAAACACATTCTGAGCGACGGGCTGATAACCTCATTGTTTCAGCCGATCGTCGATATTGATAAACAGGAAGTGTTTGGTTACGAGTCATTGAGCCGTGGTCCGTCCGACAGTCCATTACACGCTGCGCCGGTGTTGTTTGATGTGGCGGAAAAGTCAGGTGTGTCGGGTGAGCTGGAAGAAATCTGTCTGACTGTGGCAGCGAAGAACTGGTCTGCCCATGCCCTGGACAGCTACCTGTTTGTTAACATGAGTCCGAGTATCTTGCTGCCGCCTCGCTTTCGGGGCTTTAGGTTGATGAAACTGCTCCATCAGTATCATCTGAAACCTGAGCAGATAGTGATAGAGATATCCGAACGTTATCCAGCGTTGCAGCTACAAGAACTTAAAAGCTCAATAAGCTGGCTTAAATCTCAGGGCTTTAAAGTTGCTATCGATGATCTGGGAACAGGGTATTCTGGATTAAAGCTCTGGGCCGACCTCAAGCCTGATTTTGTCAAAATAGATCGGCATTTTATTCGTGACATCCACGATGATCTGGTGAAGCTGGAATTTGTGCGTTCGCTGGTGGACCTGTCCAGTCGTTTAGGTTGTACACTGATAGCTGAAGGTGTCGAAAACCAGGCCGAGCTGAATGTGGTCATGGATCTGGGTATTGTGTTTATTCAGGGATTTCTGGTCGGGCGCCCCAAGCCCTATCCAACAGCCGACCTGAGTAGCCTACCGGACAAACAACAGTTGGTACCGAAGTCTACTGGAAAACTGGCTCGTGATCTGTGTAAATATATAGAGCCTGTAGAGCCGGATGTTTCGTTGCGTGAAGCTTGGGAGCGTTTGCAGAAAGATATCAATATTTTCTCCTTACCCGTTGTGCATGAAGGTCGTCCTCTAGGACTGTTGCATAAGTGGCGAGTAATGGAGCTCTATGGCAGTCAGTATGGCCGGGCACTATTTGAAAAACGCCCTGTTATTCATTTTATTGGCCGTGATTCTCTGGTAGTGGATCAAAACTCCACACTGGATGAGATTAGTCGGAGATTGATTGAAGAAGACTTTCACTATCTTAAACAACATTTTATCGTTGTGAATCAAGGTATTTATGCCGGTCTTGGCACCACACGTACTCTGCTTAAACAGATTACCCAGGAGCGTATTGAGAAAGCACGTTATGCCAATCCGCTGACACAACTACCCGGTAATGTGCCGATCAATAATGAATTGGATCGGCGCTTGAAGCGTCAATTGCCATTTTCATTTATTTATATCGACATCAATGATTTTAAACCACTCAATGACGTGCTGGGATACCAGATCGGCGATTTGGTGATTACACGAATAGCAGATCTGCTATTAAAGCACTTTAACCACAGTAGTGATTTTGTTGGCCACATAGGTGGAGACGACTTTGTGGTGATGACAGAAATGGAAAGTGTGGCGGAGCTGACTCATGAGGTGCAGGTTGCTTTCAAAGCAGCTGCGCACTCACTTTACCCCCAGGACATGATTCAGAAGGGTTATATGACAGCTCTGGATCGTGACGGTCTGCAGCGTAACTTTCCACTCACGTCTATAGCATTTGCCATTATCCGTGTTGAATCGCCTTGTGATTATAAACCGGATCAGATAGCCGATTTTGCCGCCGATGCCAAAAAACAATCCAAAAAAGCGGATAGATTTTGTTATAGCCGAATCCTTATTTAATGAACTGAAAATTTCAATAAACTGTCATTATTCTGAAACACTCTATCCTTAGTATCTGGTCTATACCAAATAATACTCAGGAGACATCATGAAAAACGCACCGTTTCATTCCCTGAAAAAGACAGCTGTTGCGCTGGCCCTTGGCTCTGTCATGGCTGTGCAGGCTGTTTCAGCAACAGAGTTGACTGTTTATACCGCTGTTGAGTCAGATGATTTGCAGAAGTATGCCGAACGCTTTAATCAGGCGCATCCTGATATCAGTATTCGTTGGGTGAGAGACTCTACAGGGGTTATGACCGCTCGCCTGTTGGCCGAAAAAGAAAATCCCCGTGCGGATGTGATTTGGGGCTTGGCGGCAACCAGTCTGCTGATGCTGGATAAAGAAGAAATGCTGGAGCCATACGCGCCAGCCGGTGTTGAAAATCTGGATCCAAAATTCGTTGATGTTAATAATCCACCCGCTTGGGTAGGGATGGATGCCTGGGTGGCGGCTGTTTGCTACAACACGGTTGAAGGCGAAAAGCTCGGTGTACCTATGCCAACTAGTTGGGAAGATCTGACCCGTCCGGAATATCAGGGCCATGTGGTAATGCCAAACCCTAACTCTTCTGGAACCGGTTATCTGGATGTCTCCAGTTGGATCCAGCTCTGGGGTGAAGAGAAAGCCTGGGAATTTATGGATGGTCTGCACAACAATATCAGTCGCTACACCCACTCAGGTTCAGCACCTTGTAACCTGGCAGGTTCCGGTGAAGCGGTTGTCGGTGTGTCCTTTGCGTTCCGTGCGGCACGTCTGAAATCTCAGGGTGCGCCAGTTGAAGTGGTGTTTCCGTCTGAGGGCTTAGGCTGGGATATGGAAGCTGCTGCTATTGTTAAGGGTACTCAGAATCTGGAAGCAGCAAAGACACTGATGGACTGGGCGATCAGCCGTGATGCCAATGAGTTGTATAACGAAGGTTATGCTGTCGTGGCCATGCCGGGTGTTGCTCAGCCAATTGAAAACTATCCCGCTGATATTGTTGATCGCATGATCAATAATGATTTCAGCTTCTCGGCCGTGAACCGTGACCGCATTCTGCAGGAATGGCAGCGTCGTTACGATGGTAAGAGTGAAGCGCGTTAAGTATCAGTAGGACTGAACACGGCAGGTGAGAGCATGGATGCTCCACCTGCTTTTTAATTGGAGTTATCCCTATGCATGCATTGCAGAAATCATCCATAACGGCGTTTGTGCCGCAAACTTCCACCTTGGCTGGCAGCCATCATAGCTCACCACAAGTGTGTCTGAAAATTGAGGCCCTAACCAAACAGTTTGGTGAGTTCACCGCACTTAAGACCATAGACCTGGAGATCTTTGAGGGTGAGTTTGTTTGCTTTCTGGGTCCATCCGGGTGCGGTAAGACCACCTTGTTGCGTGCTATCGCCGGACTGGAGATGCAAAGCAGTGGGCGAATTTTTCAAATGGATAAAGAGATTTCCACACTACCGCCACAAAAGCGTGATTTTGGCATAGTGTTCCAGTCCTACGCCCTGTTCCCCAATCTAACTATTGCTGACAATATTGCCTACGGTCTGAAAAGTCAGGGTTACTGTAAAACACGCATCCGCGAGCGGGTGCAGGAGCTACTGACACTGATTGGTCTGGAGGGCTCGGATGCCAAATATCCGGCGCAGTTATCCGGAGGGCAACAGCAGCGTGTAGCGCTGGCGCGCGCGTTGGCGACTGAGCCTGGGTTATTGCTGCTGGACGAGCCGCTGTCAGCATTGGATGCACGGGTGCGTTTGCACCTGCGTCAACAGATCAAGTCATTGCAGCAGGCGCTGGGTGTAACAACCGTTATGGTCACCCATGATCAGGAAGAAGCGCTGACGATGGCCGATCGTATTGTGGTTATGAACCATGGTGTTATTGAACAAATTGGCACCCCTAAAGAGATTTATCGTCATCCGGTTAATGCCTTTGTCGCCGGGTTTGTCGGCAGCATGAATCTGCTGCCGGTTGAAGTGGCCTCGGCTTCGGGTGTGCTGCTGGGTATTCAGCATCTACCCTGTCTTCCGCATGAAATTAATAATGGCGATTCAGCCTGCCTGGGTATTCGACCCGAGGAAGTTGTACTGACAGAGCAGGACGATGCAAGTGGATCACTGGAAGCGCGGGTAGTGCATGTAGAATATTTAGGCTCATTTATGCGTGTCACCTGTGACCTGTTAATGCAGGAGCAGCAGGTGGTGGTGGATTTACAGCATACCGATGCCGAGCGCATGAATATTGCCGTTGGCCGTGACGTGTTTTTGCAGTTACCTCAGTGCTACTGCCGTATTTTTGAGCAACAGGTACATTGATATGAGCATTGATTTTCCTATGGCTCGCCTTGCTGACTGGCGCTATAAAATCAACTCGGAAACACTGCTTAAACTATTGTTTTTACTGGCAGCTCTAGCGTTGATGCTGATTGGCCTGGCGTTACCGCTTTATACTATGCTGTTGAAAAGTTTACAGAATAGCAGCGGTGAATTTATCGGTCTGATGAATTATCGCTATTATTTTTCTACACCGGCGTTAGTTAACTCGATACTGAATTCATTTTCTATTGCCTTGATGACGACGCTGCTGGTGGTAGTGTTAGCATTTTTGTGTGCTTATGGCATTACCCGAACCTGTATGCCGGGGAAAAAGCTGTTTCGTACACTGACGTTACTACCAATATTGGCACCGTCACTGCTGCCAGCCATTAGTCTGGTGTACATCTTTGGCACCCAGGGGTATATGAAATCGCTGCTGGGCGATACCAGCATCTACGGTCCTGTTGGTATTGTGATCGGTATGTGTTTCTGGATTTTTCCACATGCATTGATGATCCTGATCACGGCCCTGTCCAACAGTGATGCGCGTTTGTATGAAGCGGCCAAGGCGATGAAGACCTCGACGTTTCGAACCTTTATGACGGTGACGCTGCCGGGTGTTCGTTACGGGTTAATGTCCTGTGCGTTTGTGGTGTTCACCCTGGCTATTACCGATTTTGGTGTGCCCAAGGTTATCGGGGGCCAGTTTAGCTTATTGGCAACGGACATTTATAAGCAGGTTGTCGGCCAGCAGAACTTCCAGATGGGGGCGGTTGTCAGCGTCATTCTGCTGTTACCTGCGGTGTTTACCTTTATCGCTGATCGCTGGGTGCAACGCAAACAAACCTCACAGCTGTCATCCAGAGCCGTACCCTATCAACCCGAACCCTCACCAATGCGCGATGGGCTGTTTGCCGTACTTTGCTATACTGTTGCTGCGGTGATTTTGCTGATTATTGGCACCGCTGTGTATGCTTCGCTGATTCAATTTTGGCCCTATAACTTGAGTTTCACCCTCACTCACTACAGTTTTGACGGTCTGGGGGGGAGTGGCTGGGAGTCCTGGTTTAACTCGCTGAAAATGGCTGGAGGAGTGGCTGTAATTGGTACGCTGGTGATTTTTACCAACGCCTGGCTAGTGGAGAAAAGCAAGGAGTTTGCGCTGCTGAGACAGACGGTGCATCTGTTTGCCATATTGCCTATGGCGGTGCCTGGAATGGTGTTGGGGCTGGCGTACATCTTCTTTTTTAACCATCCAGATAATCCGCTGAATCTGCTCTATGGCACCCTGGCGATTCTGATTCTTAACACCCTGATCCATTTTTATACTGTGTGCCATCTGACCTCGATGACGGCGCTAAAACAACTTGATCCGGAGTTCGAATCGGTTGGGGCATCACTCAAGGTGCCTTTCTGGCGTACTTATATCCGTGTGACTCTGCCGGTATCTCTGCCTGCCGTATTGGATATTTCAGTGTATTTGTTTGTGAATGCCATGACCACGGTATCGGCGGTGGTGTTTCTCTATGGCCCCGATACACGCCTGGCGGCCGTTTCGGTATTGCACCTGGATGAGGCCGGTTACTTTGCCAGCGCGGCGGCGATGGCCGTATTGATACTGCTGACCTCTATGGGGGTGAAAGTTCTGCATGCGCTGGTGACCCATCTGTTACTGAAGAAAGCTCAGGTCTGGCGACAGCGCTGAGCACTCTGTGATCACTCTACATAGAACTATGAAGGATTAGACGCCGATCATGCACAACGAACCCTATCTACTGACGCCCGGTCCACTGACGACCAGTTTGAGTGTAAAACAAGCCATGCTGCGTGACTGGGGCTCCTGGGATGGTGATTTCAATCAAATCACCGCAGCTATTTGCCAAGACTTGCTGACACTGGCCAATGCTCAGCAAACCCATGTCTGTGTCCCACTGCAGGGGAGTGGTACCTATCTAGTCGAAGCAGTTTTCGCCACGCTGTTGGCTAAGGACAGCAAGACGCTGGTGCTGATGAATGGTGCTTATGGTCAGCGAGCCGCCGCCATACTGCAACGCATGGGAAAGACCTGTGTGACGCTGGATAAGGGAGATTACCAGCCGCCATTGGCCCAGGAGGTTGACGAACTGCTGCGCCAGGACCCACTGATCACCCATGTGGTGGTGATTCACTGTGAAACCAGTTCGGGTATTCTCAATCCAGTGGACGCTATCGCCAAGGTGGTAGCCGCACAAGGGCGAGAGCTGATTATTGACTCCATGAGTGCGTTTGGCGCCTTGCCGGTGGATGCCAACGAACTACCCTTTACCGCACTGGTTTCGTCAGCCAATAAGTGTTTAGAAGGGGTACCCGGGTTTGGCTTCGCGCTGATCCGCGAAACAGCACTGGTTTCGTGTGAAGGGCAGTCACCCTCCTTGTCACTGGATCTCTATGACCAATGGCGCTATATGCAAAAAACCGGTCAGTGGCGTTTTACCCCACCTACGCATGTGGTGGCTGCCTTTCATCAGGCGCTGCAGGAGTATCAGTTAGAGGGTGGACAGTCAGCACGACTGGCGCGTTATAGCCGCAATCGTGATCGGCTGGTAGCCGGCATGCGTGCACTGGGATTTCAGACTCTGCTTGAAGATGCCTGGCTATCACCCATTATTATTACTTTCCTGTCTCCGGATGATCCGGCCTTTAGCTTTATGCCGTTTTATCAACAGATGAAGAGCCGTGGTTTTCTGATTTATCCGGGTAAATTGACCCAAGTCGAGAGCTTCCGGCTGGGCTGTATCGGCCAGCTTTTTGATTCGCAGATCAATGCTGTTCTGGAGGCTGTGGCGGACAGCTGTACTGCCCTCGGGCTGACTGCGATCCAACCCCCTCAGACTATGTCCCTGTAAGGAGAAAGCATGTTTAGTTATCAGCGTCGTTATTGCGGGCAGGTTCAAGCAGTGATCATGGATCTGGCTGGCACCTGTGTGGATTTTGGATCTCTGGCACCGATCCAGGCTTTTCAGAGCCTGTTTGCCGCGGAAGGGTTGGCGATTACCCAGGCTGAAGCGCGTGCGCCCATGGGCAAAGAAAAGCGTGAACATATTGAGGCTCTATTGGCCATGCCCCGTATCGCTGAAGCCTGGCTGGCTGTTAAGCATCAGCCAGCAGACTCGGCCGAAGTCGACCGCCTTTATACTGCGTTTGTGGGTTACCAACAGGCCAGCATCGCGCAAAACAATCAACTGATAGCGGGTATGGATGAGCTGCTTGGCTATTGTGATGAACAGGGGATAGATATCGGGGTGAATACCGGTTACAGCCGCGAAATGATTGCCGAGTTGCTGCCAGTATTAGCCGAGCAGGGCTTTAAACCGCTATCGGTGGTATGTGCGACTGATGTACCGGCAGGGCGCCCTTACCCCTGGATGGCGCTACAAAACGCTCGGGATCTGTCGGTCAGTTGTGTACAGGCCTGCGTCAAGGTAGATGATACCGCTGTGGGAATCGAAGAGGGCCTCAATGCAGGCATGTGGACGGTTGCCGTTGCGGTTTCGGGTAATCAGACCGGCCTGTCACAAACGGATTGGCTGGCGCTGTCAGACACTCAGCAACAACAGTTGCGTCTGGCTGCCCACGAGGCACTGGCTCGTTCAGGAGCGCACTATATTATTGACTCAATTGCCGAGCTTCCTGAAGTGTTGGAGGAGATAGGCTTTCGTCTGGCGGGCGCTGAACAGCCTTGAGTAACCTGGCACTGGTATTGGTGTTGATCTCTGCGTGTATGCATGCAGGCTGGAATTTGCTGGGTAAAAAACAGGTGCCCTCGTTGGCTTTTTTCTCGCTGGCGATGCTTGGAGGCGCGCTACTGTTTGCCCCGTTACTGCTGGTGGGTCGTGACTGGGTCGGGCTGGGCACTGACTTTTGGTGGTTACTGTTGTTCTCCGGTGGCTTTCAAGGGGTGTATATGGCCGGATTAGCCTGGGCTTATGCACGTGGTGAGATCAGTGTGCTTTATCCACTGGCGCGGGCTCTGCCTGTTCTGTTGGTGCCCTGTGTCAGCTTTATAATCTGGCAACACCTGGCACTGAGTTTGCGAGATATCGGCGGGATGCTACTGATCGCCCTGGCGGGTTTTATGTTGCCTTTGGTACGCCCCAGTGCTTTCAGCTGGTCACTCTACCTGACACCTGCACTAGGATTTATGCTGATGGCGGCAGCCGGTACGGTGGGTTACTCACTGATCGATAAATCCGCCATCGATCTGATGCGTGCAGATGGCTTGAGTGCCACGCTGGCCGGGTTGCAGTACATGGTATTACAGGCTTGGATGGCGGTGTTGTGGATGTTCCCGGTGGTAGCGTTGATGCCGAGTGAACGAGCGGCTGCTCGGCTATTATTGCAAGGACCCGCCAGGATCTGGGTGCTTGCCGGTCTGATGGTACTTAGTACTTATGGACTGGTGCTGATTGCTATGGCCTATACCGAAGATGTCAGTTATCTGGTCGCGCTGCGGCAGGCATCTATTCCGCTGGGAGCCTTGCTCGGCGTGTTCTGGCTGAAAGAAACCCTGTCAGGTTTTCGCTGGTTCTCCCTGGCACTAATGATGACCGGACTGGTTCTGGTTGCACTGAATTGAGAAATACTGATGAAAGTACCCCATCTGGTTGTTTTTGATCTTGATCACACACTGCTGGCCGGTGACAGCTCTGAGCTTTGGGCTGGTGAAATGGCTCGCCTGGGCTGGATTGATGATATCGATACCTTTCAGGCAAAACACCGTGTGTTGATGGACACCTATGCCACCGGCAATCTGGATATGGAGGCCTACCTGACGCTTAATCTGGAACCCTTGAAAGCGCGACCTTATGTCGAGGTTGCCAAAATAGCCGAAACCTTCGTCCGGGAGCAGTTGCTGGGGCGTTTGTATGAGGATGGACTGAGTCTGATTAGTCAGTTGCGTATCGCCGGGCATCATCTGCTGATGATTTCTGCCAGTGAAATATTTCTGGTGGAGCCTGTGGCTCAAGCGCTGGGTTTTGATGGTGTGATAGGCATAGATCCGGAACTGAAGGATAACTGTTTTACCGGTCGAGCCCTGCTACCTATGAGCTATCAGGCTGGAAAAGTACACCATTGTCGCCGCTACGCTGAACAGATGGAGTTGAGTGACTGGCCGGTAGCGTTTTACTCGGATTCACATAATGATATACCGCTGCTGGATGAGGCTGATGCGCCCGTTGTCGTTAACCCGAACGAGCGCCTGGCGGCAGTTGCCAAAGCGCGGGGGTGGCCGGTAATGCAATTGAACTGAGGCTGGTAGCATATATTCAAACTGTCATAAATGCTTCACTGGACGGTTAAGCTCCTGACACACTGGGTCATTAGATTTGTTGTACTGTCAATAAATCACGGAGAATATTCATGACAATCCAGCAACCCCCGCAAGTCGTTATTGATAATCATGAGGGTGATGAGCCGCTGAGCAACCAGTCGGATAACCCTTCGTTTCAGCAAGTGTTTGAAAAGCGCTTATCCCGTCGTGCCATGATGAAAGGTAGTATGGGTACCGCTATGCTGGGTTTCTTCGCCACCAGTAGCTATTCCAGCCTGGCCGCAGCGGGCAGCAGCCGTCACACGCCATTGATCGGCTTTGAAGCGATTTCTGTTTCGGCTACCGATGGGGTCAGCTTACCCAAGGGCTATGCGCATCAGGTTATACTCCCCTGGGGACATCCTATCTCGGGTCATCAGCCTGCCTTCGATCCGATGGCTAATTCCGGTAGGGATCAGGCTCACCAGATGGGCAGTCATCATGATGGTATGCATTTCTTCCCGATAGAGGGACAGGACCCATACCAGGGCAGTTCTGAGGATGGATTGCTGGTGATGAACCATGAATATGTTGAGCCGCGCTTTATGCATGCATCGACTCGTGGGCAGTCCCTGTCCAGCTCAGCTGTTGCGTTGAACGCTGAGGGTCAGCGTGATGCGGATGAAGTACTCAAGGAAATCCATGGCCATGGTGTCAGTATTGTACGTATGAAGAAACAGGCCGATGGACAGTGGGCCATAGAAGCTGATGTGCGTAACCGCCGTATCCACGGCCTGACTGAGATGGAAATCAGCGGTCCGGTACGAGGCACAGATTTTGTTAAAACCCGTTTCAGCCCTGAAGGTACGCGAGTCCGCGGTACGCTGAATAATTGTGCAAACGGTGTTACGCCCTGGAATACCTACCTGGCAGCTGAAGAAAACTGGTCGGGTTATTTTGTTAATCACGCTGAGCAGCCTCGCGAACAAAGTCGCTATGGCGTGACTAAAGAAGGTGCGGGACGCTATGGATGGGAGCTGGCTGACACGGGCGCTGATGAGTTTATCCGCTTCAATGTCACTCCAGCCGGCGCATCGGCCACCGAAGACTACCGTAATGAAGTTAATGGTTTTGGTTGGGTGGTTGAAATTGATCCGTTCAATCCGGACGTGACACCGGTCAAGCGCACTCAGTTGGGCCGTTTTGCCCATGAAGGGGTGGTATTCCAGCCTGCTGTCGAGGGTCAGCCCATCGTGTGCTATGCCGGTGATGATTCTCGTTTTGAGTATATTTACAAATATGTCAGTGCTCAGTCCTATTACAAGGAGACAGCTGGCGGTCATTTGTTGGACAACGGTACCCTGTATGTGGCGCGTTTCAATGAAGATGGCTCAGGTGACTGGTTACCACTGGTGTTCGGTATGGGGCCTTTGACGCCGGAAAACGGCTTCAACTCCCAAGCTGATGTACTGGTGAACACTCGACTCGCAGCGGACACCCTGGGTGCGACCAAAATGGACCGTCCCGAATGGGGCGCGGTTGATCGGAAAACCGGTGAAGTTTATTTTACCCTTACCAACAACAGTCGCCGTAAAGAAACGGATGCGGTCAACCCACGTATTGAAAATAACTGGGGTCAGATCGTGCGCTGGCGCGAGCACAATGATCAGGTCAATGCCATTCAGTTTGAGTGGAACCTGTTTGTACTGGCTGGCCCTGAATCCGATTCGGAACTGGCAGGACAACCACTGGATGGTGGCAGCATGTTCAACAGCCCGGATGGGTTGTGGTTTGATGCCGACTCACGCCTGTGGATTCAAACTGATATGAGCGAAAGTATTGTCAATACCGGTCCGTGGGAACAGTTTGGTAATAACCAGATGCTGGCGGCTGATCCGGTGAATAATGTGATCCGTCGCTTCCTGGTGGGGCCGATCGGTCAGGAGATTACCGGCGTGGTCACTACACCGGATCAGAAAACCATGTTCGTCAACGTACAGCACCCAGGTGCGACTACGTCGGCGGAAGACTTTGCCGCTGGTAAGTTAGCCAGTCACTGGCCACACGATGGTTCGCCCTATCCGCGTTCAGCAACCCTGGTGATCAGCCGTGAAGATGGTGGTGTGATCGGCGCCTGATCGGCATGCGACTTGTGGGCTTCTATTACAGAAACCCACAAGCCTTATCCATCAAACCCACCTGTGCGTGGGTTTTTTCGTTGATGTATTAAACCCTACCGACTGCTAAGCTTATCTTTAATGATTTTTAAGAGGTAGTGTTGGTATGGTCAGCATTTGGGCAGGGATTTTCAGGTCAGCCTGGAGTCTTCCAGAATCCAGTAATAGTCGAAGCTATGAATAGTCGTTCAGTTATATTTGTGGCTTCGGATAGTGAGGTCATTGCTGATACGGTGATTGAGCAACTGGGGACTGAGTTCAAAACAATACAGCGTTGTGTACACTATCAGGCGGTGGCGATAGCACAGCAGTTTCTGCGTAGTGAGGCTGAAGTGATACTGTTGGCCTACCAGTCGCTGGATAGTGCCATTCACCTGCGCAAGACTTTAACAGAGGTTTGCCATAAAAAAAGAGCTAACCCTTTTCATACGGTGACGCTCTGCAACAAAGACAGTGTGGAACAGGCCTATCAACTTAGCAAACAGCGGTTTTTTTATGATTATGTGGTGTTCTGGCCACTTAGTTATGATCCTTACCGCTTGATAATGTCAGTCCACCAAGCTCTGGATGACCTGGGATACAATGCTGATATCCAGAAACAGCGATTTGAGTTGGAAGCAAAAACCCATAGCATTAAATCGGTAACCCAACTGGTTGAACAAATGTTGGCGGAACAAAAAACCAAAAAATCAGAACTCGACAGTCTGATTAAATCCGCATTAAAAAAGCTCAATCAACCTGTCAGCCAGCAGCAAAAAACCTTGGTCGCTATGGTGATTGATGATGATGAGTTTCACTGTCGGTTATTAAAGAAAATGCTTGAAAATGAAGGCTTTGAGGTTCATGTGGCAGAGAGTGGAAGTGATGCTCTGCAACAGTTAAAGCAGGTACATCCGGACATCATTCTGCTGGATGTGTTTATGCCGGACATGAGTGGTATTGAAACACTGCGGCAATTGAAAAATGATTCGGCGCTGGAGTCTATACCAGTAATCATGGTGAGTGGACACCATGAAAAAGAGGTGGTGTTGGACTGTATCATGCTGGGAGCGGTTAACTATATTGTAAAACCGATAGATAAAGAGACCTTGAGAGCACACCTACCCTTTCGGTTATAAAGAATTCAATCAGCTGATTTTGAGTGGGTCTTTGTCTGCTGTTGTTTTCTTTTGAGACTTATCGCGCCAGGTAACCTTTACGTTGAGTTTGTTAACGCCAGCTTCTTTTATTGCCTGTAGATCGAGGTTTAACAGCCCTTCGGGCTGGAGCCTGATCTTGCCGCTACCATCATCCAGTTTGATGTTTCCTTTTTCCAAACCATCGATCAGCGCCTGAAGGATTTTGACCAGTTGCGCCGGTTCCTGCAAAGACTCGTGATGGAATGTTCGTTTTTTGCTCATGCCAAGCCTCGTGTTTTACAACAAGCTAGAGTAATTGGGTAGTGATTGTCTGCAAGCTGTCTGGTTGAAAAAATTTGATCGACGGATAGTCGCTACTGATGCCCATAACATACCCCTGTGGATGAATCAGTGTGACGGCTGCCCCTCCCCCAGATAACCCTTCCAGTTTACGTGATGTGCTGTTTAAAGTTGAATCACATTCGAAATGTATCATATTAGCCCGAAAGGTGATGCGTTGACCATGATGTAGATTCCTGTGTCCATGAACTAATGCATGAATGCCGGATGTGATCAGGTCCTGACTGGAGCGGGTGGATAATTGCGGATCCTGTCTGCGATATTTTGTGCGCAGCATATTGCCTAGAGGACCGAAATACAGGGCGAAGGCTTCACCCTGGCGAGCTTCCTGAAAGGCCGTGTTCAGGCTGTCACAATCCTGTTCAACCAATTGCTGTGCAATAGCATCATCACAACCGGCATGTACAAACAAAAAACTACCACGCTGGCAGAGCAGTTGCTGATGCTGAATAAACCAATGAAACTCGCCATCCGGTTGCAAAAACAGTTGTTTCCAGCGGTGCATGGCGGCATAAATTTGCTGGAAACTTAGTCCTGCCTGGCTGGCGGCAGCAAAAAAACGTTGTTTACGTGAGGTCAGGCGCTCCAGTTCCAACTCGATCTGGGCCGGACTCAGGGTGTCTGCTGCACCTTTACGAAACTGGTCGGGCCAGTCATTCGCTGGCATGAGCCTGGCTTCACAGCTGTGCTCATTGGGCAAGCTGGATCGCTCAGCCGCAGAGAGCGGGTACTGACTTAACAACTCGACGCATAGTGGCATGACCTTACTTCCCAGACGTAACAGAAAGTGACCATTACGGGGACAGTTGGGGTTATCCAGTGATTGGATGGCTAGTTGCAGACGCAAATCATGATTGCCACTAAGTAGGGTCAGTTGTACCTGCCTATCCAGAAGGTGACGAATCAGCCGTAATAGCTGCAGATTTGACGGACCCTTATCCAGGCAGTCGCCTCCCAGAATAATTTCAAACTGGTCTACAGGCCGCTTGAGTGCCAGGTCTGATGGTTGTGGTCCGTTGCGGGCAAATACACCACTGGCGACCAGTGAGGCCGAAAAGGCTTCGGCATCGGCATGCAAATCGGTAAAAAACAGCACCAAGCGTTCCGGCCAGCGCCAGTGCTCGGGATTGGACAAGTGGTGTAAGGCTTGTGACAATTCTGTCGTATACGAGGAGGCGGCCTGATACCAGCTATCTCCAGCCCCCTCAAGCCAAGGGACCAGGCCTGTTGGTAAACGTGCTTTCAACCATTCATGCCCTGTATAGTCTGGCGCTATTGGTGGTGAGGCTGAAGAAGAGACGGCTGGCATAGGATCAGGACCTCAGCGATGCGATGGTGTAATCTGCCAGGCGTGCAGCCAGGTCAATATTGCTGCCGGTATGGGAGCCCTTGAAGCCACCCAGTGCTGAAACCTCAAAAACCACTGGCCCCTCCTGGCTCATGGCCACATCAACAGTGGCATAGTCCAGATCAAAGGCGGCCTGTGCCCGACGTGCGACTTCAATGGTAGCCGAATCAGGTTGGCAGGAAGCATAACGTCCACCATTGTGAATGGTTGTATTCCAGGCTTTTTTATCAGCGATGCGAGCATAAGCCCCTTGATACTCGCCATTAATGAACACCAGCCCCATATCTGTACCCTGTATATCGATGTGTTGTTGTAAATAGAGTAAGGGGTGCTGGGATTTGTAGCGAGTTAATTCAGATTCGAGAGCTTTACTACCCTGATTAGCATTGAGTACCTGCATGCCACGGGCTTTGGTGGAAAACAGCGGTTTCAGAATGGCGCTGCCCCAGTGCTGAATCTGCTGTAGTGCTGTTTCCACCGACTCTGTCACCAGTGTGGGCGGCATGGGTATCTGGTGGTTATGCAGTGTGACTGTACAGGCTAGTCGGTCCAGCAGACGGATCAGGCTGTTGGCGGAACTGAAGATACGCACACCGGCATGTTCTGCTACCCGCAGCATTTCCAGGCGTTCAATACAGACTGGGCTATAGTCAGTGCCTACTTTACGGATGATGATGCCATCCAGGTGGCAAAGATTGTGTTGCTCAAACATTAAGCGTCCGGATGTCAGGTCCAGTGCGATTTGTGACAGATCAGCGATCAGACGAAAACCTGTGCGTTGGTGCAATGCAGTTGCCAGTACTTCAGTTGACCATTTACCGGGATTCCCGATAACGGCAATTCTGGGCTTAGACATTGAGTATTTCCTTAAGGGGCAGGGGATAGTCTTTGCTATCCTGATGTGCAACCAGGTGTTCCAATAGATAGAAACCCCGCTCAAACAGTGAGCGGGCATGGGCTTCATCCAGAATAAAGCGGGTCGAGGTAATCAAGCTGCGGGCCAGCCCCAGCGCCATGCGCCTTTCAAAGCCTGTGTCTTTCTGTGCTTCAGCGAAGCTGGCAGTAGTCTCATACAAGCGTGTGGAAATACGCTCAATACAGGCTCTGGAATGTTTATCAAACAGCGGTAGACGCAAACCGGAAACAATAAACACTGAGACGTCCTGGACATAGTCCATATAACCGGAGCGATGCAGGTCAATAAAGCGTAGCTGATGTTTAACCTGTTCGTAGAGGATATTGTCCAGGTTGAAGTCGCCGTGGATATAGACAGAAAAGGGGGCTGGCAGTTTTTCATCCAGACTCGCCGCCCGGTTCAGTAACTGGTTGAGTGCCGGGCGCTTGACGCCACCTATCTGGGTGTCAGTAGAGTTAAAACCTGGATGTATGCTTAGAACGGCTGGAAGGCGCTTTTTTAGTTGCTGGATATAAGCTGGCGATACTTTTCCTTTTCGCTTGGTTGACTGCCAAATTTTCGGCAGCATATCACACATTAGCTCCATAGCCTCCGACAGGGGTTGTTCGGCTTGCTTGAGTACCAGTTGTTCCAGGGTGTTGCCCGGCAGGTGTTCAATAATCAGGGCACCGGAGCTGCCCTTGTGGTGCTGTGATAAAACCTGAGGGGCAATGCCTGGAATAATTTCATTCCAGCGTTCCAGTCCACGGCGCTCTTCCTGTACTTTGCGCAGCGCCCCTTCCTTGAGCACGCCGATAAACTGATCATCATCTTGGGATATGGCAGAAATAGCGCTACCAGAGCGGGTTTCGGCGATGGTTTCCAGGGTTAAATTATCCCATTCGTCATGGCCCAGGCTGGATACCATGGCCTGCAGCGACAAAAACTGCTTCATGTTCATGGGTTGACCAAGCAAAACTGCTAGCAGGGATTCGCTGATATTGATCAGGGCGGAGCCCATATCCATGATATGACGAGCGAGAAACAGGCTGCTGATCAGTGCTTCGGTTTGTTTGTGCTTCTTCAGTGCTGTCAAATGAGAGGTGCGGGCTTTTTTGTAAAAACGTACCAGTTTCTGCTGTACCTTACTGATTTCAAGAGCGGCCTGGGTATCATTGGACATCAGGATCTGTTCTACCAGATGCAGCGCATTATCAATATGCATCAGGCGTTTGCGATACTTATGCTGTTGCAGCATCTTGCGATGTTTGAGATGTTGCAGCTCTCTGGCTGCCTCCCGGCAGAGGCTGGTAATCCGTTCCAGTTCGTCAGCCAGATCCCCCGCAGCCTTGAGTGACTGAGGATCATGGCGCTCATTGTCACTGAAGGCCTTCAGGCAGCGAATATGGGTGCGCTGTTTCAGGTTATAGCTGTGTCCGCTGCGCTCCGTGATGGCACGCGTTAGCGTTGCCGAAGGAGAATCCAGCAGCAGAATCAGGTTTTGTAACTGGGTTCTGACCTCAGCCAGCAAAAAAACCAGCTGCTGTTTGACCTCTTTTGGCAACGCCAGGTTCATGCTATCGCTCTGTATTGATTAGATGTGCAGGTCTAATCATAGCGATAGCATTGGCAGGATGCTACTTCACAAACAATTGTCTGGGAAAATCACACAGCATTTCTACCCCGGTTTCGGTAATCAGAATACTTTCGGTGATTTCGATACCCCAGTCTTCCTGCCAGATACCAGGCATAAAGTGGAAGGTCATGCCGGGCTGCAGCAGGGTTTCATCCGATGCCCTGAGGCTGGAGGTTCGTTCACCCCAATCCGGTGGGTAGCTGACCCCGATAGGGTAGCCGCAGCGTGCACCCTGGCGGTCTATGCCATATTTTTCCATCACCCGGTCGAGGGCATGGGCGATATCACAGGCTCGGTTACCAGGCTTAGCCTGTTCAAGCCCGGCATCGATGGCTTCCAGCAGGGCTTTTTCGGCATTCAGAAAGCGCTGGCTGGGTTTGCCCATGTAAAGGGTCCGTGACATGGGGGCGTGATAGCGCTTATAGCAACCAGAGATTTCAAAAAATGTACCTTCATTGGCTCTAAAAGGGCGCTCATCCCAGGTGATATGGGAGGCTGAAGCTTCTTTGCCTGAGGGAAGCAGCGGCACGATGGAAGGATAATCACCACTGTGCCCGTCGACCCCCGCTATCGCCGTCTCATAAATCTGTGACACCACAAAACTCTTGGGTACACCGACTCTGGCGACATCCAGAATACGCTGGTGTATTTTCGAGGTGATCTTGCCAGCAATTTTCATGAACTCTATTTCTTTGTCTGATTTAATCGCCCGGCACCAGTTCACCAGGTTATAGCTATCGACAAAGCGTGCTTCTGGCAGGGCCAGTCGCAGCGAACGGTGGGCATCCGCGGTATAGTAGTAGTTGTCCATCTCGGTAGCGATGGTGGCACCACTCCAGCCATTTTCAATGAAGATATTCTCTGCAATCCAGGTCATCGGATGCTTTTCGAGGTTTTGAACATACTCTTCCGGATAGCTGGACAGGTTTTCCTTTTTCATAAAACAGCGCAACAGCGCGGCGCTTTCATCCATGCGTCGTCCAAACCAGATAGGCTCTTCATGATCGACGTGAAGGATTACCCCCTGATGAACATAAAAGGACCAGCCATCATAGCCGGTCAACCAGTTCATATTGCCAGGATCGGTTGCAATCAGGACATCCACTTTGCGGGTGCGCATCTCACGGCGAACTTTTCTAACCCGCTGGAGGTATTCTTTCTTTGTAAATGCCAGTTTCACCCAGTCACCTCTTTTCGCTCGCGCTTATGGATTATTTACTTCAGTTAATTTTAATTTCCTGAGAGTTCAAGCATAAGTTGCATCGTCTGGCAGTTCAAATCATTACTGTTCTGAAAACGACATCCTTAGGTGGATTGTGTCTATCGGCGACAGATTTCTATATCAGGGTAATTCTGCTGGAGGTTTCATATAAGGCAGATTGCCGGTCAGGGATAGCAAAAACGCCTTGAGGTCAGCCAGTTCATCTTGGGACAGCTCTAGCGGTTTGATTCGCGGCGAAAGCTGTGCCAAGGGAATGTCAGGGTCTTTGTCCCGTAGCGCCGCGTTTTGCCACCAGCCGATGTTGTACAGTGATAGTAACAGGTCAAGATCACTGGCAAAACCATTGTGCATGTAGGGAGCGGTTGCACTCAGACCCCTGAGTGGCGGTGTGCGGAAAGCACCGACATCTTCAGGCGCTCCGCTGATCTGATAGCGTCCCTGAAAATTACCGACGCGCTCAAATGAGGTGCCTAGGTGATGGTACTGCTGGTCACTCAGTAAGGCTCCCTGGTGGCAGTTCATGCAGCGCGCCTTGGTGCGAAACAGATGCAGACCACGCACCTGAGCATCACTAAGAGCCTGAGAGTCACCCTTTAGAAAACGATCATAGGGGGCGTCGAGCATATTCACGCTGCGCATAAACGTCGCAATGGCAGATGCGATGCGTTCAACGGTCACTTCTGTATCGCCAAATGCGGCTTCAAACAGGGGAGCGTAACCCGCTATAGCTGACAGCTTTGCTGCTGAAACGTCCACATCGCCCGCCATCTCAATCGGATTGGTCCAACTGGCGATAACCTGTTCTTCCAGGCTGGTTGCTCGACCGTCCCAGAACACCTCATGCAGAAAAATACTGTTGACGATGCTGGGGGCGTTCATGTCACCCTGTTGCCGGTTGTGACCGATGGACACACGTCGACCATCAGTCCAGCCCAGGTCTGGATCATGGCAGGAGGCGCAGGCGATCTGATCAGACGCTGATAAGCGGCGTTCAAAGAACAATTGTTTACCCAGCGTGATGCGCTCGGGCGTCACGCTGGACCAGACGGGTAAACTGTCTGGCGCCGGCAGCGGTGCGAGTGCCACGGTATCAATCCCCGGGTCGGTTTCAGCCGCGGGCCAGAGCGACTGAGGTTGCCGGTACGCCTCTATTAGTGGGTCAGAGGCGGCGTGTGATGGACTCATGAATAGGGCCATCGCCAGACTGTAAATGAATAGCTTCAATGGCATGGCATCACCTAGAACTTGTAGCCCAGTTCTAGCCAATACTGACGACCGACACCAAATAGCTGCACATTGGATTCAGCACTGATGGTGTTCTGGTTGTCGGTGACATTGACCACATCCAGCCGCAGGTAAGGCGAGTTTCTCGATTGCAGCAGGCGCAAATCGATGCTCATGTCCCAGCGCAGCGTGCTGCCCTGCTTATGCACTTCGTATTGTTTTAAGCCAGTGGCGGGGTCGGTGCCGACATTACGCAGTGAGCGATAGCCATTGGTAAAGGCAAACGCATTACGCAATTGAATGCGGTCATCGCCACTGCGGGTAATCAGATCCAGATTAAGACTGACTGGGGTAGCAAAATCATTGGCTGGCAGGTCACGTTTGAGGATGCGTTTACCTTCAAACCAGACCTCGTCATCGGCGCTGTTACTGTTGGACAGATAACCGGATGAGCTGTTGCCATAGGTGGTGTCTGTCTGCTTATCCATCCAGGAGGCGGAGGTGTTGATGGCCCAGTAGGCGCCCAGCCATTCAGCTGGGGTTGAACGCCAGTAGAGGTCGACCTGATGGGTACGGCTGGAGCCCGAATTATCAAACCAATGCATATCGGTTGCAGCATCATAGCGGGTCCGCACTTGGCGTTCGCCTTTCCGTTCCACCAGCATCAGTCCGGCTTCACCCGACATCAGGGGTCCACTGATACCCAGATTCAGTTCATCATCATAAGGGGTGTCAAGATCCTGATAGAACCAATCACGATTCGCGTCAACAGACTGATATTCAGCGGTGGGCGAGGTGCGCGAGCGTATCAGGATCCGATCGCGTTCCAGCTCCCTGAGACGATAGGCCATAAAGGATTTGCCGTAATAACGGTTGGCACCCGCAGTAATACGGTAACGTTTGGCATCATCCAGATAGATACCAGCACTTAGGCGAGGTGCCAGGTTGGTATTGCCCAACCAGTCATCACGTTCCAGACGCAGGCCGGTGTGCCAAAAAAAGCGCTGGTGATCGCCATTCAGTTCAGTAAACGCGGCGGCATTGAGGTTGTTAAACTTGATTTCACCCGCCTGATAGATCACTTCCCGCACATGGTATTGATCCGAGGGCGACCAGGATCCCAGCCCTGTTTGTGGCGGCAGGGGTTGCGTGAAATCGAGCGTATATTCGTTGTAAGTGAAATCATTGAGGCGATTCTGGCGGAAGTTGAGCCAGCGCAGCTCACCACCATAGTCGAAGGTTAGCGCATCCGTCAGCGGAGTACTGAGCTTCAGGGTGGATGTCAGCGTACGCTGCTCACTTTCCAGATCACCATAGCCACCGATGAAACCGCCCTGATAGATGGTGGTGTACCGGTACTTATCCAGCACATCGTTTTTAAAATACCGCTCATCTGAACTGATGCCTGCACTGACATTCAGGTCCAGTCGGGTATTGCCGAAGTGCTGGCCGTAATTGACGCTCAGATTCAGGCCCTGATGCCGACTATCGAAGTCTGAATCCAGGTAATTGATAAAGAAGGTGTCCTCATCATATTCACTGAAAGCTAAGGAGGCATTAAACAGATAATCCTGCTCCAGCCAATCCAGACGGAGCACGCCTGAGCGGGAGTAGGTATCCAGTGAGCGCTCTTCACTGGGTTTGAAGATACGTCCCGTCTGGGCAAAATGGTCAAAATCTATATCTACCACCTGTTTTTGCCAGATTCGCGAGGTCTTTTCATCCAGCCCGGCAAAAATACCGATATCTCCGATACGCGTGGCACCCTGCAGGCTGAGCTGATCCTTGCGGAAGTTGGGCTGAAAGTCACCTGGTACACCCGTAACTGCCTGTGCGGCGCCATCACCAAACTCACCCAGCTGTGCTGGATCGATATGAAAGTTGGTCCAGCTGTCACGGGTACGGCGCTGGCTGATGCTAAAGAAGTCTTCACCGTCATAGGACTTGGTTTCGGCCTTGATCACCCCGCCGCTGAATCCCCCTTCACTGGCCGAGGCGTTGACATCAATGACTTCAACCTGGCTGAGAAAGTCGGTATTGAGAAAAATGCCCTGCGAGTGTCCGGCAACATTGGTGTAGTTGCTGGGGTTTTCACGCTGTGCCGGGTCCATCAGATTATCGATAGACGCACCGTCCAGCATCAGTTTATTCTGATAGGGAGAGGCTCCGCGAATGGAAAGCTCCGCTGGTTTGATATCACCCTGTTGCAGGCTGGAGCTGCTGCTATCAGCCACTCGGACAGATGGAATAATGCTCAGGGTTTCGGCCAGATCGCCGCGCATGGCATTGCGCATCTCGCCGTTTTCAATCGCGGCGTAGCCGTAACCAGTATAGGCCCCTTCAACCTGCATCAGCGGCAGGGCTGCTGCCTGATCATCGGTGGCGTTACTTTGGCTGCGAATCAGAAAGCCGCCATTGGCAAGTTGTTCGGTCTGAAGCCCGGTGCCGGACAGTAGCAGGCCCAAACCCTGTAGCACGGTATATTGACCGGACAGCTCTGGGCTGGTCATGCCATCCACCAGATCTGGTGAATAGGACAGGAGAATGCCGGTCTGATGGCCGAGGGCGTTGAGTGCCTGGCCCAAGTCACCATCAGCAATATTCAAGTGATGAGTTTCGGTGTGAGCACTAGTCGCAGCGGCTACGCTGGGTAGTGTCCAGCCAACGGATAACCCCATTCCGAGTGCTCCAAGCAAGACAAAGCGTGGCAGAGGTTTCGATTTAAAGGGTAGAGCAACCAGGTTGAATGACATGAAAACATCCTCAATAAAACGTCATATACCTACCTTGACGTTTGAGAATGAAAATCAGTCCATGTTTTTTAAACTTCATCCGGAGTATCCTGCAGGGCGCAGCGTAATCCAGTAACGGGAGCGCTGTTCAAGCCGAATCGGCAGGCTATGGCTCAGGCTTTCGAGCACCCTTCGGGTGTCTTGGATGGGGTAGCTACCGGATACTCTCAGTTCTGCCAGTGTCGGGTCCAGCCGGATAATGCCTTGATGATACCTAGATAACTGATCTATGAACTGTTGCAGGCGCATACCTTCTGCAATCAGCATGCCCTGTCTCCAGGCGGTGTCTGCAGGTGTTACCTGGCTTTGTGAGACTAACGCCGTGTTGGAGATAAGCAGTGTTTCGCCAGTGGGAATCAGATGAGGTTGCTGCACCGGCCCCTGGATCAGCCGTACTTGCCCTGCGAGTACCGCCACCTGGGTGGTTTCGTGCAGCTGGCGCACATTAAAAGCGGTTCCCACCGGTGTCAGAACGCCCTGCTGTGTGGTGATTAGCAGAGAGCGAGGGGGTTCTGCAGGGGGGGCGGCGGTCTGAATGAAAATTTCACCCTGCAGCAAGTGTATCTGGGTGCGGTGTTGATTGTAGCTTAGTCGAATGGCCGTGCGGCTGTTCAGCTGTACTTGGCTGCCACCGGGCAATTGTAGTTCAAGCTGCTCTCCGGTACCCGTGAAGTGTTGATCCTGTCCGAGGGTGATTCCTGGCTGACGACTGATCAACCAACCGCTGCTTGCGCCCATGCAAAGCAATGCCATGACCTTCAGGGAACGTCGACGGCTTTGTCGACCAGTGCTTAGGGTGTTACGAGCCAGCCTGGTTGTTGCAGGGGACAGGACAGACAGCTGCTGCTGAGTGGTTTCAATCTGTTGCCAGGCGCGTTCGTGGTCGGGATGTGCCGCACGCCAGCGACGAATACGCTCCCAGCAGTCGGGCTCCGCCTGCATTTGCCAGTCCAGCAGTAGCTCGACTGCATCACGAGCAACACTTTCCGGGATGGTTGGTGGTGGAGAATTCATCTTATGATCAGCCTGTCAAATCAGGGAAATAACAGCGGCTGGTGGCACGAATCAGGTGACGTTTGACGCTGCTGACCGACATGCCCAGGGCCAGGGCAATTTCGCTATAAGTCATGCCATCCAACTGGGCATGCAAAAAAGCCTGGCGTGTCAGAGCGGGTAGACCATCCAGGCGACGGTCGATTTCTACCAGTAATTCCAGCAATTGATGATGAGTCTCGGGTGACGGCGCTTCTGCCTCGGGTAGTTGTTGCAGAGCATCGAGATAGGCCTGTTCAATGCGCTCACGCCGCCAGTGGTCGATCAGTACCCGTTTAGCGACGGTCATCAGGTAAGCTCGTGGCTCTTGAGCTTGTGACCACTCATCGCGTTTAAGCAGACGTACAAATGTGTCCTGTAACAGGTCGGAGGCTCTTTGACTACAGCCCAGGCGCTTGCACAGCCAGCCCAGCAACCATTGGCGGTTCTGGCTGTAGAGCAGGCCCAAGGCATCACGAGCCTGAGGTTCTTTGAATATCATGGCGTCGTCAGACTATCCGCGGTGTGCAATAGCGACTGGAGCCGCTTGCTGGCAGGGCGCCACTGATGACACTGGGCCAGCAGATCTAGACGAGTGGCAAGTGTTTTAATCGGTTCAACAGCTTTGACAGCCGTTGTATGGCCCTGAAAACGCATCCTTCAACTCCTTCATCATCAGAGATCAAGTCAGTCACGGGCTGGCGTAGGGGGCTGGCTGGTGAGTTGTATTAAGGTGTCACAGCTTATCTGCGCTTTTATGTAAATGCAAATGATTTAGTTTTGTGTTTGATTAGGCGAGCGCTTGCCAGACTAGCTGAATCGCCAGTAGCGTGAGTAGCCAGTTAAAGATCAAGGTGAAGTGTTGGTTGCTGATGCGTTTGAGTAGGTGCAGACCCATCCAGGTACCTACAGCACCACTGAGGATCATTAACAGCATTAGCCCAAGCCAATCTTTGAAGACAAATCCGGCCGCGCCGAACACAACGGCCTTGGGTAAGTGTTGCAGGCTCATGCAGGCGGCAAAGTTGGCAACGGTTCGAAAGCGGTCACCGACATGCTGTTGCTTGACGAAGGCTGCGACCAGTGGACCGGAGGCTCCGGCAAACATGCTGATGAAGCTGGTGATACTGGCTGCCACGAAGGTGCCTGTACGTCCCAAAGCCATGGGTGGAATTTTGGGGCCCCAGCAGAGAAACAGAATGAAACCGGCGATGGTTAGTTGCAGCGTGCTGGTAGGGAGTTGTACCAGAAACAGGCTGGCAAGCCAGGCGCCTAGGATTGAGCCAGGGGCGAAGGCCGCCAGCAAGCGCCAGTCAACATGGGTTATCGTCATGATTACCCGGTTGAGGTTAGAACCCAGTTGCACCATGCCATGCACCGGGATAATGGCAGCCGCAGGCATGATGACAGCCATGATCGCCAGGAGTAATATGCCGCCCCCTACACCCATGCTGGCGGTAACGGCCGATGTCACCCCGGCGGAAAGGACCAGTAACAGGGCATGCAATGAGCTAAGCTGCTCTGGCAACAGCCACTCCATTAGAGGGTTTCCAGCTTAGCAAAACCTACGACCAGCCATTTACTGCCTTCGTCGTCAAAATTCACCTGGACACGAGCTTTGGGCCCGGAGCCTTCGAAGTTAACCACCATCCCTTCGCCAAACTTCGGGTGCAGCACGCGCTGACCCAGGCTGAGGGGTGTGCCACTGATTTCACTGACTGACAGACTGTTGTGACTGCCAAACAGGCTGCTTTGCTGGTCGGATCGTCCGCTGGAGTAGGGGCGTCTGACACTGGAATTAAGACGAACCTCTTCAATCAGTTCATCGGGTATCTCGCGGATAAAGCGCGATGGACGATTGATCTTTTCCTGGCCATGCAAACGCCTGGATTCGGCCAGCGTCAGGTAGAGCTTCTGCATGGCACGGGTGATGCCGACATAACAGAGTCGACGTTCTTCCTCCATACGTCCTGGTTCTTCAGCCGACATGCTGTGCGGGAACAGACCTTCCTCCATTCCTGTCAGAAACACCAGTGGAAACTCCAGTCCTTTGGCTGAGTGCAGGGTCATGAGTTGTACGCTGTCCGCATGGCTGTCTGCTTGAGCTTCGCCAGCATCCAGTGCCGCCTGATCGAGAAATGCTGCCAGCAGGGTGATATTTTCATCCTGGTTGTCACGCTCCCATTGGCTGGCAAACTGCCGGGTAGCGGTGACCAGCTCATCCAGGTTTTCTATGCGTGACTGACCTTTTTCACCCTTTTCTTTTTCATGATGCTCGATTAATCCGGCGGCCTTGATCACCATGTCAGTTTGCTCATGCAGGCTGAGGGTGTGGGTGTCAGTAGTGATTTGATTAACGAGATCCAGAAACCCTTGCAGTGCATTCCCTGCCCTGGCGGGTAACTGCTTCATTTCGATAATTTCATTGGCGGCTCGCCACATGGAGATGCCTTCCTGACGCGCACGCTCACGCACCAGCTCTATGGTGCGTGTACCTATGCCACGTGTGGGCACATTGATCACCCGTTCCATGGCGGTGTCGTCATCGCGGTTGGCGATCAGACGCAGATAGGCAAGGGCGTTCTTGATTTCCAACCGGTCATAAAAGCGCTGTCCACCATAGATGCGGTAGGGGACCCCTGAGCGGATCAGGGCTTCCTCCATCACACGGGACTGAGCGTTGGAACGATAGAGAATGGCACATTCATCACGACGGTTGCCATGTTCTATCCACTTGCTGATCTGATCAACAATAAAACGCGCTTCATCCTGTTCGTTGAAGGCGCTGTAGAGGGAGACCGGCTCTCCTTCGCTGCCTTCGGTCCAAAGCTGCTTACCCAGCCGGTCGGCATTGTTTTGAATCACCGCATTGGCGGTTTTCAGTATGGCCTGGGTTGAGCGGTAGTTTTGTTCCAGGCGAATGGTATCAGTACCCGGAAAGTGGTCGCTCAGGGTTTGGATATTTTCAATCCGCGCGCCACGCCAGCCATAAATGGACTGGTCGTCGTCACCCACGGCCATGAGCTTTTGTTCGCCCTGACATAACAGCCTTAGCCAGGCGTACTGGATGGCATTGGTATCTTGAAATTCATCCACCAGGACATAACGGAATCTCTCGCGGTAGTGTTTCAGTAAGGCCGGAGCACGATCACGCAGCAGTTCCAGTGAGCGCAGTAGCAGTTCACCAAAGTCGATCATACCGCCACGATCACAAGCTTCTTCATAGGCCTGGTAGAGATCAATCATGGTGCGTTGGTAAGGGTCGCCGGTACGTTCAATATGTCGACTGCGCAGACCCTCATCCTTTTGTGCATTGATAAACCACTGCATTTGCCGGGGTGGCCAACGGCTGTCATCCAGATTCTGTTCCTTGCACAGCCGCTTAATCAAGCGTAGCTGGTCGTCACTGTCCATGATCTGGAAGTTGTCCTGCAGCCCAGCATCTTTCCAATGCGCACGCAACAGACGATGTGCCAGCCCGTGAAATGTGCCCACCCACATACCTTGGGTGTTGATCCCTAGCAACTGTTCAATACGGCCACGCATTTCACGAGCCGCCTTGTTGGTGAAGGTGACCGCCAGAATCGAATAGGGTGACAGGCCTTCGGTCTCAATCAGCCAGGCAATGCGATGCACCAGCACACGTGTTTTACCGGACCCGGCACCGGCCAGTATCAGCAGGTTTTGCACCGGCGCGGTGACTGCACTACGCTGGGCATCGTTGAGTGAGTCAATAATGTGGGTAACGTCCATCAGTTCTCTTTACGCTAGTATCGGGTTTAACCTAGTTTTGCCGGGGTATTCAGGCGTGATAACAGTATGTTTTTGTACTGCTGCGGATCTTTCAATTTCATATCGCCCCCCTGGCGTGAAGCCTGCGCAATGCCTAACCAGGGAATCAGGCGTGAAAGCCAGAAGCGCATGGCGGCAGTGCGTGTCAGAATGGGCCAGGCACGGGCTTCATCGGCCGTGAAGGCACGAATCTGAGCATAGCCCTCCAACAGGGCACTTTCCCGCTCTGTATCAATGCTGCAATCCGGGCGGCTGCACCAGTCGTTGGCAACGATGGCCAGATCATAGAGTTGGTAGGCCGTAGCCGCATTGTACATATCGAGAATTGCTTCCAGCCTGTCATCCAGAAACAGGGCATTATCATGAAATAAATCTCCATGAATGACACCTGTTGGCAGATCCCAGTTGGCTTCCCGCAGTCTGTCAAAGGCTAAAACTTCCTGTTGCAGCAGATCGGCATCGTCAGAACTTAAGCGATGGGCGATGGCTTGTGTTTCACGGCGCCACCATAAGATCCCACGATGCGCTTGTCGTTTCAGATAGAAATCGCTGCCAGCCAGATGAAAACGCGCCAAGGCTTCCCCTATCTGAAAACAGTGATGCGGGCGCAATTGCGCTGCCGGAACATCCGCACCGTAAAAACGAGGCTGCAGAAAGGCGGGTTTACCTTTGAGTTGCTTAAGCGCAATGCCATTACGGTCTCGTATGGCATAGGGTACTGAAATATTGCGTTCTGCTAACCAGTGACCCAGTTCAACAAAGAACGGCATTTCTTCGAATGAAAGTTCCTCAAAGATAGTAAGTACGTACTCCTTTTTTTGACCCTGGAGCAACAGGGTCACGAAGTAATTAGTGTTCTCTATGCCACCCTCAATGCCTTCGAAGTGGCTGAGGGTGCCAAGATCAAAGTCAGCCAGCAACTGGCTAAGCTCAGCAGATGTAACAGGAGTATAAACGGCCACAACAATGCTTCCTACCAGCTAAACAGAACCCATTTAGGTGTAAGAACTGTGGGCTCTCCTGCGCGTATTAACTCGCCTGATTCGCCTTGAGGCACCAGGTAGTAGGGTTCGCCTACTACAGGTACAACTTTGATTTCTTTAAGTATTCCGCCAACTCGGTATTCATAATAAGTGGCTTCGCCATCATGGGTGATGGTGATTTCCGGCTCAGGGTTGAGCTGGTCTTCCTGTGCATTGACCATGCCTAACGGAAGGCCGCTGAGCAGAGCAATGAGTAAGAGTTTTTTAAGCATGGCGCTTTTCTCATAAGTTAAATGATTTAATTTGCTATGATTGTGAACCCTGACACTAATCACGGCAACCAGCAAAACGGAAAATTTCATGAGTGAACAGCATCTCCCTATTATTCTAGTCGACGGCTCCTCCTATTTATACCGTGCTTTTTTTGCCTCACAGCAGGCAAACCTGAGTACTCGGGATGGCTTTCCGACCGGTGCCGTTCGGGTTGTGACCTCTATGCTGCGTAGTTTGTTGAAGCAGTATCCACAGAGCCCGGTCACTGTCATCTTTGATGCCAAGGGTAAAACCTTTCGTGATGAGCTGTTTGCTGAATACAAAGCGCATCGTCCTTCGATGCCGGATGATCTGCGCGTTCAAGTTGAGCCGATACACAATATTGTCCGGGCGATGGGGATAGAGCTGCTGGTTGAGGAGGGCGTGGAAGCTGATGATGTGATTGGCACGCTGGCACGTGAAGCCACAGAAAAGCAGCGTCCGGTGATTATTTCGACTGGCGATAAGGATATGGCGCAGTTGGTCAATGAGCATGTCACCCTGATCAATACCATGACCGATACCTGCATGGACGTGGCTGGGGTGAAGGAAAAATTTGGTATTCCTCCTGAGTTGGTGATTGATCTGCTAGCCTTACAGGGCGACAAGGTGGATAACATTCCAGGCGTGCCGGGCGTGGGTGAAAAAACCGCGTTGGCACTGTTACAGGGCATCGGCGGTATTCAAGCGCTTTACCAGAATCTGGATCAGATTGCCGACCTGCCATTTCGTGGCGCCAAAAGTATGGCAGCGAAGTTGGAAGCTCATCGCAAGGAAGCTGAGCTATCCTATTTGCTGGCGACCATCAAGACGGATGTGCCGCTGCATATAAAACTGGAAGATATTCCCTGTCCGAAGCCCGATACCGCCGCACTAATAGCGCTTTTTCGTGAGTTTGAGTTTCGCAGCTGGATTGAAGAGCTGGAAGCTGGAGAGAGCGTTGCTGTGGAAGCGTCTCAGCAGCCGGTAATGGAAACCGATTATCAGGTGATTCTGAGCTGGGATGAGTTGGAAAGTTGGTTAGCCCGTTTGCAGACAGCCGAACTGTTTGCCCTGGATACCGAAACCACCAGCCTGAATTATATGCAAGCCGAGCTGGTTGGCTTGTCATTTGCGATTAAACCCGGTGAAGCGGCCTACCTGCCACTGGCGCATGATTATGTGGGAGCCCCGGCTCAACTGGACCGTAATCAGGTGCTGGAGCGCTTCAAACCGCTGTTGGAAGATCCACAGCGACCCAAGGTAGGTCAGCACATCAAATATGATATGAATGTGCTGGCGCGCTATGGCATCAAGCTGCAAGGGGTTGTGGCGGACACCATGCTGGAATCTTATGTGTTGAATTCCACGGCAGGACGGCATGATATGGATAGTCTGGCCGACCGCTATCTGGGCTTTAAAACAACAAGTTTTGAAGAGGTTGCCGGTAAGGGTAAAAACCAGCTTACCTTTAATCAGGTTGATCTCGATATTGCCACGCCCTATGCCGCTGAAGATGCCGATATCACCCTGCGCCTACATCAGAGGATGACGGGGCAACTGGCGCAGGAAGGTCGTCTTGCCGAGTTACTTGACAGCTTGGAAGTGCCGCTGATTCCGGTGCTGGCAAAGATCGAGCGCAATGGTGCTCGTGTGGATGCCACGCTGCTATCCAAGCACAGCCGGGAATTAGAGATCAGGCTCAAGGAGCTGGAGCAGCAAGCCTTTGAACTGGCCGGTGAGCCCTTTAATCTGGGATCACCTAAACAGCTTCAGGTGATCTTGTTTGAGAAGCAGGGGATTCCGGTACGTAAAAAAACTCCTAAAGGAGCGCCTTCCACGGCAGAAGAGGTGTTGCAGGAGCTAGCCCTGGACTACCCTTTGCCCAAAGTGATTATTGAGCATCGTGGTTTGAGTAAGCTGAAATCAACCTATACCGATAAGCTGCCGCTGATGATCAATCCGGATACCGGGCGTATTCATACCTCGTATCATCAGGCCGTCACTGCCACTGGGCGCTTGTCGTCATCGGACCCCAATCTGCAGAATATTCCGATTCGGACCCAGGAAGGCCGGCGGATTCGCCAGGCATTTATTGCGCCTGAGGGCTATCGTATTGTGGCCGCTGACTATTCCCAGATTGAGCTGCGTATCATGGCTCACCTGTCGGGTGACGAGGGTTTGCTGCAGGCGTTTGCCAAAGGAGAGGATATCCATCGGGCAACTGCCGCTGAAGTCTTTGGTGTCGAGCTGGAACAGGTGTCTACCGAGCAGCGTCGCAGTGCCAAAGCCATTAACTTTGGGCTGATTTATGGTATGTCGGCCTTTGGTCTGGCGCGTCAGTTAGGGGTGGGACGTAACGATGCCCAGCGGTATATCGATCACTACTTCGCTACCTATCCAGGTGTGCAGCGTTACATGGATGAAACGCGGGAGCTGGCGCATGAAAAGGGTTATGTGGAAACCTTGCTCGGGCGTCGTCTCTATCTGCCGGAGATTAACTCAAAAAATGGCATGCGTCGTCAAGCGGCTGAGCGTACGGCGATTAATGCGCCGATGCAGGGTACGGCTGCGGACATTATTAAGCAGGCGATGCTTGATGTGGATAACTGGCTGGAGCAGAGCCAGTTTGATGCAAAAATGATCATGCAAGTACACGATGAGTTGGTGTTCGAAGTTGCCGAAGCCGATGTGACCGACTTTATTGTACGAGTTACGCAGACGATGGAGCAGGCGGTCAGCCTTAAAGTGCCCTTGCTAGTGGAGGCGGATGCCGGTCTGAATTGGGATGAGGCGCATTAAGCGCCACTTTCCGTTCCCTGTTCCAGCAGTAACTCGCTCAATCTGGCGCGCAGTTCCGGTACTCCTTCTTTCTTCAGCGCTGAGAAGGTCTGCAATGTGACCTTGTCGCCCAGGCGTTTGCGTAATTGTGCCTGAAGCTTCAGCAGCGTGCTCTGTGCTGGGCCTCGGGTCAGTTTATCGGCCTTGGTCAGCAAGATATGCAGTGGCATGCCGGTTTTTTCACACCAACTGATTAGCATTTCATCAAAATCTTTCATCGGATGACGAATATCCATGACCAGCACCAGGCCCTTTAAGGCTTCACGGTGCTGCAGATAAGCATCCAGGTGTTTTTGCCAATGGACTTTTATCGCGACTGGTACTTTAGCATAACCATAACCGGGCAGGTCGACGATACGAATGCCGGGAATATTGAGATCGAAAAAGTTGATCAATTGCGTACGACCAGGTGTCTTGGAGGTTCGAGCCAATTTGCCATTTTGTGTTAATGTATTGATTGCGCTGGATTTGCCTGCGTTTGAGCGACCAGCAAAGGCGACTTCCGCCAAGCTGTCATCTGGGCATTGGTTCAGTTTGTCAGCACTGACACAAAAGCGTGCCTGGTGAAAATTGATTATGGATTGTGCTTCAGACATCGGGATCTCACTATGATAGGATCGCCACACAGAACAAATGCGTTCCAGTTTGTGAGGATATTAGTTTATAATACAGCCAATTTTACCTGCGAACTGAGAGAACCTCTAGTCAGGGGTAGCAACAATTGAGGTGTCAGCACCGGTCAATGCGGCAGCTGGACTAAAACAAATTTTTAGCAAGAGTCTGGGTCTAGTCAATGAACAAATTACTAATCAGCTTACTGATAAGTGTTGGAATCACCGGAATGGCGCATGCCACTGGTGGCGATGCAACTGCCGGGTCGCAAAAAGTTGCGGTATGTGGCGCCTGTCACGGTGCCGACGGTAACAGTCCTATGGGGACGTTTCCGAGCCTGGCAGGTCAAAATTCCCGTTACCTGTTGAAGCAGATGCAGGATCAGCTCAGCGGCGCACGTGTTATACCGGAAATGACCGGATTGCTGGATGGTTTTACTGAGCGTGATCTGCGTGATATCGCGGCCTACTTCTCCAGCCAGACCATAACTATTGGTCAAACGGCTGCGGATCAACTGGAGCTTGGTCGTAGCATTTATCAAGCGGGTATTGCTGATAAGGGCGTAGCTGCTTGTGCCGCTTGTCATATGCCTAGTGGGCAGGGTAATAACCCGGCGCGCTTCCCGGCTCTGAGTGGACAACATCCAGAGTATACCGCGTTACAGTTGCAGAAGTTTTCTGCTGAAGATCGTGCCAATGATCCCAACCGGATGATGCGTGATATTGCTGTAAAACTGTCTGATACTGAAATGAGTGCCGTTGCCCAGTACATTCGTGGCTTACACTGATTAGTCGAATCATGCGTGCTTAAATTAAAAAGGGTGGCTAAGGCTGCCCTTTTATGTACAGGATGTACGGACAGAAAACTGCTCCTGCTTGAGAACTAAGTGTCTCAAACAGGGTCATAGTCACTGTCCTAAGCTGATTCCGAGTTGAGAGAACTATGCTAAAAAAACTACTTGCTGTTACTGCATTTGCCCTGATCCCATTTACCAGCGCGATTGCGCAAACTGATTCTGGATATGAGGCAGGAGTTCACTATCAGGAATTACCGTCAGCCGTGACTACCAGTGATCCGGAAAAGGTAGAGGTCGTGGCTGTATTTGGTTATCCATGCCCACACTGTGCCAATCTGGAACCTATGCTGTCCAGTTGGGCACAGCAACAGAGCTCAGAGGATCTGGATTTCAAACACCTTCCTGTGGTGTTCTCCCGCAATTGGGAGCCATTTGCCCGAGCCTATTATGTAGCTGAATTGAGCGGTAAGGTGGAAGAGACGCATCAGGCTATGTTCGATGCAGTGCATGTGCAGAATACAAGTTTGCGCAGCGTTGATGATTTTGCAGGCTTTTACAGTGCCTATGGCATAGAGGAAGATGAGTTTAATAAGCTCTACGATTCGTTTGCTGTAGATACTCGTCTGAAGCAGGGTCAGGCAAGGTTGCGTGCCTATCAGATAACAGCCGTGCCCGCGATGGTCGTGAATGGCAAATACCAGATTACTGGTGCGATGGCGGGGAGTAATAGTGAAATGCTCAAGGTGGTTAACTACCTGATCGAAAAAGAGCGAGCAGAACTGAACGAATAATTCGGACTGATCATAAAACCACTAAACCGTTGTGGTGATTCCATAAGTAAAGGGGTCACTGCGGCGGTTTTTTGGTTTATAGTAGTAAAAAATTCGATATGTGGTATTGAGGGAGCTGGCTGCAATGGCAGACTCAGAAGATTGGCGAAAAAAATACAAAATACTGGCCAAGGAGCTTGAGCAAACAGAGCAGTATTCGGAGCGTCTGCTGGAACAGCTGAAAAGCGTGCTATCACAATTGAGTCTCGGACTGCAGGGGCAGGATGCAGAGCTGGATCAGTCGCTACGCCTGCTCTTGGCAAAGCTGGATACAATTGAGGTTCGATCATTACGGAATTTAGCCAGGGAGATCGAAAAGCGTATTCGCGTATTGGATACTGCTCGCTCCAATAGCGTAAGACAATTAGTAGATCTACTCCGGCAATGGTCTGGGCTTATTGAAAAGCAGGATGTAGCCGGTGAATTTAATACATTGCTACCGGAATATAACCACAAGCTGGCATCTAATGCTGAGCATTTGTATGAAATACCTGGCTTGTTACAGACTTTGCTGGAGTATCAACGGCGCCTCTTGCTAACAGCGACTCCGGAGGAGCGGGCAGAGATTTCTAGCGATCTGGCTGATAATCGTGAATTTATTGTAACCTCTATCTCCGGGCGTTTGCTGGATTTGGTGCAGTTGCTGCGCGTTCCCTATGAGTATGCACCCAAAGTCCATGAGCTGATCGGCCAACTGGAATCCAATCCCGCTTCGGAAAAGCTGCCCGATATTCTGGATAATCTGATTAAGCTGATGCGCTTGTCAGGGGTAGATATGGGGGAGGACTTTGAAGACTATCTGCTTAGTCTGAATCAGCAGTTGGCCTATGTGCAAACCTTTCTTAATGAAAGCCACGATGATGAAGTTAAAGCCAGTAAACGTAACAACCTGTTGGATAAAACGGTACGTCATGACGTATATCAGATCAACCGTACAGTAAAACAATCTACGGATATTAATGAACTGAAAACAGCCGTTAGCCGTCAGCTGTCGAGCATTGTCCGTGCTATGGATGAGCATAAAAAATCTGAAGAGGCGCGTGAAGCCAAGTTGACAGCTCGTTATCAGGATCTCTTACAGAAAGTCTCACAAATGGAGAAAGAGGCCGATCAGGTTAAACACCGGATTGAAGAAGAACAGTTGAAGGCGCGCACCGATCCCTTGACCGGGCTGCCTAACCGCTATGCTTATGACCGCCACATACTGAATGAACTGGAGCGCTGGGAGCGCTATCAGACAGTATTTACCCTGTGTGTGGCAGATCTGGACCTGTTCAAACAGGTTAATGATGAGTACGGCCATCTGGCTGGCGATAAAGTACTGCGGCTGATGGCCAGAATACTGCAGCAAAACTTGCGTAATATTGATCTGGTGACCCGTTTCGGGGGGGAAGAATTTGTTATCATCATGCCTTCAACCGATGGGCCTTCAGCTATCACGGCAATTGAAAAAGTTAGAAAAGTAATTGAAGACAGTCCGTTTAATTTCCAGAGTAAGCCAGTTCGCATCACTATGTCTTTCGGTGTCACTGAAGTGCAACCTGGCGATACCCCTGAAAGCATGTTCTCAAGAGCAGATAAAATGCTCTATCAGGCGAAAGACACCGGGCGCAACAAAACCCTGCTGGGCTGAAGATCATTAATAAACCACCATTCGATATAGGATGTCTCTAAGTGCGACCGGTGTTACGTTCCATTAAAATTGGCTGGGTCATAGCTCGCTATCGTCTGGATACGTTTTTTTTGCATCCATCACTGCCTTGGTTGGTGAGGTTGATGTTGTATCTGCTCCCCTGGCGCTATATTTTCCCCGCACGCCAGTCTGAGGCAGTACGTTTACGCCTGGCACTTGAAGCGCTGGGGCCTGTTTTTATTAAATTTGGTCAGATGCTTTCAACGCGGCGGGATCTACTTCCCGATGATATTGCGGTTGAGCTGGCTCGTTTGCAGGATAATGTACCACCCTTTCCCAGTGCTCGAGCTCGAACGATTATTGAAAGTTCATTGGGTTGCTCTGTATCCGAAATATTCCAGACATTTGATGCGGATCCCATGGCCTCTGCATCAGTTGCACAGGTGCACGGGGCAACGCTGAAAGATGGACGGGCTGTTGTAGTGAAAGTGATTCGCCCGGGTATTGATAAAGTGATCCGGCAGGATATTTCACTGCTCTATACGCTGGCCTGGATGGTCTGTCATCTATGGTCGGAAGGGCGCCGGTTGCGTCCTGTCGAGGTCGTGGAAGAGTATGAACAAACTATCTTTGATGAATTGGATTTGCGTAAGGAAGCTGCAAATGGCTCACAGCTCCGGCGCAATTTTGAAGGTTCGAGCGTTCTCTATGTGCCAGAAATTTTCTGGGACTATACTCGCCGTAATGTGCTTGTCATGGAGCGTATTTATGGTATCCCCGTAGCCGATATGCAGCAGTTACAGGCGCAGCATACTGATATGGAAAAGCTGGCTGAACGGGGTGTGGAAATTTTCTTTACCCAGGTGTTCCGGGATAGTTTCTTTCATGCCGATATGCATCCCGGTAATATCTTTGTATCGCGGGATAATCCGGATAACCCACAATATATTGCCGTGGATTTTGGCATTATCGGCTCACTAAGTGAGGAAGATCAAAGTTATCTTGCACGTAACATACTGGCATTTTTTCAGCGTGATTACCGGCAAGTAGCGCAGTTACACATCGACTCTGGTTGGGTGCCAAGAGATACCAATGTACATGCTTTTGAAACTGCTATACGTAGTGTATGTGAACCAATTTTTGAAAAACCGCTGAAAGAAATCTCCTTCGGCATGGTGTTGCTCGGTCTATTTCAGACAGCGCGCCGTTTTAATATGGAAGTACAGCCACAGTTGGTTCTGCTACAGAAAACGTTGCTGAATATAGAAGGTCTGGGTAGGCAGCTATACCCAGATCTGGATTTGTGGAAAACCGCCAAGCCGTTCCTGGAAAACTGGATGAAAGAGCGAATGAGTGTGAAGGCCGCGATGGCCAACATTCGTAAGCAGGGACCTGAATGGCTGGAAAAGCTGCCACAAATGCCGCAGTTGGTGTTCGATGCTCTGCAGCAAAGTGCGTTACGTAACGAGCAGTACAGTGAATCTCAGCAGCGCTTGGCCCAGTTAAAGGTTAAGGCTAAACAACGAACGCGGCGGCATCTGCTCATAGGAGCTACGGCCATACTGACCGTAGCAATGCTGCTTCGACCCGAGTGGCAGTTGGCAGTTTCGCAGTTGCCCTGGTATGGCTGGTTGCTAGCTGGTGCTGGCTGGGTTAGCTTGTGGCGAGCTTGATTGCCACTGGTTCAGTGGCGGTGGTTAAGCTATGCTAACGGGCTTTGAATTAGATGATGGAAGAGTGCTGTGAAGATTAATGAATCATGGCTTGATGAGGTCAAGTGGGATGAGAAGGGGCTAGTGCCTGCCATTGCACAGGACCTGGAAACAGGCCGTGTGATGATGTTTGCCTGGATGAATCGTGAATCTCTGTTGCTCAGCGTGCAGGAGCAGCGGGCGATTTATTGGTCACGTTCACGCCAAAAGCTCTGGCGTAAAGGGGAAGAGTCCGGCCATATTCAGCGCCTGCACGAGTTGCGGCTCGACTGTGATGGTGATGTGGTTTTGCTGGTTATTGAACAGATTGGTGGAATAGCCTGTCATACGGGAAGAGAAAGTTGTTTTTTTAGAAAGCTGGATGATCAGGGAAAGTGGCAGATCACCGATCAGGTAGTAAAGTCTCCTGGATCTATCTATAAGAACAAGGGTTGATGTAATGAGTGATGTCCTGGATAGATTGGCAACAATACTTGAAGCTCGTAAAGGGGCCTCGGAAGATAGCTCCTATGTAGCAAGTCTGCATGCCAAAGGGCTGAATAAAATACTGGAAAAGGTTGGAGAAGAAGCTACCGAGACCATTCTTGCAGCTAAGGATGCGGAAGTGAGTGGTGACTGTGCCGACCTTGTCTATGAGACAGCAGATTTATGGTTTCACTCGTTGGTTATGCTGTCGCATCTTGGTGAAACACATGAGGCTGTGTTGTTAGAGCTTGCGCGACGCTTTGATATGTCGGGTCTTGAAGAAAAAGCTTCACGGCAAAACAATTAACGATTAGATTAGTCGTCTGCAATCAGACTCGGTCAGATGACTCGGTCAGATGACTCGGTCAGATGACTCGGTCAGATGACTCGGTCAGATGACTCGGTCAGATAAATATAATTGGAGAAGAACAATGGGTTTTGGTGGAATCAGTATATGGCAGTTAGTGATTGTGCTTGGCATTGTGGTGCTTATATTTGGCACAAAAAAATTGCGCAATCTGGGTGGTGATGTAGGTGGCGCGGTTAAAGGCTTTAAGAAAGCCATGAGTGAGGATGATTCCAAAGACGCTCAGGAAGATCAGGAAAAGAAAAAACTCACTGAGGATGCTCAGTTTTCGCAAAGCGAAGTGCCTGATGCTGAAAAAGACAAGGAAAAATCCCAGACTGGCTCAGATAAGTAAGCCCTGTTCATATGTTTGATATCGGTTTTGCCGAAATACTTATCGTCAGCGTAGTTGCGTTGCTGGTTCTGGGGCCGGATAAGCTGCCTGTTGCAGTTAAAACCTGTGGTATGTGGCTTGGGCGCATCAAACGTTCAGTCACAGCTATTCAGCATGAAATTAGCGAAGAGTTGCGTGTTGAAGAGTTGCGTCGTACCACAGCGATCAGTAAAGAAGAGCTTGAAAAAGAGCTTAGTGAAATGCGCAAGCCATTCAAGGCAGCGGCCAAGGATGTTGAGGACGCAGTAAGTGAGGCTGAGAAAACGCCAACCACTGAGGCTGCGTCTACAGCAGAATCTCCCAAAACGGATAGTGATAAAAGCAGCACATGACAGACACCACTAAAGAACAAGAACAGCCGTTGATCTCCCACCTGGTGGAGTTGCGCCAGAGGTTGATGAGAGCTGTACTGGCTGTGTTTCTGGTTTTTCTGGGTTTGTTTTATTTTGCTAATGATCTGTACTTGTTCATGTCAGCGCCACTGACGGCTCTCTTGCCAGAGGGGACTAGCATGATTGCAACAGATGTTACCTCTCCGTTCTTCGCTCCGTTTAAGTTAACCCTGGTGGCCGCAGTAGTATTGGCGATGCCATATATCTTGCATCAGATCTGGTCATTTATTGCACCGGGCTTATATGCAAACGAAAAACAATTTGCCATTCCGTTGTTGGTGTCGAGCATTGTGCTGTTTTATGCCGGTATTGCCTTTGCTTATTTTGTTGTTTTTCCGCTTATATTCGGATTTTTTACCAGTGTGGGTCCTGAGAATGTAGCGGTCATGACAGATATCAGTAGTTATCTCAATTTTGTACTGAAGTTATTCTTTGCCTTCGGCATTACTTTTGAAATCCCTGTCGCAACCCTGTTGCTAATTAAGTCAGGCGCTGTAACAGCCAAAAATCTCGCGGCAAAGCGAGCCTATGTTGTAGTTGTATGCTTTGTGTTTGGTATGTTGCTAACACCGCCGGATGTCATTTCCCAGAGCTTACTGGCAGTGCCTATGTGGTTGCTGTTTGAGCTAGGCCTGTTTATGTCGCGGTTTATTACTAGTAAAACGGTTGTTGAAGACGAAGCTGAGTAGCTTGTTAAAGCCGGATTGCCACGCCCTTTCCTAGTTCACATCTGATTAATGCTTGATCATCTTAGGTTTATGTATTTAAAACTAAAAAAACTCATAAATCCTTGTTGACTCCTGTCAGATATTAGGTAGAATACGCACCTCGCTTGAGACAACAGCCCAACACATCGGGTAGCTCAAGCCGCTCTTTAACAAATTAATCAGGTAATGCGTGTGGGCGCTTGTTCAGGTTAGGCATTAAAGCTTAATCAAAGACAAGCAACCTATATGTGAATTCATTTAGATGTACGTTTTTGAGCATGACTTAGATGGCTGATTGCTTTTGTAATTGGTTGTCGAAATTTAAACTGAAGAGTTTGATCATGGCTCAGATTGAACGCTGGCGGCAGGCCTAACACATGCAAGTCGAGCGGTAGAAAGTAGCTTGCTACTTTTGAGAGCGGCGGACGGGTGAGTAACGCGTGGGAATCTACCTGGTAGTGGGGGATAACGTTCGGAAACGGACGCTAATACCGCATACGCCCTACGGGGGAAAGGAGGGGCTCTTAGGACCTTTCGCTATCAGATGAGCCTGCGTAGGATTAGCTAGTTGGTAGGGTAAAGGCCTACCAAGGCGACGATCCTTAGCTGGTCTGAGAGGATGATCAGCCACACTGGGACTGAGACACGGCCCAGACTCCTACGGGAGGCAGCAGTGGGGAATATTGGACAATGGGGGCAACCCTGATCCAGCCATGCCGCGTGTGTGAAGAAGGCCTTCGGGTTGTAAAGCACTTTCAGTGGTGAGGAAGGGTATAAAGTTAATACCTTTATACATTGACGTTAGCCACAGAAGAAGCACCGGCTAACTCCGTGCCAGCAGCCGCGGTAATACGGAGGGTGCAAGCGTTAATCGGAATTACTGGGCGTAAAGCGCGCGTAGGTGGTTCAGTCAGTCAGATGTGAAATCCCCGGGCTCAACCTGGGAATTGCACCTGATACTGCTGAGCTAGAGTACAGTAGAGGGGAGTGGAATTTCCTGTGTAGCGGTGAAATGCGTAGATATAGGAAGGAACACCAGTGGCGAAGGCGACTCTCTGGACTGATACTGACACTGAGGTGCGAAAGCGTGGGGAGCAAACAGGATTAGATACCCTGGTAGTCCACGCTGTAAACGATGTCAACTAGCCGTTGGGACACTTGATGTCTTAGTGGCGCAGCTAACGCGATAAGTTGACCGCCTGGGGAGTACGGTCGCAAGATTAAAACTCAAATGAATTGACGGGGGCCCGCACAAGCGGTGGAGCATGTGGTTTAATTCGACGCAACGCGAAGAACCTTACCTACTCTTGACATCCAGAGAATTTGGCAGAGATGCTGAAGTGCCTTCGGGAGCTCTGAGACAGGTGCTGCATGGCTGTCGTCAGCTCGTGTTGTGAAATGTTGGGTTAAGTCCCGTAACGAGCGCAACCCTTGTCCTTACTTGCCAGCGGGTAATGCCGGGAACTGTAAGGAGACTGCCGGTGACAAACCGGAGGAAGGTGGGGACGACGTCAAGTCATCATGGCCCTTACGAGTAGGGCTACACACGTGCTACAATGGCCGGTACAGAGGGCCGCAAGACCGCGAGGTGGAGCAAATCTCAGAAAACCGGTCGTAGTCCGGATCGCAGTCTGCAACTCGACTGCGTGAAGTCGGAATCGCTAGTAATCGCGAATCAGAATGTCGCGGTGAATACGTTCCCGGGCCTTGTACACACCGCCCGTCACACCATGGGAGTGGGTTGCACCAGAAGTAGCTAGTCTAACCGCAAGGGGGACGGTTACCACGGTGTGATTCATGACTGGGGTGAAGTCGTAACAAGGTAGCCCTAGGGGAACCTGGGGCTGGATCACCTCCTTAAACGATAGCTTGGCCTGTTCAAGTGTCCACACGCATTACCTGATTGAAAGTTAAGCGGCTGAGAATACAGCAGTGAATGAAGATAGCTGGAAAGCACTCTTTATTGACTTTTGTGTTCTTGGATAAATGTTTAAATAAGCCTTGTGCTAATTTTAGACAGTCGCATCGGCATCCATGCCTCCTTGCGACATTCAGTCCATCCATGGACATCGCTCTTTAACAATTCGAACTGAAAGAAATAGATTGTCTTGTAGAAATACAAGCGCCAACCGGCGAAATCGATCGTTACTAGCAAACATCAATTGAACAGACGCCTTCGGGTTATATGGTCAAGTGAATAAGCGTGCACGGTGGATGCCTTGGCAGTCAGAGGCGATGAAGGACGTTGTAGCCTGCGAAAAGGTACGGGGAGCTGGCAAACGAGCTTTGATCCGTACATGTCCGAATGGGGAAACCCACCTAATTTATTAGGTATCTCTTAACTGAATACATAGGTTTTGAGAGGCGAACCCGGGGAACTGAAACATCTAAGTACCCGGAGGAAAAGAAATCAACCGAGATTCCCTAAGTAGCGGCGAGCGAACGGGGAGCAGCCCTTAAGCTGCGTTATGGTTAAAAGAACGCTCTGGAAAGTGCGGCCGTAGAGGGTGAAAGCCCCGTATTTGAAAACCTAAACGTAGTGAAAACGAGTAAGGCGGGACACGTGATATCCTGTCTGAAGATGGGGGGACCATCCTCCAAGGCTAAATACTCCTGACTGACCGATAGTGAACCAGTACCGTGAGGGAAAGGCGAAAAGAACCCCTGTGAGGGGAGTGAAATAGACCCTGAAACCGTGTACGTACAAGCAGTGGGAGCCGTTTTAATACGGTGACTGCGTACCTTTTGTATAATGGGTCAGCGACTTACTTTCAGTGGCAAGCTTAACCGCATAGGGGAGGCGTAGGGAAACCGAGTCTTAATAGGGCGTCAAGTCGCTGGGAGTAGACCCGAAACCGGGCGATCTATCCATGGGCAGGTTGAAGGTTGAGTAACATCAACTGGAGGACCGAACCGACTACCGTTGAAAAGTTAGCGGATGACCTGTGGATCGGAGTGAAAGGCTAATCAAGCCCGGAGATAGCTGGTTCTCCTCGAAAGCTATTTAGGTAGCGCCTCATGTCTCACTCTGGGGGGTAGAGCACTGTTTCGGCTAGGGGGTCATCCCGACTTACCAACCCGATGCAAACTCCGAATACCCAGAAGTGCAATCATGGGAGACACACGGCGGGTGCTAACGTCCGTCGTGAAAAGGGAAACAACCCAGACCGCCAGCTAAGGTCCCAAAATCTAAGTTAAGTGGGAAACGATGTGGGAAGGCTCAGACAGCTAGGAGGTTGGCTTAGAAGCAGCCACCCTTTAAAGAAAGCGTAATAGCTCACTAGTCGAGTCGGCCTGCGCGGAAGATTTAACGGGGCTCAAACTTAGTACCGAAGCTGCGGATGCCAGGACTTGTTTCTGGCATGGTAGAGGAGCGTTGTGTAAGCCGTTGAAGCGAAAGCCGGGAGGCATCGTGGAGGTATCACAAGTGCGAATGCTGACATAAGTAACGATAAGACGAGTGAAAAACTCGTCCGCCGGAAGACCAAGGTTTCCTATCCAATGTTAATCAGGGTAGGGTGAGTCGGCCCCTAAGGCGAGGCAGAAATGCGTAGTCGATGGGAAACGGGCTAATATTCCCGTACCGGCTGTAACTGCGATGGGGAGACGGAGAAGGCTAGGCCAGCATGGTGATGGTTATCCATGTTTAAGGGTGTAGGCTGGTGGAGTAGGTAAATCCGCTCTGCTAAGGCTGAGACTTGATGACGAGACTCGTATGAGTTGAAGTGGTTGATGCCCTGCTTCCAGGAAAATCCTCTAAGCTTCAGGTTACAGACGACCGTACCCCAAACCGACACAGGTGGTCAGGTTGAGAATACCAAGGCGCTTGAGAGAACTCGGGTGAAGGAACTAGGCAAAATGGTGCCGTAACTTCGGGAGAAGGCACGCCGATGAAGGTGAAGGACTGGCTCCGTAAGCTTTTGTCGGTCGAAGATACCAGGTGGCTGCGACTGTTTATTAAAAACACAGCACTCTGCAAACACGAAAGTGGACGTATAGGGTGTGACGCCTGCCCGGTGCCGGAAGGTTAATTGATGGGGTTATCTTCGGAGAAGCTCTTGATCGAAGCCCCGGTAAACGGCGGCCGTAACTATAACGGTCCTAAGGTAGCGAAATTCCTTGTCGGGTAAGTTCCGACCTGCACGAATGGCGTAACGATGGCCACACTGTCTCCACCCGAGACTCAGTGAAATTGAACTCGCTGTGAAGATGCAGCGTCCCCGCGGCTAGACGGAAAGACCCCGTGAACCTTTACTATAGCTTCACAGTGGACTTTGAATTTGTTTGTGTAGGATAGGTGGGAGGCTTAGAAGCGTGGACGCTAGTCTGCGTGGAGCCAACCTTGAAATACCACCCTGACAACTTTGAGGTTCTAACTTAGATCCGTTATCCGGATTGAGGACATTGTGTGGTGGGTAGTTTGACTGGGGCGGTCTCCTCCCAAAGCGTAACGGAGGAGCACGAAGGTACCCTCAGGCTGGTCGGAAATCAGCCAATGAGCGCAAGAGTAGAAGGGTGCTTGACTGCGAGACAGACACGTCGAGCAGGTGCGAAAGCAGGTTCTAGTGATCCGGTGGTTCTGAATGGAAGGGCCATCGCTCAACGGATAAAAGGTACTCCGGGGATAACAGGCTGATACCGCCCAAGAGTTCACATCGACGGCGGTGTTTGGCACCTCGATGTCGGCTCATCACATCCTGGGGCTGAAGCCGGTCCCAAGGGTATGGCTGTTCGCCATTTAAAGTGGTACGCGAGCTGGGTTTAGAACGTCGTGAGACAGTTCGGTCCCTATCTGCCGTGGGCGTTTGAGATTTGAGAAGAGTTGCTCCTAGTACGAGAGGACCGGAGTGAACGAACCTCTGGTGTTCCGGTTGTCACGCCAGTGGCATTGCCGGGTAGCTACGTTCGGACAGGATAACCGCTGAAAGCATCTAAGCGGGAAGCCCCCTTCAAGATGAGATCTCACTGGGCCCTTGAGGCCCCTAAAGAGTCGTCCGAGACCAGGACGTTGATAGGCAGGGTGTGTAAGCGTTGTAAGGCGTTGAGCTAACCTGTACTAATGGCTCGTGAGGCTTGACCATATAACGCCCAAGGCGTTTGGTTGGTGAGCTGGTAACGAAGGATTAAGAATCCAACGATTCAGAAGATACACTGAATTAACAGATCGATACGCGGTTGACGCTTGTAGTGCTATAAGACAGAGTTAAATACATCTATTTCTTTTAAGTCCGAGTTGTTCCAGTTTTGTCTGGCGACCATAGAGACGTGGAACCACCTGATCCCATCCCGAACTCAGTAGTGAAACGCGTCATCGCCGATGGTAGTGTGGGGTCTCCCCATGTGAGAGTAGGTCATCGCCAGGCACTTAATACTTAAAAAACCCCTGTCACCTTGTGGCAGGGGTTTTTTATATTTAGGAGTCGGTTATATATGCTTGTTCCTGAGACAGATCATCCTTTTCCACGCAAACCCTTTAATGCGCGTGGCTCCAAAGTTGTCCGTTGTGACGCCTGTCGTTTACCTGAATCCTTTTGTATCTGCGCTGATATTTGTGTGGCTGAATCTGCAGCCGATTTCTGGCTATTGATGCATCATAATGAGTTTTACAAACCTTCAAACACAGGGCGGCAGATATTACAAACCTTTCCTGGTAGTGGTGTTTCTGAATGGCAGCGGCTGCAGACGCAGCCTGAATTCGAAACATTGCTAAAACAACGTAAAGGCTCTATCTGCCTGGTTTTTCCAGAGGCACCTGACTATAAGCACCGCATGATCAAAAATACATTAGAGCTGGAAGGTCGTCCGCTGTTTGTGATACCGGATGGCACCTGGCGCCAGGCAAGGCGTATTTTCAGGCACAGCGAGTATCTTCAGGATCTGCCAGTGATTGAGCCGCGTGTGCTGGAAGGAAGCTGCTATTTTCTGCGTAATTCCGGCCCTGAGCATCATTTGTGCACGGCTGAAGTCGCGGTGGCGTTGTTAGCACAGATGGGGGATGACATTGGAGCAAGTGCGCTGTTGCATAACTTCAAGCTGTTTAATGAACGCTATTATGCAGCAAAAGGAAGAAATCTGCAGACAGCCGCAACGTGATATCAACCGCTGTTGCTACTGTCTACAGGTAGTGCTGATGATTCAGTGGGTTTCTTCAGCGGCAGGCTTGTCTTCAGTTGCTTTCTGCTGCTCAGCTTTCTGTTGTAACTGCTGGGCATAGAGAGCGTCGAAGTTAACCGGGGCTAGCATTAGCGGAGGAAAGCTAGCACGGGTCATGAAGCTGTCAACGGCTTCACGCGCATAGGGGAAAAGTATGCTGGGGCAGAAGGCGCCGAGTGTGTGTCCAAGTTGCTGATCTTCAAGTCCACTGATCAGGAAGATGCCAGCTTGCTGCAGTTCGATCAACAGCGCTGTTGCACCGTCATTTTTAATGGTTACTGTCAGTGTCAGTACGACTTCATAGTGGTTGTCATCAAGACGACTGGTTTTGCTGTTCAGATCCAGTTTGACATCGGGCTTCCAGCCTTTGGTGAAAACAGAGGAACCCTCAGGTGTTTCCAGCGAAACGTCTTTCAGGAAAACACGCTGTAATGCAAATTGTGGTGCGGCTTGATTCTCGGCCATGGTATAAATCCTTAGTCGGTTTATTTAAGCGGGTTGATCGAGCAGTGGGTCGAGCTTGCTCTCTATGTCCATTTCGTAGAGTTCATCACAACCGCCGATATGCAGACTGTTAATAAATATCTGCGGTACGGTATTGCGTCCACTGCGCTGAACCATTTCCTGACGTAACTCGGGTGAGTTGCCGACATCTATCTCTTCATAGACAGCCTTTTTCTTGTCGAGCAAGTACTTGGCTCTATGACAGAAAGGGCAACTGCGAGTGGTGTAGATTGTAATTTTAACCATAAATTATTTCTTCACTATTGGGAGGTGTTGGGCTTTCCACTCGGTGATCCCACCAGCCAGGCGCATAACCTCGGTAAAGCCATTGGCTTTGAGCGTCTTGCCTGCACTGCCTGCGGTCTGGCCCAGGTTACAGACAATAATGACAGGCTTGTCCTTTAATTTTTCCAATTCAATGATACGCTTGTCCAGTTCTGCAAAAGGAATATGACGGGAATTGGCTATGTAGCCAGTATCCCACTCCTTTTTGGTACGAATATCCAGGAGAGCCGCTGATTCCTTGTTAATCAAACGGGTGGCTTCAGCCGGAGAAACCGAACGTCCGGATTTCCTTTGTTCTGTCCACAGTAAAACTGCAAGTGTTACCAGCCAGCCGCTGGCCAGTACCGGGTGATTACTAATAAATTCAAAAATTTTTTCCATCGGGGGTTCCGTTCTGTGAACTCAAAAAAACTTCGACAAGTATACAATGTACGGCTCCCGGGGATAAGGGTAAAACGTATCTGTGTTAGCCTTAATGCCGGATAGTCAGTAAAATGATTATATTTTTCACTTTCAAAAACAGATGGCCGACTATGAGCGATAATCGATCAACCAAAGCACTGATAATTCTTGATGGTTTTGGTGTTGAGTCAACACCCTCATCTGCTATTGATGCAGCGAACACCCCGAACTGGGATAGATTACTGGCAGCTAACCCGAACTCGCGTATAGCAACCTCGGGTCTGGCGGTTGGGTTACCTGAAGGCCAGATGGGCAATTCAGAAGTAGGCCATATGAATATCGGTGCTGGCCGGGTGGTTTATCAGAACTTCACCCGTATTTCCAAATCCATTCAGGATGGTGACTTCTTTACAAATCCGGCGTTGACCACTGCAATGGACAAAGTGTTAGAAAAGGGGACGGCGTTACACGTGGCGGGACTCTTGTCTCCCGGTGGCGTGCATAGCCACGAAATGCACCTGTTTACACTGATTGAAATGGCGGTGAAGCGGGGTATAAAAAAAGTGTTTCTGCATGCGATTCTGGATGGTCGGGATATGCCCCCACGCTCAGCTGAGCCGTCACTGGAAAAAGCAGATGCCCTGTTCAAACGTCTTGGTTGTGGTGCGGTCGCCACGGTCACCGGGCGTTATTTTGCTATGGATCGCGATAACCGTTGGGATCGTGTTCAGCAGGCCTATGATGTTATGACGTTGGGTCAGGGTGAATTTTATGCCCAATCAGCCCAACAGGCACTGGTGGAGGCCTATACGCGTGACGAAAATGATGAATTTGTAAAACCCACCGTGATTACTGATATGTCAGGTCATCCCAAAGGGGTGATCAGTGACGGAGATGCCATTATCTTTGCCAATTTTCGTCCGGACCGGGCTCGCGAAATTACCCGGGCGTTTACTGAGGGTGACAAATTTAGCGGTTTTCAGCGACAAAAACATCCTGAACTCTCCGCCTATGTGACCTTCACTGAATATGCAGCCGACATCGACGCGGTTTGCGCTTTCCCACCGACAGCGCTGCATAATGACCTGGGTGAGTATTTATCCTCGCTAGGTAAAACGCAGTTGCGTATTTCAGAAACGGAAAAATACGCGCACGTCACTTTTTTCTTTAATGGTGGACAGGAAGCTGTTTACCCGGGTGAAGAGCGTATCCTGGTACCCTCCCCTCAGGTAGCGACCTATGACCTGAAGCCAGAGATGAGTGCCTTTGAAGTCACTGATAAGCTTGTTGAAGCCATTAAGAGTCGTCGGTTTGACCTGATAGTGTGTAATTTTGCTAATGGTGACATGGTTGGGCATTCCGGTAAGTTTGATGCGGCTGTTAAGGCGGTTGAAGTGGTTGATCAATGCATTGGTCGGGTGCTTGAAGCGATGCGTTCAGTGCAGGGTGAAACGCTGATAACGGCTGATCATGGTAATGTTGAGATGATGCAGGATCCAGCAACAGGTCAACCCCATACCTCGCATACCATCTGGCCGGTTGCTCTTATTTATGATGGGCCTCGAGCCGCTTCGGTTCAATTGCGTGACGGTGCTTTATGTGATTTGGCTCCTACTTTGCTGTATCTGATGGATCTCCAGCCCCCTGAAGAAATGACGGGTAAATCTTTGGTTGATTTGAGCTGAATCGCCCGGTGTTCAAACGTGTTTTAATTTTTCTGTTGCCTTGGCTGCTGTTGTCTAGTTCAGCCTGGGCACAGGATCAGCAGGCAACACAGCAACAGCTTGATAGACTGAAGCAGGAAGTTGCACAGGTCCAACAACGTATCGCTAGGCAGGAGCGTGAGCGCCAGGATGAGCAGCAGGCGCTGGCTCAGGCTGAACGTTCGATAGGTCGAGTGGTGGCTGAGCTACGTACACTTGATCAGGAATTGCTGCAACTGGATGATGATATGCAAGGGTTGCAGAGCCAACGACTAGCGCTCGAGACGGGGTTGGCGGAGCGGCGTGAGTTGATTGAGCAACTGATTCAGGAACAATATCGTCAGGGCCGACAACCCCGCTTGCAATTACTGCTGAAGCAGGAAGATCCTGAGCGTCTCGATCGCATGTTGCGCTATTATGATTACATGAATGCTGAGTTGATAGAACAGTTGCAGGCTTATCAGCAGCAACTGAATAGCCTGGGAACAACACGTGCACAGATCGGGTCAACCGAACAACAAATAGCCACTCGGCGAGCTCAACTGGAGCTAGAGCAGCAGCAACTGGAAACAGCACGTGCTGATCGACAAGCAGCGGTGGCGCAGTTGGCCAGAGCGCAGCAGCAAGAGCAGCAGCGTCTTGCCGCATTGCGCCGTGACCAGCAGGCGCTTGAAGCTTTATTGGCAGATATTCAACGCTCTTTGGAAGCGGCGCGTCTTGCACAGGATAGCCAGGAATTTTCCAGGCTGAAGGAGGCTTTGCCTTGGCCATTGCAAGGACGCATACTACGGAGTTATGGCCATCAGCGTAGTGGCGTCGCTTTCGAAGGCTTGTTGATTGCTGCTCAGGCCGGCGCTGAGGTAAAAGCCGTGCATCATGGGCGAGTAGTTTTTTCAGACTGGTTACGTGGCTATGGGCTAGTGATGATACTGGATCATGGCTCAGGTTATATGAGCCTGTATGGTCAAAATCAAACCTTGTTGTTCGAACCCGGTGACTGGGTGACAACAGGGCAAACCATCGCTACGGCAGGTAATAGTGGTGGTAATGAAGAAACCGGACTTTATTTTTCTATCCGTCATCAGGGAACACCGGTAAATCCGTCTCAATGGCTGAAACAGCCTTAAACTGGCACCAAAGGATCGAGTTATGAAAGGTTTGCGCATCTATCAAGTTTTATTGCCGATTACACTGTTTGCGTTACTTTGTTCTCAGTTGGCGGTGGCGGAAGAAACCGAAACCGAAAACGAAACAGCATCTATTCCAGTAGAGGAGCTACGGTTGTTTGCTGAGGTATTTGACCGTATCAAGTCGGCTTATGTAGAGCCAGTATCGGATAAAAAACTGCTTGAGGATGCTATTCGCGGGATGCTCAGTGGCCTGGATCCTCATTCGGCCTATCTGGATGCCAAAGCCTATGAGAATTTACAGGTGCACACCTCCGGGCAGTTTGGTGGCTTGGGTATTGAGGTGGGTTTGCAGGATGGTTTTATCCGGGTCATCGCCCCGATTGATGATACGCCAGCTCAGCGAGCCGGTATCCAGGCTGGTGATCTGATCACCAAAATTGGTGATGAATCGATTCAGGGTGTCAGCCTCAATGAGGCGGTAGATAAAATGCGTGGTCAAATTGGCACCCGTGTCACCTTGACCTTGATGCGTGAGGGCATAGAGAAGCCGTTTGAGTTAACCCTGGAACGGGCGTCAATCAGCGTTACCAGTGTGCGGCATCGATTGCTGGAAACCAGTTACGGCATGATTCGTATTAGCCAGTTCCAGAATAATACCGCCGAGCAACTGACTCGTTCTATTGAAGCGTTGAAGGCCATGGGCGAGCTCAAGGGTATCGTTCTGGATCTGCGTAATAACCCGGGTGGGGTGCTTCAAGCAGCGGTTCAGGTGAGCGATGCGTTCCTGTCAGACGGTTTGATTGTTTATACCGATGGCCGTTTGCCTAATTCTGAGCTGAGTTTTAGTGCTACGCCGGAAACGGCAGCCGGGGATATTCCCGTGGTGGTACTGATTAATGCCGGTTCGGCTTCAGCGTCAGAAATAGTTGCCGGTGCTTTGCAGGATCACCGTCGGGCAATAGTAATGGGGACCGACAGTTTTGGTAAAGGCTCTGTTCAGACTATCTTGCCAGTGAGCGTTGATCGCGGCGTGAAATTAACCACTGCACGTTATTATACCCCCAACGGTCGCTCTATCCAGGCGGATGGTATACGCCCCGATGTGGTGGTGGAAGATGCACGCATTACCCGCATTGAGGAAACCGCAGGTCAACTTCGGGAGCGGGATTTAAGTGGCCATTTACTCGGCGAGGAACATGCTGAAACCAACGATGAGGCCGATGAAATGCTTGGCCAACGCGATTACCAACTTTATGAGGCGCTGAATCTGCTCAAAGCACTCAATATCCTGCGGTCGGATAAAGGCTGAGCCAGATTGAAACCTGGGATTTGTGCGGGTCTGGTGCTATGGGTTGGTATCTGGGCTTTGCCGTTAGGGGCTGAAGAGATTTCTCCCCGTATGGTACTGGTGATTGATGATCTGGGTCCGAACTTGTCTCAGGGGCAGGCGGTGATTGAACTGCCGGGGCCGCTGACCTACGCCGTGCTACCGTTTACGCCTCATGCGGAGCGTCTGGCTGTTTTGGCTGCAGAGCATGGCAAGGAAATTATTTTACATGCGCCCATGGCCAATATGGCTAATCTGCCACTGGGCCCTGGGGGGCTTTATCCACACTTATCGGAGCAGGAGTTTAAGCAGGTGTTGAACCGCAGCCTGGACTCCTTGCCACAGGCGCGAGGCCTGAATAATCACATGGGCAGCTTGCTGACTCGTCAGGAGCAACCGATGCGCTGGGTCATGGAGGTTGCCCGAGAACGCAATCTTTTCTATTTAGACAGCCGCACCACGGCTGAAACCCAAGCGGCGAATATAGCCAAAGAGGAGCATATCCCAGTATTGGAGCGTAAGGTGTTTCTGGATCATGAAGTGACTGCTGACTATGTTGAGCAGCAATTTCTGCATGCCATTGCCGTAGCTCAAGCTGAAGGCTCGGTAGTAGTAATAGGGCACCCATATCCAGTTACTCAAGCCTATCTTGAACAGGGATTACCCTTGCTGGATGAGTTAGGTATCCAGTTGGTGTCGGCTTCTGCTTTTCTGATGCAGGAAGCCGATCTGGAGCAGTTGCATCGTTATCAACAGGATGAAGCGCAAGCGGCTGATTCTCTATCCGTTTTGCGCCTCTCGCCGGAATAAACCCTCAGCCAGACGTGGCCATTGTTCCGGCCAGTGCTCGGTTGGTCGACGACGAAACTCGCTGCGCACAAACTGACGAATCTTACCTTCGGCAGTGGCTATCAGCAGGCTGGCACAAGAGCCTGCCGGAATGCGGGTACGAACCCCTTCTTTTTGCTCCGCTTCACGCATGATCTGCTTGAGCTGGGTCTCCATGCGCTCAAACAGTTGGTTGACCTGGCTACGCAGTCTATCCGTTTCACCTGACAGCGCATCGGCTGTCAGAATTCTGGCCATGCCGGGATTTTTCTCAACGAAAGCCAGTAACAGGGTTAACACCTGTTCACACTGACGAATACCATTGGCTTCTGAGGTAACAATCAGTCTGATCCGGGTAAACAGTGTCTCTTCGATAAAGCCAATCAGGCCCTCGAACATCCGTGCTTTGCTGGGAAAATGTCGGTAGAGCGCCGCTTCAGACACGCCAACCTCCCGGGCTAAAGCGGCGGTAGTGATGCGTTGCCCTGGGTTGACTTCCAGCATCTGTGCCAGCGCTTGAAGGATCTGCTCACGACGGGAGATTTTCAACTGCTGCTTATCAGTCATTCGTTTGATCCCTGAGGAATTATAAGGATTTATTGGTGATCAGGGTGCCGACACCTTCATCAGTGAAGATTTCCAGCATACAGGCATGCTCAACCCGACCATCGATGATGTGCGCTGTGTTTACACCGGATTTAACCGCACTTAGAGCACAATCAATTTTGGGTAGCATGCCACCGTAGATGGTGCCATCTTCTATCAGCGCATCGACCTGCCGAGTTGAGAGTCCGGTTAGGACCTTGCCCTCTTTATCCATCAGGCCAGCGATATTGGTTAACAGAATTAATTTTTCCGCCATCAGCACTTCTGCAACTTTACCCGCTACCAGGTCAGCATTGATATTGTAGGCATGGCCATCGGCACCCACACCAATGGGGGCGATGACTGGAATGAAGTCCGAATTTTCAAGCATATGCAGGACTTTTATATTAACGCTTTCCACTTCACCTACATGGCCTATATCGATAATTTCAGGAGCCTCCATTTCCGGGGTTTTATGCTTTACCCGCAATTTACGAGCACGCAACAGCTCACCATCCTTACCGGTCAAACCGATGGCCTTGCCACCGGCATTGTTAATCAGGCCAACGATTTCCTTGTTGACCATGCCGCCCAGTACCATTTCGACCACATCCATGGTTTTAGAGTCGGTGACCCGCATGCCGTTGACAAAGTGAGACTCAATTTTCAACTGCTCCAACAGATTACCTATCTGTGGGCCGCCACCGTGAACAACGATAGGATTCATACCGATCAGCTTCATCATGACAATATCGCGGGCAAAACTGGCCTTGAGCTTTTCGTCAGTCATGGCATTGCCACCGTATTTGATCACGATGGTTTTACCAGCAAATTTTTGAATGTAAGGCATTGCCTCGCTTAGAATTTTCGAGGTATCAATGGCTTGTTGGCGTGTCAGTGGCATAGTCATTACCTGGTTTAAAGTCAGTATTATTCGAGAGGGATCATCAGACTAGCATCAACCTGATGTAAGCGAGCCTGAAAGGCATCACGGATACGATTAAGGGCGGCATCTGTCTCAGCTTCAAAGCGCAGCACCAATACCGGTGTGGTGTTGGAGGCGCGAACCAGTCCCCAGCCATCGGCATAATCCACCCGTACACCATCAATATGACTGGTCTGACCGCCGTCGAAAGACAGCTTTTGCAGTGCTCCGACAATGGTGAACTTGTTGTCGTCACGCACTTCAATATTGATTTCCGGGGTGCTGATATCTTCCGGGTAGGCCTTGAAGATGTCTTCGGCGCTGTTTTCACGGGCCGACAGGATTTCCAGCAGGCGTGCGGCACTGTACAGGCCATCATCAAAACCGAACCAGCGTTCTTTGAAGAAGATATGGCCGCTCATTTCGCCTGCCAGTTGGGCACCACAGGCTTTCATCTGCTGTTTGATCAGTGAGTGTCCGGTTTTCCACATGGTGGCCTTGCCGCCAGCGGCTTCAATGATTTTAGGCAGCAGGCGTGAACATTTGACATCAAACAGGATTTCCGCACCGGGATTGCGGGCCAGTACATCTTCGGCAAACAACATCATCACCCGATCCGGATAGACGACATGCCCCTGGTCAGTTACAACACCGACACGGTCACCATCGCCATCAAACGCCAATCCAATATCTGCCTGATGGGTGGCAACGGCCTGGATTACATCCTGCAGATTTTTCAGTTTACCTGGGTCTGGATGGTGGTTAGGGAAGGTGCCATCGACATCACAGAATAACGGGATAATCTCACAACCCAGACGCTTAATCAGCTCCGGCGCCAGGTTGCCAGGGATGCCATTGCCGCAATCCACCACCACTTTAAGGGGGCGTTTCAGCACCACATCCGAGGTGATTCTCTGCAAATAGTCTTCAGAGATATCCTGCTGGGTTAGCTGCCCGCTGCCTTCTGTGTAATTCTGCTGCTCTATACGCTGGCGTAAGGCCTGAATGTCGTCACCTGACAGGGTGTGTCCTGCCATCATCATCTTAAAGCCATTGTAATCAGCTGGGTTGTGACTGCCGGTAATCATGATGCCGGTTTTATCGGCTTGCTGATGGGCCGCATAGTAGAGGGTTGGAGTCGGCACATAGCCTATATCCAGTACATCACAACCACCCGCTAACAGACCATCATTGAGCAGTTGCTTAAAGGCTGGGCTGGATAAGCGCCCATCCGCTGCGACAACAACCTGTTTCACACCCTGTTGTTGCGCTTGGGCAGCGAAGGCGCGACCAAGATGCCAGACCAGTGCGTCGGACAGAGCTGAGCCTGCAATACCGCGAATATCGTAAGCGCGGAAAACTTCGGTATCAAAATCAGTGAGTAAATAGTTCACGTCAACTCCATCTGTCAGTTTGAAAGTCATATTTAGTGGCGGCCTGAAGAGCCAAAGCCACCGTCTCCACGATCACTGTCAGTAAATTCACTGACGAGGTCAAAATCAGCTTGTACTACTGGTACTAGAACCAGTTGCGCCATGCGCTCGCCAGGTTCCATAACAAAGGCTGTATCCCCGCGATTCCAGCAGGATACGAATAATTGGCCCTGGTAATCAGAATCAATCAGGCCAACCAGGTTACCCAACACTATACCGTGTTTATGACCCAGTCCGGAGCGTGGCAGAATCATGGCACAGAGCTGCGGGTCTTCAATGTGTATGGCCAGTCCGGTAGGGATCAGTTCGGTTTGACCCGGTTGCAGTGTCAGGGCTTGATCCAGACAGGCACGTAAATCTAATCCAGCTGACCCTGGGGTAGCGTAGCTGGGTAGTGGGAAGCTTGTCCCGATTCTCGGGTCGAGGATTTTAACCTGTAGTTTTTTCATTAGCTGCCATCTGTTGGTTAAAGTGTTGGGCGATATGTTCGATAAGCTGTCGTGCCAACAGCCGTTTTGATGTTTGCGGTAAAGGTACTTCGCCGCTAGCACTGACCAGTGTTACCCGGTTATCGTCGCTGTTAAAGCCTATTCCCGGAACTGACACATCGTTAGCAATAATCAAATCAAGCTTTTTACGCTCCAGCTTGCTGCGTGCGTAACTCAGCAGATCGTGGGTTTCAGCGGCAAAGCCTACAGTAAAAGGTCGCTGAGATAAGGCGGCAACGCTGGCAATAATATCGGGGTTTTTGACCAGCCGTAGCTCCATGATCTCTTCGTTGCCCTTTTTGATTTTATGCTCAGCCACGGCAACGGGTCGGTAATCTGCAACGGCAGCCGCACCGATAAACAGGTCACAGCTGTTTATCCCTTCCAGTGATGCAGTCAGCATCTCTTCAGCCGTTTCAACCTGTATACATTCCACCCGTTCAGGCGCGGTCAGGTTGACCGGTCCACTGATCAGCTTGACGCGTGCCCCAGCATCAATAGCGGCTTGTGCCAGTGCATAACCCATTTTTCCGGAACTGTGATTGGATATAAACCTGACGGGGTCAAGGGGTTCGCGGGTGGGGCCTGCGGTAATGAATACCGTTTTACCACTGAGTGCCAGATACTCAAACTCGGCGGCGATGAGTTCAGCCAGTGCCTGAGGTTCCAACATTCGGCCAGGTCCAGTATCGCCACAGGCCTGCTCGCCTGAATCGGGACCAAATACTTTCATCCCCGTGGCTGTAAGTGAACCAATATTGCTTTGCGTATGTGGGTCCCGCCACATCGCCTGATTCATCGCCGGTGCCAGGCAAACCGGTGCTGTTGTTGCCAGACACAGGGTGGTCAGTAAGTCGTTACCCATACCTGCCGCACAGCGGGCAATAAAGTCAGCGCTTGCGGGTGCTATCAGAATCAGGTCAGCCCATTTTGCCAGCTCTATATGCCCCATGCCGGCTTCTGCCTCTGGATCCAGCAGATGGAGGTGTACCGGGTGGCCGGAAAGTGCCTGGAGTGTCAGCGGGGTAATAAATTCCGTCGCGGCAGGCGTCATCACGATACGCACATCGGCACCTGCTTTTTTCAGCAGGCGGGTTAGCTCGGCACTTTTGTAGGCCGCTATTCCACCGGTGATTCCGAGCAGAATGTGTCTGTTAGTAAGTCTATGCATACCCGGGAGGTCCGAAGATTCCATGCAATTAAATAAGACGCTAAGATACCATCTCATTGTGCATTTGCGTAGAGCAGGGCAGGACAGATCTTGCTCCTGTCTATCATAAGTAAGTGACTCTGGCCATTCGGGACGGGTCTGAAGCGGTTTGGCAATAGCAGCGATGTACTGCAACCTTTAGAGGCTAAGCATATGAAAAAGCAATCGATTGTATTTCTGCTGTTAATCGTCGCGTTTGTATTGTCAGGCTGTAGTATTTTTAATGGCGTAAAGTATTACGCTAAAAGCGATTATTCTTTTTATAATGAAAGTTTCGAACTGAGTGAAGAGTCATTACTAAAAACAAATGGAGTATATGTCTTAGAAAGTATTTGGTCTAGTGTTGATGATAAGATCAATAGAGAGGAGCGAAATAAATCCCTTTATATATTTCATAAAACTGGGCAGTCTAATATGATAATGATGCCCAGTGTTAGCTCTGTGCCTGATTATAGAGAAGTGGTTATGAAGAACTATAATCGAACTGAAAATAACGAAAATATTGGCACATTGTTTCAGGGGTATTATCGACTGCAAGGCAATAAAATTATCATAGAAAATGCCAATTCGGCGCTAAGACGATTTAATTATAGTTATGGTTATATTGAAAATAATAAGTTGATAATTGTAAAGCCCAATTCTTTGCAGGGTGATGGGAAATTTGAAGATAGGTACTTTTTACAAACCTATAAAGAAGTGTACGTATTTGTACCAGTAGAAAACTTAGAGTCAGTTTTACCTAATTGGTAAATTTTTTTTGTGTGGCCAGTAGAAACAATATTATTTTATCCCGAAAAAAGTCCACTTCCGCATTGCTTTAGCTCCATCCTTTAACCCAATCACCTGAAAATCTGTCGATGTCCATGTCTATTAAAGGTTCCATACAATTAAATAGGACGCTAAGATATTACCTCATTGTACATTTGTGTAGAACAGGGTGGGAAGGATCTTGCCCTAGTACACCATAAGGAGGTGAATATGACCATTCGGGACTGGCCAGAAGCTGAACGGCCGAGAGAGAAACTCTTGGCGCAGGGAGCAACTGCGCTTTCTGATGCAGAGCTTCTGGCGATTTTTCTGCGCACGGGCATCAGCGGCAAAACGGCGGTGGATCTGGCACGTGAGCTACTGAACCACTTTGGGGGCTTACGACCGCTGATGGAGTGCAGTGAAACGGCTTTTTGTCATGCGCCGGGGCTGGGTCGGGCCAAGTACGCACAGTTACAGGCCGTGATGGAGATGTCGCATCGTCATCTCCAAGCGTCTTTGGTGAGAGATTCGGCATTGGAAAGCCCTCAAGCGGTTCGACAATACCTGTCGGCGCGACTGCGTCATGAAGCTCGGGAGGTGTTTGCTTGTTTGCTGCTGGATAATCGCCACCGGGTGATACGCTATGAGGCGCTGTTTTACGGCACGATTAATGCCGCCTCGGTCTACCCTCGCGAAGTCGTCAAACTGGCGTTGGAGTGCAATGCGGCCGCTGTGATCCTGTCTCACAATCACCCATCCGGTGTTGCTGAACCGTCGCAGGCTGATCGGCAAATTACCGAAAGGCTCTGTGAAGCTCTGTCTGTGGTGGACATTCGCGTGTTAGATCATATGGTCATAGGCGATACCGACGTGGTGTCTTTTGCCGAGCGCGGTTGGCTGTAGCTGACTGCTTTGGGGTAAACCAACCGCACCTGGTGATGCGGGTCGGTTGGGTGAATTATTCGCTGGGGTATTCAACCAGTATGTCTTCATCGCGCATAATCATCTGACATGCCAGCCGCCAGGGAGATGGCGGAATGTCATCAACAAGCATCTGTTCAATCTGTTCCTGACTGACTTTACCCATCTCTTTCAGCACAGCTGTTTCGCGTGGATTTAAGGGTCCACCCATTGGGCGAGTTTGATCCAGGCTGGTGACTTCAACCAGGCAAGTGCCACATTCGCCATTCTGGCAGCCAAAGTCGATTGGAATGTGATTTTCTTTTGCCATTTGTAAAATGGTTTGTGTGTGGCTGCCAGCGACTGCATAGGTGCGCTTATCCTGATGCAGGCTGCTTTTAAAGGTTACATGTGCCATAAGTCGTGTTCCTCGTTGTGGTGACAGGTGTTGTGGTGCGAATGACGGCCTTGAGTGGGTCATGCCCAGTAAAAGCAATTTTTGTACCAGACAGGTTTTTGCCAGACTTGTTGGCTGATGCCTCCAGAATAGCCTCAGGTTTGTCGCTTTCTTGCTGTGTTAAATCGGCTTTTTGTCAGGTTTAGCCCCAAGTATGCAGCAAACCTGACAAAAAAATATTGTTGTTACACGGCTGTGCGTTGAAGATGGGGTAATGCTGCTATACTGACTATTGCTGGATGGTTGAATGGCATTAGCCATTGACCTACTGCAGACAATAGAGGTTAAAAGTTTATGAAAAAGCAATCGATTGTATTTCTACTGTTAATGGTCGCATTTGTATTGTCAGGCTGTAACACCGTTGAGGGCGTAGGTAAGGACGTGCAGCGTGGTGGTGAAGCCGTGGAAGATGCTGCTAAGTGATCTTGATTTACCTCTGTATCTAGAGGGCGCTACTGCCTGCAGCCTAAGTTTTTTGGTGGTGTTTAGTTTCAGTTAATTATGACTGGTGAAAAAATCATCAGAAAGCTGGCTTATGTGCTTTAATTGAGTATAATATGCGCCCTTCTATCCCTTAATGGTATGGTATTCTGTCTTGTATATGGGACGCTCCGCCTGAGAGAGTGGTGTTTTTACTCTCAATAAACATCGGATAGGGTTATAGTAACTTACAGAATCAGGATTGATGTCATGTCTCGAGTTTGCATGGTAACGGGTAAACGCCCGATCACCGGAAACAATGTTTCCCACTCAAATCGTAAAACGCGTCGTCGTTTTTTGCCAAACCTGCATTGGCACCGTTTTTGGGTTGAAAGCGAAAACCGCTTTGTACGTCTGCGTGTGTCCTCTAAAGGTATGCGTATCATTGATAAAAAGGGTATCGATCCAGTTCTGACTGAACTGCGTGCCCGTGGCGAAAAGGTTTAAGGAGCTAGACGATGGCAGCAAAAGGTGCTCGTGAGAAGATTCGCCTGGTTTCCTCAGCCGGAACAGGTCACTTCTACACAACTGACAAAAACAAGCGTAACACCCCGGATAAATTCGAATTCAAGAAATACGATCCGGTTGTTCGCAAGCATGTGATCTACAAAGAAGCTAAAATCAAATAATTGATTCTGGATCTTCTTAACAAAGCCCGGACCTGGTTCCGGGCTTTGTGCGTTATGGGGTTTGAAAAATGCTGATTCGATTTGTCCCCCTTATTTTCGTATTACTCTGGAGTACGGGCTTTATCGGTGCGCGCTATGCGCTGCCCTGGATAGAGCCCTTTAACCTGCTTTTTATCCGCATGGTGATCACGTTAGCGGTATTCTTGCTGCTGATTCTGGTATTGCGCGCACGTTGGCCAGGGCCTCGTCAGGCCGGGCATCAGATGGTTGTAGGACTGTTGATCCATGGCGTTTATCTTGGGGGGGTGTTTGCTGCAATAAAGTTGGCGCTGCCTGCCGGTGTAACCGCGCTGGTAGTTGGTTTACAGCCACTACTAACCGCTTTACTCGCCTGGGTTGGTATGGGGCAGCAGTTGCGCCGTATTCAGTGGCTGGGGCTGGTCGCTGGCTTACTAGGCGTTTCCCTGGTGCTCAGCAGTGGGCTGATGGCTCAGAGTTTTGTAGTTCATCCTCTGGCCTTGGTTGCGGTCTTGCTGTCACTGCTCAGTATTTCTATCGGCACGTTGTATCAGAAAAAATTTGGTGGGCAGACGGACCTGCTGACAGGTTCTTTTTATCAGTATCTGGCAACGGCGCTGTGTATGGCGGTACTGGCATATAGCTTTGAAACACGCGAAGTTATCTGGCATCCCGACTTGATACTGGCGCTATTGTGGCTAGTGTTTGGATTGTCTGTCAGTGCTATTCTCCTGTTAATGCTGATGATCCGTTTGGGCGAGGTGTCCCGCGTTGCCAGTTATTTCTACCTGGTGCCGCCCTTGACAGCCATCGAGGCCTGGTGGCTGTTTGATGAGCAGTTAAGTGGTGTTGCGCTGCTGGGTATTTTAATTACCGTGACCGGTGTTTATCTGGCGTTGAAAAAACCTGCTGTGAAATCGAATTCTGGAGTGGAGTGATGCATGCCTGAATTGCCAGAGGTTGAAACCACCTGTCGAGGTATTGCTCCTCATACCGAAGGCCAAAGAGTGGTTGCGCTGCATGTGCGTCAGCCGCAGTTACGCTGGCTTGTACCTGAACAGTTGGTACGGCAGCTGCCGGGTCAGGTGGTGTGCCGGGTGCATCGGCGAGCCAAATATATACTATTGGCAATGCCGCAGGGTGATTTACTCATTCATCTGGGGATGTCGGGGAGTCTGCGGGTATTGCCAGCCGGAACCCCGGCACTCAAGCATGATCACGTAGATCTGGAATTCAGTAATGGGCAATTGATTCGCTTAACTGATCCTCGACGCTTTGGTGCGGTGTTATGGCAAGATGCTGGCTCAGTCCATCCGCTACTACAGACACTTGGGCCTGAGCCGCTTAGCGAAGCTTTCGATGTCGATTATCTGGCTAATTGCTGTAAAGATAGAAAGCAGTCAATTAAACAACGTATCATGGATAACCATGTAGTTGTTGGGGTCGGGAATATTTATGCCAGTGAGGCGCTGTTTGCGGCTGGTATAGATCCCCGTCGTGCCGCGGGCCTGGTTTCCCGGAGGCGTCTGGGAAAGCTGGTGGTGGAAGTCAAACGGGTGCTGAGCTATGCCATTGAGCGTGGGGGCACAACCCTGCGAGACTTTGTTGGCGGTGACGGTAAGCCCGGTTACTTTCAGCAAGAGCTATACGTTTATGGTCGTAAAGGGTCGCCTTGTCGATGTTGCGGCAGTATCCTCAAAGAGGTCCGATTGGGTCAGAGAAGCAGCGTGTTTTGTGCAGAGTGCCAGAGCTGATCCCTTAATGAACTAGGTGTATGAATTCATGAATAGTTTTTTCGATCCGGTAGGTTTGATGTCTGATAAGGTAAATGAGTCTCCAGAAAGCCGGGAGTTGCTCCGGGACAAACTCGGGTTGCACCGATTTCTGGCGCATCGGGAAGTGCTGGTGCTGGGTGATCAGCAGGTACATTGTGAGCTCTATAGTCACAGCAAAACAGCGCCGGTGATCATTTTTCTACCGGGAATTGGTACCTATTGTGAGTTGTACGCTGAATTACTGGCCGGTATCAGTGCCCAAGGGTTTAATGTGGTGGGCATTGATTTGCGAGGTCATGGCTACTCAGGTGGCACTCGCGGTGATTACCGTGTTGAGCAGGTTATGGAAGATATGAAACTGGTTGTCGATAACCTGACACAGCGTTTCACCGGCCCCGTGGGTGTGTATGGATACTCTATTGGAGGCTTGCTGGCGGTAGCCTTTGCTGAGAGAGATACGCGGGTTAAATCTGTATTGTGCGGCACCTTACTGGTAACGGAGATCGCACCGGATCTGATTCATCAGTTTGGTTGGAGTATGACCTGGGGTAGTGCGATATTCTTCCCACAGTTAAAAGTCCCAATGAAAAGCTTTATTGATTATGAGCAGCTGTTGGAAGGCCATCCGGCAGCAACTGAAATCAGTCAGGATCCACGTATCGTTTATGACTATCCGCTGGGTACGCTGGCCAGTTTGTTCACCCATAGCAGTGGTACGATGACTAAACGCTATGACTTTAATGCCGCGATTATTCATGGCGAAAGGGATGAGGTCTTGCCGCTGCAATACTCCAAGCAGGTCGTGGCGGCTATGACGCACCCGTTTGAACTGATTGAGCTCAAGGGGGAAGGGCACATGATTCCTTGGGATAATCCTACGAAACTGGTGAGTGAAGTCAGTAAATGGTTTGCACGCTCGCTGACATAAAACCGTAATCTGCCATTCATCTGTATGTCACTTTTACAGCGGCATAATGCCATCATGCAATTCAAAGCAGGATGGCAGCATGCACAATACACTGGAAAAACTCAGTGCCGCTGATACCCGGGTTTTTTTCTGGTTCAGTGGCTATAGGATATTCCGGCCGGTTGAACACGCCAGTCGTTGGGTGTCTCGCTGTGGTGATGGTTACCTTTATGGCCTGGCTGGCATACTGCTATTGTTGTTGGAGCCTCTGCAGGGGCGGCAGTTTTTTGCAGCAGGGGCGTGGGCTTTTACGCTGGAACTACCTCTGTATCTGCTATTGAAAAACACTATTCAGCGCGACCGGCCTTGTCATGTACTTTCACAAATCGAGGCGTTGATCAAGCCCTCAGACAGGTTCAGCTTTCCATCCGGCCATGCGGCAGCGGCTTTTTTGTTCGCGACTGTAGTCTCAGCTTTTTATCCACAAGCCGCTGTAATTGTTTATATACTGGCGGGTATTGTCGGGTTGTCCCGTGTACTGTTAGGCGTACATTATCCAGCTGATATATTGGCCGGTGCGTTGCTTGGCTATGTATCGGCAGAGTTAGTGCTGGTGTTTCTGGGTCATTAATTAATGCGCATACTCTACGCGGTACAGGCAACCGGTAACGGCCATATCACCCGTGCCAGAGCCATGTTGCCTGCTCTACAGCAAGCGGGGATCTCGGTTGATTTTTTGTTCAGCGGCCGAGCTCGTGAGCAGTTGTTTGACATGCAATGCTTCGGCGACTTTCAGCACTATCAGGGTTTCACCTTTAAGACTGAGGCGGGTAGCGTCAAGCGCTGGCAAACACTTAAGGCGGCCCGTATCGCACAATTCTTTTCAGATGTCCGTTGTCTGGATTTAAGTGGCTATGATTTGCTGTTGAATGACTTTGAGCCGGTGACGGCCTGGGCGGCCAGGCGGCAGAAGTTACCGAGTCTCGGGCTAGCCCATCAGTATGCCTTGCGCTACGACTTACCTGGTACACGCAAGGCCTTCTGGCTTAAGCAGGCAATAGATACTTTCACTCCACTGGATCGTTATCTTGGGGTACATTGGCAAGCTTTTGAGCAACCTATTCTGCCACCCTTGCTGGCACTTAACGCTACAGCTCCGACACTATCTGCCGATCAGCAACAGCTATTTGTTCTGGTCTACTTGCCCTTTGAGTTGACGGAGCAGGTGCTGCATTGGCTGCAGTCAATGCCAGGTTACAGGTTTAAGCTGTATGCTGACGTACCTGAAGTGGCTGATCTGGGAAATGTGACGGTCAGACCGCTTAGTCGGGAAACTTTTCCTGCAGATTTGCATCAGAGTGATGGTGTTATTTGTAATACCGGTTTTGGTTTGTGTAGTGAGGCTTTGATGTTGGGAAAAAAAATCCTCACCAAGCCCTTGTCGGGTCAGATTGAGCAATACTCAAATGCCTGTATACTGGAGAAGATGCGACGTGCCACGGTGATGCAGTCCTTTGATAAAAAGCTGGCACTAGGTTGGCTGGAGCAGCCCAATGTGGCACCCGTGGTTTATCCAGATGTTGCTTGGCACCTGGCCAGATGGTTGCAGGCCGACACAGACTTGCAAGGAACACAATTGGTTTCACGAGTATGGCAGGAAGTAAATCAGAGCTTTATGTAGAATTAAGAAAATCCTGCAGTTTTCTGATTTTCAAAGCTAAAAGGTAAAGGGGGCGCATTATCCGTAATGCGCCCCCTTTATTGGCGGTCCTTTTCCGTGCGATCCCGAACATCATGTTCTTGCTATCCCGGCATCCTTGGTCGCTGTGCTTGCCATCCGTTTATTCAGTCCATGAACAGGAGATCCATGGAGCTTATTATGCCAGTCACACAGAAAGTTGATATAGGAGTTTTTCCTAAAAATCAGTTTTTTTGAAAAAATCTCTATTTTGTCACTTGAGGTTTTTGTCATACTCCTGTCATGTTTTATTCGTTCAATAGCTAGCTTCAAAGGAGCCTAACGTGGGATTTAATAACAGTCAGCGCTACTTCCCGGAAACTCGCATGCGTCGTATGCGTGTGGATGATTTTTCCAGACGCCTGATGCGTGAGAACAGGCTGACTCCGGATGACTTGATTTACCCGGCTTTTGTTATCGAAGGTCAGGGCCAGCGTGAAGCGGTTGCTTCCATGCCGGGTGTAGAGCGGTTGAGTATTGATTTGATGGTGAAGCAGGCGCGTGAACTGGTCGATCTGGGCATCCCTGCCATCGCCTTGTTCCCGGTAACACCCTTGTCTGCTAAGTCTGAGCTGGCTGAGGAAGCATTTAATCCTGATGGCCTGGCGCAGCGTGCGGTGCGTGCGATTAAAGATGCCTGCCCATCATTGGGGGTGATTACCGATGTAGCTCTGGATCCTTTTACGACACATGGGCAGGATGGCATTATTGATGAAACCGGTTATGTGTTGAATGATCGCACTGTTGAAACGCTGGTAGCTCAGGCGCTATCTCATGCTGAGGCTGGCGCTGATATCGTTGCACCCAGTGATATGATGGATGGGCGCATAGGCTATATTCGCGCTACACTGGAAGAACAAGGCTATGTTAATACGCGTATCATGTCCTATGCAGCCAAGTATGCCAGTGCTTACTATGGTCCCTTCCGCGATGCTGTAGGTTCAGCCGCTAACCTGGGTAAAGGCAATAAATTCAATTATCAGATGGACCCAGGCAACAGTGATGAAGCCCTTCATGAAGTGGCACTGGATCTGGCTGAAGGTGCTGACATGGTGATGGTGAAGCCGGGCATGCCCTATCTGGACATTGTACGGCGCGTAAAAGACGAGCTGAAAGTGCCGGTATTTGCGTATCAGGTGAGTGGCGAATATGCGATGCACATGGCCGCCTTCCAGAATGGCTGGTTGGATGAACAGAGTGTGATGTTGGAGTCACTGATAGCTTTCAAGCGCGCAGGTGCTGATGGCGTATTGACCTATTTTGCAGTTAACGCAGCGCGTGCGCTGAATTGAGGAGATAAGAATGAGCGAAATGAGCATCGATCAGGCTGAAGTGGAAGCCACAGCGGCAACTGCTTTATTGGAGAGTCGAGAAATTTTACCGACGATTGAGCCGATCGAAGAGGTGCCTGTTGATCTGAAGGCATCGGAGCTGTACATCAACCGTGAGCTGAGCCACCTGCAGTTTAATGTCCGGGTGTTGGAGCAGGCGTTAGATGAAGGCTACCCGTTACTTGAACGTCTGATGTTTCTGCTCATTTTTTCCAGTAATCTGGATGAGTTCTTTGAAATACGTGTCGCTGAACAGTTGCGACAGCTCAAATATGGGCGTGAAGATGTCGGCCCTGATGCCATGTATCCACAGAAAGTACTGGAGAAAATTCGCGAAATCTGTGAAATCAACGTTGATCGGCAGTATAAAATACTCAATGAGATTATGTTTCCAGAGATGGAGGCACAAGGAATACGGTTTCTGCGCCGGGGCAATTGGGATACTGAGCAGCGTCGCTGGGTCAAAGAGTATTTCGAAGAAAAAATCCTGCCGGTCATCAGTCCAATCGGGCTGGATCCTTCTCATCCGTTTCCTCGACTGGTCAACAAAAGCTTAAACTTCATTGTGCAGTTGGAAGGAAAGGATGCCTTTGGGCGTGAAACCGGGTTGGCCATTATTCCCGCACCTCGTTCCCTGCCACGGCTAATACGCATGCCCGATGAGCTGTGTGAACCGGGCGATAATCTGATTTTTCTGTCCTCGGTTATCCATGAATTTGCCGATGACCTGTTCCCCGGGATGAAAGTGCGCGGCTGTTATCAGTTCCGCATTACCCGTAATGCCGACCTGAGTTTTGATGTTGAAGAAATAGAGGATCTGGCCCGTACCTTGCGTGGCGAGCTTCACTCGCGTAAATACGGAGATGCGGTCAGGCTTGAAGTGGATCAGCGTTCACCGGAAGAGCTGATCAGTGTGTTGATGGCTGAGTTCAAACTGGAGGAAAATCAGGTCTATCGGGTCAATGGGCCGGTGAACCTGAGCCGCCTGATGGCCGTGCGCGATCTGGTGGATCATCCCAACCTGCGCTGGAAACCCTTTACTCCGGGTGTGCCGGGTAAGCTGAAAACTGAAAAAGATGTGTTTGCCATTTTACGTCGCAATGATCAGCTGTTGTTGCACCCTTTCCAGTCCTTCACCCCGGTGATCGACTTATTGCGTCAGGCGGCTAAAGATCCGGATGTTATTGCGATCAAACAAACGCTTTACCGCACTGGCGTAAAATCCGATATAGTAAATTCTCTGGTGGAAGCGGCCCGCAACGGTAAAGAAGTTACTGTGGTGATCGAACTTCGGGCCAGATTTGATGAAGAGAGCAACCTGCAGTTAGCAAGCCGTTTGCAAGAAGCCGGTTGTCTGGTGGTATACGGTGTGGTGGGGTATAAAACCCATGCCAAGATGATGCTCATCATCCGCCGGGAAGGCAATAATCTGGTGCGTTACTGTCATCTGGGGACGGGTAATTACCACTCCGGAACGGCACGTTTGTATACCGATTACAGCTATATGACCAGTGACAAGGATGTCGGTGAAGATGTTCACAAGGTGTTCCAGCAATTAACAGGTATGGGCAAGATTCAGAAGCTGAAAAAGCTCTTTAATGCTCCCTTCACTCTGCATGCACGTATGTTGGAATTGATGCAGAATGAGATACGTAACGTGCAGGCTGGCAAAGAAGGTCATATCATTATCAAGGTGAATGGTCTGACTGAGCCGAAGTTGATTCGGGGCTTGTACGAAGCATCGCAGGCGGGAGTGAAAATTGATCTGATTATCCGTGGAATGTGCCGGTTGCGTCCTGGTTTGCCGGAAATTTCGGATAATATTCGGGTACGCTCCATTATCGGACGTTTCTTGGAGCACACACGGGTTTACTACTTTGCTAATGGTGGTGATCCTCTGGTGTACTGCAGCAGTGCAGACTGGATGGAACGCAATATGCTCAACCGGGTTGAAACCGGGTTCCAGTTGACTGGCAAGAATGCTGAGCGTATCGTGCGTGAACTGGAATATTATATGCGTGATAACTGCCAGAGTTGGGAGTTGCACTCAGATGGCAGCTATACGCTACTGCAGCCTCAGGAAGGTGAAGAGCGCTTCAGTGCTCAACAGGTGTTGCTGGAAGAGTTTGCTAAAGTTTAATACTCTGGTATTGACTGCTACTGGTGAAATCAGGCAGGGCCATCTACCTCACGTCTAAGGAAACTGCATGACACTCACAGAGCTACGCTACATCGTTACCCTGGCGCAGGAACAACATTTTGGTCATGCCGCGGAGCGATGTTTTGTGTCTCAGCCTACTCTGTCGATTGCGGTAAAGAAACTGGAAGACGAATTGGGTGTGGCACTGTTCGAGCGTAGTAAAAGTGCTGTACGGGTCACGCCAGTGGGTGAAAAGGTGGTGCGCCAGGCACAAACCGTGCTGGAGCAAGCTGAAGCCATCCGCGAGATGGCCAAAGCTGGCAAGGATCAACTGGCCAGCCCACTGCGTGTAGGGGCTATTTTTACCATCGGTCCCTACCTGTTTCCATCGTTGATTCCGCAGGTGCAGCAGCTGGCTCCGCAGATGCCGCTCTACATTGAAGAAAATATGACCGAAACCCTGCGCGGAAAAATCCGTAACGGTGAGTTGGACGCGATTATCATTGCCTTGCCTTTCAATGAACCCGATGTGCTGACCCGGCCCGTCTATGACGAGCCCTTCCAGATGGTGCTTCCAAAAGGGCATGCGCTAAGCAAGCAAAAAACTATCAGTCCTTCGTCAATGGGGGATCTGCGAATGTTGTTATTGGGTGAAGGGCACTGCTTCCGGGATCAGGTACTGGAAGCCTGTCCTACCCTCAATCAGTCTTTCCACAATCAGCACACCGTCACTGAGGGCAGTTCGCTGGAAACGATTCGTATGATGGTTGCTTCGGGTTTGGGTTGCAGTGTTTTGCCACAGTCGGCGATAGAGGGGCACCCCTCCAGTAAGTTGGTTGAGGTGCGTCCTTTTACCGATCCGAAACCTATGCGTACTGTCGCAATCGCCTGGCGTGCCAGCTTTCCCCGGCCTCAGGCCATAGAAATACTGGTGCAGGCTGTAAATCGTTGTCAGATTCGGTCGCCCCTCTTGGAAGTCTGATGTCAGGGAAGCCAATCAGGGAGCTCAAAGGGGTCGGAACAGCTCTGGAACTTAAGCTGACCCGGTTGGGTATTCTGACGCTGCAGGATTTACTTTTTCATCTGCCGTTACGCTATCAGGATCGTACGCATATCCGTCCCATGGCATCACTGCAACCAGGCGATGAGGGGGTTGTTGAAGGTGAGGTGCGTCTGGTGGATGTGGTTACCGGGCGTCGCCGCAGTCTGTTGTGCCGTTTGCAGGATGGTACTGGGCAACTCACACTGCGCTTTTTTCACTTCAGTGCCGGGCAGAAAAATGCCTTAAAACCCGGTGTGCGGATGCGTGCCTTTGGTGAAGTGCGTCCCGGTAGTGCCGGACTGGAAATGATTCATCCGGAATATCAGCTGCTAGCCTCTAGCCAAACACCACCACTTCCTGAGCAGGCGTTGACACCGGTTTACCCATTAACCGAAGGGCTTACTCAGCCGCGCTTGCGCAATCTGATAGGGCAGGCGCTAGAGCAGCTCAGTCAGGCGGAGTTGCCAGATTTTTTGCCCACTGAATTACGTCGATCAAGTGCGTTGCCTGAGCTGAACCAGGCATTGCGTTATCTGCACCACCCGCCGCCAGAGGCTGATCAGCAGGCTTTGTTGGAGGGGCGACATCCGGCTCAGCGTCGCCTGGCACTGGAAGAGTTACTGGCGCATCATTTGTCACTTATCCGCGTACGACAGCGTATTCAGCATCAGGGCAGTTGGTCTTTACCGCCTGCTATGGATTTACAACAAGCCTTTTTACAGCGTTTGCCGTTTGCATTAACCGCCGCTCAGCAGCGCGTTATCGCTGAAATTGCTCAAGACCTGTCTACGGATGTACCGATGCTACGTCTGGTGCAGGGCGATGTTGGCTCAGGTAAGACGCTGGTAGCCGCACTGGCCGCAGTGCAAGCCATCGCCGCTGGATATCAGGCCGCTATTATGGCACCCACCGAAATCCTCGCAGAGCAGCATTTTCTTGCCTTCAGTCAGTGGTTTGAACCCTTAGGTATTCAAGTTGCCTGGTTGGCGGGCAAGGTTAAAGGCAAGCAGCGCAGTCAGCAGTTGGAGTCGATTTCGCTGGGTACGGCCGCACTGGTGGTGGGCACCCATGCACTGTTTCAGGATGAAGTGAAATTTGCGCGGCTGGCGCTAGTGGTAATCGATGAACAGCATCGCTTTGGTGTGCATCAGCGTTTGAGTCTGCGTGAAAAGGGCCGCGATGGCATCCGGGTACCACACCAACTGATTATGACCGCTACACCGATTCCGCGAACGTTAACTATGAGTGCCTATGCCGACCTGGATTGCTCAGTAATTGATGAATTACCGCCAGGCCGTACTCCGGTGAATACCCGTGTTATTTCTGACACACGACGTGATGAGGTGGTGGCACGGGTGCGTGAGGCCTGTGCCCAAGGGCGGCAAGCCTACTGGGTCTGTACCCTTATTGATGAATCTGAGGCACTGGAGTGTCAGGCAGCGGAGGTTACTGCTGAACAGTTATCACTACAGTTACCGGAATTACGCATCGGCTTGGTGCATGGTCGTATGAAAGCGGCTGAGAAAGCCGCTGTCATGGTGGCTTTCAAAGCGGCTGAATTGGATCTTCTGGTCGCCACGACTGTGATTGAAGTGGGAGTGGATGTCCCCAATGCCAGTTTAATGATTATTGAAAATCCAGAGCGCCTCGGGCTGGCACAGTTACACCAATTGCGTGGTCGGGTGGGTCGGGGCTCCATCGAGAGCTTCTGTGTGCTCATGTACCATGCGCCCTTATCCCGGCAGGGGCGCGAGCGCCTGCAGGTGATGCGGGAAACCACCGATGGATTTCGTATCGCTGAAAAAGATCTGGAGTTGCGTGGACCCGGTGAAGTGCTTGGCACTCGGCAGACAGGGATGATGCAGTTTCGTATCGCAGATCTTGAGAGGGATGCAGACCTGCTACCTCAGGTTAAAATCCTGGCCGCTAATCTTAGTGATCGTCCGCAGGTGACGGATGCACTGATTCTACGCTGGATGGGCAGCAGTGAAACCTATGCTCAGGTATAATTGCCATTTTTGACCAGCGACAAGGTACGGACTCAGCATGCAACCGACACCCGAACAACTGCAGATTATTACCCGCCAACTGGGGCGCAAGCCCAGAGGGATTGCTGCTATTGCGCATGCCACGTCCGAGGGAGTTCCTGTTGTGCTGCAAATGCGCTCTCTGGTCGCTGACAAGCCCTTTCCAACCCTCTACTGGCTGTGCAGCCAGGATCTGGACAAAGCTATAGCGCGCATCGAAAGTACTGGCTGGATCAAAGCTCTGGAAGACGAGTTGCAGCAGGATGATGCACTTCGAGAAGTCTATAGACAGCAGCAGATTGCCTACGTAGAACAGCGCTGGCAATTAATGCAAGCGGATGATCGTGCACGGATTGACGCGCTTGGTTTTCTGGAGTTGTTCAATAAGCTGGGAATAGGGGGGATCGCCCAGTGGGATAAAGTACGTTGTTTGCACATGCAGTACGCACATCATCTGGTGGCTGAAAATCTGGTAGGCCAGCGTATGGATGCAGAGTTTGGTCTGGATCAGCTATCGATCAGCTTTTGATAAGCTCTGCCGTCGGGATAAAGGGCGTGGACAGCGGAAACTGCCCACGAGACCCTTATGACTTACCAGTCAACTGCTTATATTTGTCCATCAGCATCTCTTCGGTCTCGACATGGTCGGGATCTTTAGGGATGCAATCGACCGGGCAGACTTCAACACACTGAGGTGTATCGTAGTGTCCGACACATTCGGTACATTTGTTCGGATCGATTTCATAAATTTCTTCGCCCGGATAAATTGCCTCGTTAGGGCATTCCGGTTCGCATACATCACAGTTGATGCATTCATCGGTGATGATCAAGGCCATGCGGCTACCTCATTGACTCGTTATACGGTTTTTGAACTCAGGTATGCTATCAGCGCATCTGACACTTTCGGGTGTACAAACTGGCTGACATCTCCACCTAATGAAGCTATCTCTCTAATGAGTGTAGAAGAGATATAGGTAAGGTGTTCAGCCGGTGTTAGAAACAGACTTTCGACATCTGGACTCAGCTTCCGGTTCATATTTGCCAGCTGAAATTCATATTCAAAGTCAGAAACAGCTCTCAGTCCTCGCAGAATGATATTAGCACCTTCGCGTTGAATCAGTTCAGCCAGAAGGCAGTTAAAGCCTACAACACGTATATTGGATAGATGGCTGAGCGAGGTCTTTGCCAGCGAAACCCTGAGATCCAATGGCAGCAGTGGGCTCTTTTTCGGGCTTTCTGCTACGGCAACAACAACCAGATCAAACAGCTTGCTGGCACGTTCAACCAGATCTGTGTGTCCATTAGTGATCGGATCAAAGGTACCGGGGTAGACTGCCGTATTCATAGTATCCTCAGGGATTCTGCTGAGTATTTGCGCGGATGTTAACGGAAACGCCCGCAAGGCACAAATACAAAAATAGCATGTCCTGAGCTAAATCAGTAATAAATGCAATAGACCTATAAATTCTGGTTATATAATAGGGCGGTGTTTTCTTAGATCGCTATCGGCTTGGTGTATGACACTTTTGTTAAATAAATACTTCTTGCTTGCAAAACAGTAGATTAAGCACCTACATTTATACATGGTTATGATAATTTAAATAAATGGCACTTGATCGAGGGAAAGTCATGCCCAGGCGTACAAAAGAAGAAGCGGAACAAACACGTCGCATGTTGTTATCCACGGCGATGACACTTTATGCTGAGCGAGGCGTTAACCGGGTATCTTTGAAAGAAATTTCAGCCGCTTGCGGTGTTACCCATGGCGCACTCTATTGGCATTTTCGTAACCGCGATGATCTGTTGCAACAGTTGTATCTTATGTCAGGCCACCCATTTGAACTCCAGTATATAGAACAGCGTCAGTCGGCTAAGCAAGATCCGTTACAAGCGCTGCATGACTATCTCTTGGGTGTAGTGCGTGCTTATGTTGAGCAGGTTTCATATCGCCGCGCTTACCGTATTTTTCTCACCAACCCAGAGCTACCAGAGCTGTCCAATTTAAAAGTACAGATTGAGGCTGATCAGGCTCTAGTGTGTGAGCATATTCATTACTTTCTTAAACAGGCTAAAAAGAAAAAAATGTTGCGCAAAAAATTGCCTCTGACCACCGCTTCGCAAGCTTTGTCAGGAATGCTCGATAGCCTGATAGCCAGTGCCATGGCTCAGACTGGTGAAGACGTCATGAATCAGGCCCGGCTGTTATCTCAGATATTTACTGACGGGGTGCGAGGCTGAGATCTGGCTCTTGGGTCGCTGGCTCATCGCGCAGGTAAAGGCGATAGCTGACCTGGCCTGAGGTTTTCTCACGGTAGAGTGTCCAGTTTTCTGGTAGGCCATCCGCTTGCCAGTGACTTTCGGTTTCGATATAGATCAGCGCATTACTGTTCAGTAGATTGCGTGTTTCCAGCAGGGTCGCGGCAGATCTGATAAGATCCTGTCGAAAAGGGGGATCGAGAAATACCAGATCGTATCTGGGTTCCTGATCGGCTTTTTTCATCTCCAGCCAGTCAATCACCACAGCACAGATAACATCAGCATTTTGTGCCTTGAGCAGGTTCAGGTTCTGGCGTACCTGGTGTACCACCTCGGGTGCCCGATCCACAAATGTGACTGAGGATGCTCCCCGCGACAGAGCTTCAAATCCCAGTGCACCACTGCCACAGAACAGATCCAGACAGGCTGCTCCGGGTGTGCTGGTTTGCAGCCAGTTGAACAGCGTTTCCCTGACTCGGTCAGGGGTTGGGCGTAAGCCGTCGATGGTGGGAAAAGTGAGCTTACGACTGCGCCAGTCGCCACCGATAATACGCAGCGTGGAAATGTCATCTTTTGGGAGGCTCTGGCGGCGAGCGGCACTGTTGCGTCGACTCATAGGTTTATATTTCCTGTTTTCAGAAAGGTTTAAGCGTCACGCTTAGCTGGTGATCAGCATTGAGTAAGAGCTGCAACTGCTGTCGAATGGCATCGGCGGTGAGTTGCTGCAATGCCGTAGCATAAGTAAGTTCACTGCCAATGGGTAACCCCAGCATAGCTGTCAGTTCCAGCCATTGGTGTTGAAAGTCAGGATGGCTATAGCGCTCTGAAAGTTGCTCAAGCAGTTGCGCTTGCGCTTGCAGCAGCAGACTATCAGAAATTTCATCAGTAAGCAGCTGAGGTAGAGCTGTCGCCGTGGTGCCTTTAACTTGTGGCTCATTCAGTATTAATACCAAGCGGTTTTGAGGTGACACGGGCTGCCAGATCAGACGATAACTGCGCCACGTGTTTTGCTGATTCAGCGCAAGTTGGAGTGCTGAAACCGCGACCCGATTTAGTGCAAGTGAGGTGGCATCTGCAATTGAAGGTGCTGGCCAGGCTAGCAGTTGATAAGGGGCAGGCGCAAAGCTATCCATCTGATAAGCAGTAGCCTTTTCGGGTGTGTCTAGTGCTGATGACTTTGGAGGGGAAGGTTCATCCTGGCCAGCATCTAGAGCAGGTCCGGAGAGTAATAATTGCCAGTGGTGGTCCTCTGGCATGACAGGTGCTTGCCAGTGTTCTAACTCGGCCATCAGTCGAGCTTCTGGTTGTTGTATGTCCAGCCGCCATTCGGCCAGGATTCGCTGTTGCTCAGCATCGCTTAATGGGGTGGGGGGCTCGTGTAGTTGTTCCAGTAGCCAGTTGAGCTGAGTTTCTGTGGGCTCAGCCGCCATTTTCAGGCTCAGCCGGATCTGCGACGTGTCATGAGTCAGGATGGACTGCCAGCCAAACTGGCTAAGCTGCGCTTCAGACTCTGGCATAGATAGGCGTTGTTGTATGGCATGGTAATAGGTGGCTTGCAGTTGTCTCCCCGCCAGCCCGAATGTTGCTGGTGTGCTCAGTAGAGCATCGAGTTGATAGAGATCCTGGGTCTCGATTTGCATACGCCAGTGAGCTGGCTGAGCCTGCCAACTGATTCCGAAGGTCTTCCTTGGTTTTTCTCTCCCTGTCGCACTGAGTAACACGATGGCGATGGCAACAGCCCATGCCAGCCAATAAAGATAGCGTCGATTAAACAGGGGTTTGTATTTTGTTGGTGGCATATTCGTTCCGATCAGGTTTGTCAGCAGCGGCTCTGTGTTAAGATAACGCAATTTTTAAACCTTTATCCACTATTTAGCAGGCAGACTGAACAACGCTATGGAATCTATCAATACCTGGATGCTCAATAATGGCCTGGACCCGGCCCTGCTGCCCTATATGGCGGCGGCGCTGGTGCTGCTGGTCATCATCATCATTATCCTGGCTCGCAAAAAGCCAAAAGAGGCTAGTAAGCCAGAAAATATCGAAAAAACAGCTAAAGCTGATGTGTCAGATAGCACTCAGGAGCTTCCTGTCGCTGAACAAGAGACTCAACCGGAGGTCGTAGCGAAGGAAGCAGAATCAATGGCTGAGCTGGAACCTTCAGAGCAAACGCCAGTTGAAGAGCCAGTTGACACTGAACCGCCTGTCGCTGAATCTTCAGAACCAGAACCAGAACCAGAACCAGAACCAGAACCAGAACCCGTTCCGGCTGTTCCGGCAGAAGCACCTGAGCAGCGTAAACAGCGCTTATTTGAACGGATTAAGTCCGGCCTGACCCGAACCAAGGCGACCTTGACTGCCCAGTTGGGTGATCTGTTCAGTGGCAGCAGTGAAATTGATGATGACATGCTCGAAGAGCTGGAAACGCTGTTGCTGATGTCAGATGTAGGGGTAGAAGCTACCACCGCCATTATTGAAAGCCTGACTGATAAGGTGGCTCGCAAGCAGCTCAAAGATCCGGCCGCTCTTAAGGCTGAGTTAAAGGCTGAATTGATAGCCTTGTTGTCGGGTGCTGAGCAGCCGCTGATTTTACCGGCCGAGGGCAAACCGCGGGTGATTCTGGTGGTTGGGGTGAACGGTGTGGGTAAGACCACGACTATTGGTAAAATGGCCAAACGTTTCCAGTCAGAAGGTCAGTCAGTCATGCTGGCGGCCGGTGATACCTTCCGTGCCGCTGCCGTGGAGCAGTTACAGGTATGGGGAGAGCGTAATCAGGTGCCGGTCATTGCGCAGCATACCGGTGCTGACTCAGCCTCGGTTATTTTTGATGCCTTGCAGTCAGCCACAGCACGTAAAACAGATTTATTGATTGCCGATACCGCTGGACGCTTGCAGAACAAAGACAACCTGATGAATGAGCTGAGCAAGGTGGTTCGGGTAATGAAAAAGATCGATCCGGATGCGCCGCACGAAGTATTACTGGTATTGGATGCCGGCACCGGACAGAACGCCATCAGTCAGGCCAAGCAGTTCCAGGAAGTCGTAGGTGTGACTGGTATTGCTCTGACCAAGCTGGATGGAACGGCCAAGGGCGGTATCATCTTTGCTGTCGCCAAGCATTTTAATCTGCCAATTCGCTTTATTGGCGTGGGTGAGCAGATTGATGATTTGCGTCCATTCCGGGCCGAAGAGTTTGTTGATGCGCTGTTTGACTGAGGTCTGATTATGGCAGCTATACGCTTTACCAATGTAGGCAAACGTTATAGCGGTGGTTTTGATGCGCTAACGGGTGTGGATTTTGCGCTGGAATCAGGTGAAATGGCATTTTTGACCGGCCACTCGGGCGCGGGCAAAAGTACTCTGCTAAAGCTGATCATGCTAATGGAACGTCCCAGCCGTGGACAGGTTCAGGTAGGTGAGCACGACCTGGCCAGTCTGACTCGTCGTAATATTCCGCAGCACCGCCGACGTATCGGCGTGGTGTTTCAGAATCATCACCTGCTGTTTGACCGTAGCGTGTTTGACAATGTGGCACTGCCTTTACAGATAGCCGGGTATGATCCAGCCGATGCCGCACGACGAGTGCGGGCCGCACTGGATAAGGTGGGTCTGCTGATGCGTGAAAAGCAAAATCCGATTGCCCTCTCCAGTGGCGAGCAGCAACGGGTAGGTATTGCCCGGGCGATCGTGCACAAGCCCGCATTGTTGTTAGCAGATGAACCAACCGGTAACCTCGACCCTGAGTTGTCTGAAGGGGTGATGCGCTTGTTTGAGCAGTTTAATCGTATCGGCACCACCGTACTCATCGCCAGCCATGACCTGTCGCTGATTCAGCGGATGCGTCGGCGCACGCTGGTATTGCGCGGTGGGAGGTTAGTTGCTGATGGCTGCTAAACCGCAGGACAAAGCTCCCCGTCGAGGTGCCGAAGCGCACAGGGTGAGTTGGACTGATCATCTGCGCGGTTGGTTGCGTCACCATCTGGAGGTGGCGCTGCAGGCATTATTACGTCTCACGGTTACGCCGATAGCCTCGTTGATGACCCTAGCTGTGTTGGCCATCGCACTGGCACTACCTGGCTTTATGTTTACCGTAGTCAATAATATTCAGCAGTTCAGTAGTGGTTGGGACACCAGCCCTCGCATCATGCTGTATCTGAATCAGGATGTGAGTGATGCGAGGGCTGAGCAGCTCAGTCTGGAATTGATGCTACACGATGGATTATCAGGTATTGAGCTAATTGATCGCGAACAGGGGCTGCGCGAATTCTCGAGCTACTCCGAGTTTTCAGCAATGCTCAGCTTGCTGGACAGCAATCCTTTGCCTGCTGTCATTCTGGTGCTGCCAGCCGATCATTCAGCGGAAGGCTTGCAACAGTTACAGCATGAGTTGGCCGGTTTGCCTGAAGTAGACGAAGCCACACTGGATATGGAATGGATTCAGCGCTTGAATGCCTATCTGCTTATGGCTGAGCGATTTAGCTGGGTGTTGAGCGGGTTGTTGGCCTTGGCGGTGTTGTTGGTCGTGGGTAATACTCTGCGTATGACACTGGAAAGTCGTCGGGATGAAATTCTGGTTGCCAAGCTGGTAGGCGCAACGGATGCCTGGGTCCGGCGGCCATTCCTGTACTCTGGTTTTTGGTATGGCTTGATCGGCTCGCTGCTGGCATACGTACTGGTTCAGGTGTCCTTGTATCTGATTACCGGACCGGCTAATCAACTGGCTGAACTCTATATGAGCAGCTTTGTTCTGACCGGGCTGACAGCAAAAGCAACCCTGATATTGATAGCGACAGGAACGGCGCTGGGGCTTGCGGGCGGGTTTATGTCGACCGGGCGGCATTTGCGTGCAATCGAGCCAAGTTGACGGGCTTGCTTTTTTGCCGCCAGACCGTTATTTTTCACGGTCCGAGCTCGTTTGAGCCAGTACATAACTGAACTTTTCAGGTAAAATTGAGTCACAGTGGTAGTGAGAATTTCAGCAAAACATAGAGGTTATAATTAACATGGGCACAAGCTTGCGGGTTATTGAACATCTGTCACCGGGCGGTAATGTTAACGCCTATGTACAGACCGTAGGTGCTATTCCTATTCTCAATGCTGATGAGGAACGGGAATTGGCTGAACGTCTGTTTTATCAACAGGACCTTGAAGCTGCACGTCAACTGGTTATATCTCATCTGCGCTTCGTAGTGCATATTGCCAAGTCTTACTCCGGTTATGGCCTGCCGTTGAGTGACCTGATTCAGGAAGGCAATGTAGGGCTAATGAAAGCGGTAAAGCGCTTCGATCCCTCTGTCGGTGTGCGTCTGGTGTCATTCGCCGTGCACTGGATCAAGGCTGAAATGCATGAATTTATTTTACGTAACTGGCGTATTGTTAAAATAGCCACCACTAAAGCTCAGCGTAAGCTGTTTTTCAATCTGCGTTCACAGAAAAAATCCATTAACTGGATGAATAACAGTGAAGTAGAAGCGGTTGCAAATGATCTGGGTGTGGATGCGCAGGTGGTTCGTCAGATGGAAGGGCGTATGGCGTCGGCTGATACCTCTTTCGATGCGCCAGTGAATGACGATGATGAGATCGCCTGGTCACCTTCTCAGTATCTGGAAGACGAAGAGGCTGATCCGGCCATGCGTCTGGAAGCCGAAAACTGGGAAGTGACGTCACAGCAACAACTTGTTTCAGCGATGGATAACTTAGACGAACGTAGTCGCGAAATACTCAATCGTCGCTGGTTGGCGGATGAAAAAGCCACCTTGCATGAATTGGCGGCTGAGTATCAGGTGTCTGCTGAGCGTATTCGTCAGTTGGAAAAGAACGCGATGAAAAAAATCCGAGAAGCCATTACCCTGGTCGCCTGATCGAGTGTAACTGCTTTTCTCTTGAAAGCCGCAGCAGTGGCGCATGTACGGGTAGAAAATTGCTCCTGCATTTTCTGTATATGCGCCCTCCATGGCGCTATATGCCGCGTGTGCACGGATGCGTAGAAGCGGCGCATATACAGGTCTGATCATGACTCACTCAGCTAGACTTACTCTCCTGATTGCAGCTTTTACTGGCATGCTTGCCGTAATCCTGGGCGCTTTCGGCGCGCATGCATTGCGTGATCTGCTGGAGCCACGCATGTTGGCGGCCTGGCAGACGGCTGTGGAATACCAGTTCTGGCATGTCGCTGCGCTGCTGGCGGTGGGAACTATGCAACAAAGCTCCAGTTGCCGCTGGTTACGTGGCAGTGCCATAGCGTTTATGCTGGGCATGTTGTTGTTTTCCGGTAGCCTCTATGCCATGGCACTGAGTGGCCTAGGGCAACTAGGCATCATAACGCCATTTGGGGGCGTGACCTTGATCCTTGCTTGGCTGTTCTTGTTTATTTCTTTATACGCCGGGCGCTCTAATAATGCGCATAAGTCCGGTTAAGCCCCACAGGTACACGATATGACAACAAATACGGATCTTATTGAAGAGCGGCCTAACCGGCGTGTGCGCAGTTATGTTGTACGCGCTGGACGCATGACCGAAGGGCAGGAGCGCCACTTCCGCGAGCTTTGGCCAGCATATGGTCTGGAGCTGACAAACGGGCTGTTGAACTATGCCGAGTGCTTTGGCCGGGAGGCTCCTGTAGTGCTGGAAATCGGCTTTGGCATGGGTGATTCCCTGATTGAAATGGCACGGCTGATGCCGGAGAAAAACTTTATTGGTATTGAAGTGCATCCGCCTGGCGTCGGGCGCTTGCTGGGGCGTATCGAGGAAGAAAAACTGACCAATATCCGGGTGTTCTGCGATGATGCTATTGAAGTTTTGTCTCACTGTATAGCCGATGCCAGCCTGGACACACTGCAGTTGTTTTTCCCTGATCCCTGGCCGAAAAAACGCCATCATAAGCGCCGTATCGTGCAGGCTGAGTTTGCTCAAAATCTGCGTGAAAAGTTGAAGGTGGGCGGGCAGTTTCATATGGCAACGGACTGGGAGCCCTACGCCGAACACATGATGGAAGTCATGTCAGCGGCCGATGGCTATGAGAATGCGGCTGGTACAGGAGCTTATGCTCCCCAGCCGGCTTGGCGTCCAGTCACGAAATTTCAGAAACGCGGTGAGAATCTCGGTCATGGTGTCTGGGATTTGATCTTTACTCGAATAGCTTGATCTAAGGCCGCAACTGATAACTTCAGCTGCGGCCTTATTTGTTCAGGGATTACGGTTCTGGCGTTGTTCCTGTCGTAATTCCTGGCGCATCTCACGACGGGTTTCCCGGTCAAAACTGTCCATATTGCATCCCCCGCGACGATCTTGGCGGTATCCATACTGACTATTGCCGCGCATTTCATCCCACTGCTCCAATTGCTCGGGAGTTAAAATCTCGCCCAGGCGCTCACGCATTTGAGCTTGTTTGGCCTGCATGAATTCACGTTGAGCCTCGCGTCGCGCATCGCGCTCTTCGCGGTTTTCTTCCCAGAGTGCTTCCATTTGGTTGCGTTGCTCTTCACTGAGGTTCAGTGTTTCAGCAAAGCGCTGTAACGGCACTCCCCTATCCATATTTGGACCCTTCTGGGCCATTACCATAGTGCTGATGGCAAGTGTCAGCGTTAAAATACCTAGTTGAGCCAGTGTGGAAGTTTTCATGATGTTATCCTCTTGGTTTAAGCGTTTTCCGATGACTTAAGTATGCGCCAGGCAAGTGCAAAGCAGGGTTGCGTAAAGGTAAAGTTGCGTAAAGCTACGTGCACTGGTATCAAAACGTTTTATGATAGAGGCCTACAGGAGTGCCCTATGAATAAAGCCGTACATTTGTTAATCATTGATGATGATGTGTCCCTTTGTGAACTGCTACGTCACTATTTGAGTAATGAGGGCTTTGACGTGAGTCTGGCGCACTCGGCTGAAGCGGCGCAGCAATGGTTATCAGCCAACCCGGCCCCTGATCTGATGATTCTGGATATTATGATGCCGGGCAAAAGTGGCCTGGAACTATTACAGATACTACGTCCGGCAATCCAGGTGCCAGTGGTTATGCTTACCGGGCGTGGTGATGATATCGATCGCATTCTGGGCCTGGAGATGGGTGCTGATGATTATCTGCCGAAACCCTGTAATCCGCGCGAGCTGCTGGCCAGGATTCGTGCCGTATTGCGTCGCAGTCAGGCGCCGCTTCTAGCCTCACGTGCCTTGGAGTTATCCGGTATTTATCTGGATCCGGCCACGCGTCAGGTGAGCCTGCTGGATCAGCCTTTAGAGCTGACCAGTACCGAGTTCAATGTACTCCACTCCCTCATGAGCCATGCTGGTGAAGTGGTGAGTAAAGAATCACTGACTGAAACGGTATTGCATCGAAAACTCACTCTTTATGATCGTGCGCTGGATGTTCATGTCAGCCGGGTGCGCCAGAAGCTGGCGGAGGTATCAGATTCGGCGGCAGAGTTGATCAAAACCGTGCGTGGACAGGGTTATCAGTTTATCAGGACCAGCGCATGAGATGGTATCAGCACCTTTACTGGAAAATTTTTCTGGCCACCTGGCTGATCAGCGCCGTGCTAATGGGGGGGTTAGTGTATGGCTTGCTTCGCGTGAGTGAAACTCGCCATTGGCAGGACTTGCTCGAAGCCAGAGCCACCGGTCATGCACAACTGCTTATCGAGCGCCATGAAATCGGCATGGATGAACCATCGCGACGGGGTGACGACAGGAGGCGTGGTCGTATACCGCTACGTATTACCCACTTGGCCGATGGCGAAGTCATTGCTGACTTCCGGCACCCAATCCCTGCTAATGAAATAATTAGCCTGCAAATTGAATCTGAAACTGGCCAACAGTACCGGGTAGACATGCCCTTGCCTGAGCAACCGGTCCATCTGGAGCGCATGCTGCGCTTTTTGCTGTCGGTACAGATGGTGCTGATTCTGGTGATGTCAGCCCTGGTGGCGTTGCTGGTCAGTTACCTGGTGGTCCGACCGGTCAACCGACTGCGCGACTTTGCCCGTACGCTCTACGATGAGCAGAATCTGAGTAGCCGTACGGAAGGTTATCTGAGTCACAGAACAGATGAAATCGGTGAGCTGGCCCGGGAGTTTGACTCTATGGCGGGCTACGTGGAAAAAACATTGAATGCGCGTCAAAATCTGCTTAGGGATGTGTCGCATGAATTACGGGCTCCCCTGGCAAGATTGCAGGTCGCTGCCGCTATTCTGGAACAACAGTCCGGTGAGCAAATCAACGCACTGCATGGCCAGATCAGCCGTGAGTGTGACCAACTGGCGCACCTTATTGACGAGTTGATGTCGCTATCCCGGTTGGATGATATGACCCTGGAACTGCAGTCGCCGGTACCACTGAAACCTCTGTTGGAGCAAATACGTCAGGATTATTCACTGCTCTATCCTGATCATCAAATCAGCCTGCGAATAGAACCTGACTCACTGACTTTTTCACAGAGTAGTGTCTTGCTGAACCGCATACTGGGTAATGCACTGCAAAATGCACTGAAGTACACACCAGTAGGTGGGCAGGTATTATTGACCGCTTATCGTCAGGGCAGGCAGTTATGTCTGGCTATCAGTGATGATGGTCCGGGTGTAGATGCCAGTCTGTTGAAGGATATTTTTGAACCCTTTGTCCGCGGTGGTTCAACCCAACAGGGTTACGGACTGGGCTTGAGTATTCTACGCGGTGCTGTCAGACGCCTGGGTGGCGAAGTGCACGCCGAGAATCTAAATGAAGGGGGCTTCAGGTTGACGGTTTGTTTGCCGGCTGAGCCTGCCTGAAAACCTCTCAGACAGGCTCATGAACTCCTCGGCGTTACAGTGCGTCAGGCCCGGTTTCACCGGTACGGATACGGATAACCTGCTCCAGTGGGGTGACGAAAATTTTACCATCACCTATCTTGCCGGTATTGGCTGTTTTGCTTATCGCTTCAATGACCTGATCGGTCATACCATCATCCACAGCGACTTCAATTTTTACTTTCGGCAGGAAGTCGACTACATATTCAGCACCTCGGTAGAGCTCGGTGTGGCCTTTCTGACGCCCAAAGCCTTTAACCTCGGTGACAGTAACGCCCTGGATTCCTATCTCAGACAGTGCCTCACGTACATCATCGAGTTTAAAGGGCTTGATGACCGCAGTAATCAGCTTCATGGTTACACTCCTCAAAGATCTGCAGCAGCAGACGTGGTTTTCCTGAATAATTGCTAGGCGGAAGTATACCTGCATTTTGAAATCTAAGCATATCCGACATTTCTATACTGACTCTGTATTTTGACACACAAATGCGCCGCTACTGCGCATCCTTGCGCCCGCGGCATCATATAGCGCCAGGGACGGTGCGTATGCAGAAAATGCAGGAGCAATTTTCTGTCCGTACATAAAAAAGGGGCCAAAAGGCCCCTTGCTTAGAATGGATTCAGGTTTATTTTTTGGATGCAGCAAACTCAGGGTAAGCTTCCATACCACATTCAACCAGATCGACACCTTCGTATTCTTCTTCTTCAGTCACACGGATACCCATGATGGCTTTCAGAACAGTCCAGACAATCAAGCTGGCAATAAATACCCAGGCGAAGATGGCTACGATTCCCAGAATCTGAGAGCCGAAGTTGGCATCACCGTTGGTCAGTGGAACAGCCAGCAGCCCCCAGATGCCGACGACACCATGTACAGAGATAGCACCTACTGGATCATCAATTTTGATTTTGTCGAACATGATGATTGAGACCACAACAATCAGGCCACCGACAGCACCGATAAGCGCGGCAGCAGGAGCTGAGGGTGTCAGAGGTCCAGCTGTGATCGCTACCAGGCCTGCCAATGCACCGTTAAGCGCCATGGTCAGATCAGCCTTTTTGAACCACAAGCGGGCCAAGATCAGTGCGGCAATAACACCACCGGCTGCGGCCGCATTAGTGTTCACGAACACCTGCGCTACGTTGTTGGCGGAATCTATATTAGACATTTTCAGCTCTGAACCACCATTGAAGCCGAACCAGCCCAGCCACAGGATAAAGGTACCCAGGGTTGCCAGTGGCATGTTAGCGCCAGGAATAGCATTGATCTGACCGTCTTTACCATACTTACCCTTACGGGCACCCAGTACGATGACACCCGCCAGAGCTGCAGCAGCACCTGCCATGTGCACGATGCCGGAGCCAGCATAGTCAGAGAAGCCTGCTTCGCTGAGGAAACCACCACCCCAGGTCCAGAAACCACTGACCGGATAGATAAAGCCTGTCATAACAACAGCGAAGGCCAGGAATGCCCAGAGCTTCATGCGTTCAGCAACAGCACCGGACACAATGGACATACAGGTTGCCACGAACACCACTTGGAAGAAATAGTCAGAACGAGATGAGTAGTAAGGTGCATCGTCTCCACCACCTAGCACATCGTCAACGGTGTTCTCACCACCAATCAAACCACCAAAGTTGGGGAAGATGGCACCGCCATCCGAGCTGTACATGATGTAATAACCACACAGCAAGTACATGGTACAGGCGATGGCGTAGAGTGCGACGTTCTTGGTTAGTATTTCCGTGGTGTTTTTGGCGCGAACCAGACCGGCCTCGAGCATGGCAAAGCCAGCGGCCATCCACATGACCAGTGCACCACAGATCAGAAAGTAAAAGGTATCGATAGCATAGGCGAGGTGCTTGACCTCACCTGCTGTTGTTAGAAGAAGTTCTTCCATTGTTCAGCCCTCCATCAGGCGTGTAATCAAGTGTTCGGATCAGAGCGCGTCGTGGCCGGATTCACCGGTACGTATGCGGATGACCTGCTCAAGTGGCACTACAAAAATCTTACCGTCACCAATCTTGCCGGTTTGAGCGGCTTTGCTGATGGCTTCCACTACCTGGTCAACCACATCGTCAGATACGGCGGCGTCGATCCTGACTTTTGGCAGAAAATCCACCACATATTCAGCACCGCGATAGAGTTCGGTATGGCCTTTTTGACGGCCGAAACCTTTGACTTCAGTGACGGTGATGCCCTGAATGCCAATTTCGGACAAGGATTCGCGTACATCGTCCAGCTTGAACGGTTTTATGATTGCTGAAACCAGTTTCATTGGTCTGTCTCCCCATGGATACAAAATCATCGAACAATTGAGTCGGCGGAAAGCTGCATCAACTGCTCGCCTTGATCCGTTCTTTGCGAAAGACGTGCCATAAAATTAAATTCATTTAATAAACAAATGCTTATCTTGTTTTTGTAAACATAATCATATGGATTTTGCGCTGCACCATTGTGTAATTAATCCAATATGGTGCGCCAAAATAGTGCATGCACTTAATTGGTGCATTTGTGATCAACTGTTCGAAGATGCTAAAAAAAACCAGATCCGTTAAGCTTGGCGTATACTCAAAAAATCATCTAAAAATAGTCAGAGGCGGCAGGGTCATGATTCATCAAAAAATAGCTGAAGGACTTTCAGAACAGTTTACTCAGTTTATTAACGCTACCCGCGAGTTGCCTGGTCAGCAGGCCGTGCAGCAGCAGCTACAAGCTATGTTGCAGCAGACACTGAGCAAGCTGGACCTGGTGACTCGGGAAGAGTTTGATGCCCAGCAGGCGGTGTTGCTAAGAACACGTGAAAAGCTCGAAGTGCTGGAAAAACAAGTTGCCGCACTGGAAGTCACAGCTCCAGAGCAGGCAAGTAACACCTAAAACGGATAGGCTTTGTTTCCATTAAGGCGTATTTGATCCGCTTAACTTCATATAACCAGGGAAGGTTTTATGTCATTAGCCGTTATACACAGCCGGGCTCAGCTTGGTATTCAGTCCCCCGCCGTAACTGTTGAAGTGCATTTATCCGGTGGTTTGCCGGGCCTTGCGATTGTTGGTTTACCTGAAACGGCCGTCAAAGAGAGCAAGGAAAGGGTGCGCAGTGCCTTGATCAATGCAGGCTTTGATTATCCGCAACGCCGTATCACTATCAATCTGGCGCCAGCCGATCTGCCAAAAGAAGGCGGCCGTTACGATCTGGCCATCGCGCTGGGTATTTTGCAAGCGTCCGGTCAGTTAAAAAGCAAAACCCTGGATCAACATGAAGTGGTTGCTGAGCTGGCTTTGTCAGGGAGTATCCGCTCCATCCGAGGTGCTTTACCGGTTGCCATTGCCTGTGGACAGGCTGGGCGTATATTGATTCTGCCTCAAAGCAACGCCGATGAAGCCACGCTACTGGGCGATACCCCCGTGATTGCTGTGGATCACCTGCTGGAAGTGTGCGCCTATTTAAGAGGGCGGGAGCAACGTGCTTTTCATCAACCACAACCAGTTGCTTTAGTGGCAGAGCCGGGGCCGGATCTGGCCGATGTTAAGGGTCAGTTACAGGCCAGACGGGCGCTTGAGGTGGCTGCGGCAGGGCAGCTTAATCTACTGTTTGCCGGGCCGCCAGGCAGTGGTAAAAGCTTGCTGGCAGCTTGTTTACCCGGCATTTTGCCTGAACTATCCTTGCCTGAGCGACTGGATGTGGCGGCCATCCACTCGTTGGTAGGCTTGCCGGTTCAGCCATGCAGTGAAGGTGTGCGGCCTTTTCGTGCCGTTCATCATAATGCATCACCCGTGGCGTTGGTGGGCGGAGGATCTAATCACCCGAAACCGGGTGAAATATCGCTGGCAACGCATGGCGTGCTGTTCCTCGACGAAATGCCTGAGTTCCCCCGGCGGGTGCTGGATCTGTTGCGAGAGCCGCTGGAAACCGGACGCATACTGATTTCCCGTGCATTAAGTAAAATTGAATACCCGGCGGCGTTTCAATTGGTGGGTGCTATGAACCCTTGTCCCTGTGGCTACTATCAGGATGGTACTGATCGCTGTATCTGTAGCCCGGAGCAGATACGCCGCTATCAGGGGCGTATCTCCGGCCCTTTATTGGATCGTATCGATTTGCAACTCTGGGTGTCAGCGTTGCCTGCGGATGCCTTATTGCAGGCGTCTTGCGTCGCTGAGTCCAGCGCGGTTGTCAGAGCGCGTGTAGAGCAGGCCCGTGAACGCCAGCAGCAGCGTCAGGGTTGCAGTAACCGTTACCTGAGCGGGCGGGCACTGGATCAGTATTGTGCGCTGGATGCGACGACCACCCAGTTGCTGACTCTGGCGATGCGACAGCTGCATCTGTCGGCTCGTGGATGCCATCGAATTTTACGTATAGCCAGAACACTGGCTGATCTGGAAGCCAGTACATCCATAAGGGAGGCGCATCTACTGGAAGCTCTGGCTTTCAGGGGGATGCAGGCTCAGTCGAGCTATCAAGCAGTTGCAGAAATTGCGCCAGAGGTACCGGGCGGCTGAAATAGTAGCCCTGTGCCATTTGGCAGTGATGTGCTTTGAGAAAATCAAGTTGCTCCAGGGTTTCGACACCTTCGGCAATAATCTTTTTCTTCAGGTTACGTGCCAGGCTGATAATGGTGCGGACAATCTCTTCATCACTACTACTTTGACCTATGCCTTTCACAAAACTCTTGTCAATTTTCAGCGTGGAGATAGGTAATTTTTGCAGCATGGAAAAAGAGGAGTAGCCGGTACCGAAATCATCCAGCGAGAATTCCACGCCCAGCTTACCCAGTGAGCGCATGCAGCTGACAACATGGGATTCATCCCGGAACAGCGCGGTTTCTGTCAGCTCAAATTCCAGCATGCTGGTGTCGATCTGGTGTTGCAGAATCAGTCGTTCGATTGTGCTGGCAAGGTAGCCATCCTGAAACTGACGGAAGGATAAATTTACACCGATATGTTCTGGTAACCCTGCTTGTTTAAGTATTTTCATGTCCTGGCCTACCTGCTCGATTACCCAGTAACCTATGGGCACAATCAGGCCGGACTTTTCACTAATTGGAATAAATTCATCCGGAGAGATCATGCCGCGTACCGGATGCTCCCAACGGATTAGCGCTTCGGCGCCGATAATACGGTGAGTGTTCAAGCAGATACGAGGTTGATAGAAAAGACGAAACTGTTGGCGCTGGAGTGCATACCAGAGCTCAGGCTCCAGGCTTATCCCTCTGCTGTTATCGTTCAGATCGCGAAGTGGGTCATAAAAGGCGTAACTGTGCCCCCTGAGTTGTTTGGCTCGCAGGCGGGCTGTATTGGCGCAGTGAATCAGAGATTCAAACTCCAGTCCTTGCTCCGGAGAGACAGCAATGCCAATACTGCAGTGCAGATGCACTTCGTAATCATCAATTCGGTAGGCAGGCAAGAGGAGTTCAACAATTCTTTCGATGGCCTGGCGGGTTGCGTTGCGTATCTGATCAACTGAGGCTTTGATGATCAGGGTGAATTCGTCATTGCCGATGCGTGATAAGTGACTCATGTTGTCACAGCGTTCCAGCCGTTTACAAAGCAGCTTGACCAGGCGGTCTCCGGTATCATGACCGTACTGACTGTTGAAGGCTGAAAAGTTATCAATGTCCAGCATCATCAACGCCAGAGCGTCGTCTGCTTGCAGATCACCAAGTTCCTCCTGCAGGGTCCTGTAGAAGTGTTGGCGATTTCCGGCACCGGTTAACAAATCGCGGGTTTGCAAGCGAGTGAAGGTGTTGTAAACCGTATTATCTACCGGGATCAGCAGGATGTTCTGTGCGTTATTCTGCAATGACATTTCAGCTTCTGTCAGGTTGCGACAGCAGGTGATGGAAGCGGATGTTGTCATTAAGGCAGACAACAGATCACCAGAACCGGTATGATTGCGAGAATCAACCAGTATTAGCTGGACTTCAGGGGCAGCATCATCCCTCTCAACAGCTGGCGGCATGCGTCGGATTCCTTTATAGAGCCGGTGCAGTTAGAAAGTTTATATCCTGTGCACTCTGAATAGAGTCCGTGTCATACTTATGACTGATTGTGCTGCTACAGAGATTAGCATGTTACCGATATTTTTCAAACAATCGTTCTTTTTTAAGTTCCCCTCTCTGTCATGAATAAACTCAATCCCAGACAAGCTGAAGCAGTGAATTATATTGGTGGGCCCCTGCTAGTGCTGGCGGGGGCTGGTTCCGGTAAGACCAGTGTGATTACGCGTAAGATCGCTTATCTGGTGCAGCAATGCGGTATCGAGGCGCGTCATATTGCGGCAGTTACCTTTACCAATAAAGCGGCCCGTGAAATGAAAGAGCGCGTGCTGCAGTTGCTGGAAAAGGGCGAAGGGCGTGGTTTGACCGTCTCCACCTTCCATAACCTGGGCTTGAACATTATCCGGCGGGAATACAAGCAGCTTGGATACAAGCCGGGCTTTTCCATTTTTGATGATCAGGACAGCAAAGGTCTGTTAAAAGATTTGCTGCTGCATCAAGATGAAGATACCGATCAGGTGGCCGCGGTACAGCATCAGATTTCCAATTGGAAAAACGACATGCTGGAGCCCCAGGATGCGCTGGCACAGGCGCGAGTGCCCCACGAAATTCTGGCCGCCCGAGCCTATGAGGCCTACCAACGTCATTTACGCGCTTACAATGCGGTGGACTTTGATGACCTGATCTTGATTCCCGTTCGCTTGTTCAGTCAGCACCCGGACGTATTAGAGCGTTGGCAGCGCCGCATTCACTACTTGCTGGTGGATGAGTATCAGGATACCAACCTGTCGCAGTACCGCCTGGTTAAGCAACTGGTGGGGGTGCGCAGTGCCCTGACGGTAGTGGGTGACGATGATCAGTCCATCTACTCCTGGCGCGGTGCCCGTCCTGAGAACCTGGCTAAACTCCAGGAAGACTTTCCGGGTTTGCGTCTGGTCAAATTGGAGCAGAACTACCGCTCCACCGGTCGGATTCTGAAAGTTGCCAATATATTGATTAACCATAACCCGCATGTGTTTGAGAAAACCCTGTGGAGCGATAAGGGCTATGGTGACCCGATCAGGGTGGTGCATAACCGCAATGAAGAGGCTGAATCGGAGCGGATCGCTACCGAGATACTTGATCGCCACCTCAGGGAGCGCATCCCGTTCAAAGACTTTGCCGTACTCTATCGGGGCAACTACCAATCCAGATTGCTGGAAATGAAGCTGCAAAGCTTCCAGGTGCCCTACAAACTCAGTGGCGGCACATCCTTCTTTGCCCGTGCCGAAATCAAAGACCTGATGGCCTACTTGCGCCTGCTGGTCAACACCAGTGATGACAATGCATTTCTGCGCATCATTAATTTGCCTCGACGTGAGATAGGCCCTGCAACCCTGGAAAAACTGGGAGAGTACGCCTCCAGTCGTCATATCAGTCTGTTTGATGCCTGCTTTGAGATGGGGCTTGAGCAGCACCTGCCAGCCAATGCCTGTGCACGCTTGCAGCGCTTTTGCACCTGGATGCAGCAACTATTGCAACGTTGTGAAACCGGCGACCCCATACAGGCCGTCCGCGATATGATCATGGATATGGACTACGAGGGCTGGATACGTGAAAACAGTTCCAGCGATACTGTTGCCGAAAAACGCATGCAGAATGTCTGGTTTTTAGTGGAATCACTCAAGGCAACCCTGGAGCGCCTGCAAGAAGAAGACCCAGATGCAGGCATCAAGGAAACTATTGCCCGTTTACTGTTGCTGGATATGCTGGATCGCCAGGAAGAGGAAGACGATTCTGACCGGGTACAACTGATGACACTGCATGCCTCTAAAGGTCTGGAGTTTCCGCATGTCTACCTGATGGGGATGGAGGAAGAAATACTGCCTCATCGTAACAGTATAGAGTCCGATACCATTGAAGAAGAGCGCCGACTGGCTTATGTCGGCATTACACGTGCGCAGGTTACACTGACGATGACCCTGGCTAAGAAACGCCGCCAGTTTGGCGAAATAATGGACTGCCTGCCAAGCCGATTCCTGGATGAGTTGCCAGAAGACGATCTGACTGTTCAGGGATTAGGGGAGCGTGATCCTCAGGTAAATGCGGCCGCCGGGCGTGCCACCATCAGCAGCCTGAAAAACCTGCTGGATGATTTCTAGCTGACGCAGGGCAAAAACAAAACAGGCTGCCGAAGCAGCCTGTTGACGATAGTGTTTAACGCTTAGTCATTATCGATCATGTACTGAATAGCGGCTTCCAGCTCTTCATCAGCACAGTCGTTACAAGTGCCCTTAGGTGGCATGGCGTTGATACCACTGATTGCAGACGCTAACAAACCATCCAGGCCTTTCTCATCTGCGCGTGCAGACATGGCACCACTACCAAACTTGGGTGACTCTAGAAGGCCGGTTGCGTGACACGCTGTACAGAAGCGGTTGTAAACTTCCTCGCCTGAACGAACAGTTCCCGCAGAAGCGGCAACCGCTGGAGCGCCAGTACCACAGGTTTCATCACCTTCAACACAGATATTGCCGTGAGGCTTGATGCGTTCAATGATGGCATCACGGTCAACAGCCGCATAGACAGAAGTGGCCAGAGCCATGCTCAGACCCAGGGTGCAGAGTGCAGAAGCAGCTTTTGCAGCAAGTTTATTCACGTTAAAGACCTCATCATTTTTAGAAACGGGTGGCATCTATGTCCGTCGAAGTCACCCCAACCACAAGTCATAGCAGGGCAGAGTGCAGACAATACCGCTATCATTAGGCGGGGATTATACCTTCAAAAGTTACATACGGAAATGCACTTGAACTAGTTCTTAAGGAGAATGCCTTGGCAAGAGCGATTTGAGTGCGTATTATTAGCGCCCTGCAACATGCGCCCGTAGCTCAGCTGGATAGAGTAGCAGGTTCCGATCCTGTTGGTCGGGGGTTCGAATCCCTCCGGGCGCGCCATAAGCTTTTTCTTCCGGTAAACCAAAGAACACTCAAACATCACTACTTTAGTTTTTGCTAATCTCTGCTTTTGTTGGTAGTTTCACTATAACTAAAATGCCAAGGAAGGAGATCAATATGAATACTCAACAAATCCAAATTTTTACTAGTGATGACGGCAGAGCAGAGATACGAGTTACCCTAGATCATGAGACTCTTTGGTTAAGTCAGGCTCAGATGGGCGAGTTATTTGGTACTACTCCTGAAAACATTCTCATGCACCTTCAAAACATTTATAAAGACGCAGAGTTACCCGAACTAGCAACTACTAAGGAATTCTTAGTAGTTCGGCAGGAGGGACGTCGTCAAGTGCGTCGGCGTATCAAGCACTTTAATTTGGATGCCATTATATCAGTAGGCTACAGGGTAAGCTCCAAGCGAGCGACTCAGTTTCGCCAGTGGGCTAACCGAGTACTCAAGGAGTATTTGGTTCAAGGTTATAGTGTGAATCAGTATCGATTGAAAGAGCGAGGTGTTGAGTTCGAGCAGGCGATTGATCTACTCAGTCGGACTCTAACCAATCAAGGGTTAGTTTCTGTTGAAGGTGAAGCCGTAACGAAAGTGATCAGTGATTATGCACGTTCTTGGAGTTTGTTGCAGGGCTATGATGAGCAGCAATTGTCTGAAATAAGCGTCAGTCAATCAGGCATGAAAGCTTTAGATTTGAATTTGGCACTCGCAGCCATACAGGAATTAAAACGTACCTTGATTCAAAAAGGTGAGGCGGCTGAAATATTTGGCCAGTTGCGCGGTGAGGGGTTAGCCTCCGCACTTGCCACTATTGAGCAGGGTTTTGGTGGTGAATTGTTCTATCCCAACATCGCTAGCCGTGCTGCTCATCTTTTATATTTTGTTATCAAAAACCACCCGTTAGCAGACGGCAATAAGCGTAGTGGCTCGTTTCTGTTTCTGTGGTATTTGCGCATGAATCAACACTTATTAGCAAAGCCAGTAGAGCAGTTAATTAATGATAACACTTTGGTTGCTTTAGCTTTATTGGTGGCTGAAAGTTTACCGGATCAAAAAGAGTTGATGATTCGTTTGGTAGAGCACTTTATATTATTAAAGGCTGATTGAAGCGTCACATCCAAGGTCGTCGCACACTTTCAACTATCTCTTCTTTTTACTGATTAATTTCGGAAGCTGCTACGCTATCCAGCTGAGCCACGGGCGCATGTGCAGGGTAGCCAAATGACGCAAAACCGGAGTTGGTCTCAATCTGGTCACAGTGGAGGGTGGTGGATAGAAGCCGGAGAAGTGTTTCAGCTGGTTATAGAACTAAGCTTCAGGCTTGTGTCTGAAGCTTAGTGCAGGGCGTGATCAGTTGTCAGTTAGTGGCAATGAACGACACCAGTGCTGTTATTCATATGGCAGCATTGTCCAGGTGGAGAACTTTTGCGGCAACCCCCCCCACCCGCTCTGTTAGCCTAGTTGTCCAGTTGATTTACTCGACGGCGAAGACCTGAATTGACTCAAGTTTTGCAGATCAAAAAACATCTGAATCAATCAGCTTTAGACTCATCAAATAGCTCAGAGTAGGCCTCTTCCAATGCATCAAATATATCTTCTGGTACGCTATAGTGGTACTGATCACGACGTTTGTTTGAGATCCTTCCGTTCTGTTCCAGGCAGAATAGTACGAGTTTAGATAGTGTGCTGTCGGAGACGTCGAATGCACGATCTATCCGCCGTTTTAATGCGTCATACCGGCTCAGATGTGCTACTTCGCGTTTTATGTACTGCTCCATGGCTTCTTCGCTGGCTTCCGCCATCAATTCTGCGCAGAGGGTTCCATCCCAGAAGCGGTAAATAGCGTCGTGTCCTTGAAATGAAAGAGTGATATTGTCGATGTCGATGTAAGTGACGTCCCAGAACATGCGCGTTTTCGCAGAATATGTGCTCAGGGCGTCCAGGTAATCGCGCTCTTTGTCGTGCAGGACCGCTGAAACAGGGAGAATGAGTCCGTTGGAAAGACGGCCTTGCTGGCATAAAACATGGTGAAACATGAAGCGTGAGAGTCTTCCATTACCATCCATGAAGGGGTGTATGAAGACGAAACCAAAGGAAAGAATAGCGCCAAGAACCAGGGGGTTAACGTCGTTCGGCATATCGTTAACCAGTGCTAGCCATTCCTTCATCAACTTTCTGCATAGATCGGGTTCCGGTGGGACATAGGTTACACCAATAGCCCCCACACCATTACTGAGATAGTTCTGCTCTGTGCGGAATGATGCGGCCCAATCGAACTGGTTGTTGATGGTTTCATTTTGCAGATAAACAAGGTAGCCCTCATCAATAATGCGGGTCTCGTGGGCTCGGCGAAGCAGGTTGATGAAACGATTCATTTTGCTGGAGTCGGGCACCTCGTTCTCGATCGCAAAGGAGTCTCGGGTTTCGCTCAGATAGATCCATGACAGGGCACGGTTCAGTAAGTTGGGGTCTAGCGAGTCTGTGAACGCTCGTACTTTTTGTAGCACATCACGGCTCAGTGCTTGTTCCAGACGCTCAGTACGACGGACAGTAATACAATAATCGAGAGAGCCTAGGCCATTGAAAATTATGCGCCAACGCTTGTCCTTGTAGCCTTGAGTAGTGATGTATCTGCCTGGATCGAACAGCGGGATGTAATTGCCTTGGGTTAGCGGCTGAGTTCGTTTAACAGTTTGTCCTGTAAAGTGTTCCCATAAAAAGCAGGCGCTACGGATGTATTTACCCGTGGGGGACGAATCGAACTCTTTTCGGAGATCCAACTCTTCTACCAACGGCAGGGCCTGGGCCAGGATCTGCATGTTTACACCTTCGTGTTTCAGTGCAAACAGAATATGTGATAGCACCCTTTCAGCTGGCTTCAATCCAGCAGGTATCGCGATGACCTTGTCGATCACCTCTTTTCGTTGCACTGACACAACCTGGCAGGTTATATCAAGTTCCAGGCTTTTTATCGTATTCAGACTGGCCAGATAGGCATAGCCAGCATATTCAGCCCTCATCGACACCCCTTCGGCCAGAAAATTGTTACAAAGCAGATTTTTTTTTTAGATTTATGCTAACATCCAAAAAAATTGTTCAGAGCTACATTTCTATTACCACTCGGTGATGTCAATTGCAACAATTTTAAACGATCAAGTTGTTTTGTTGCTGTAATCCACCCAAAAAAATCTGAGTAAATGAAGGTGGCGTCGGCTATCTGCTGAAATTTAGCCCGACTTGCTCAGTGGCTTGAGTACTTGAGTTGCCATTGACAACCCTCAAGCAACAGGCCGATCACTATGCCCTAAATCCCGATCTGGCCAGACTTTATCTCTGACGCGTTGTTTGAGTACCTTGGCTTCGGGAAACCCGCCATCGGTTTTACGCTCCCAGATCTGTTCGCCGTCACAGGTGATAATAAAGGTGCCACCTGTCGCGGGTTGAAGGGTGACACCGCCGAGGTCATCGCTGAACGTCGATAGCAGCTCCTGGGCCAGCCAGGCAGAGCGTAACAGCCACTGACACTGCGTGCAGTACTGGATGACAATGATCGGCTTAGAGGTTGAACTAGTCATCACTATGCTCGGCGCGCAGGCGCTCCAGGCGCTCACTTTCTTCTTCGCTGGCGGCATCAATCACAGCCATCAGCTCGCCCACGTCAGCATTGGTGTCACTATAGGCATAGGTTCCGGTGAGCTGGGTGTCGGCTTGAAGTTCACCGGCTTCATAGAGTGACCACATTTCCCGGGCAAACTCGGTTTTCAGCAGTTCGGGTGCAAAACGTCCGAAGTAGGCACGCATGGTATTCACATCCCGCTCAAGCATCATGCCAGCACTGTTATTGCCTGCCGCATTTACCGCTTGAGGCAAATCGATAATGACTGGCCCTTGTGCGTCCAGCAGGACGTTAAACTCAGAGAGATCGCCGTGTACTAGCCCGGCGCAGAGCATGCGAACCACTTCTTCAATGACCTGTCGGTGCCAGGTGATCGCTTCTTCAGCGCTCAGAGTGACATCATCTAGGCGTGGAGCCACGTAGCCTTCGACATCCGTGATCAGCTCCATCAACAGAACACCATCAATAAACCCATGGGGTTGAGGTACCCGCACACCGGCTGCTGCCAGTTGGTAAAGCGCATCCACTTCGGCATTTAACCAGGCATTTTCCTGTTCTTTCTGCCCATACTGGGTTTTTTTGGACATGGCGCGTGCGCGACGGGTATTTCGAACCTTGCGGCCTTCCTGGTATTGCACCGCTTGCTTGAAACTGCGCTGACTGGCTTCCTTAAACACTTTGGCACAGCGTACGTCGTCACCACAGCGTACGACATAGACGTCGGCCTCTTTACCGCTCATTAGCTGACTGATCACTTCGTCGATCATGCCATCTTCAACTAACGGCTGTAATCTTTTCGGTACTCTCATAAATAGTATAGATCCGGTGTAATGTGCTGGCAGGCCTGATTTCTGTGTAGCAGGCGCTGATAGTTTGCACAACTAAAGTAACTCAGAACTAGCACCTCTGGGAAGTGCATAGGCACGATATAGCTGCTCCCAGTATACAGATCAAGAAGAGGTTCTGCCTGCCACTGAGCGGGTCTAATGAATCCAGACACTGTAATTGGCGCCATTTGTTTAAGTGTATGTCTTTTGCAGCTATCAAATCTGAAATCGCGTTAAACTAGTCAGACCTATAGATAACAACAATACATAAACAAAGTGTTCTCCTCATGATACAAGACTGTTTAGATGATCTCGTGTTGGCTCTGTCAGCAGAAAAAAATCGTGGCAAGGTTGCTGATTATATTCCGCAATTAGCACATGTTGATCCGAACCAATTCGGCATCGCGGTGTGCACACCAGAAGGTCAAATGTATTCGGCAGGACAGGCGGATACCTTATTTTCTATTCAGAGTATTTCTAAGGTGTTTACGCTCACTATGGCCCTTGGAAAACTGGGCGATGGAATCTGGACCCATGTGGGACGTGAGCCGTCTGGCGATCCGTTTAACTCGATTGTTCAACTCGAACATGAATCGGGCAAGCCGCGTAATCCCTTTATTAATGCAGGTGCCATTGCGGTGGTCGATGCGATTATGATGGGCCATGAACCGAAAGAAACACTCGCCGAAATTCTGAATTTTGTGCGCTTTATCGCCAATGACACTAGCATTTGCTTTGATCATGCCGTGGCGGCGTCTGAGATGGCTCATCGTGACCGCAATGCCTCACTGGCACATTTTATGAAGGCCTTTGGGCGCTTGCGCCATGATGTGGATAAGGTGCTTGGTACCTATTTTCATCAATGCTCGATTGCTATGAGTTGTGAGCAATTGGCAAGAGCCGGGCTGTTTTTGGTGTCGGATGGCGTGAATGAGACAACGGGCATTCGGGTGGTGTCCGCCCAGCGTGCGCGTCGTATCAATTCACTCATGATGATGTGTGGCCACTATGATGGTTCGGGCGAGTTTGCCTATCGCGTGGGCTTGCCCGGCAAAAGTGGTGTGGGTGGTGGCATTCTCGCGATTGCGCCAGGTAAGGGTTCTATTGCTGTGTGGTCACCCGGGCTGGATGTACTGGGGAATAGTTATTTAGGTACCCGAGCACTGGAGCGCTTTGTGCAACACACGGGGTGGTCTGTGTTTGGGCATTGAGTTCAGATTTGATTATTTGCAATGATCCGAGTTTTGGGCGATATTTATTACCACATGACGTTTTTAGTTATTATCACTTTTACGTACATATCTGTCGAAGCTATGGGTATTTCCTCAGACTCAATAATGGAATGGAGTTAGCAGAGGTGTGTTATGAAAAAACTCTCGGATGAAATTAAACACTTGGCGTCTGTACCAAGTGTTCTATTTAATTTAGCCAACGATTTTTTCTTTGTGAGTGCAAAGGATCACCAATCTGTGGCCCAGGATCATGATGACCGAAGAATCATTCTGGACAATGACGGCAACATTACGCTTAACCTGAATAGCTCTTCTGTACAGGAAGAGATGAGGCAACACTTTGCTGACTTGAAGAAAATCAAGTTGCCGGAAGACAGCAAACGGCAGAGTTAAAGGGTAGTTGCTTCGATAGCCACGGAAGGTGAGTCATGAGTTTCAGCATAATCGTAGTAATCCTGGTTATCGGTTTTCTTTATACCCGCCATCATCCACCATCCCGCTTTCGTCAAAAGCGTGAAACCGGCTGGAATTCGTATTTACACCTAGCCTATTGGGGCTTCGTCTTCGCTATACTTGGTGCCGTAGTTACTGCTGTTTTGATGGTGAGTCTGGATATCTTGTCATGGATCTTTGATTTTTTTCCATACCTGCTTGGTTCGGACTACCGGACACCCTTGTGGGGTCGAGAGCTGGCTTTCCACCCTTGCTGGGAAAGCTGGCTTGGGGGACACTGTTTGCCTTGCTTACAGGGGCGGCACTTGCATACGGGGTGGCGATGAGTAAGGCGGAAGAACTTTCCAACAACATTGATGCCCAGATGCTTGAGTATGCCAAGCTTGCTCAGTCAGATGGAATGGAGCAATTGCTGTTTGAGTCTATGAAAGAGAAGTTTTTAGTCCTGATTACCCTGAAATCTCGCAAGGTCTACGTAGGTAAAGTTGAGCAGCCAAGGCTCCTACATGGCGATTTGGAAAATATTGTCATTATCCCTATGCTCAGTGGATACAGAGACAAAGACACATTGAAATTTGTTGTTCAGCATAAGTACTCTGATTTTTATGAAAAAAACTCAATCACCGAAGAATCTGAGGGTTTGCAGTTACGTCATTTCAAAACAGTGATACTAGCTCGTGAAATTGACTCTGCATCATTGTTTGACCTGAAAACCTATGTACAGTTTTCCCTTTTATCTGATACCAAAGCAGACGATGCATCCTCCATTACCACATAGGCTGCTCAGTATTTACAACCAATAATACACGCTGCAATGCGCTCATCTATGGGATTGGTTGTTGGTATATCACAAAACCGTTGATGTACCTGTTCAAAGGGCAACGGATTTTTTATCAATTCATTTCTTAGGTCAGAAAGCAGAATCGCTTTACGTCTGCCCAATGTATTCAGGTGTTCGTACCAGACAGGCCTTATCAGTTCCAGCCAGTAGTCCGCGAGTAAGGACCAGTTTACTGCACGTTGAGTCTGCGTCTGAGGATTGAGTAGATTGATCAGCTTTTCCAGAAAGCTCGCTTCTTGCGGTGCAGCGCTTTTCACCCAACTAAGTAAAATATGATTCATCTCTTGTAAGGCTACCTGCTTGCGTCTTGGTAAGAGTGAGCGTTCAATTTGTTTCAGGCGTGCAAGATAGTTTTTTATCTGGGCGTAACCAGCTTCATTGTTAAGGTCTGCTGATACAGACTGACGAGTCAGTTTAGTGTTTAGGACGCTGGCAATAGCTGCCAGATCGACAAGCGGCTCGACTGAGTCTTCGGTAAACAGTATCCATCTAGGTGCGCCGAACTCCGTGCCGGATATGCAGAAGAACCCCCAGGATGTATCCGACTCTACTGCGCTGATGCGTGTGCCCGTTTCCTCAGTCGAGGCGATGGCACGGTAGTACTCTGGCTGTAACAGCGCATCTTCTCCAATGAGTGCTCTAATGGGTGTAAAGGCATCTTCAATACCATCCCAGGCGACTTCTTCACGCTGGGCTTGCTGGAGAATTTCATGGTAATCCACGCGAGTGTTGGTCATGTTTTCGGGCAGGTCAAAATTTGAGCCTAATAGCATGGCATTGGACTCAAAGCGCTCTATCAGCAGATCGTCTGCATGTAAGGCAAAAGCATCATGATCGGCTGGCCAGTAAACTCGGATGGCTGCATAAATACTATCCATTCGATCTACACGCCCGATACGTTGTTCGACCAGGCGCACGACCGAGGGCATATCCAGATGGACAACGACTGAGGCATTTTGCAGGTTATATCCTTCTGACATGGCATCAGAGCAGAATACCAGCAATTTGTTATTAAGGTGCTGTCGGTTGTCTAGGCGCTGATTGACGTGTTTGCGTTCTGCTTTGCTGGAGTCCCCTGTGGCGACCAATTGCTCGATCCCTTGAAGCAGCCCATGTTGTGCGGCTAGTTTATGCAGCCAATGTAATGTCAGAGGGTGTCTGTCAAATGCCAGAATACCAAGTTGGTCTTCATCACTCAGCAGTGTATTCAAAAGTTTGAGCTTGGCCAGTTCCCGGCTGTCATCCATCTGTTCGAGTAATTGCAAGATGGACCGATAGGTTTCAATCTCTTGGTCACGAGCCTGGTAGAAGGCGGTTGCATCAAGCAACCATGCTGGAATGTCGACGGTATCCGTGCTTTCAGGCAGTGAAACCTTGGGTGGCTCATCTCGCTGTTTCAGATTAAGGATCATACCTTTATGCGAACCAGCTTCTTTAGCAGTGAAACCAAAGTGCTCTTTAACTGACTCTGAACCCGCAATATGAGCCCAGGCGGATACCCGGGATGAGCGCAGGTGCGACATGACATGGTAGATGGCACTGCGTTTGGCCATGTGAATGCGCTGATTTAACACCTTTTGCGGAGACAGGGGTTCGCCCTCAGGGGATCGGAAAGCTTCTTCCTCAATCGCTTTGCTAATAAATGCTACACCTGTCAGCTGCTCGGCCAATTGTCTGATTTGAATGGCAAGGTTGATAGCGGCTTCTGTTTCACCTGTCTGATAGGACAGGGCGTTATGTTGTGGGTAGCGACAAGGCTCACCACGTTTGTTGCGGTAAGCGTCAGGTTGCTGGTCTATCAGGTGATTAAATTCGCGCTTGGTTCTACGTACGGTAAAACGTGCTATTGCCTGCTTCAGTGCTTGTAAATGTTCCTCACGCGCCTGGCGCATACGCTTGGCATCCATACGCAGCCAGTGGTTAAATCCTTGTATTATCTGGGGATCAAAATTGTCAGCGCCGAGAATATTAACTAAGCAGAGTAAGTCTGACGCACTTTTGTTGATCGGGGTTGCGGTAAACAGCAGTACGTGATCAGCGAGATTACGCAACAGTGCCTGGGAACGTTTACTGGTAACGTTCAAATAGTTATGCGCTTCATCGACAGATAAAATTTGTGCCTGTTGGATTGTCATGGCAGTCAGGTCTGTAAGGTCTCCTCGGTTTACAAAGCTGAGCGCCGCCTGAGATATGGGTCGATGACTCAAGCCATAGAGTAAAAGCTCGCGTTGCCAGTTTTCAGAAACACCCGGTGGCGTAATCAGCGCTATGCCACCCCCACGCGTATTGCCCGTGCGCCAGAGTTTGTCATGAACGGCTCGCTGTAGAGCTGCTCCCATGCGTGTTTTACCCGAGCCGGTAGCATCGGCAACCAGCACACTCCCCAGGTTCTCGATAATCCAGAGTGCTTGAGCGATACCCTGCGTTTGTGTTGGCCAGAGACTGGTTTGTTTGTGGTGAATGCCGGTATAGGACAGGTACTGTTTTGCCCAGTGGCCTTCAAGTAATTCAGCGCAGGCTCGCGCTAGACTGTCCTGCCAATCCGATGGGCGCAGCAGCGCTTCCAGTAATTGACGCAGTTCCTGTCGATAGTCACCCGCCAGACTGAACAGGGCTTCGGCATAGTCTTTTATTTCTTTATAGCGCGCCTCTTCGTCTTCGGGCTTGAATCTGATATTGGCTTCGATATTGCGCCTTAATCCAGCTTCTGAATAGTTGGATGATCCCAGAGTTACGGCGTTTTCAGTGACAAATACTTTGGCGTGCATCATCCGGCCTGGAATCTGCAGACAGGCAGCGTCCACCTGACGCATGTGCAATTTATGTAGCGCAGCAAAAACATCTGGATATTGGAGTAAAGAGAGGCGCTGAGTAGTCCAGTAAGCATGGATTTCATCCGGTAAGCTCATAGGCTCCAGTGTCATGCCTGCAGTGGCGAGAGGAAAAGGCTCATTACCGATGAGCAAACGCAGGCTCTGCTCCTCAGTTAGACCAGCGATAAGCTTGATGACTCGCAGTAATGAAGTGTATCCAGTAATGATTAGTGGATCTTTATCATTTCGCAGATCAATTTGCAGTACTTGATCCACTGTATAGCCAGCATAGTTGTGTGGCAGGCGGGTATTTTCTGGAAAATGCCCTTCAGATGGCTGGCGCCGTTTTTCCTGATCAGGTGCAAAAGGATCGATATAATTTAGCTGGAAAAGGCGGGACATGGGCGGGTTCTCCTTGAAATAGCTGCCAGTTATCTGAGTCCGTGAATATCCACAATAGATGGGTAGAGTTTTCTAAACTCTAGTACAGATGGATGGGTGATGACCAGGTTTTGTGTGTTCAGTTTCGTCCCTGTAATTCTGTCTGAATAATTAATTTACAAAACTAGAAATATAGTTATAATTATCACATGACTATGAATATAGAATCGACAGCCAACGCGCTGGCGGCCTTAGGGCATCCAGCCCGACTGAGTGTGTTTCGCTTGCTGGTGCGGGCTGGACACGACGGTATGTTGGTGGGCGAAATAGCCGAGCATCTTGATATGCCCTTGTCTACGCTCGCCTACCATTTGCGTAGCTTGAAACAGGCGGGGCTGATTTTGCAACACCGTCAGGGGCGAGAAATACAAACCGTGGCTGATTATAGTGCTATGGAGGCGGCAATCGAGTACCTGATGCAGGAGTGCTGTCGAGGTATTTAAACCTCTGCTGCAGTCGAGAGTGGTTTAACTTACACAAATATAACTATATTACTGGAGATATGGTGATGATAGAGCGAAGTCTTTCTGGGCCAAGTCGCACTTCATTATGGGTGACTGGAATCTGGCGTAAAGAAAAGCCCTGGTTGGCGGTGATTTTGATCCTGCTGGGTTTGTGGATGTTTGATGCCGGACAGGCGGGTCAGTCACTTGATCTTATGTTACGTCAGCTTGCTTCTGTGGCGCCTTTTTTAGCGGCGTCAGTCTTGATCGCGGCATGGGCGAATGCAACCGGGGCCGATGGGTTGATTGCTCGTGCATTTGTGGGGGCGCCTGCGGCTATGATCATCATGGGGGCTTTGGCTGGTGCACTTTCGCCCTTTTGCTCATGCGGGGTTATTCCGCTGATAGCGGCCCTGTTAGTTATGGGCGTTCCCTTGGCGCCCGTGATGGCCTTCTGGCTGGCGTCTCCGTTGATGGACCCTGCCATGTTTGCGTTGACCACAGGTATTATCGGCTTTGAGTTTGCCGTGGCGAAAACCTTGGTTGCCATAGGACTGGGGTTGTTTGGAGGGAGCGTGGTGCATTTGTTGGTGAAGGTAAATGGGTTGAGTGCACCGTTACGCGAAGGCGTTGGTAATGGCGGTTGTGGTGGAGCTAGAGTGCGTTCGCCACAAGCACCCGTATGGCGTTTCTGGCATGAGCCTGAACGACTGGCTCGGTTGCGCCGCGAGGGTGTCCGTACGGCATTATTCTTGCTGAAATGGCTGGCGCTTGCCTTCTTGCTGGAAAGCCTGATGCTGGCTTATATTCCAGCTGAACGTATTGTCCAAACGCTTGGCGGTGAGGGCCTCAGCCCTATAGTACTGGCAACGCTATTCGGTGTGCCGGCCTATTTTAATGGTTATGCCGCTTTGCCATTGATTGCTACTCTGATGGAGCAGGGTATGCAGGCTGGGGCGGGTATGGCCTTTCTGATTGCTGGCGGCGTGACGTCACTGCCAGCCGCCATTGCTGTTTGGGTGCTAGTTAAACCACGTATTTTTGCCTTGTATATCGCGTTATCCTTGATCGGGGCTTTTACAGCGGGGCTGCTGTTTCAGTTATGGAAACTGTTTTGATGTTCCCTGAATTGTGTCTCTCCTGTTGTGCTGGGTATACATTAGGACCACGAGCGGCTTATTGAACTTAGTGCCAGATCCTGCAGCTGGGTTGACAGGCCGCGGTGTAATGCTGGGGAAAGATCGGTCATCAGTAGGGCCGGATCTTTCCCGGCGCGGATCAGATCTTCACCGTCGGGGCCAATAATGGCACTGAGACCGGTGTATTCGGTGTTACCCTCATGCCCACACAGGTTGGCATACACCACTACCATGTTGTTCTCCAATGCTCTGGCGCGTGCCAGGGTTCGGGGTACCGCCAGGTAAGGCATCATGTTGGCGGTGGGGTTGAACAGAATCTTTACCTGCTGATGTGCAAAGCAACGCGCAGTTTCCGGGAACTCAATGTCATAACAAATCGATAGCCCACAGGTGATGCCATTGAGCTCAAAGGCTGTAAACGCCGTTCCAGGCTGAAATAGCTGTTTTTCGGTATCACCGAACAGAAATACTTTGCGGTGATGTGCAATCGTTTTCCCATCGGCATTGATGGCCACGGCCGCATTAAAAAGGTTTCCCTCACTGACTTCAATCAGGCCACAGATTAAAGCAACCTTGTGGTTGTGTGCTATTCGGCGCAGTTGCTCTACTGATGGACCGTTGATCGGCTCTGCCAGGAGTGGTGCCTGGTTACCCACCTGGTATCCAGTGAGAAACAGCTCCGGGAATACAACAGTCTGAACGCCGAGTATGGCGGCCGCTGCGCAGGTCGATTCTATAGTACACAGGTTTTTTTCCTTGTCACAGAAAGCCGGTGTATCCTGATAGGTTAGAACTTTCACTTAGGTTTCCTTAGCGTAGTCAGCCCTGGTGATAGCACCAGGGCTGGTCAATTACTTCAGTAGATTGGTCCAGATGCGATCATAAAGAGCGACAACGTCGGGTGAGCAGGGGGGAACGAACTCAGCTGTCGGTGCATCGGCTGGTGGGTTGAGTTCCGGTGCATTCTTCAGTTCATCCATCAGGAAGGGCGCGGTGTTATTTACCCCAGCGGTATAGCCCGCAAAATTGGTCAGCGCGGCGGCGTTTTCCGGTTCCAGCAGGAAATTCATGAACAGCAGTGCGTTATCACGGTTCTCAGCGCCTTTCAGGACAACCAGGTTGTCAGCCCAGGCAGTCATGCCTTCTTTAGGATAAGCGTACTGCAGTGATGGCTTCTCAAGACGGCCGCGCAACCCCATACCATTCCAGATCATACTGACGGCGGCATCGCCGGAAACCACCATTTCACGAGCGCCATCTGAGGTGATGCTCAGCCAGTCACTTTTTGCTTCCAGTAACAGGTCATTGACCTCGGCCAGTTCAGCTCTGTTGCTGTTGCAGGTTTCAAAGCCTTTATAGCGAAGCGCGGCATTGATAACGTCATTGACGTCACGGAACATGTTGACCTTACCCTTTAGCTCATCAGGGGTGTCAAACAGTATCGCCAGAGTATCTATATCCCCCGAATAGGCGTTGGTGTCGACCATAAAAGAGGTGGTGCCGAATTGATACGGGATAGAGTACTCACGGCCTGGATCAAAGTAGACGTCAACCAGTTCTTCTTTGATGTGTTTGAAGTTTTCTAAGGTATGGGGTTGGACTTTATCCAGCAGACCCTCTTCAATCATGATGGCGACCATATAGTCACCGGGTACGGCGACATCATAGCCGGTAACGCCGGATTTCAGGCGTGCCAGCAGTGTTTCATTGCTGTCGTAGGAGTCCTGAATAACGGTCACATCATAGCTGCTGCTGAACTTATCAATCAGCTCCTGCGGCATATAGTCTGACCAGTTATATAACTTCAGTTCACCTGCGGCATAGAGGGAGGATGACAGTAGTAGTGTTGCCGCTGATACGGCTGCTTTTTGGGTAAAGGCTTTCATGGTTATTCTCCAGGTTTAACAAGATTTTGGGTTCATGTTTTGGGTGTGGAGCGTCGGTTGATCAGGTACACAAGGCTGACGAGGATAATCGACACCAGCAGTAACAGGGTTGATAGTGCGTTGATTTCAGGCGTGAAACCGACCCTGACCATGCTGTATATCGTCAGCGGCAGGGTGGTTGAGCCAGGTCCTGCGACCATATTGGTGATGATGAAATCATCCAGTGAAACGATAAATGCGAGTAAAAATCCTGACACTATTCCGGGTAAGATCATCGGAAAAATAACCAGTCGAAAGCAGGCCAGTTGGCTGGCATACAGGTCCTGGGCGGCTTCACTGTAATAGCGCTCAATGCTTTTCACCCTTGAATAGATGGGTAAAAAGGCAAAAGGGATGCAGAAAACAGTATGGGCAATCAGAATGCTCTGCATGCCGAGTTCAAAGTTGATCGCAATAAAGAACAGCAGGCTGGCAATGCCGACAATGATTTCGGGCACCATGATCGGGAAATTGATAAACGTCAGTGTCGCGGTCCGACCTCTAAAGGGCTTTCCCATGACCAAAGCCAGTGCGGCGAGCAGCGCAACCAGTGTTGCAGTAAAGGCCGCGGTGCTGGCAATGGTCAGCGAATTAAGCGTGGCTTTCTGAATGGAAGGGTTTTGAAAAACCTTAAGGTACCAATCAAAAGTGAAGCCACTCCAGTGTGTAATCGATCTGACTGAGTTGAATGAGTAGACCGCTAAGACAAGCATCGGTGCATAGAGTACGGTCAAGCAGACCCAGGTAATCAGCCGAAAACCAGGATAGCGTTTGAGGTCTGTGTGCTTCATGATCTCGCCTCCTGGCTATTACGTTTTGAAAACACAATTAACACGATAAAGATCATTGCCATCAGCACCATGCCCAGCGCGGCCCCAAAGGGCCAATTACGCGAACCCTGAAATTGCAGTGCAATCAAGTTGCCGATCATCAATTGTTTTCCGCCACCGAGCAGGTCTGGAGCAATGAAGGCCCCCAGTGAAGGGATGAAAACGAGTAGGCAGCCAGCGATGATGCCGGGCTTGAGGTTGGGTAGCAGCACATACTGCCAGGACGCCCATTTGCTGGCGTATAAATCATTGGCCGCTGTCAGCAGTGAGAAGTTGAAGCGCTCAACGGCAACATAGATCGGCAAAATCATAAAGGGTAGATAGGAGTAGAACAGCCCCAGTGTTACCGCAAAATTGGTATAGGCAATCTGAAGGGGGGCATCAATCAAGCCGGTCCAGATCAGGAAACTGTTTATCGGTCCCTGGTCACGGATGATGAACAGCATTGAGATGGTACGGATTAGCAGATTTACGCAGTAGGGAACGATTACTGCCATTAGCCAAAGCATCCGCGTGCTGGGCGGGCGGGTTGCAATAAAGTAGGCGGTAGGTAGTCCCAGTATCAGGCAGCAGAGTGTGGCGATGAGTGCGAGCATAATCGAAGTGAGAATGATCACCAGGTAATCGGAGTTGAATACCCATTCTTCGGTGAGAAAATCTTCTTCAAAAAACAGCTGAACATACGCATCCAGGCTAAAGATCCACTCGATCCCACCGTAGGTTGCTGGCTGCAGAAATGAGTAGGTCATCAGCGTCAAAATCGGGATAGCCAGAAAAACCAATATAATGGTAATCGCTGGTGCTAACAGGGCTGACGTTTTAGGGAGACTTTTATCCATATCAGTTCACCAGTACTCTGGCAAAAGCCGCGTCGATATTAATGCCAACCTGATGCCCCTGATGGAGTTCATCTGTGCTGACGAGGTTGTTCTGCGCCCTGACTTTAACCAATAGACCCTGCCCGACATCCACTACAAATTGGGTGTCTGTACCCATGTAGGTTTTCTGGCAGATATGGCCGGTCATTAAGGCCTTATCTGGCGCGGAAAAACTGAGGCGCTCTGGCCGAATACTGAGTTTGATCTGCTGGGACTGATCACTAGCGACTGAGTTTGGGCACTGGATGCGTACCTGATTGTCCAGACAGCAGGTCATGGCCTCTTGGTTGACCTGTTCCACAGTTGCATCCAGTAGGTTGGTTTCACCAATGAAATCAGCGACAAAACTGTTTGCCGGTTGGTCATAAATAGCCTTGGGCGTACCGACTTGCTGTACCTCACCAGCCGACATCACGGCTATGCGATCGGACATAGCCAGGGCTTCTTCCTGATCATGGGTGACAAACACAAAGGTAATGCCGGTTTCCTGCTGAATTTGTTTAAGCTCTGCTCGCATGGACTGACGCAGTTTCAAATCCAGTGCTGAAAGGGGTTCGTCCAGCAGTAGCACTTTTGGGCGAGGTGCCAGTGCTCGTGCCAGTGCCACACGCTGTTGCTGGCCACCCGATAGTTCATGGGGTTTGCGTTGACTGAAGTGGCTTAACTGCACCAGTTCCAGCATTTCGTCGGCACGATGATCCATGTCTTGCTTGGAAAACTTCAGCATGCGCATACCAAATTTGATGTTGTCGCGAATGTCCATGTGCGGAAACAGAGCGTAGTGTTGAAAAACAGTATTGATGGGACGTTTGTTGGCTGGCAGGTTTTCGATTTCATCGCCAAACAAAAATATTTTCCCTTGCGAGGTACTTTCAAAACCGGCAATCAACCTGAGCAACGTGGTCTTACCGCAGCCGGACGGACCGAGCAGGGTGAAGAACTCACCATTCTGGATTTGCAGTGAAACCTGTTTCAGTGCGGTAAACGCGCCAAAATTTTTGACGACCTTCTCAATTGAAATTGCAGTATTTTCGGCTTGCATGGGACGCATCCTCTCAAATCGTGCGGGTGTCTTGCGGTGTTCAGTCAAGCGGCTGTTTGGTATGCTGACTGACTTGGCAAGTACCACTTACTTGTAAGCTAAAATATAATTTATCAGTTTTAGGGGGTATATAACCCTAGAGGGGTATCAGTTGTCACAGCCAAAAAACAATCTTCGACTGCGTGATAAAGCCTTGGCGCATGTCATCAAAACCCTGCATCGTCCTGGTTTTTGTGAAGCGTTTGCGCACTTCGTACGTCATTTGGCCGCTTTTGATAACCTGATTATCATTGCCTATTATCGGGATACCAATCCGGTGGTTCTGTATCGCCAATACACTGATCCAGTGGTGTACACCTATATGGATTCTGATTACCTGAATGCCGCGTATTTGCTGGATCCGTTTTATCATGCCCATCGGAATGGCTTGAAAACAGGCTTGCACCGCTTGTTTGATATCGCGCCAGATCAGTTCAAACGCACCAGCTATTTCAATGTGTATTATCAGAAAACCACGCTGATTGATGAGGTGGCTGCATTTGCCGATTTGAATCGTGACCTGACAGTGACCGCCTGTTTTGGTAAGGATCGATCCAGTGGTCAATTGTTTTCAAAGCAGGAGAGGCAGCGATTGCAGCAGTACGAGTCTGTTATCTGCACTCTACTGGAGGAACACTGGCGTGACTATCAGCCTGTCCAACCTCAGCCAATGAATGCAAAACCGCTGGTCAGTCGGTTGATCGATACACTACGGGTTGAGCAATCCATCAGTTTGACAGCAAGGCAGGCTGAAGTGGCCATGTTTATATTACAAGGCCATTCTTCCATTTCCATCAGCCTGAATCTGGGTATTAGTCCAGAGACGGTGAAAGTGTTTAGAAAGCAACTGTATGCCAAGTGCCAGATCTCTTCGCAAGCCGAGCTGTTTGCGCTACTTATGCCGGTTTTTTCGCGAATATCTGCACCCACGATATCATCGAGTGAGTCGGAGACATGATATTATCTTGAAGCTTAAAGTAGCCAAAGTGTCCGCATGTACCCAACCAAACCCAGAGAGGCTCCTTTGACTCGCATAGCCATTTTCGCCGATGTTCAAAATATCTACTACACCACCCGTCAGGTGTTTGGACGGCAGTTTAATTACCGTGCCTTTTGGCAGCAGGCCAGTGAGCTGGGGGATATTGTCGCTGCAACGGCCTACGCGATAGATCGCGAAGATCCGCAGCAGCAAAAGTTTCAGGAGGCTTTGCGGCATATCGGCTTTGAGGTAAAGCTGAAGCCCTATATCCAGCGTGGTGACGGCTCGGCCAAGGGGGATTGGGATGTCGGGATTGCTATCGATGCCTTACTCTGCGCCGAGGAGGTGGATCAGGTGATTTTGCTGTCTGGGGATGGTGATTTTGATCTGTTGTTGCAGACACTGCGGGATCGTTATCAGATTTACAGCCATCTGTTTAGTGTCCCCGGATTAACCGCGCAGTCGTTGATCAAGAGTGCCGATGAGTGGATAGCTATCGACACCGACTTGCTGCAATAAGACCTGCCAACTTCATTTCTCAGGACAGCCGCACTAGCTTTCCCCATCTTTATTTGACCTTGGGCTAATGGGCCGGATCTGTCTGACACGCCGTGAAATCATCCTTGATGGCTCCGGTGCGCCATCCTTGGCGCACCGGGTCAGACAGATCCGATCCCATCAGCCCTTATCCACTTGGGTGCCAACATGAAGTTTTTTAAGAAGCAGGTGTCTGTTATTTAATCTGGCAAAGGATATCACCACCCCAGCGTGGCACCTACCAAACACAAGCAGATAGAGCGACTGTCACGCTTCACGCCTTTACATCTCACCCTTAAGCTTCTAGTATCAGTGTTAATCCGTTGGGGTGCCCGTAAAGGCTGAGAGGTGTTTTTAACACTAACCCATCGAACCTGATACGGGTAATACCGGCGAAGGGAACGGGTAGTCTGCTGTTGTATTCCCCCTTTCTGTTCGCTCGTACGCCCGTTTTTCCTGGAGCGTTTGAGTGATGTGTTCAAAATCTGATCTGCAGTTGTTTTCGCTACCCACTGTTATTCGGGGGTGGTCATGTCGGTAATTTCTATCCTCGGTGCGGGTGTCGCAGGCCTTTGTGTTGCCAATGAACTCCTGTCGCGCGGTGCCGCTATTCGCGTGTTTGATAAACAGCCACAACCTGGCCCACACGCCTGTTCCTGGTGGGCGGGTGGCATGTTGGCTCCCTTTTGCGAACGTGAAAGCGCGGAAGAGCCGGTGATCAGGTTTGGCGCTGAGGCGATTGACTGGTGGAGTGAGCATACCGGTGTCGTCACCCGTAAGGGATCGCTGGTATTGAGCACAACGCGAGATCGTAACGAGTTAGTCCGCTTCGGTAATCGCACCCGTGATTTTGCTTTGCTGAATGAAGCCGAGGTGGCCGAGCTGGAGCCGGACCTGGGTGGTCATATACGCCAGGCCCTGCATTTCAGTGGCGAGGCCCATCTGGACCCGCGTGAAGCGCTGCTGAAACTGGCGCAAAATCTCACCGATGCTGGTGTGCCGATTGAAGCGGGTGAGCCGGAAGCCGGTAGTGTGATCATTGACTGCCGCGGCATGGCTGCACAGGATCAGTTGCCGGATATGCGTGGCGTTAAAGGTGAAATGCTGGTGCTGCACTGTCCCGGTTTGAATATTCAACGTCCGGTGCGCTTTATTCACCCGCGCATGCCGCTGTATATCGTCCCGCGTGGTGATGGCATTTATATGCTCGGCGCTACCATGCTGGAAACGGCTGAAGGTCATCGACTGACGGTGCGCTCAGTACTGGAGTTGCTGTCGGCAGCCTATGCCCTGCATCCGGCCTTTGCAGAGGCGGAAATTATTGAAACTGGCGTGGATGTGCGCCCGGCCTTTGCCGATAACCTGCCGCGTATTCGCCGTGTCGATAATGTTATTTATATCAATGGGCTGTATCGCCATGGCTATCTGTTGTCGCCGGCTTTGGCGCGCTTGACCGCCGACCTGTTGTTGCTGAATAAACAGCCGGAGGCGTTTTATGCATCTTCTCTATAACGGCGAAGCCCGTGAAACCCAAACCCGTTACCTGTCTGAATTGTTGCTTGAGTGCCAGGTGGATGAAAATGCCGTAGCTACCGCACTGAATGGTGACTTTGTACCACGCTCTTTGCGTGTCAGCACCCCGTTGCGGGATGGTGATCGTGTTGAAGTCGTTGCACCGATGCAGGGAGGCTAGTATGAAGTCATTTTATGGCACTGAACTGGCCAGTGGATTGATGCTTGGCACCGCGCTTTATCCCTCTCCGGCTATTATGGCTGAGGCCTTTGCGGTATCCGGCGCCGGTGTGGCAACTGTGTCTTTACGCCGTGAAAGCGCTGAAGGTCAGGCGTTTCGCGCGCTGATTAAAGATCTTAAGGTGAAGCTGTTACCCAATACCGCTGGCTGCTACTCGGTTAAAGAAGCGGTCACCACGGCGCATATGGCGCGGGAGCTGTTCGATACCCCCTGGATAAAACTGGAAGTCATCGGGCATGCCGATACCCTTCAGCCTGATCCCTTCGGGCTGGTAGAAGCGGCACGTATTCTGGCCGAGGATGGCTTTGAGGTATTTCCCTACACCACCGATGATCTGGTACTGGCAGATCGCCTGGTCGAAGCCGGCTGCCGGGTGTTGATGCCCTGGGGCTCACCCATAGGTTCCGGCCTGGGACTGAATAATGAATATGGCCTGCGTACCCTGCGTAACTATTTTCCGGATATTCCCTTGGTGGTCGACGCGGGGTTGGGTCTGCCCTCACATGCGGCTCGGGCAATGGAACTCGGCTATGACGCCGTGCTGTTGAACACTGCAGTGGCTAAAGCGGGTGACCCTATTGCCATGGCGAAAGCCTTCGCTCAGGCCGTTGAGGCGGGTGCGGCGGGTTTCCGTGCAGGTCCTATGGAGCCTCGGGATATGGCATCGCCATCCACACCGGTGATAGGGAAGGCCTGGTTATGAAGTCAGCGCAGCGTTTTTATCCGATTTTCAATTCCTCCGATTGGCTGGAGCGCTTGCTGCCACAGGGCATCAAGCTGGCACAGTTGCGTATCAAGCATACGGATCAGCCGTTGTTGCGTGCCGAGATCCGGCGCAGTTTGCAACTGGCACGGCAGTATGGCACCGCACTGGTGATCAATGATCACTGGCAGCTTGCGCTGGAAGAGGGCGCCGAGTGGTTGCACCTGGGTCAGGAAGATATAGAAGAGGCCGATGTCACTGCTATTCGCAAGTCCGGTATACGTCTGGGTATCAGTACCCACAGCCATGCTGAGCTGGATACAGCGCTGAGCTATCAGCCGGACTATCTGGCGTTGGGACCTGTATATCCTACCCAGACCAAACAGATGCCCTGGGACCCACAGGGACTGGAGCGCGTTTCAGAGTGGAAACAGCGCATAGGTAACACACCGCTTTGCGCTATCGGTGGCATCAGTCTGGAACGCGCACCGGGTGTGTTTGCAGCGGGCGCTGATCTGATTGCTGTGGTCAGTGATATAACGGCAGCCGTCAATCCGGCAGAGCGTGTGCAGGATTGGCTGACGTTGGTGAATGCAGCCCCACCATCAGAGGGTCTGACTCATGAGCACTAACATTGCCAATGTACTGACCATTGCCGGCTCAGACAGCGGTGGCGGGGCCGGGATTCAGGCTGATCTGAAGACCTTCAGTGCCCTGGGGGTGTATGGCGCCTCCGTGATCTGTGCGCTGACCGCTCAGAACACCTGTGAGGTGCGTGACGTCTACCCGGTACCACCTGCTTTTATTACCGCGCAGATGCAGACGGTGTTCGATGATATCCAGATTGATGCCGTCAAAATCGGCATGTTAGGGGATGCGGCTACGGTGCACTGTGTGGCTGACCAGCTCCGCCAGCTTAAACCGCAATGGCTGGTGTTGGACCCGGTCATGATTGCCAAAAGTGGTGATCGTCTACTGGCCAATGCAGCGGTTGAGGTGCTGCGTACCGAGCTGATTCCGCAGGCGTCCCTGATCACACCCAACCTGCCGGAAGCCGCCGTTTTGACCGGCTTGCCGGAACCTGACTCTGTTGAGTCCATGTACGCCATCATGGATGCACTGATGGCGCTGGGTGCTGGTGCGGTGCTGTTAAAAGGGGGGCATCTGGAAAACAGTCAGATCTGCCATGACCTGCTGGCTGTGGCCGGTGAGGTGCATCACTTTCAGGCGCCGCGTATCGCGACGTTAAATACCCACGGCACAGGTTGTTCTATGGCGTCTGCTATTACCGCGCTGTTAGCCCGTGGCAAGACACTGCCGGAGGCTGTCGCAGAGGCTAAACACTGGCTCAGTGGCGCCATTGCGGCATCCAGCCAGTTAAGTGTCGGTCAGGGACAGGGGCCGGTGCAGCATTTTTACCAGTTGTGGCGTTAATCCGGATTAACTCGGCTCACTTATGATCCGTTCACTGAACGGGCACACTATAATAAAGGACCAAAGCAATGAATCAACATAACGCTCATTTAAGTCAGACCGCGCAGGTTGATGCGCTATCCGTGCAACCTTTTCCCAATTCACGCAAAGTCTACATAGAGGGCAGCCGCCCGGATATTCGCGTGCCAATGCGTGAAATCAGCCTGGCCGATACACCGACAGCCGCCGGGCCGGAAACCAACGCGCCTTTGTATGTCTATGATACATCTGGCTTGTATACCGATCCCGATGCCAGCATTGATGTGCGCAAAGGCTTGCCCGCTCTGCGTGAGACATGGATAGTCGAGCGTGACGATACTGAACTGCTGGATGACCTGTCCTCTGAATATGGCCGGACCCGGGCGGCTGATCTGCGTCTGGATACGCTGCGCTTTGATCTTCCGCGCAAACCACGTCGCGCCAAGGCCGGGCGTAATGTTACCCAGCTGCATTATGCCCGTCAGGGCATTATTACTCCTGAAATGGAGTTTATCGCCATCCGCGAGAACATGAAGCTGGCGAAACAGCATGCCGATAATCCACTGCTGGCGCAGCAACATCCGGGGCAGGCCTTTGGTGCCAAGCTGCCGGATGAAATCACACCTGAATTTGTCCGCGCTGAAGTGGCCGCCGGTCGTGCCATTATTCCCTGCAATATTAACCACCCTGAACTGGAACCGATGATTATTGGTCGGAATTTCCTGGTCAAAATCAACGGCAATATCGGTAACTCAGCACTGACCTCGTCGATTGAAGATGAAGTGGCGAAAATGACCTGGGGAACCCGCTGGGGTGCCGATACCATTATGGATCTGTCCACCGGCAAGAACATTCATGAAACCCGTGAATGGATCCTGCGCAACTCACCGGTGCCGATCGGTACGGTACCCATCTATCAGGCGCTGGAGAAAGTGAACGGGGTGGCTGAAGACCTCAACTGGGAGGTGTTCCGTGACACGCTGATTGAGCAGGCCGAGCAGGGTGTGGATTACTTCACCATTCATGCCGGTGTGCTGCTGCGCTATGTGCCGATGACGGCCAAGCGTATGACTGGCATCGTTTCCCGCGGTGGCTCTATCCTGGCAAAGTGGTGTCTGGCGCATCATCAGGAAAATTTCCTCTACACCCATTTTGAAGAGATCTGTGAAATCTGCAAAGCCTATGATGTCGGCTTCTCACTGGGCGATGGCTTACGTCCCGGCTCGGTGTATGATGCCAACGATGAAGCTCAGTTTGCCGAACTGGAAACCCTGGGTGAACTGACCAAGATTGCCTGGAAACATGATGTGCAGGTGATGATTGAAGGCCCTGGGCATGTGCCGATGCACATGATCAAAGAGAATATGGACAAGCAGATTGAAGTCTGTGATGAAGCGCCTTTCTACACCCTCGGCCCGCTGACAACCGACATTGCGCCAGGTTACGACCATATCACCTCCGGTATCGGTGCGGCGATGATCGGCTGGTATGGCTGTGCCATGCTCTGTTATGTCACCCCCAAAGAACATTTGGGTCTGCCCAACAAGGATGATGTAAAAACCGGTATTATCACTTACAAAATTGCCGCGCATGCTGCGGATTTAGCCAAGGGCCATCTCGGTGCACAGATTCGTGACAACGCCATGTCCAAGGCGCGTTTCGAATTCCGCTGGGAAGATCAGTTCAATATCGGCCTGGATCCGGATACCGCTCGTGCTTTCCACGATGAAACCCTGCCGAAGGATTCTGCCAAGGTGGCGCATTTCTGCTCCATGTGCGGTCCGAAGTTCTGTTCGATGAAAATCTCTCAGGAAGTCAGGGACCTGGATGCGGAGCAGGTAGCGGCGATGCAGAATCATGCACAGGAAGGTATGCAGGAAAAATCAGCCGAGTTTAAAGCCACTGGCGCGGAAATCTATCATAAGGCCTAATCAAAAATAACCCATAGATATATAAGCTTAATTATTGACAATGGTAATCATTATTATTAATAATGCGCTTTTATTTATTTGTCTATGGAGTTGATGATGTGTCATAAGATAGTACGTAGTTTCAAGCGTAGTATTTATCTTGCGTGTGTGAGCTTAAGTCTGGTGCTGGTTTCTCTGTCATCCCATGCCGAAACGACGGTGATTAGGGACATATTAGGGCGCGAAGTCGCCGTGCAGATGCCGTTGGAGCGAGTTTTTCTCGGGTTTTACTACACCGACTATATGGCGATTGGTGGTGTGGATGCTTTTGACAAGGTGGTTGGATTTTCCAAAGATGTCTGGACCGTTTGGACACCCGCCAGTTGGGAGCTCTACAGTAGCCAACTCCCGCAGTTGAATGATATCCCGGATGTCGGCGAAGTCGAAGCCGGGACTTTCTCGCTGGAAAAGCTGCTGTCGCTGAATCCAGACCTGGCTGTTCTGGCTGATTGGCAATTCAAGGCATTGGGGCCTGATGTAGATCGTATCGAGGCCGCCGGAATTCCTGTTGTTGTGGTCGATTATAACGCCCAGACCTTGGAACGCCATTTGCAAAGTACGTTGATTTTGGGGCAGATTACTGGACAGGAAGCGCGTGCCCAGCAAATTGCGGATGAATATCAGGCCAATGTCGAAGAGATTACTCAGCGCATTACTGAATCGGATCAGGCCAAGCCAAGAGTCTATGTTGAATTTGGCAACAAGGGCCCTGCTGAGTACAGCTTTACCTATGGTAAAAATATGTGGGGTTCCGTGATCAACCTGGCTGGAGGTGACAATATTGCCACCCCCTTTGTTGAGTGGTGGGGGCCTATGAATCCGGAGCAGGTGCTGGTGTCTAATCCTGAGGTGATTATTATCTCCGGACGTGAAACTGAGTTAACTAAAAACCAGGAAGCCATGGTGCTGGGTGTTGGCATAGAACAGTCAGAGGCTGAGCGCCGTCTGCAGGGCTTCAGTCAGCGGGCTGGCTGGAGTGAGCTGGATGCGATCCAAAAAGGCCAGCTTTTTGGTGTCTATCAGGGTGCGTCCAGAACGATAGCCGACAGTGCGATGGTGCAGTACTTTGCCAAGGTCTTTTATCCTGATCTGTTTGCTGATCTTGATCCGCTACAGACCTATCTGGACTTCCACGCTGAATACCTTCCCGTCGTTCCACAAGGAACCTTCATGGTACATGCTGACCAAGCGGTACAGTAATTCCATGAAGCTAGAGACCTCTCTGCATAATGTTGTTGTTGCCCAACGTCATCTGGAAAGACGACGTTGGCGCATCATCGCCATGTTCTGTGTGATCGCCAGTTTCAGTCTGATTCTGGATATTGCTACTGGCCCGTCAATGCTCTCACCTAAAGCGGTGTTTATGGCCTTGATAGGCTCAGACCAGATCGCAACCATGACCAAGGTGATTGTCTATGACATCCGCTTACCAACAGCATTGATGGCACTGGTTGTCGGGGCGGCATTAGGGGTTGGTGGAGCGGAAATCCAGACGCTATTGAACAATCCCATGGCCAGCCCCTACACCCTTGGACTGGCCGCTGCTGCAGGTTTAGGGGCTTCGTTGGTGATTGCCTTTGGCAGCTTTGGCTTGCCGTTGATGTTTGCCGTGCCGATAGGTGCTTTTCTGATGACCATGCTGGCATCTGCTGTGTTGTTTCTGTTTGCCTCCATGTCCAGGGTGTCTTCAGCCATGTTGGTGTTGGCCGGTATCGCCTTGCTGTTTTTGTTCCAGTCCTTGCTGTCGTTGGTTCAGTATCTGTCGGCACCCGAAGTCAGCCAGCAGATACTTTTCTGGCTGTTTGGCAATCTGAGTAAAACAACCTGGACAAATCTGCTGATTACAGCTGTGGTTGCTGGCATCTGTATCACGCTGTTGTTACGCGATGCCTGGAAATTGACGGCTTTGCGACTGGGCGAAACCCGTGCGGCCACTTTGGGTGTGAATACACAGAAACTACGCCTCACGGTGCTGTTTCTAGTGGCGGTGATGACCTCGGTTGCAATAAGTTTTGTTGGAATCATTGGCTTTATCGGGTTGGTGGCTCCACATGTTGCGCGACTGCTAGTCGGTGAAGATCAGCGTTATTTTGTGCCTTTATCGATGGTCACTGGAGCTGCATTTCTGTCAGTTTCTTCGGTGCTTTCCAAAACCATTATCCCAGGGGCGTTGTTTCCGGTCGGTATAGTGACAGCGTTAGTCGGCGTGCCTTTCTTTTTCTGGATTATGCTGAGCAGGAAGTAAACGGATGTGTCTTGAGATAGAGAATGTGACCATTATTCGGGGCGATCAATGCACCGCTAAAGGGATCAGTGCAAGGTTTCATCCTGGCAAGCTGTACGCCATTCTGGGTCCCAATGGAACGGGTAAATCATCACTTCTAAAAGCCTTGTTTGGTGAGGTCCCCATCGCGTCTGGCCGTATTCTTCAAGATGGGCAGCCGTTGATGTCCAGGCGACTGGGGCACTGGCGGCATTCCATAGGCTATATGCCGCAAGGCACAGAACTCGATGCATCCTTGACGGTATTGGAGGTGGTTTTACTCGGACAGATGGATGCTTTGCATATGCATGTCAGTGATGAGCAGATGTATAAAGCCTTGAGGTTGATGCAGCGCGTGGGCATAGCTGACCTTGCACATCGTGACATTCAGAGCCTCAGTGGCGGGCAACGTCAGCTGGCGCTGTTCTGTCAGGTGTTGCTTAGAGATCCGCAGGTGCTTTTATTAGACGAACCCGTCAGTGCCCTGGATATGCACCATCAGTTATCACTTCTGAACCAGGTCTATCGGGAAACTCGCGACAGAAACCTGATTACCATTGCCGTACTGCATGATTTGAGTCTGGCTGCGCAGTTCGCCGATGAGGTGCTGTTGTTGGGTGATGGCGTGATTCAGGCATCGGGGATTCCAAAAGCGGTCTTTGATCCGGAGGTCATAGGACGCTTGTACGATGTTCAGGTTGAATTATTACATGATAAAGCGGGTGCGCCGGTAATCCGTCCGGTGCGTCCGCACTACGTTGATCAAGGAGTATTATTGTGAACATGAGGATCGGTGTTTTATTGATCGCATTGGGGTTCTGCTTACAGGCCAATGCCGAAGAGCATCATGTGAAGATGCTTAATTTTGGAACCGATGGTGGGATGGTGTTTGAGCCAGGGTTTATTCAGATTAATCCGGGTGACAGTATAACGTTTGTGCCTGAAAACACGGGACATCATGTCAAATCTCATAGCGTGCCAACTGGTGCTTCGCCGTGGCAGAGTGAGCTGGATGAACCCTTTACTGTGACGCTCGATCAGGAAGGGGTGTATGTATACTATTGCCCACCTCACCTGATGATGAACATGGTGGGGGTGATTCAGGTAGGTGAGCAGGTCGATGCAGTCAGTCGGGATGAGGTTACTGAGCAGGCTGAGCAATTAGGCCGCCGTGCATTTCAGAACTCAGCACGTCTTGGCAATTTGATGCAGCAAATCACTTGGTCTGAATAGTGATCACCTTTACCACTTGTAAGCACTGGCCTTTGCCAGGGAAGGCGCTACAGCTTGTCTGCCAGGCGCTTGAGGCAAAAGGTCTGGCGGCGGACTGCGTGCCCTGGCAGGAAATGGATCACCAGCATCTTGCGCAGTCTAAGGTAATATTACCCTTGGCGGCCTGGGACTATAGTGAGTCTCCCGAGGCTTTTGCGCAGTGGCTGAATGAGTCGGTAGAGCGGGGTGTGGGTGTGCTTAATGCGCCTGAACTCATGCAATGGAATATGAACAAACGCTATTTGCTGGAGCTTGCTAAGCAGGGTGTTACAACCATTCCAACCCGATTTATTAAGACGGCTGATCCAACTGAACTGAAGGCGGTTTTATCTGACTGTGGCTGGGATGAAGTGGTGCTTAAGCCAGCCTGTGGTCAAAGTGGTAATGGCGTACAGCGTTACTCGGTGACAGCCTTGTCGCTACCTATGTTGCCTGAGCAGAGTTTTAATCAGGGCTGGATAATTCAGCCGTTCATGCCGGAAATACAGCAGGTCGGTGAGGTTTCGCTGTGCTTCTTATGGGGTGAATATTCGCATGCTGTTAGGCGTATGCCAGCCACCGGCGAGTGGCGGGCTAATTCTCAGTATAATGTGGCTGTTAGCCTGTTTACGCCGGATGCCGATACGATCACTACGGCCAGTAATATTTTACAGCAGCTACCCAGCTCAACAGCCTATGCCAGAGTTGATGGTTTGCTAACCAATGAAGGTTTTGTGCTCAGCGAGTTGGAGTTGATTGAACCAGCATTATTTCTGGATATTGTTCCTGAAGCAGTGGAAAAATTCTGTGCCGGCCTGGAATATTTTGTGGCTCAGATTTAAGCATTTCTTGACGGTAATATTTCTCCGAGACTCTCGCCTTTGTTGCTCTGATAATTCCTCATCAGAGCAACAGCTCTGGCAATATGACTCATGCGGCTAGTATCAAGCATTCACCTATATATAGTCTTTATGATTGTGTTGGCTGCAAATGACTAATGGATAATACGCAGATCACTTCTACAGATTTATCATAGATACTTTGATTTTAAAGCAACTTTTGGTCTATTCTGCAATGACCACAAAATGTAGATGGGTTTTGGTATGCATAGACTGCTATTGTTTCTGGTATTTGCCTGTTCAGGTGTGTTTGCTAATGCAGCGGATGAGTTTACCCTGAATCCAGCTACTTCAGAACAGTTGAATAAACTGCGTGAGGGCGGTTATGTGCTGTTTATACGCCATGGACCCACTGACTCAGCCTATCCTGATCATGTACCTGTGGATCTCCAGGATTGTACTACCCAACGTCCACTGACAGATGCCGGGCGTCAGTTAATGCTGCAGGTGGGTGAGTATATGCGCCAGGCGGGAATACCTATTGGAACGGTGTACAGCAGTCCGTTATGCCGAGCTAAAGAAACAGCCGATCTGTTATTTGGTCAGGGGCACTATGTGGTGGATAATGAGTTGATGTATGTAGCCGCGCTGACGGATGCCGAAAAACAGCCCATCATTGCCAGAACCCATTACCTTTTATCTTCTGCTGTGACTCCTGGTCATAATCGTATACTGGTGGCACATGGCCCCAATATGGTGGAGGTGATGGAGTATTTCCCTGTTGAAGGCACTCTGGTCATTATTGAAGCGGATGAAGATCGACAGCAATTTTCCTATATTGCCAGTATCGAGCCGGATCACTGGCCAAGGCTGTTGGCTGAACAGGAGTAGTGGCGATGAGAGCCGGCAAAACGGTACTGCTGATGTTTCTGTTACCGGCTGTTCTAATGCTTGTATTATCGTTACTGATAGGGCTCTTTTCACTTAACAGCTTGAAGTCCCAGTATATCGAAAGCAGTGATGTACAGGCGGATGATCTGCAGACACTACATAAGGAGTCTACCTTCAAGCGGGATATATCCGAATTGCACAGCCGGGTTGTGGCTGTTCTGGATGGTGCGCGTAAACACCAATTCACCGATATTCAGTTGTATCGAGAACATTCTCAAGTAGTAAATGATCTGGCTGCCATTGAGCTCTTGGTTAAGAGTCTGGCTGAATCAAACCTGTTGAGAGAGGTTAATCATAACTCTGTTCAAGGGCTCCAACAGTCCTTTTCGGCCTATCGCAGCCTGGTGATAATGGCCACGGAAATCGCCGCTATTGACCCCGATACAGCTGATAGTTTTTTTCTACAGGCTCAGGCTAGCTTTAATGAGTTTTCGGTTTTTACCGGTCGTATATCGATGCTGTTGACTGATCGGACTATGCTGCGTGAACATCAAGCACGAATACGGCACGAACGCGCATTCTTGCAAATTTTTATTTTCAGTTTGGCTGGCGCTGTTGTGGTGTTGTTGATGGTGTTTGTCATCGCATTTCGAATCAGTGGCCATGTACGTGATATTGCCGATGCGCTCAGTAAGCTGTCATATAACACTCAGACAGAACTGCGTTTGCCTGCTATTGAGCATCTAAAAAATTCTTCACGGGGAGAGTTTGGTCGCATAGCCAGGGTATTACTGGGCTTTAGGGATGATATGGTGCGGCGAATCCAGGCTGAGCAGGAAAACCATCGGCTGATATTTTACGATGCCCTCACCGGGCTCCCTAACCGGCGTTTGTTACAGGAACAACTGCAGTATTCCGCTGGTGCAAGTTCGCGGGTCAGTAACTACCATGCACTGCTGTGGCTGGACATAGATCGCTTCAAAACCATCAATGATATACGAGGTCATCAGGCGGGTGATCAGTTGCTGGTTATGATTGCCGGCAGTATGCGTTTGCTGCTTAAAGAGGGTGACTTACTGGCGCGAGTCGGGGGTGATGAATTTGCTATTTTGCTGGAACTTCCTCAAAGACTGAAATCAGAAGCCGCCATGGAGGCTGAACGGGTTGCACTGGATATTTGTGCGAGTGTAGCAAAAACCTATGAGGTGGAAGGGCATTCCCATTATTTGACTGCCAGCATTGGTATCGTGCTGTTTTCTGATAAAACGCTGAGTAGTGATGACCTGCTGAACCAGGCTGAAGTTGCTAAGTATCAGGCCAAAGATGCAGGACGCAACACAGTCTGTTTCTATGATCCGAACATTCAAGCAGAGATCAACCGGCGTGCTGAGCTGGAAGGTGAATTGCGTACAGCCATCGAACACCAGGAGCTGCGGCTATTTTATCAGTTGCAGTATGATCAAGAAGCCCGGCCAGTCGGAGCAGAGGCTTTGTTGCGCTGGCAGCACCCCCAGAGAGGGCTGGTGTCGCCAGCTGATTTCATTCCATTGGCCGAAGAGACGGGCTTGATTATCACCATGGGTGAGTGGGTTTTAGTCACGGCTTGTGAGCTTCTGGCTCAGTGGCAAGAGGATGAGCAGACACGAGATCTGCAATTGGCGGTCAATGTCAGCGCAAAACAATTTCGGCAGCCGAAATTTGTGGAAATGGTATTGCAGATTTTGCAGCAGACGGGAGCCAGGGCCGACCAGTTAAAACTGGAACTAACTGAATCAGCCGTGCTGGAAGATATAGAACAAGCTATTCAGAAAATGCAACAGCTTCGTGGTCAGGGCGTAACGTTTGCCATGGATGACTTTGGTACAGGCTACTCGTCATTACAATATTTAAAGCGCCTACCGCTGGACCAGATCAAGATTGATCAGTCTTTTGTACGAGATATTGTTGCAGACCCGGATGATGCGGTGATAATCCGAACTATTATTGCCATGGGTCAGGCACTTAGCATTGAAGTTATCGCTGAGGGTGTTGAAACTGCTGAACAGCGTGACCTGTTGCTATCCTACGGTTGTCTTAGGTATCAGGGGTATTTGTTTGCCCGACCCAGGCCTATAAGCGAATGCATGATGTTGCTTAAAACAGAGTGATAAATGACTGATCCAGATCAGCTATCAGTTTTTGTCCATCTGAAGTTTATAGAATAGACTGTATACTTAAGGCAGGAATCAGGTCTGCTTACTCTGTCTGTGTGAATTTCAGAGTAGACATTACGCAGGATTACACTGAGGAATTATACCATGCAGTACTGGCCTAATTTTTGCCCTCGTCGCTTGACGGTGCTGCTGGTTTTTGCGTTGCTTGGCCTGCTTGCTTTTCCTGCGCTTGCAAATGAAACCCTGCCAGTACAGCCATCCAAAAACATACTTCACTTTGGCGTATTTTCTTACCTGGGCAATGAACGAACAGAGGCTAAATATGCGCCGCTGATCGCTTATCTGAATACTGTGCTGGTTACAGATGAGGTGGTTCTACATGTGCTGCCACAGGATGAGCTTAACCGACGTATCCGTGATGGTGAAATCGACCTGGTTACCACTAATCCGACGCATTTTTTGCTGGCACGTACCCATTATCCGCTCACCGGCGTTATCGCTACATTGGTTGAATCAGATGATGGACGGCCGGTTTATCGATTAGGTGGCGCCATCGTTGCGGCAGCAGACCGGCAGGATATCAATACACTGCAAGATATTAAAAATAAAAGGGTTGCAGCTCCCAGCCGAGAAAATCTGGGGGGCTATCGATCGCAGGCCTATGAGCTTTTTTTAGCCGGCATCCGTTTGCCCGATGATATTCAAGAACTGCAAGAACTGGGCACACATCATGAAGCCGTTCGTGCGGTTATGGATGGCCGTGCCGATGTGGCGTTCGTTCGTGACGGTATACTGGAACAGATGCAGCGTAACGGGCAGTTACAGGAGCAGGCTGTCAAATTGATCAACCCACAGTTTAATTCTGACTTCACCCATCAGGTATCTACCCGCCTTTATCCGGAGTGGCCGGTATTTGCACTGCCGCATGTGAATGACCGTACTATTCGTCATGTGGCCGCTGCGCTTTTTTCATTGGATCCGGAGCACCCAGCGGCACAGCAGGCGGGTATTTATGGCTTTACCGTACCTGCAGATTATTTGCCGGTTGAAGCTATGGCGCGTGCATTGCGCCTGCCTCCTTTCGAAAATATCCCTGATTTTACTTTGATGGATGCCTGGGAGCGCTGGAGGGGGTTGTTATTGATCGTTATGCTCGCCACGCTAGTTATCCTGACACTAAGTTTGTCTCTGGCATGGCATTGGGGTAAAGCACATATTGAGCGGGTGCGTTTTAAAACCCTGTTACAAGGACTGGGTGAAGGCGTGTATGGTGTTAATCGCCAAGGGGAGTGTACGTTTATCAACCAGGCGGCGTTAAGAATGCTGCAAGTAACGTCATCGCAAGCTCTGGGTCAGGATCAGCACAGGTTGTTTCATCATCACTATCAGAACGGCAAGGTTTATCCACATGCAGATTGCCCGATTGTTAAGACGCTGGAGGATGGACGGCAGCGCCAGCAGCGCGATTGGTTTATCCGCTATAATGGCGGCAGTTTTCCGGTCGAAATGACTGTAACACCCTTGTTTTCCAAGGATCGAATCAATGGCGCTGTAGTGGCATTTTCTGATATTACCCAACGGGTTCGGGCCGAGCAGGAAAATAAACGTCTGACAGAGTACAACCGTATGTTACTTGAGTCCGCGGGTGATGGTATCTATGGATGTGATATGCACGGCCTGTGCACCTTTATCAATCCGGCGGCCCTGACGATGCTGGGCTTTGAATATCAAGATGTGATAGGTAAGGATCAGCACAGGGTTTTCCATTACTGCTATCCAGATGGTAGCGCCTATCATAACAAGGACTGCCCGGTTCACCAGACCTTGGCTCAGGGTAAGTTGCAAGAGTGTGAAGATCACTTTGTTCGCAGTAGTGGCGATACCTTTCCGGTGCACATGAAAGTAAGCCCGGTGTTTGAAGAGCGTGAACAGGTGGGTGCTGTAGTGGTATTCCAGGATATTACCAAGCAAAAAGCCATGGAGCAGCAGCTTATTGCTTTGACAACAACTGATGATCTGACCGGATTGCATAACCGGCGATATTTTCAGATGCAGCTCAAAAAAGAGTTTTTGCGTTATCAGCGCTCTTTTGCCGACAATGCTGTATTAATGATCGATCTGGATCATTTTAAGCGCATTAACGACAATTTCGGACATGCGGCCGGTGATAAGGTGCTCAGAGAGTTTGGCGCGTTGCTGATGCAGCAGCGTAGCAGCGATCTGTCAGCACGTGTTGGGGGAGAGGAGTTTGCCTTGTTGCTACCAGACACCTCTCTCAAGGATGCGATTACTTTTGCCAACCGCTTCAGAGAGCAAGTGGCAGTCAACGTATTCCAGTATGAACAGCAGAGCATTCCACTGACTGTCAGTATCGGCTGTACTTTGATGTCGCCGGATGACACCCGACCGGATATGTCGCTGGCTAGAGCAGACCGAGCCCTGTACCAGGCCAAGGAAAGTGGTCGTAATCGGGTGGTTGCTTTTAGCTGATCGTAGAGAAAACCTAAATCTCCTTGCATTTTAAATGCATACGTTGTTAATTAAGCTGTATAGAGTGGCTCTTAAGTTGTAGTAGTGTCCATTTGAGCCATACGTTTCGTTTGAGCATCTATGGGTGAGCCATGTACATACTGTGGAACCGGTTATCTTTACGCTTACGCCTTTTTATCGCCTTTGGTGTCTTGTTTTCCTTGGTGATGATTATTTCTTTACTGCTGCAATCCCGGTTTTATAGCCAGAGTCGGGTAGACAGCCTGATTACACAGGAGTTACCGGCGCAGTTGCAAAAGCTTGGCAGTGAAGTGGCCTTGCAGTTAGCGCCCAGCCTCGAGGTTTCCCGCAGTCTGGCAGCCAATTCCTATATTGAACGTTGGATTCGTAAGGGTATGCCGGAGTCCGAATTGTGGATGGTAGAATCTGAAATGGCTCGCGTTAACAGCCAATTGGAAGCCGGAATCGTGTTTATTGCGGCGAATGATGGCCAGAACATTTTTTATCATCACTACCAGGATGGACAGCTGAATCGCCGCCAGATGCAGCGTAATAATGTGGATGACAGTTGGTACTTTAGCTACCTGGGTTCAGGGGCTCCTTATGAACTGAATCTTGATTCCAATGAGTTCAGTGGCGAACAACTACAGATGTTCGTCAATTACAGCAGTAACACCCTGAATAACGTGGGTGAACCGATCAGTGTTGCCGGTGTTGGACTGAATATGCTTCACCTGGCTAAAAAAGTGAGTGCTTACCGACTTGGCGAAGGCGGGCGGGCCTCACTGGCTAACCAAGATGGCATTGTCGAAGTAAAGGCAGATGGGGCCTTGATTCAGGATCTGAATAGCTCTGCTGCATTACAAGGTTTGCAGGGGCATCAGAATGTTGCTGTTGCACAGGTAGTCCAGGATGGCGAGGCGCTGTTTGTAGGTACTATCTGGATTGAGGATCTACAGCGCTATCTGGTGGTTGAAGTACCCAGAGCTGAGTTTATGGATCCGATCAGCCAGCAGCTTTACCGCTCAATGCTGATTAGTTTTGTACTCTTACTGATCAGCTTGGCGCTGCTCTATCCGCTGGCAACTTCTCTTAGTCGACCCTTGGTGCATTTTCAGCAGCAACTGTTGGGTATTTCACAAACACTGGATCTGTCGCGACGGGTTGAGGTTTCTGACCAGGCGGAACTGGGCGACCTGGCTAAACAAACCAATCACTTGTTGGAACGGCTATCCCACATTATTCAGGCGATTTTCCGTAATGCTGACAACCTCAGTGAATCTGCTGGTCGCTTGGCGCATACGGCTGGTTTAGTGAATCAGAACAGTGCATTGCAACAGGAAGTCAGTCAGTCCATGGCGACAGCGGTGGAGCAGATGTCGTCATCCGTTGCGGAAATCACCTCGACTATGGAAGAGTTATCTGCCTCCTCGACGCAGATTGCCGATCACTCCCAGTCTGTTGTGGATGTGGCAAACCTAACCTTGGATAGCAGTAAAAAAGGGGCGAAGGCGATGCAGCAGCTAATGCAACACATGGCTGAGATCCAGCAGGATAATGCCCGAAGTCTGGATGAAATTATGCAGTTGGGTGCTAAATCCAAACAGATCAGCAAGGTAATGGATCTGATCAACACCCTGGCCGATCAAACCAAATTGATTGCATTCAACGCGGCGCTGGAAGCCTCCAGTGCCGGCGATTCAGGTAAGCGTTTTTCAGTCGTAGCGAGTGAGATCCGTCGCTTGGCTGATAGTGTCACCGACTCGACGTTGGAGATTGAAGAGCGCATACAGGAGATACAGGATTCGATCAGTCGTCTGGTGATTACCTCAGAAAAAGGCTCCAGCTCTATTCATAATGGAATGGACGTGAGTGCTGCTACCTCGGATGACCTGAGTGCCCTGGTACTGGCGGCAACCAAAACCAGCAATGCGGCCCAGCAGATTTCTCTGTCCACCAAACAGCAGAAAACAGCCAGCAGCCAGGTAGTGATTGCCCTGCGTGATATTGCCAATGCCAGTACGCATAATGCCCAGTCAGTGCGCAGTATTACTGAAATTAGTGAAGAGATGGTCAATATGTCATCAGAGCTCAACTCATTGGTGCAAGAATTTAAGTTGAATCAATCTTCAGCCCATAGTGAATCGTGAAAGGAGCTCGAAAAATGCAAAACCTGTCATTCCAGAAAAAACTATTATTTTCTATGGCGGGATTATTGCTGGTTGCATTATTTTTGTTGAGTTTGTTGGCTGGTAACTTGATGCAACGAGAGGTCAGCCAAGCGATGACCAGTGAAATGTACAGTAGCCTGGAGCAAACCCGAACAACTGCCAGCCAATGGGTTAGCGCAAAAGTTAATGTAATGCGCGCTCTGGCCACCCAATTACCAGCTTATCCGAATGGCTGGGAAGCCTGGGAAGAGCGCCTGACACTGGGGTTGGATGCGGGTGATTTTGACTTGGCTTATGTTGGCACCCCTCGTGGAGATATGGTGCAGTCTCAGCCTCCCGGTGAATTACCTGCGGGTTATGATCCACGAACCCGTCCCTGGTATCAGGCTGCAAGAGCACAGCAGGACCTGGTTATTACGCCGCCTTATGTCGATGCCGTTACTGGTGATCTGGTGATTACTATGGCACTGCCTCTGGCAGGAGAGCCAGATAGTATTCTGGGTGCTGACCTGTTGATTTCCGGTATTGTTAAGGACCTGCTGGCAACACAGACGCGTTGGACAACACAAACCTGGATGCTGGATCAATCTGGTCAGGTGCTGGCGCATCCTAATCAGGACAGATTGCAACAAAACCTTAGTGACCTGTTGCCCGGTGTGACGCTGCAATCGGGTATTCAGACTGTTGAGTTTGAGGGTAGCAGTTGGCTGCTTTCCAGTATTGAAGTCCCTGAGGCTGGTTGGACCTTCCTGCTGTTGATTGATGCAACTGAAGTCAATGCTGGATTAGTTGGCTTAACATGGCAATTGTTATCCTTGTCGTTGCTGGTGATTCTAGTCAGTTGTCTAGTGCTTTATCAACTGACTCACTCACTGAGCAAACCCTTGGTGAGCTTTCAGTTACAGCTTAAGCAGATTAGTCAGACTCTGGATTTATCACAGCGGATAGATGTGCGTGATCAGGCCGAGTTGGGTGATCTGGCCAAGCAGACCAATCACTTGCTGGAACGCCTTTCTCACATCATTCAGGCGATTTTCCGTAATGCTGACAACCTGAGTGAATCCGCTGGTCGTTTAGCGCATACGGCTGGCTTGGTGAATCAAAATAATAACCTGCAACAGCAAGTCAGCCAGTCCATGGCGGCGGCTGTGGAGCAAATGTCGTCATCCGTGGCAGAAATTACCTCGACCATGGAAGAGTTATCGGCTTCCTCGACGCAGATTGCCGATCATTCACAATCTGTTGTGGATGTGGCGAATCTGACCTTGGATAGCAGTAAAAAAGGGGCACAGGCGATGCAGCAATTGCTGCATCGCATGACCGAAATCCAGCAGGACAATGCCCAAAGTCTGGATGAAATTATGCAGTTGGGTGCCAAGTCGAAGCAGATCAGCAAAGTGATGGATTTGATCAATACTCTGGCAGACCAAACCAAGTTGATTGCATTTAACGCCGCTTTGGAAGCCTCCAGTGCCGGTGATTCAGGTAAGCGCTTTTCAGTTGTGGCGAGCGAGATCCGTCGGTTAGCCGATAGTGTCACCGATTCCACGCTGGAGATTGAAGATCGCATACAAGAGATTCAGGACTCGATCAGTCGTCTGGTGATTACCTCGGAAAAAGGCTCCGGCTCGATTCAGAGCGGCATGGATGTTAGCGCCATCACCGCCGAAGATCTGAATGCACTGGTACAGGCAGCTACTAAAACCAGTAATGCGGCCCAGCAAATATCCCTGTCGACAAAGCAGCAGAAAACAGCCAGCAGCCAGGTAGTAATTGCTCTGCGTGATATTGCCAATGCCAGTACCCACAATGCTCAATCTGTACGCAGCATCACCGAGATCAGTGAGGAGATGGTGAGCATGTCAGCTGAGTTGAATCAATTGGTGCATGAGTTTCGGCTAGCAAACCATGACACCAAGATTTCTGACAGACAGGATCAGTAAGGCTGATGATAATGCACAAGCTCATCCGGGTTTTGATTGCTGATGACAGTAGTCTGGCACGTGGATTGCTGCGCGCCATTCTTGAAGATCAAACCGATATTGAGATAGTCGGAGAGGCGCGTCACGGACGTGAAGCGGTTGAAATGACTCAGTTATTACGCCCGGATATTGTCACTATGGATCTGAATATGCCGGTGATGGATGGCATGCAGGCGATTTCGGAGATTATGCATCATAAAGCGGTTCCGATTCTGGTGGTCAGTAATGAATCAGATGCAGAGAAAGCTTATGAGGCCTTGCAACTGGGTGCGTTGGAAGTGATTCCCAAGCCTGACTATACGCCAGAGCAGGCCGCTGATTTTGTAGACAAAGTGCGTCTCCTGGCGGGTGTGCCAGTCATAACCTATATCCGACGTCGTATGGTGGCAGAGCCTGCCCCAGTGTTTGCAAAACCAGCCAAAACCTTGCCTTCTCCCTTGTTGCGCGGTTACCGCAGGGTGGTGGCCATAGCTTCTTCTACCGGTGGCCCTCAGGCACTGGCGAGTCTGTTACCCAAGCTTCCGTCAGGCTTTCCTGCGCCTGTCCTTATTGCCCAGCATATCAGCGATGGTTTTGCCGAGGGTATGGCTCAATGGCTGAACAGCCTATGTCAGTTGCCGGTAAAAGTGGCTGAGGAGGGTGAGATGTTGCAGCCAGGGCATATTTACGTATCACCGTCTGAAAGCCACCTGACGTTGACCGCTGCGCACAGACTTGCGTTGATACCCCGCAAGGCGGCTGATATTTATCGACCCAGCTGTGATCAGTTACTCAGTTCGGTTGCCAGACACTGTGGTGCTGATGCGATTGGCATGATACTGACAGGGATGGGTCGTGATGGAGCCGCAGGGATGCTGTCCATCCGTAACGTCGGTGGCATTACCCTGGCGCAGGATGAAGCCAGTTCGGTCATATATGGCATGAATCAGGAGGCGGTGCATGCAGGTGGTGTGCTGAAGCTCTTACCGCTCGATCAGCTCGCATCTGAAATAGTGGATATCCTAAGTCTGAATGCGGCTGATTACTGCCACGCAATCAGCCAGGGGGTACGATGAGTCTGGATCTGGCACCATTTAAGGCACTGATTTACAACCACTGTGGATTGGTGCTGGAGGGCATTGCTGAAGATCGTCTTAATAAGGCGCTGAACCAGGCTGTGATTCGATTGGGCTGCCGGGACCTTAACGACTACTTTCGACTGTTGGAAAACACCCCCGAGCAGTTTGAGCAACTGATCAGCGCACTTACCGTCAACGAAACCTATTTTTTCCGTGAACCCGATCAGATAGCTCTATTCACAAATCAGTTGATTCCGCGTTTGTTGGCCCGACAGTCACGACGACCGCTGCGAATTCTGAGTGCTGGATGTTCGTCAGGTGAAGAGCCCTATAGTTTGGCGATGGCATTGGATACGGTATATGGTGAACAGCGGCGGCAGTTATTTAAGATAGATGCGGGTGATGTGGACCGGCAGGTATTGTCTAAGGCGCGCCAAGGCATCTATTCTGCTTTCTCATTTCGCAGCATGGATCCTGTGTTGCAGCAACGCTATTTTCGTCCGATACAGCGCAACTACCAACTGGTAGACGAGATACGCCAGAGTATTAATTTTCTGCCGTTAAACCTTAAAGCGCCTCTGCCGCCGCAAGGACTTGAAGGCTATGATCTGATTTTCTGCCGCAATGTTTCTATCTATTTTGATCCGGAAACACGCCAGATGATTCATCGGCGCTTCCATGATGTCTTAAATGAAAATGGTATTCTGTTACTTGGCAGTTCTGAAACATTGGGAAATGACCTGGGGGTGTTTGAGCTGGTGGAAGAGCATGGGCATTACTATTTTATCAAGGGTGAAGCCTACCGTCCTCCTTCCAGTCAGGCGGTGAGTTGGTCATCTTTGCATTCGGCAAGTACAGCCGTTCAGCTTGGAAAAGAGTCGCTTTGCGATCCTGAGCCATCGGCACGAGTGGCTCCTGATGCGGTAACACCCGCCTTGCTCAATCTGCCACCTCTGGATTCTATACGTCAGCTGGTACAAGAAGGTGAGCGTGAAAAAGCTTCCGAATTGCTGGATAGGCACCTGCGTGTTCAGAATCAACCCGTGGCGATGGGTGTGCTACTGTTAAAAAGTTGGTTATTACTCAACCAGAGAGCATTCCATGATGCGGACGGCTTGCTGGATCAGGTGCTGCATGAAGATCCCTGGTCTGTGGATGGGTTGTTACTTAAAGGTTTGAATGCTAAATGGCAAAATCGGCTTCAGGAAGCCTGTGACTGGTTCAGGAAGGTCACTTATACCTGTCCGGAGTGTTGGCCTGCTCATTATTATCTGGCCGAAACTTACCGTATACAAGGACACGATGCGGCGGCCATCAAAGCCTACCAGGTAATCAGGCGTATTCTGTCAAATGATAAGCACGCGGCTGATGGGATGCTGTGGGTACCGTTACCGTTACCGCGTGGTGATATTCTGTTTCTCAGCGAACGGCATTTATTGAAATTAAAGCAGAACACACAGCTTTCGGATAAGGGAGAAGGCTGATATATGGCACTGGATATTAAAAAATTTCTGCTGCGTTTTATTGAAGAGGGCCAGGATCACCTGAGTCAGATGGCTGAAGGACTGGCAGATCTGGAGCAGGGAGAAACGAGAGCAGAACTGATTAACAGTCTGTTCCGTTCTGCACATACACTGAAGGGCTCTTCACGTATGCTGAAGCTCTTCCCGATTACAGAAACGGCTCACAGTCTGGAAGATTTGCTCAGTGCTCTGCGTGAAGAGCAGGTGAAAGCCGATTCGCACAATCTGGCCTTGCTGTATCAAGGCGTTGATCAGTTATCCGATTATCTCACCATTCTTGCAGATACGCTGGATGCCAGCCGCCTGAGTCCAGCTGATCCGGTGCTTTGTGCCGCTCTGAGCGCAGCCGCTCAAGGAGCAACTGAAACACCCGCTACTGTAACAGAGACTACGAATAGTGAGCTGGCTGCGTCATCTCTACCACCTACACTGGCTGATACGTCAGACACCCAGTCAACGGCGGTGCTGAGAACATCTGAAACCGTACGTATTAGACTGAGCAAGCTGGATGAGCTGATTAAACTTATGGGCGAAGTGGTGTCTAGCCATGCCGGTTTGCGTGAAATGACTCGTATCGCCCAGCAGTTGGAACTGCAAGTACAAAAACAAGGGGTTACGGAGCTGGTCTCCGGATTGCAGCATTTTTCAAGGGCCTTAAAGGACAGAGTTCAGTCGCAGGAGTTGTTAATGCAGGATCTGCATGACATCGGCTTACAGATGCGCATGTTGCCTTTGTCGATTGTCTTTGAGCCTGCCACGCGTCTGGTCAGAGACCTGGCTCGCTCTCTTGGCAAACAGGTTGAGTGTCGGGTGCAAGGCGCGGATATTGAACTGGACCGCCAGATGATCGATCAACTGGCCGACCCGGTGATTCATTTGCTGCGCAATTCCCTTGATCATGGCATAGAAACAACACAAGTTAGGCAGGCAGCCGGTAAACCTGAGCAAGGTGTGTTGCAGCTTAAAGCCTCTCAGGATGGTGGCTGGGTAGTGATTGAGATTATCGATGATGGTGCCGGAATGAATATGGATGCCATTCGCAATAAAGCGCTGAGCAAACAGTTGCTGACAGCTGAAGCGTTAGAAAATCTGACAGAACAGGAAGTGATGGATCTGATTTTCCTGCCGGGCTTTTCTACCAGCGCGATGATTACAGATCTGTCTGGTCGTGGCGTGGGAATGGATGTAGTCAAGCGCACCGTCATCGATAAGCTCCAGGGCGTTATCAGTCTTGAAAGTCGGGCTGGAGAGGGGGCGCGATTTACGCTACGCTTACCTTTATCCTTAGCAATGATGCGTGTTCTTCTGGTTCGGGTTTCCGGTCAGTTATTGGGTTTTACCGCACAGTATGTGGCTGAGCTGGTCAGTATTCCACGCAGCAAAATGGTTGAAGTGGCAGATCGCAATGCAGTGATCGTGCGTAATGAATTCGTCCCGGTGATGAAGTTATCAGAACTGATAAATTTACTTCCCATGCCGGTGACGCCAAAGCATCCTGCTCGCTCTGAACCGGATGTGCTGTTGTTGATCATTCGCCTGCACCACGAAAAACTGGCACTGGAAATTGATGAGTTGGTTGACGAGCGCGATCTGGTGATTAAACAGCTGCCACCGCATTTACGTGGTAATGCACTGATTTCCGGTATGGTCACTACGGGGCATAATCACCTGGTCAGCCTGTTACATGTCCCCTATTTAATGTCTTTGTCCCGGCGTACACGAAGCCCCGTGTCGGATCGAAGTAAACCAGAATCCAGGCAGACGCCTGTACGCCAGCGTATTCTGGTTGTTGATGACTCGTTGAATACCCGTGAAATTGAACGGGATGTACTGGAAGCCTGGGGGTATCAGGTGACGCTGGCTGAGCATGGACAAGATGGTTTGGACAAAGCTCTTGCAGAGGATTTCGATGCGGTATTGACCGATGTTGAAATGCCGGTGATGGATGGCTTTACTCTGACAGCCAAGCTACGTCAGGAAGAACGCTACCAGCATAAGCCGATTATTATCATTACCTCCAGAGAGAAAGAGAGTGATCGGCGCCGGGGTATCCAGGTAGGTGCTGATGCCTATATCGTCAAGGGCAGTTTCGATCAGAGCAGTCTGGTAGATACCCTGAGAGTATTATTGGATTAAAAATAGACTATACAGGATTAATAGCATGCAAATACTGGTAGTGGATGATGATGCCCTGGCAGGTGAAATGACCGCTGCGGTGCTTGAGGACCAAGGGTTTGAGGTGGTGCAGGCGGCTGATGCAGTGGAAGCTGTTGAGCAACTGAATACTCACCCGCAGATCGTTTTGATTGTCAGTGATATGAATATGCCTTTGATCAGTGGTATCGATCTGTATCGCGATTTGAAGGAGCAGGGGCAGACGTTGCCGTTTATCCTGCTGACCGGCGATGACCCCGCCACGCTGAGCGCCAAGGAGCCGGGTCTGGATGGTTGTATACAGAAAGATTTTAATCTGGAACAAAGCTTACCTATCGCCGTGACACAGGCTTTGGCCAGATAAAGTTAAACCGCTTAAGTTGATGGAGTAAATCCTGATGGATGTCAAAAAGCCAACGTTGCAGGAAAAAATTACCCGGTTGAGAATGAGTTTTCTCAGCCAGATGCCTGCGCGTCTGGACAAAGCACAGCAACAGTACCGATTACTGTCATCGGACTGGCAGGCTCACGCAAAGTTGGCAGTCGAGCTGCACCGTTTTTTTCACAGCATCAAGGGTACAGCCAGTTCCTTCGGCTTTACCGGGTTAGCGGACATCGCCGACACCGGTGAAACCTTGCTGCTGACGTTAATCGAACTACCGGAAACCGAGGTTCCCGGCAATAAGCTCTTGCCGCTGGGCGAGCTGTTGAGTGAAATGAAACAACAGCTTCAGCAGTTGCAGCAAAGCCGAGGGGATGTGGCTGATGATACTCAGCATGCCCCATTCTTTGAGATGGAGCAGGATGACTCCAATCGAGCTGAAAGCAACCGCAAGGCCTTGATCTATATTTGTGATGATGAGCCTGAACAGGTTACCCAGTTGGGCTATCAATTACATTGTTTTGGCTACGAAATTGAATATTTTCTGGATACCCAGAGCTTCCACAATGCCGTGCTGAAACGTCGGCCAGACGCCGTGATCATGGACGTTTATTTTCCTAACGGCAGTACAGCCGGCACTGATGAGCTGGCACGCTTGTCAGTTATTATTGGCGAAGCTTTGCCGTCGATTGTTTTGTCAGGTTACGGTGACTTTGAGGCGCGGCTGGGTGCAGTACAGGCAGGCTGTCTTGCCTACTTTACCAAGCCGGCGCAGGCGCTGGATCTGGCCGCTAAGCTGGATGAACTGCTGTTGGGCGAACGCCGTGAAGAGCAACTACGTATCCTGGTTGTTGATGATGAGCCAGAAGTCGCCGCTTATCATAGCCTGATTCTTCAGGAAGCTGGCATGAGTGTGAAGCAGTTGCACGATCCGTCTGGAATTTTGGACGTATTACGACAGTTCAATCCGGATTTGGTGTTGGCCGATATGTACATGCCGCGTTGTACCGGTGTGGAGCTTGCTGCGATTATTCGTCAGTTGCCGGAGTACATCAGTTTACCCATCGTCTACCTGTCTAATGAAACCAACCGTAAAAAACAGTTTTCGGCTATGCAGGTAGGGGTCGAAGGCTTCATCACCAAACCGGTCATTCCGGAAGAGCTTGTCGCGGCAGTTGTGTTGCGGGCGGAACGTATGCGAACTCTGCGCGCATTAATGTCACGTGATAGTCTGACCAGTCTGTACAATCACACTACCACCACTGAAATGCTGCATACCAGTCTGGCACAGGCGATTCGACAGCAGGAAAACCTGATTTTGGTGATGCTCGATCTGGATAACTTCAAAGAGGTTAACGATCTTCATGGTCATATGGCTGGAGATCAGGTGCTGGTTGCCTTGTCACGTATACTGAAACATCGGCTTAGAGGGTCGGATATTATTGGACGTTACGGGGGTGAAGAGTTTGCCTTATTACTGAAAGATGTCACCTTGGTATATGCCGAAAAATTGGTGAATCAGCTGCGCGAAGATTTCTCCAATATAGCCTTTACCGCCGGAAAAGCGCGATTCAATTGTACCTTCAGCGCCGGGCTGAGTTGCTACCCGGATTATACCCATGTTGATGCGCTGCGCATGGCAGCAGACCGGGCGCTGTATCAGGCCAAGCACCAGGGGCGCAATCAGGTTGTCGTGGGCAGGTACCGTCATGACTGAAACGCTGGAGGGCATTTTGGCCGCTCGACAGGCATCGGCTGAGGAAATCGTTGATGTTGATGAGCCGGTCATAAAACTGGTGATATTCAGCCTTGGAGAGCGTGATTTTGCGTTTCCGGGAGAGGCTGTTGGTGAAGTATTGCCTGGTACTGAGCCGGTTTATTTTGTACCCGGTATGCCGCCAGCCGTCGAGGGTGTCATGAATGTACGGGGAGATATCGAATCGGTTATACGTCTGCATAACCTGTTGCAACTTAACGATCCCGGTGACATAACCAGGCATAGTGCTATTTTGCTGGCAAAAGGTAAGAAAATGCACAGTGGTCTGCGTATAGACCGGCTACTGGATGTGGTGGATATTCCGGCAAGCCAGATACAGCCACCACCCGAAAGCCTGCCGGAGCATCTTCATCAATATGTGACGGGTCTATTGCAGTTTAAACAGCACGCGATAGCGGTGCTGGATCTGGATAGTGTATTTTCAGCCTGGCAAGGAGAATCGGGGTGAGTTCGCCACTTCCGGTTGTCGTCTTCAGCCATGAGGGCTCGCTATTTGGATTGGAGGCCATTCGGGTTGCCGGACGGGGCATGATAGATGCCCAGATATCTTCAATTGTGCCTTTCTCCGTGCTCTACTCGGATGTCGCCAATGAAACACTACTGACTGATCCCGTTAGCCAATGGCTAAAATTGCGTGGGAAAACAGCTGATTGGCTGCTGGGTTTAAGTGCCGATGCGGATTTAATCGAACTGCAACCCGCTGATATTCACCCTCTACCCGAAATAATGGCGCAGCGCTCACATTTCAAGCCGTTAAAAGCGCTGGGCTTCTACCAGCAGCGTGTTATTGCCCTGCTGGATGCTGATGCGCTGGAAGGCTATTATCGCCAAACTTCCCGCATATAAATGACATTCGGATTGCCCCGGTACAAGCCCCAGGCGGCACGTCCGGATGGGTTGTCGGTGTATTGACCATTGCCTGTCCAGTCATGACGTAACCAGGGCTGATCATTCAATAGCGGAGTCAGGTTGGTGAAGCCACTATTCCCTTCACCTGGCGCACTTAGCGTTAAGCTGTGCTGTCCTGCATCGAATGCATCATAAGGGTTTGGAAGCAGGCTGGTTGCTCCGGCACCGATCTGAATATTGCTGGATTGATTTTCCTCCTGATCGTTATCCATTCGAAAAGCGCTGACACTGGTGCAACGATCGGCTGAATGCGTGGTCCAGCGGCTGCCATCATACATTTGTGCATCCAGTGTCAGGTTGATCGGGTCAGTTTCAAGGAAGGCATGGCCTGATTCTATCACCATGCGCCCACTGATAAAGCGGCCTGCTGCTGCCGGGTCACTCTCCGAACCACTGACATCATCACTGTCTGTTGCAGCCAGATTCGGATAGATTAACAAGGGGGAATGCGGGCGCTGCTGGGCCAGATAATCTGTGTTGATGCTGAAATCTCCGCGCCCTTGGGTAAACGTCTCCAGGGTTGGGGACCAACTATTGAATATACCCTCAGCGATGCCATCGGGTGCCAGCAGGGCGGTGCCGGTAAGATCGGCGCTGGTGAGTTTGGCAAACGCCTGTCGGTAGTTGTAGGTAGGCTGCTCTTGCCGATTCAGTGCCAGGATGTGACCAGTTATCTGAAATGGCTGCCCTGAGTTTTGAACACTGGCGGCTGACTGGTAACCGCTATAGCTAAAGGCATCGCTGCTACCTGTGCTACAGGCCGCATCTAACTGATAATGCATACTGAAGTGGCTGGGAATAAAGCGTCCGATCGGAGTGGATAACCCTGCAGTGACGGTTCTGCCGAAATAGCTGTTGGCTTGGGGAACCGCCAGTAATTGAAAGACTCCCACTTCGGACAGATTGATGGCTTCTGTTTGCAGGCCATTTTCGGTGATATTGACCTGGCTGAGTGAAAGTTCAGCATTGCGGCCGTCGCTGGGTGCAATCAGCGATGAAGACAGGGTGATGTTACTCTGGCGGTAGTTGGGCGTGGTGGTATTGTCACATAACTGGGGATCATTATCGGCAGTCCAGACGACGCCACGTACCCGCATAGGAAAGTCTTCACCGGCTTGTGTGAATACAGAGCAATTGGCATCTTCGCTGTCACAAGCGGCATTATTTGCCGTGGATTCGATACACAGACCGGCAGGAGCACTGCTGAAACTATCACTTCCTGACAGAGATAACCCTTGCTCATCGCTACCGGCAGTGCCTGTGAATGCCGCTTCCAGCTGTTTTAAGCCAGCATCCGGGTAGCGTATATCGACTTGCGCATTGGCGTGTTCATCAAATGCCAGTAATAACGAAGTCCAACCCGCTGTGTTACTGATGGCCTGGCCATTCAGAGAAACTGATTGGTTGCCACTGTCCGGGTTTATATAACTGCTACGGAAATTAATACTACGTTCGCCTGTGAATGCGGGTGCACAGCTGTCAGGATTGTTTTCGTCAGCACGGCGAGCGCTAAGAGTAAAAGAGTCCGGCTTGTCAGCCAGCAGGTCAGGTAGATCAAAGATAAAACCACTTTCAGCAAAGCTAAGAGTACAGTCGCCCTCAATACCATTGCTGAAGCAACGTGTGACGTTGGATGCGCTGGGGGCGCTGGCCGCTATACCCAGGGTTACATTCCCTGGGGTATTACGACGCAGTTGAAAGGTGGCTTCTCCGTTTTCCAGGTATTGCTGATTTCCATCAATCCAGCGAACCGTACCGGATGAGGCGGGCGATAGGGTAACGGATGCAGTACCGGTAAAACGCGAACTACAATTGTCTGAAGCGCAGGCGATGACCTGTATGGGTTCGGCGGCACAGGTCAGGCCACTGCCGCTGTGAAGTAGGCGGTAATGATGGATGTCCGCTTCAAGCGGTTCCATGCGCAAGCCACAGACTTCCAGATTGTCTATTTCATGATTGTCATTGGAACCCCCGGTCGAACCGGTCAGGGTTAACAACAGATTTTCAGGCACTTGTGCCTGTCCGGCGCTGCTGAGTATATCCACAGGACCAATCAGGTTCTCGTACCCAGCGCCGGTGTCGCGTTCAATCGTCACCCAGGACTCATCGCCAGTACGGCTGTCTACAGTAATACGATAACGATGCCCGGATGTATTTCGCACCGTTGGAGATAGTGTGTCAGTACCCTGTATATAATGGTAACCACTGTTGGCTGCACCCGAACCGCGTAACGCAACGCTGTTCTGCCTACGCCCCGGACCGCCTTGACGACTTTCAGACGGGTTGGAAAAATTGCCGTAGCTGTCCAAGCCAATACCCAGCCACCCCCCGGCAAAGCCGTTGATACCGCCGCTACGCTGTGCATAGCCCAGCGATCCACCATAGCCACCGGGTGCTGGGGTGATGGCGGCATCTGAAAGTACTACGGCGATGCCATCGGCTCCGTTACCACCATAAGCATAGAAATCAAACTCAACAGTGATCAGGTTATTTGCAGAGGGAAACAAGCGTTGCAAGGTAGCCGCTGTGGCGACATTGCCGGATGCATCTGTCATACGTAAGCGTTGCTGCACAATGCGAGGGTTACCAAAACCCCCACTTTGATGAGTGACAGACCAGTCATTACCAAGCACCTCCCGGGCAAATTCATCGGTCATGCAGGTCAGAACCAGATCAGGGCAATCACTCGAGGGGGTGACAACCTCATCCCAATCCAGCCCGAGCGTGAGGCTATCAACAAGCAGCTCATCCGTTGAACTGAGATGGTATGTTCTAAAGCCTATTTCATCGAAGGCTGAAATATTGCTGTTTCTCAGATCAGTTACAACATCCGGCGAACCTGGTGCATCCAGGTTGTCAGGATCCACCCAGAGTTCGAAGCGATCATAGCGATTGCTACTACCCGGCGAAGATTTACTCAGTCGGCCCACCAAAAAGTAGGTCTGACCGGAAACCAGATCTGTGTGATAGGTTTCATTCTGATTCGTTGTGCGCACGAAGAAATCTTCCGGACCACTGCCTGTGCCCCGGTTCATCTTGATACCGATATTTGGGTGGTTTTGATAAGTGGGGTCCTGAAACCAAAGGGCAAAGAACTTGTTAACTGCTTGCGTGCCAGTGAAACGTACCAGCATGCTGACATAGACCACATCATCATCCACCGTTCGGCTGAGATTACGGCTGGCGGCATAATCAGTGGTGCCTCTGAGTTGCAGCGCCCGGCTGGCCCCGGCAATACATTGGCCTCCCTGGTGATACACCAGCGGGTTCTGACTGGTATCAATAACGGACTGACTGTTGCTGTGTGCACGCCAGGCACCGGTCCAGCCTTCACCGGCACTGCCACCTTGCAGGCTTCCAGGTGAATAACTATCAAAATTTTCTGACGCGATCAGAGATGAAATGGCTCCGCAGCGTGGATGACTCGGACTGCATAGGCCATTGACCCAACTGGTCATGTCGATGGCCAGACTGGAACTCCAGCCTCCCGCCGTGACATTACCGTAGACTGTGGTATCAGAAGATATATTGATCTGATTTGCACTTTGCAGATTGATAGGGCTAGCTGTGGAGCCTATCTGGCTGTTTGACAGTGTGATTGGAACGCTGGCGGTGGTAATGGCACCGGATTCCATGGTGGCATTCTCAACGATCACGCCACTACCGCCATTAGTGGAGAGATTGCCATTGATGACGCCGCCATTAATCCTGACGGTACTGCTTGAGCTGCTGACATCGCCTGTTATTTGAGTATTCGTCATGGTGACGGTACAGCAATTGGAATGGGTGTTACCCAGTACAGTGCCACCCGAAATGCTAATGCTGCCGCTGGGCAGGAATATATCGCCTTCAACCTCGGCATTGTTCAGATTAATAGTGCCTGAGTTAGACGTGATAGCACCATAAATAGCGTTGTTATCGCCTTGTACACTAATGCTTCCCCAGGAGGATTGGATGGGCATGGGATTACTGCTGCTACCGAGAATATTGTTACCCGGTAAATCAAACCCGGCATTGGCAACCAGCACCCTGCTTTGATTTGGAATGATGGTATCGCCAAGGCTAAGAGTAATCTTTCCGGAGCAGGTTATAGTGCCACTATTAGAAGACCAGGAACCGGAGCAGTCCGGATAGTTTGCTGAATTGGTATTGCCGTTAAGGCTGTAGTTCTTGGCCCAGCTGTTCAAGGGGGTGAGCAGTAGAGAAACACAGGTCAAAAGCAGCAATATAGTGCGCATTAGTAGACTCTGCAGGTTTAAACACTTCATCAGCTTGACCTCAACCAAACAGAAACACGGGTTTCACGACTGATCATACCAAAAGGTCCGGCCGACTTCTGAGCATGGCTGCCAAGATGGAAAATTTTCAGCGTGTCTGTATCCTCTGTTTCGACGACTTCTTCACAGGTCAATGTCAGATCGAAGCCGGAGATAACAACAGTGCTGACGGCGGGACATTCACCGTTTTCAAGAGTTTGATGCCGCAGCCATTCCAGCCCACTGCGTGCTGCATAGTAAGCCTGCTTTCCTTGTTGCGACAGCAGGTAGCCTGCATGCTGAGTGGCGCCCATCTGTGCCATTACCGCCGCCAGACCACCCAGTACGATCAGAATAAAGAGTACGGCGATCAGTGAAATTCCATGAACCCGGGGGGGATTTAGTCGGTGTTGATAGGCCGTTTGATTCATCATGGCGTATTCATTACCTGCGCCTGGTAGAGCATCTCTACGGTTTCATCGTCTTCGGTGATACTAAGCTGCAGGGTGACAACCCCGTTACGTATATGATCACCGGGAAGGTAGTTGAACTCACATTGCCCAATCCGGCTGGCCATGAGGTGTCCCGAGGTCAGTCCGGTGGGTTGGCTCGTCTGGAAGCCATAGCCGCTATAGCGTTGAAGCTGGCTCTCCAGGCAGGCGTAAGTGACCGGTCCTGTTTGCGGAACAATATCGAAGCGCTGGGCTTCCAATGAGGCAAACGGAAATTCCGCAGGCTGGATCTGTAAGGCATCATTACTGGAGCCAGCAGTCAGTGCGGCGCGGTTGTCACCACGGTAGGCGTTAGCACTGGAGTTCTGATCCGTGCTGGCATTAAAGACCACGACATAATCACCCGGACTGAATTCACCCAGTACACCGCCGAGAACTTCAAAACTGTTATCCATCGTGGTGAAATCCAACACATCGCCGACTGGATTATCAGGATCACTCAGATCAGCAAGTGCCCGGTAGCGTCCCCCGCCGATGGTAGGGATGAATTCCAGGTACTGGTTGCCATTGGATTCGGTGATACGCACACTGTTAGGCAGCGCCATACGAATTTCACGGGTCATGCGTGTGAGCACCTGATCGGCTTCCGCGACCAGGCTGGCACGGCGTGATTGATCCTGAAAAGCCTGAAAAGGCTGCAGGAGGATGCCGATAGTTACCGTGCCAAGCACACCCAACAGGACGATGACAATAATCAGCTCGATCAACGTAAAGCCGGAAATACGCTGCGGGTGCTGGCTCATGGCAAAGCCTCATCCGGCCAGGGAGCCATAAAGTTAGTCAGGCTGACATTAATATCGCTGACGCGTTGGTTGGAGACCAGCACATTGGCACTACAACCATTAATCTGCTGGCCGACGGGGCCAAACGCTGCTGCCGTCACACTAACCCTGACACGGTAATCGCTCAGTTGGTTCAGTGCCGTGCCATCGATCTGGGTGGGGGGCTGCTCAAGGCTGTTAAAGTCATCTGCAAACTGCCAGGCCCCACGTGGCGGGTTGCCACTAGATTGCCTGCCGGGTTGGCAGATTTTTCCTTGTATTTCCTCCATATAGCCTTCTGCAATGGCGAGTGCCTGCTGCTGTAGCAGTGGGTCCGCACTTCGCAATACTGTGTTGGTGTAAACCAGCAGCATGCCCGACAAACCGGCAGAGAGAACGACGATAGTAATAATCAGTTCAATCAGGGTAAAGCCCCGTTGCGCTTGTCTAATGGACATGGCCAGTTTCCGCTTCAAGCTGTAGACTGCGATCCCCTATCTGAATGCTGAGTCCCTGCGAAGGAACGCCTAATCCGTTAAAGGTAAGTGACGTGGCCGGTGACACTGTTACGCCACTAGGTGCCAGGCCGCGTCCAGAGGCGCTGCCATCCCAGGGGCGATTATTGCCTGGATTGTTTAAAAACGGGCCACTGGATGGGCAGGTCGTATCACGACAGATACGATAATGGTTGCTGGTCAACGTCAGCGTGATGGGTGTGTTCGCGGCCACCGCACTTTGCTGGGCAAAACGCAAAGCTGAAGCCAGTTCTTCCATGTAACCGTATTCAGCATAGCCATTGCTGGTAAAGCGAGGCAGCACAACCGCGGATAAAACCCCCAGCAGTACCAGCACCAGAATCAGCTCGACCAGAGTAAAGCCTCGGCAACTGCGTTTTCGCAGAGATGGAAGCAAGCATAAAAAGCCTGTTTCCTTTGCGATTCTGTCATCAAATTGTAACTGCATATGAGGCACTACCTTTAAGGCCAGACTTCAGCGAATTCTGGTTGATCCTGTGTGACTAGTTCTTGCCTGCAATAATGACATTATACTGCGCAACTACACCGTAGGGCGGTTTATGTGGTCGAATGATACTGCACCCGAGTGTCGTCCCATTAGGACGGTTCTGCGGAAAACTCAGCGATGAATCTATGCCAATCATATATCCTTCTGCCAGCTCAAGTGTGTTGCTCAGCACACTATTGGCGGTTACCAGAGTACATGCGTTCTGGTAAGTGTCTGGATCAACTCGAATGCAACGTGACGAGGTTGCATCATGCTGATCCAGAGCACAGGCAGCATAATTGATGGACATGGCCGAGCTGATGCTGGCTGCCGATTCCATGATTGCCGCGTTCTCTGCTTCAGTTGAAAAATCCATAAAACGAGGCAGAGCTACCGCACTGAGTATACCCAGTATGACGATCACAATAATTAACTCTATCAGTGTAAATCCCTGTTGTTTTTCCATAACATAGATTCCATGGGATGGGTCAATTTAAGTTTTACTGCCAGCGTATCACTGTGAACTCAGCAGTTTCCGTAACACCAGTGGCACTGAGTGTACAAATAGCTGAGTCACCGTTTGCCGCGGGTGCTGTTTCTCCGGTTTTAAGGGCGCCAGTATATTTTGTGGTATCCAGGTCTTGCGTCAGTACATTGTTTACTTCAGCAAGAGTACAGTCAGCTACATCTTCACACTCAGTTTTATCTAGAGTACAAGCTGCATAGTTGATTGACATGGCTGAAGAGATCGCCGCTGCATTGGCGGATAAAGCGGCCTCTTCGGCATCGCCGGAGAAATCAATAAACCGTGGTAGCGCGACAGCACTGAGGATGCCGAGGATCACGATGACAATGATCAGTTCAACAAGGGTAAAACCGGATTGTGCTTTCATGGTATAGCTCCTGTAAGGGACGTGCTTGGTAAGTTTGAAGTAAATTAACAATCGTCAGTGTTTTTACTGATATCGGGCCGACCACCGGCCGTATCCGGGGCGCTGTATTCAATCCGGCAGTTGGGTATGCCATCCAACTGAATTTGTACCGTTGCGCCTGGACCTGTGCCGCCTCCACTAAAGGAAAAACGCGGAGAAAAGTCGTCAAATAACGGTGTGATTTCTGAATCCTGTGCACGTGGGTAGCCCCAGCGGGTCAGGATAATATCATCGCCGGTGCACCCGGCTGTTGTATTGGCCGTATCGCCGGACTCCAGGCCCACACATCCGGCTGCAGCGGTATGCGTGCCGCCAGCCGCCGACTTGGCAAAGACGATGTTGGCACCTGAGCGCAGTGCACTGGTCGTGCCGTCAATCACAGCAACGCGTGCTTCGCGCTGTAATGAAATGAATTTGGGAATGGCAAATGCTGACAGTATCCCCAGAATCAGGATTACTATGACCAGCTCGATCAAAGTAAAGCCTGTTTGATTTTTTGTTGCTGGTACTGGGTTCATCCCATGACTCCTTGAGCGATTTTCGATTAGTTTACAGCATCAAATGAATGAATTTGCATGTCGTACATCATATATTTCAAAATTATCAGCACCCCTGTATTTGTTTAACAACTTGTGGTTGTTCTGTAGGTTGATGCGGTGGTCGATAGGCTACGGCACAGTCGGAAAGATTATCCACCCGTGCATTTAGCCACTCTCCATTAGTTGAGAAATGCCAACGCCCTGACAGCTGATCAAACAAGCGCATCAGATTGTCGGTATTTTCAATTGCAGGGTAGCCATAGCTCACCTGGATACTATCTCCCTGACCCAGCCCCTGGCTGACCAATTGATAATCCGGATTCCCTAATTCGCCAACAGCACTCGTCTGCATATAGGTCATTGTTCCGGCCAGTTGCAACGATTGAGCAAAATTTTCTACTAACAATTGACGTGCCTCTGTTTGCATGGCGCTGATTCGGTGGATTCCCAGTGTCGCCAGGATGCCTATCAGAATCACTATAATAACCAGCTCCAGCAAGCGGATGCCGTTGCTATAACGGTTTTCCTGCCGCATGTTTCAGCGTCCGGCCAACTGAGTCAGATCCCACATCGGCAGAAAGATCCCCAGTGCCAGTATCAATACAATAATGCCGACAGCGACTGTAAGAATGGGCTCGATAATGCTGGATAGATTATCAATGTCATACGCCACCTCACGATCATAAAAATCGGCCACTTCCAGCATCATCGCATCGAGTTGTCCGGTTTCTTCACCGACAGCCACCATCTGCAATACGACCGGTGTAAAAATTTGTGCGGATGCCGCTGTGCGTAAAATGGAATCGCCACGCTCAATACCACTTTGCATCGACAGAATTTTTTCGGTGATATAAGTATTGCCGGTGGTGGCAGCGACACCTGCCAGTGCCTGAGTAATCGGCACCCCGGATTGCAAGGCTACACCAAAGGCCCGCACAAAGCGTGCAATGGTGGCGCGCAGGAGAATATTGCCCACTTTAGGAAACTGTAGTTTGGTTCTGTCCCACAGGTAGCGTCCACGCTCTGTGTTACTCCAGTAGCGGAAGGCGACAATACCAAGGCCTATAGCCATCAGGATCTGCAGCCACCATTTTGTGGCAAAGCCTGATACGGCAAGAATGATGATAGTCGGGAGAGGCAAGTCCATTTTGACACTGTCAAATACCTGCGCAAATGCCGGGATAACTACTGTGGTGAGGACGCCGATGGCGATGGCGATGGCGATGATCACAAACATGGGGTAACGGGTAGCAGACTTGATCTTGTTAGCTGTGTCTCTATCGCGCGACAGGTAGTCATGCATAGTCAGGAACACCCGGTCCATCTGACCGGTCATTTCGCCTACCTGTAGCAAACTGATATACAAGGTGCCGAACACTTTGCGGTGTCGTCCAAAACTGCCAGCTACATCGCGACCACCTTCAAGGTCGCGGCTGATTTCACGCAGAATTTCGCCCAGCCGTGGGTTGGACATGGACTCAGACAGGCGACTTAGGCCCTGAATCAATGGCACACCGGCCTTGGTGATGCTATACATCTGGCGGCTGAACAGTATCAGTTCATCCAGTGTGATCTTGCGTGGTGGCATCAGCTTGTTCAACTGATCACTGAGGGATTCGCTTGAGTCTGTTGTTGCCAGGCGTATATCCAGCGGAATCAGGCCACTAGTCAGTAACTGACTGGCAGCGGCTTCAGCCGTATCGGCAGTGAGCCGACCTTCGGTCACCCGGTCCTGGCCACGCCTGGCACGATACTGGAAAACAGCCATGGTTTATTCTCCACCCCCGGGTTCCAGCATGACTGACTCGCCAGCTACACGTATCACTTCTTCCAGCGTACTGACCCCTTCAGCAGCCAAATCCAGAGCACTCTGACCCAGTGTTTTGAAATCTGGACGTGAATGTGCCAGATGGTGAAATTCACTGGTGTCACTGCGGCGCAAGGCGTCGGCCAGTTGTGTGTCAATTTCCAGAAACTCGAAAATACCCACTCGGCCCTTGTAACCAGTATTGTTACACTGCATGCAGCCTTTGCCCTTGATGTAGCCACTGCCTTTGAACTTCAACTGGGGATTACTCTTCAGCCAGGCTTGTTCATTGGCATCGGGCTCATAAGGCTGTGAACAATTGTCGCAGACTTTACGAATCAGTCGCTGTGCCAGTACCGCCTGTAAGGACGTAGCGACCAGATAACCCGCTGCCCCCATATCAATCAGGCGGTTGGCGGTACTGACGGCATCATTGGTGTGCAGGGTCGACAGCACAAGGTGACCGGTCATGGCAGCACGCAACCCGATTTCAGCGGTTTCCTGATCGCGCATCTCCCCGATCAGAATCACATCCGGGTCCTGGCGCAAGGCGGTGCGCAATACCCCGGCAAAGGTCAGACCTATTTTGAAATTAACCTGTACCTGATTGATCCGCTGCATACGGTATTCAACAGGGTCTTCAATGGTAATGATTTTGCGCTCAGCGCGGTTAAGCTCGGCAAGCGCGGCATACAGGGTGGTGGTTTTACCACTACCGGTCGGTCCGGTGACCAGTACCATGCCATGCGGTTTGTGGATAACGCGTTTGAAGCGGGTCACTAACTCGGCAGGCATGCCGGTGTGATCCAGATTGACCACGCCCTGAGACTGATCCAGTAAACGCATCACCACGGATTCGCCGTAAATCGTCGGCATGGTGGACAAGCGCACATCGATGGCGCGGTCTTTGACACGGATATTGAAGCGTCCATCCTGGGGCATGCGTTTTTCCGAGATATTCAGGCCGCCCATCAGCTTCAGACGGGAAACCAGCGCCGGTGCGATACGCTTCTCCTTCATGATCTGCTCTTGAAGCACACCATCGATACGCTGGCGCAGGCGTAGAACGTTTTCATCCGGTTCAATATGGATATCTGACGCTTTGACCTGAATGGCATCTTCAAACAATGACTGTAGCAGACGCACGACGGGCGCATCAGTAATATCGGCCCCGCGCGCCAGTTGTGCCAGGTCAAAATCACTTTCGGCCAGTTCCTCACCCAGTTCTTCAGCAATAGAGCTGATTTCATCGGTGCGTCGATACATGGAGTCGAAGGCGTTCAGTACATCTGTTTCCCGGACAATCGCCGTAGACACCGGGCGTTTCAGCAGTCGACTGATCTCGTCCTGAATGAAAATGTCGGTCGGATCAGACAGACCTACCAGCAGACCATCGGGCTTTTCTTCCAGCACTATGGCGCGAAAACGTCGTGCCAGGGTTTCCGGCAACAGTTTGACCGTAGCGGGACGTAGCTGAAAATGGCGCAGATCGACATAGGGGATTTTTAGCTGTTCTGCCAGAAAATCCATCAATCCCTGTTCATTGATAAAGCCCAAAGTGATCAGCATTCGCCCTAGCCGAGTGCCGGTTTTTTTCTGCTCTGCCAGGGCCTTATCCAGTTGTGCCGGAGTGATGACTTTCTTTTCTACCAGCAGATCACCCAAACGGATTTTCTGGCGGCGTGGTGCAGCGGGTTGTGTGCCGGTATGGGTCTGATCCGTCATGGTTCGCTCCGGCTGGGTTCAATATCGGAGGCAGGGTTAAATGTCAGCGTGTGTGGCTGCATCACCAGCCTTTGACCATTGTCCTTGCCCAGTAGTACGGTACCATCACTAATTTGTAATATGGTGTAACCATCCACTTCATCGCCTGCGGAAACAGGCTGGTTGTTGATGACAGCGTAAGCCCCGCGATTACCGGTCAGGATGGCTTGCAAGTGCAGGCGTGCCTGGGCCTCTTGTTCGGGTGTTAAGGTTTGTGCATGGCTGAATGGCCGCAAAGGGTCAGCAAAATTTAAATCACGGTCCTGTGCAGCCAACGGCGTGCCGAGAAAGACACACAACCCGAATAAATAAGTGGAAAATGCTTGTTTACACACGTAGCCAGCCCTCATCCAGAGTCAGCGTATAAAGCCGCAGGCGAAACAGTGTGTCTGGATAGTTGTCACTGAGAACTTGCACCTGTTCCCAGCTAATGACCCAGGGCAGTTCGCTGAGCATATCTAGGTAGCGCACTAAACCATGGTAGTTGCCGGTCAGTTCCAGTTCCACACCCCGCCGATAAACGCCGGAGGCAACCTCTGCCGGCATACTGGTTTGCTCTGTATCTGTATCGGCTTCTGCAGTACCGTCAGGATCTGTTTCAGGTGCTGAAAAAACGATTTCAGTGGGAAGGCTCCTTAGTGAGAGCAGGCTAACGCCTTCGGTAACGCCAACAAGCGCCCTGAGTGCACTGTTCATTTGGTCGGGTGAAATGAAACGGGCAAACTCCTGGTCAAGGGCTTCACGTGCATGCAGCACTTCCGCCTCCAGGTGTGTAGCTCGCTCACGCAGTGCAATGTTGGGATCAGCCGACAGGCTCTGAAGTAATTCAGCTTCCTGTACCTTTAGTGTAGCCAGTTCGGATTGTTGGCGACTAAGCTGCTGTGCTTGCTGCTGAATTTGGCGGCGGTCCGGGTCGGTAAGCAAGGTATCCGTCAGCAGCAACACGATCAGGATTGCTACAACCAGAATAATACCGCGTTCACGTAGCGAGCGCTTTTCGATCTGTCGGGAAAAACCTGCCCAGATTTTCATGGTGTGGCCTCGGTACTTTCCAGGGAGCAGCTCTGTGCTTTGCATCCCGCTATCAGTGTGAAGGTGAGCGCGTTAGCATCACCCGCGCTGGGGACATCGGTGGGTTGGTTGATCTCCAGGGTGTGAAATACCAGACCGGCAAAAGCCGGTTCCATGCCGAGAAGATCAATATAAACAGGCAGGAGTTCAGCATTCATTACCCGTCCTTGCAACAGGATATCCTGACCCAGCTCTGCCAGGTAAATGCCGGTGATCCAGAGGCCATCGGGTTTCTGTCGGGCCAGTCCGCGCAGGTACTGCTCTGGTTCAATTGCATCCAGTGGTATCAACGCCGTTTCACGTAAAGCGCGCAAGTGGCGTATTTCGTTTTCCAGCCGACGCGTGTGTTGTAACAATTTGGGGTCGGCTTCGGGGCGAGTCATTGATGCCAGTGCGGTCACTGTCTGACGTTGTTGATTCAGTTGTGATGTCAACTGCTGGTTATGCGTCTTCAGGCTGTTAAGAGAGTAGGCTGTCCAGCCGCTGTAAAGCAGCATCGATAGCAGTGCAATACCGACAAGGCTTGCCATCTGACTGGCTGTCAGTTGCTCACGTTTTTCATGCAGCTCACTCTGATACAGGTTGACTTCCTGGCGCGGACTCATCGGTTCAATCTCCCGATGAGTCCGCCCCAGGCCAAGGGTGCTTGGTCAGGCTGAACCAGATTTTGCTGGTTGGTATTCTGAGGCATATCGACTCGCGATGCTTTGATACCCAGCATGTTGGTTACGGCGTCCGGTAGCCAGTTGAGCTGACCGCTGCGATCAACAAAGTGTAATTGCCGCACAGGTGACTGGCCAAAGTGGCTATCGTAGTAGTCCATAGTCCGTTGTACTTCGAGTGAGAACTGATCAACCAGCTGTAACTGCTGCATTTCATCATCAGTTATCAGGCTGTTCAGACCCAGGTTGATCACCCGGGTTATATAAAACTGGCTGTTGCGGCAGATATACAGGCGGCTATCATTGGGGTGAAAGTGAACAATGCCGACTGTGTCGCTGGTTTGTAAGCGCCCCTCAATGAGGTTGCGCATTGCCAACTGAGCAATATCAATATAGGTGGGTTTGAGGCCGGCATCCCTGATGAGTTTGATGCGCTTTTCTAACAGGCTGCGCCGGGCGACAGCAACGAAGAGTTGGTTAGAGTGGCCATGGCGACCTTCGGGAACTTCAAAAATATCACTGATAGCTTCCGTTACCGGATATTCCAGGTATTCCTGAAGCTTCCAATGGGTGGCTGCTTTCAGGTCGGCATCCGGCACATCGGGTTTATCCATCTGGATCAGTTCAAATGCTTCCTGTTCCAGTGTCAGTATGACTCCGGCATGTTGTAAACCCAGTTCACTGACCCAGTTCTTTAAGAGCTCCAGAGCCTGTTCGGGAGAGTTAGTGGCGGCTTGTAGGGAATGCGTCAGACTGAAAGCATCCGTGTGGCTGGCTGGATTGGCCTGCACAAGACTTATAGAGTCATGGCTGATGCACAGGCCAGCACGATCGGGTGTTTGCTTTACATTCCTGAGTGAGTTTAGCCAACTGAGCAAGGTATTGCTCCCAAATAGGGTCCGGTAAGCTGTCCTTGCTGAAATGATACAACCGCACTGATTTCCTGAGAGCGGACCTTTTTACTGGGTAGTCTGTCTGTCTTCGGCCTGAGGCTGATGTTACAACGGGCTGTAGGTTAACGTATGAATCTCGCTTGAAACATGATCTTTGTCAAGTGGATAGCCTATTAGCATGGCGTAATACATGTTTCAAAAATAGTCCTGATAGCGTTGTAGTTCTTCTGCAGTCAGTAAAAAAACGCCGTTGCCTCCCTTTTCAAATTCAGCCCAGGTAAAAGGCACTTCCGGGTAGGATTCAATCAGATGAGCTTCACTGTTGCCAACTTCTACTACTAATAACCCACTTTCAGTCAAATAATGACCGGCTGTTTTCAGAATACAGCGGGTAATTTCCAGACCATCAATACCGGATGTGAGCGCTAGTTGAGGTTCATGTTGATATTCTTTGGGCATATTGCTGAAGTCGGCTTGATCCACATAGGGTGGATTGCTGACAATCAGGTCATAGCGTTTGCCTTCAAGGTTCCTGAACAGGTCGCTTTGAATAGTGGTGACCCGGTGGTTTAGCTCATGGCGGTTGATATTTTTTTCGGCAACCGCCAGCGCATCTGTAGAAATATCGACCAGGTCAACCTGTGCTTCCGGAAACTGATACGCACAAGCTATGCCAATACAGCCACTACCGGTGCAGAGGTCCAGAATCTGTTCTACAGGACCCGGTCTGAGCCAGGGGGAAAACTGTTGTTCTGTCAGTTCGGCAATAGGGGAGCGGGGAATGAGGACGCGCTCATCCACATAAAAAGGCATGCCCATATACCAGGCTTCACCGGTAATATAGGGTAGCGGTATACGTTCTTCTGTACGGCGGCGAATGTAGGTTAAAATGCGTTGCTTTTCTGAGCTGGTCAGGCGCGCATCCAGCACTTCCGGACTGGCATCCCAGGGCAGATGTACAGCATTTAATACCAGTTGAACGGCTTCGTCCCAAGGGTTGTCTGTACCGTGCCCGTAATACAGGCTGGCCTGCTGGAAGCTACTCATGGCCCAGCGAATGTAGTCACGCAGTGTGTGCAGTTCGCTGGCCGGGTTATCTGTTTGAAAAGTCATGCACTGGGGTACTCTGGCTGCTATAGTTTTGCTTGAGCAGTGTACCTTAAACTCAAGTGCAGGTGTGAGCATGATCCTTGCCTGGTCTGATGCAGGCGCAGCATGTAAATCAAAATAGAACAGCGATTGAGGTGGGTTAATGTGGGTGGATTCGGTCACGGACTGGCTGGCTAAATTATCGATTGAGCCAACAGCGCTGACACAATTAGTTGTTGCCTTGAGTCTGATCGTCCTTGTGGCACTGGTGACGCATTTTATTCTGCATCATTTTGTCCGTCGGCTCATGGAACGACTGGCTGGCAGTGCGCAGCATATCTGGAATCGTGCACTGTTCGAAAAGCAACTATTCAAGCGTTTATCGTTTATTATCCAAGCAATTATCGTTCAGCTTCAGGCACAGCAATGGTTGGAGCCTGGGTCAGTATCGCTGTTAATCATCGGTAGCCTGACTCAGCTATGGATTCTGATTTTCAGTGTGCTGGTGCTGTTTGTGATACTGGATGTGTTGCTTGAGTTGTCTCAATACAGCCGTGCAACCCGTGAGCTGCCGTTGCGGGGTATCTTTCAGGGAATTAAGTTATCTACAGTCGTGCTGGCGGCTGTTATCGCCATCTCTATTCTAATCGGCAAGTCGCCACTGATTCTCTTTAGTGGTTTGGGTGCCATGACAGCCGTATTGCTGCTGGTGTTCAAAGATCCGCTGATGGGACTGGTTGCGGGTATTCAGTTGTCTGCCAATAAAATGTTGTCGGTGGGTGACTGGCTGGAAATGAGCCGCTATGGTGCCGATGGTGCTGTAGTAGATATCAATTTGACCACAGTGAAAGTGCAGAACTGGGATAATACCATTACCACCATTCCCACTTATGCACTGATTTCGGATTCGTTTAAGAACTGGCGTGGTATGCAGGAATCTGGTGGTCGGCGGATCATGCGCGGTGTGCGGATCGATGTCAGTAGTGTGCGTTTTTTGACCCCGCAGGATGTAGACGTGTTGCGCAAATCCAATTTGCTTAACAGCTATATAGAGCAACGCCTTGCTGAAGTTGAACGTTATAATACCGAACATGACCTGGATCTTAGCAGCCCATTGAATGGTAGGCGTTTGACCAATATTGGTACGTTTCGCGCTTATCTGGCTGCCTATCTGAAGACCCACCCGCGTATTCATCAGCAGATGATTATGATGGTCAGACAACTGGAAGCCACCAGTGAAGGTGTGCCTATTCAGGTTTATGCCTTTACCAATACCACCGCCTGGGTTGAGTATGAGGGTATTCAGGCAGATCTGTTCGATCATGTGCTGGCGGTGATGCCGGTGTTTGGCTTGCGCTTGCATCAGTCTCCTACCGGGAATGATATACGCCAGATTAAATTATCCATTGATAAGGATGATCAGCCTGGTGTTGACGCATGACTAGGTGACTTTGGTCCTGAATTTTGTATATGCTTAGACTTTTGTAAGCACACCCTTGGAGCTATACCCCGTGAGCAAAATTGCCATAACACACGATGATCAGGGATTGCCCGTGCTGATGGCGCGTCAGGCAATCTATACCAAAAGTCAGGATGTGGCTGCTTACGAGCTGTTGTTCAGAGATGAGCACGGCAATTTTGTCATGGGTTTAAAAGATGACGATGCCACTCTGGCGGTGTTGGTTAACTCCTATGCTTCCTTCAGTAAAGATACTAAAGCGCAGATGCCGTTTTTCCTGAAGGTGACTGATAAGGTGTTGCTGGATGATGAGTTGCCTGATTTTCCACGGCACTTGTTTGTGCTGGAGTTGTTACCGCATACACGGGTTACCCAAGCGTTGATAGACCGTCTTATCGAACTGGCAGGACAGGGTTACCGGTTGGCACTGTCCGGTTTCGATCCAAGTGATACCAAGCTGCACCCTTTACTTAAAGTAGTGCATGTGTTGAAACTGGATATTCAGTTAATTGGTTTATCAAGAATTCCTGCGTTGGTACAAAAGCTGAAGCCCTTTAATCTGGAATTGTTGGCGGACAAGGTTGAAACACAGGATCAGTTTCGTCAGTGTCTGGAAATGGGTTTTGCCCTCTATATGGGGTATTTTCTCAGTAAGCCTGATTTGGTGCGTGGCAAAAAACTGCCTGGAAACAAAATATTGCTGCTGCAGGTTCTGAAAGAGCTACAGAATAAGCATGCAACCGCGGAATCTGTTGAGCAGATTGCCCTGAAAGACCCTGAGTTGACTTATAAAATTTTGCGTGTAGTCAACTCGGCGGCGGTTAATTTGCGCCGTGAGGTGAACTCCCTGTCTCATGCCATTGCGCTGTTGGGTATGGACCAGATACGGCGCTGGGTGATGTTATTTCTGGCCAAAAGTGATAATGGTAAGCCAACAGAGTTGACTCGGAATATGCTCATCCGCGGGCGTATGTGTGAGTTGCTGGCTGAAATGCTGGAGTATCCGGAACCGATGGAGTGCTTCATCGTCGGTTTGTTATCGCAAATGGACGTGATGATGGATATGGAGATGGATGTGCTCTTGAATGAGGTGCCGCTGCAGCACTCTGTTAAAGATGCTCTGACTAAGCGTGAAGGGCAGGCGGGTCTGGTTCTGAGTGAGGTTGAGGTTTACGAGCGCGGAGAGTTTGAGCAGCTTAAAAAGTTGTTACCTTCACAGTTTTATGAGGTTGCTTACCGCCACAGCCTTAAGTGGGCTGAGCAAGTACTCGAAGCCTTGCAGTAAACTGAACCAGAATAGGAGGGGCGTGTCAGTACACGCCCCTCCATCCGATTAATCCAGCTGGCTAAGATCTCTGACGGCTCCTTTGTCAGCGGATGTCACCAACTTAGCATAGGCTTTGAGCGCTGAGGATACCTTTCTGGGGCGCTCCATGGCCGGTTTCCAGCCAATAGCATCCTGTTCAACACGGCGTTTGGCCAGTTCTTCATCAGGCAAAAGTACATTGATGCTGCGGTTGGGAATATCGATACAGATAGGATCGCCCTCCCTGACTAACCCTATGGCACCGCCAGCGGCCGCTTCCGGTGAAACATGGCCGATTGACAGGCCGGAGGTACCTCCGGAGAAGCGTCCGTCTGTCAACAGGGCGCAGTCCTTGCCCATGCCTTTGGATTTCAGGTAAGAGGTCGGGTAGAGCATTTCCTGCATGCCCGGACCGCCTTTGGGGCCTTCGTAACGGACTATGACAATGTCTCCCGGTTTAACCTTGTCCTGCAAAATATGCTCAACGGCCTGATCCTGTGATTCAGTGATATGTGCCGGGCCTTCAAAGCGCAGGATTGAGTCATCCACGCCAGCGGTTTTAACCACACAGCCATCTTCTGCAATATTACCAAACAGAACGGCCAAGCCTCCTTCACGTGAAAACGCATGTTCGAGGTTACGGATGCAGCCGTTTTCACGGTCACCGTCCAGTGTTGGCCAGCGAGTGGATTGACTAAAGGCCGTTTGTGTCGGGATGCCCGCAGGCCCGGCTTTGTAAAACTCCATCACTGCTGCTGAAGGATTACGCATGATATCCCAGGTTTCTAGTGCTTCAGCCATACTGCTGCTATGGACTGTGGGGAGATCGCTGTGCAGATTACCGGCACGGTCCAGCTCGCCGAGAATGGCAAAAATGCCACCGGCACGGTGTACATCTTCAATATGATATTTTGGCGTGTTAGGTGCCACTTTACACAGCTGTGGTACATGCCGGGACAGGCGGTCAATGTCTTTCAGGGTGAAGTCTATTTCACCTTCCAGCGCAATCGCCAGCAGGTGTAAAATGGTATTGGTGGAGCCGCCCATGGCGATATCCAGCGACATGGCGTTTTCAAAGGCTTTGAAATTGGCAATAGAGCGCGGCAGAACGGAATAGTCATCCTGCTCATAATGGCGCTTGGCCAGTTCTACAATCCGGTGGCCCGCTTCTTCAAACAAGCGACGTCTGTCACTGTGCGTGGCCAGAGTCGTGCCATTGCCTGGCAGTGAAAGGCCTAATGCTTCAGTCAGACAGTTCATCGAGTTGGCGGTGAACATGCCGGAGCACGAACCGCAGGTAGGGCAGGCTGAGCGCTCGTATTCAGCAACTTTTTCGTCAGAAGCCGAATCATCCGCGGCAATCACCATGGCATCGACCAGGTCCAGTTTGTGCTCGGAGAGCTTGGTTTTGCCAGCCTCCATCGGACCGCCAGAGACAAAAATAACCGGAATATTAAGGCGCATAGCCGCCATCAGCATCCCAGGAGTGATCTTGTCGCAGTTAGAGATGCAGATCAGCGCATCAGCACAGTGCGCATTGACCATGTATTCAACCGAGTCGGCAATAATATCGCGCGAGGGTAACGAATAGAGCATACCGTCATGCCCCATGGCAATACCGTCATCGACAGCGATAGTGTTAAATTCTTTCGCCACACCCCCGGCTTTTTCCACCTCTCTGGCGACCAGTTGGCCCATATCTTTCAGGTGCACGTGACCGGGTACAAACTGGGTGAATGAGTTGGCAATAGCAACAATCGGCTTGTGGAAATCATCATCTTTCATGCCTGTGGCGCGCCACAGCGCACGGGCACCTGCCATATTACGACCGGCGGTAGACGTTCTGGAACGATACTCTGGCATTGAGGGGTCCTTTGGATCGGCTGGTTGAGTCTGGTTTTGTTGGAGTATATCAGATTCTTTCTGACTGTCAGGATGGTAGCAGGTTGAACCTTGAACAAATTTCATCGGCGTTCTATCCTGCTCTGCCTCAACGTCAAACAGAAGCTCTGAACCCTATGGTAATAAAAGTTGATAAAAAAGTAATTCGTCAGGATCCTTTCCTGCGGATCTGTATGAAAACCGGTATTCCGCTCAGTATTATTGCTGTTATCAGTCTATGGACGGGGCAGTCTATCGGCTCGGCGGTGCTGGGAATGCTGTTTATCGTTTCAGCGTCACTAGCCATCGTGATAGGTCTGGCTTACAACATTCGCTTTGTGATGCTTTCTATTCGCGAGGTTAGGCGTCAGCAAGCTGAAGAGAATAGCAAACGCTGATTTCAGTGGGTGCGGATTTTGTTAATCATCAGTTCATTTCCATTGGCGTAAAGTGGTTAAGTTGCCGAGTTGCGGTATTACCCAACAAGAAAACCCCGGAGGAGCCCTATGTGTAGGGGTCGAAGTGTATTAGTTGAACGCCTGTTTGTGGCGTTGCTGTTGTGTGGTTTATTGCTGTCGGGTCCGCTGGTGGCTGAACCTGTCACCAGTCTGATGCGGGCATCAGAAATTGCTCAGGAAGCCTTTGGTGGGCAGGTGGTTAAGGCTGAAGAGGCTGAAATTGATCAAAAACCGGTATTTTTGATTCGTATCGTCAATGATGGGCGGGTCCGGGATGTGATGATTAACCCTGATGATGGTGAGATACTTAACCCGTGAAAGGACCTTGGTATGAAAGCACTAGTTGTTGAAGATGATCTGGATCTGCGCCGGCAGTTGAGTCATCAGTTGACCGAGAAGGGCTATACCGTTGAGGAGTGTGAAGAAGGGAAAGAAGCCTTGTTCCTCGGGACAGAGTATGAGTTTGATATTGCCGTGGTTGATCTGGGTCTGCCGGGGTTATCAGGCCTGGATGTGATTAAAGGTTGGCGTGAGGCTCATCGGGATTTTCCCGTTTTGATTCTGACCGCGCGTGGTCACTGGCAAGACAAGGTGGAAGGTCTTGAAAGTGGTGCAGATGATTATCTGGTCAAACCGTTTCAACCTGAAGAGTTGATTGCTCGCCTCAATGCGCTGGTTCGTCGGGCCGCCGGTCATGCCAAACCCAGATTGACCTTCGGGCCTTTAATGCTGGATACCGTTAGTCGAGTGGTGCGCTTGCATGATGAGGAAGTCCGTTTAACCAGCTATGAATACCGCACGGTTGAGTATTTGATGATGAATGCCGGTAAAACCATCTCCAAGACGGAGTTGACGGAGCATCTTTATCATCAGGATTTCGATCGTGACAGTAACGTGCTGGAAGTGTTTATCCGCCGACTGAGGCAGAAGCTCGATCCGGATCAGCGGATACAGCCTATTCTTACCGTACGGGGATTGGGCTATCGATTTAATCCGGAATTGAAAGACGCCTGATGCGTCGCTTGTTGCCCCGTTCACTTAAGTCGCGCCTGTTTTTGGCTTCCTTAGTGCTGCTGCCGCTGATTATTGTGGCTGCCGTGGTGATACTGCAGCGTGCTCATTATGACAGTCTGGTTGCTTCTGAGCGTTCTCAGGCACAACTTCAGGTGTATTTATTGCTGGGTTTGGCTGAGCTGGATGCCGGTGAGTTGAAATTACCGGAAATGTTACCTGAGCCCGGTTTTTCTCAAACAGGCTCGGGTATTTATGCGTTTATTAGTGATGAGCGTAAACAGCTGCTATGGCAGTCTGATTCATCGGCCCTGTTGCCAACGGAGCAGGTTTCACAGGTGCTCGACAGCTTTCCCGTTCCGGGCCAGGTGCTGTTTCGCCACCTGGCCGACAGCCATTTCTATTTGTTTCAGTACCCGATAATCTGGGAAGGGCTTGGTGAAGAGCGTTTCTTTATGATTTCGGTACTGCGTAGTGATGAACGCTTGCGTGAGCAGATGCGCGCTTTCAGTGCACGGCTCTGGGGGTCATTAATCGGCGTGCTGGTGTTGGCATTGAGTATGCAATACCTGATTTTGCGTTGGGGGTTGCGTCCTCTCGGTCGTCTGGCAGCTGACTTGCGTCACATAGAGAAGGGTGAATCCGACAGCCTTTCCGGCAACTATCCGCGTGAAGTGCAGCCGGTGACTGAAAACCTCAATCAGCTTATTTTGACTGAGCGTCAGCAACGTGAGCGTTATCGCAACACCCTGGCTGATTTGGCACATAGTCTGAAAACGCCCTTGGCGGTTATTACCGGAGCCAGTTCAGAAAACCTGTCTCCGGAGGCTTACCGTACTCTGGTGGAAGAACAAAGCCAACGCATGAACCAGATCGTGCAATACCAGTTAGCACGTGCGGTTAAATCCAAAGGGGGGTTGGCCGCCAAGCCTGTATTGGTTAAACCGTTGATACAGCGCGTAGCTGAAGTGCTCCACAAAGTCTATGCAGACAAGTCGATACAGATCGATAACGCTGTGGAGGATGGGGCACAGTTTTACGGCGATGAACGTGATCTGATGGAGCTGCTGGGTAATCTGATGGAAAATGCCTGTAAATATGGCACGGCCCATGTACAGATCACCTCGTGCCCTACGCGCAACGGTTTGCTGTTGCTAGTCGAAGATGACGGTCCCGGTGTATTGCCGACCCAGTCCAAGGTAATCCTGGAGCGGGGTCAGCGCATTGACAGTTCCATTTCCGGGCAGGGTATCGGTCTGGCCGTGGTGGTGGATATACTCAGCAGCTACGGCGGCGCTCTCGAAGTGGATAGCTCTCCGGAACTCAAGGGTGCCAGGTTCCGGATGCTGTTGCCTATGCCCACATGACTCAGAGTGGCTTAAAAAACACTTTGGAGTTGCGTTGAAAGTTGTACAGGGCTTTCTTCTCGTTCGGCAGGGCATCCAGTGAGGCTTCACGGAAGCCGCGTTCAATAAACCAGTGAGCGGTACGCGTCGTCAGTACAAATAGCTGTGTGAGCCCCAGCTCGCGTGCATGAGTTTCGAGGGAGGCGAGTAAGCGATCACCTCGCTCACCACCACGATAGTTGTTATCGATTGCCACACAGGCTAGTTCACCTACCTGTTCCTCTTCAAAGGGGTAGAGTGCGGCGCAGCCGATAATGGCACCATCACGCTCTATCACGGTAAAGCGCTCAATTTCAGTTTCCAGCCGTTCTCTGGAACGACGAACCAGTATCCCTTTGACTTCCAGCGGGGCGATCAACTCCAGTATGCCGCCTACATCATCAATACCCGCCGTACGTATCTGTTCATAAGACTCACGCACTACCATGGTGCCGGATCCGTCACGTGTAAGTAGTTCAGCAATCAGGGCGCCATCACGCTGATAGCTGATCAGATGGCAGCGTGGCACTCCTTCTTCGCAGGCATCAGCGGCAGCCTGAAGCAGTCGTGCGGTTTCGGTATGGGCCTGCGAGGGATCATCCAGTCCGGCCAGGTATTGACTGACCCAGCGCTTGGCTGTGGCGGCCAGTAGTTCGCTGCGCAGGTCACCATGGCTATCGGTGATGCCGGCCTCACTGCCGAACAGAATCAGTTTGTCTGCATTCAGTGCCGTAGCGGTACGCGTGGCGACTTCTTCGACTGAAAGATTGAATACTTCTCCCGTGGGCGAAAAACCCAGATTGGAGATAAAGACAATATTATTCAGGTCCAGCTGCTTGCGAATGGCCGCTTGATCAACACGACGCAGCTCACCGGTATGGCCCAAATCAAAACCATCGACAACACCCGCCGGTCGTGCGGTAACAAAATTACCGCTGCAGACCCGGATTCTGGCGCCATGCATCGGCGTATTGGACAGGCCCATGGAGAAAAGTGCTTCAAGGCGCGTGCGCAGTACACCGGCCGCTTCAATCGCGCATTGCAAGGTGGCTGTGTCAGTGATGCGTTGGTGATGGTGCAGACGTGTTGGCAGGCCTAAAGCTTGCAAACGCTCATCTATCTGGGGTCTGGAGCCAAATACCAGTACCAGACGAACCCCGAGACTGCTCAGCAGGGCAATATCATGGACGATATTGGTCAGGTTGGGGTCAGCCAGGGCTTCCCCGCCAATCATTAGCACAAAGGTTTTGCCACGATGGGCATTAATGTAAGGGGATGAATGTCTGAACCAGTCGATATACTGGTCGCTGCTGTCTTTGCTCACGCTGGAACCTGATTGTTATCCGTCATTTATAAACACGAAAGTCTGTCAATATAATGCAGACTTTCGTGGTTCAGGTCTATCACCTTAAACGCAAATACCGCCTCAAAGGAAGATAGCACTGAGAATAAAGAAGATAACAATCGACAGAAACGCACCCGCAGGCAGGGTAACGATCCAGGAAATAAAAATGGTGCCGATAATGCGCAGGTTGAGTGCCGCCATACCTCTGGCAAGCCCCACGCCCAGTACGGCACCAACCAGTGTATGCGTGGTCGAAATTGGCAGGCCGGTTCCCGACGCTACTACAACAGTAGCGGCAGCCGCCAGAGTGGCTGCAAACCCGCGGCTGGGCGTCAGTTCAGTAATGTTCTGACCGACGGTGGCAATGACCTTGTGACCGTACATCACCAGTCCAGCCACTATGCCGATGCCGCCGAGCAGCAGTATCCAGGCTGGCATCATTGAGCGGGCAGCAACTTCTCCCCCTGACTGGATAACTCCAACAACAGCGGCCAGCGGACCTACGGCATTAGCGACATCGTTGGAGCCGTGCGCAAAGGCCATGGCGCAAGCGGTAAACAGCATCAGGATGCCAAAGATTTTCTCAACATTGGTAAAGTGAAAATCTTTATCGTCGGCTGCGGAATATTTGACCTTGCGGATCATCAAAACCCCAACCAACATGGCTACAATTCCAACAACTACCGAGGCCATGCTGCTTTCGAAAAAGCTCAGATTCAGTCCTACATGTTTCAGCCCTTTGGTGAAGGTCACCATAGAAATGATGAACCCGACCAGGAATATATAAAAAGGCACCACACGTTTGGCATTGGAGAAGGGGTCGTCGGTGCTAAGGATCAGATACTGCACGCTGCGGAATAGCCAAAAGGAAATAAATCCGGCGGTCAGGGGGGAAATCACCCAACTGGCAACAATAGTCCAGATTTTATCCCACTGCACGGCGTCTACCGAGATGCCTACTGCAGCGAAACCGACAATTGCGCCGATGATGGAATGCGTAGTTGATACCGGCCAGCCATAATGGGTGGCTATCAGCAGCCAGATCCCTGCAGCCAGCAGTGCTGACATCATTCCGAAAACCAGCAAGTCCGGTGAGTCAGCTAGTAATCCTGCATCGGTAATACCACTGCGGATGGTTGATGTGACGGCACCACCTGCCAGGTAGGCGCCTGCAAATTCGAAAATAATGGCGATAATAATCGCCTGTTTCAGGGTGATGGCCTTGGAGCCGACCGAGGTGCCCATGGCATTGGCAACATCGTTGGCACCGACACCCCAGGCCATAAAAAAGGCAAAGGTGCAGGCCAGAATAATCAGAATTGTGCCGTGTTGTGCTAATACGTCCATAACGTCTCGCGTATATTCAGGTTAGCGGGCCAGCAGCAGTTGCAGTCGGCTACCGACATGTTGTGCGTAGTTGGCAAGATCACCGATGTCATCGATGATGCGGTAGAGGAAAATCACATCAACAGCGTACAGGTCCCGTTCGACGGCAAATAACGATGTACGAAGCTTGCGCTCCTGTTCATCGTTCTCATGCTCAAGGCGGTCCAGTTCATCGATCAGTTTTTCAACTACTTTCACTTCATGTCCGCGAAACCCTGCAGCCAGGAGTTCATCCAGCTCATTCAATGCAATAACAGCCTGCTCTGTCGTTTGAATGGCGGTGTTGAGAAAGTTGACCATCTCGGCCTGAATGGCTTCGGGTATCTGCATTTTGCGTCCCAGCATCATGCCCGCGATATCCTTGGCACGGTTGGCGACTTTATCCTGCATGCGTAACAGGTCAAGCAGATCAGTGCGGGGAACAGGAAGAAACAGATTACTGGGCAGATTCTGACGAATCGCGCGTTTCATATCATCGGCCTCACCTTCAATGACGGCGATGCGATGCTGCACAGCGGCGGCTGTATCCCAGTCATTAATCAGTACAGCTTCAAGAAACGGTTTGAGTGCTGCGGCTGCTTCCTGTGCTTTGGCAATGTGTTCCTGCATTGGCTTGAACGGCGATCGAGCAAACATTTGCAGGATCGGGTTGTTGGTCACCATAGGGGCTCACCTGTGTTTGTGAAAAGACACGGCGATTATAAGGGTCATAGTCACATTTATGTAGTAAAAACGTCATAAATTTGCAATCAATGCTTGGATTGGGCGGCTCCTCTTTCGGGCTGCTGTAAAGTCGGTAGGTCTGATATGCTGTGTACTAATCATGAGCGTTTGATAGCGGGAGTCGCGACGTGTCCGATAAGAATCCACTTTCTCAGTTGCCAGATAGACTTCAATCGGTGGCCGAAAAGCCCTGGAGCCAGTTAGAGTCTCACCCGTCATTGCAGGGCCAATCTGGTGCACAGCTGTCACAAGAGTTGTGCCGGGTGCTGGCTATCAGCGATTTTGTAGCGGATCAATTGACGCGGCGACCTGAGTGGCTGGAAAGTCTGGTGGATGAGGGTGATATAACGACATCTTATCCACCAGGTCGTTATGCTGAAAAACTGGTAGCCCGACTGACGGAAGTTGATGATGAAGCGTTGATGCATCAGCAACTGCGTCGCTTTCGTAATTACGAAATGGTACGCCTGATCTGGCGGGATTTGACACGACGTGCGGATATGCGCGAAACAACCCGTGACCTTTCTCATCTTGCTGATGCCTGCATTGACGAAACCCTAACGTGGCTTTACCAGCGAGCAACAAAGCGCTGGGGTATGCCGCTATCCGGGTCCGATGCTCAGCCGCAACAACTGGTTGTGCTGGGTATGGGCAAGCTGGGAGCGAATGAACTCAACCTGTCTTCGGATATTGATCTGATGTTTTGTTTTCCAGCCAATGGAGAGACAGATCACCCGACTCAATCTCTGGAGAATCAGGACTTTTTTATTCGCCTGGGGCAGAAATTAATTCAGGCATTGGATAATCAAAATGCCGAAGGCTTCGTATTTCGGGTAGATATGCGGCTGCGTCCCTTTGGTACAGCGGGCCCTCTGGCGGTCAGTTTTACCGCCATGGAGCATTATTATCAGGATCAGGGCCGTGACTGGGAGCGCTATGCGATGATCAAGGCGCGGCCAGTCGCTGGCGATATTGCCGCGGGTGAGCAGTTGATGCAGCAGTTACGCCCGTTTGTCTATCGCAAGTATATCGACTTTAGTGCGTTTGAGTCTCTGCGGGATATGAAGCTGATGATCAACCGTGAGGTACGCCGCAAAGGATTGGAACAAAATGTGAAGCTGGGTTCCGGTGGTATTCGTGAAGTGGAGTTTATTGCCCAGGCGTTTCAGTTGATCCGAGGTGGGCGTGATCTGGCACTGCAACAGCGTGAGCTGTTGAATATTCTGCCGTTGCTGCCAGAGCATGTAGGTATGCCGGAAAGTGCAGTGCAAGAGCTGGTTGCGGCCTATGTGTTCCTGCGTAATACCGAACATGCGATTCAGTCCATCGCTGATAAGCAGACTCAGGAGTTACCCGATGATCCTCAAGGGCAGGCACGTATTGCCCTGGCAATGGGGTTTGCGGACTGGGACAGCTTTCAACAGCAACTGGCACAGCATCGCCGGGCGGTATCCCAGCATTTTGCTGATGTAATCGCACCGGCTGAAGCCGAAGGTGAGCAGAATGAAGCGGCGGATGAAAGTGAGTGGAAAGCCTTGATCAATGACGAGATGGATCAGGATCAAGTCTTGAGTTTCCTGTCTCGAAAAGGTTTTGCCGATGCAGACTCTGCGCTTAAGCAACTGCAGTCCTTGCGGCAGTCCCGCGCCATGCAGATGTTGCAGCAGGTGGCTAAGACCCGCTTGCTTCATATTATGCCAGCGCTGCTGGAAACCGTTGGGCAGTGTCGTAATGCCGAAGTAACATTGGAGCGGGTATTGCTGTTAATTCAGGCTGTTTTGCGCCGTTCAGCCTATCTGGTGCTGCTCGCCGAAAACCCAGGTGCAATGCAGCAACTGGTGAGGCTTTGCTCCTCCAGTGCATGGTTTGCCGCACAATTGTCCAAACAGCCGGTGTTGTTGGATGAACTGATCGACCCGCGTACGCTATTTACCCCACCCGACAAAGCCCGTCTGCAGGCTGAGCTGTCTCAGCAACTCTTGCGGGTGCCGGAAGATGATATGGAGCAGTTGATGGAAACGCTGCGCTATTTCCATCATGCCCATGTATTACGCGTGGCGGCCTCAGATATTACTGAGGCGTTACCCCTAATGAAAGTCAGCGACTATCTGACCTGGCTGGCCGAAACTCTGCTGGAAGCGGTGCTGCAAAGTGCCTGGCGGATGCTGACGGAGAAGCACGGCGTACCAATGCGGGAACCCGGAGAGCCTTGTGATCCCGACTTTGTGGTGGTGGGCTACGGTAAAATGGGTGGCATTGAGCTTTCTTATGGTTCAGATCTGGATCTGGTGTTTATTCATGATGCCGATCCGGATCTGAATACCAATGGCGATAAGTCGGTACCTAATCCGGTATTCTTTAATCGTCTGGGGCAGAAAATGATTCATTTCCTCAATACCTTTACGCCATCAGGTCAGTTGTATGACATTGATATGCGCTTGCGGCCATCAGGTAACTCCGGGTTGCTGGTGTCGGGGCTGAAGGCTTTTAAACAATATCAACAAAAAGAAGCCTGGACCTGGGAGCATCAGGCGCTTGTCAGAGCCCGGGTGGTTGCCGGAAGTCCGGCATTGGCGAAGCGTTTTGAACAGGTCAGGTCTGAGTTATTGTCACAGCCACGTGACCGGGCGGTGTTGCTGGAACAGGTATGCAGCATGCGCGAAAAAATGCGCGAGCACTTGGGCAGTCGAACGACGGATGCCAGTGGAAGTTTTGACCTGAAGCAGGATCGGGGCGGTATTGTCGATATAGAATTTATGGTGCAGTTTATGGTGCTCAATCACGCTAACAAATATCCGGACTTACTGACCTATACCGATAATATTCGTATTCTCGACGGGATCGAGGCGAATGGATTAATGACGGCAGAACAGGCCGGGTTGTTACGCGATGCCTATCGGGTGTTACGATCCGTCGGCCATCGTCAGGCTTTGCAGGAGCAGTCCAGCAGCGTGGTAGCCGATGAAGAGTTAAGCCAATACCGGCAGCAGGTGGCCCGCATTTGGGATGAGGTGATGTGCTGAGCAGTTTCAGGCCAGCCTGGGCAGAAGGTCATCTGTCCAGGCTGGCTATTATGTATTAGACCCGTGTCAGCCAGCCGTGAGTATCTTCGGCCTGGCCCCATTGAATAGCATTGAGTGCCTGACGCAATTTGCGCGTTGTCTCTCCAACACCCCCATGGCCTACAGCATATTCCTTGCCCTGAAAAATGAGTGTACCAACAGGAGCCAGTACCGCTGCTGTACCAGAGAGTGCGGCTTCACAACCGGGCTTGGCGGCACGTTGCAGCAGTTCATCGACAGTGATTTCACGTTCACTTACCTGCATGCCCAGGTCTTTGGCCAGGGTCAGGATGGATTCACGCGTGACGCCATGCAAGAAGCTTTCATCCAGGGCTTTGGTAATAATTTCGTTACCATCAATCAGCAGGAAGTTGGCTGCGCCAGTTTCCTGGACATCACCACCCGGGCAGAAGAGCACCTGGTCGGCCTGTACTGAGTTGCGAGCGCGCATGATCGGCTGTAGTGCACTGGCATAGTTGCCACCGCTTTTGATCATGCCCATATGCGGAGCACAGCGCATGCCCTGGTCTTCCAGGAGTAAACGCAGTGCCTTGTCACCACCGGCAAAATAATCACCTACCGGTGAAACCAGTACATAAAAACAAGAAGATACGGAAGGTACCGCCGCTTTACCTATGGCAGGTTCGGTGCCGAAATGGGTCGGACGAATATACAGCGATCCCGGAGGAGCCGGGACCTTATCCGCAAAGCGCGCCACGGTATCCTTGATCATCTGAGCAACCTTGGCTTCATCCAGCGCAGGCAAGCCCAGCAGGAGGGAACTCTGGGACAGGCGAGCAATGTTGCGGTCCATGCGGAAGATGTTGACCGATCCATCGGCATGGCGAAAGGCCTTTAAACCTTCAAAGCAGGTGCTGGAGTAATGCAGTACATGTGCACCTGGGTGCAGGGTAATGCTGTCGCTGCTGACCATTTCCGGCACACTCCAGTCTGATCCATCAAACCAGGTGATCGCCATTTCAGGCATGAAAACGGTACCGAATGCAGCAGCCATGAATAAATCCTCAAGAACGTGTTACTGAATGAGTGCGGAAAAACCGAACAAAGAAGCTATTGATTGTAATCATACCGCCCGCTAAAGGGAATTGTCTGAGGCCCCTTGGGGTAAAATTTACCTCAGAGCTGGGGCTTTTTAAGTCTGGCTGTTATGATTAGGCACCAATAAAACCACTATGGATATGGCTGTGGGCGTAGTTTGGATAATTCGTGACGCAAAGCCGGGGCATTTCAGTCAATGTGAAGGACTGACGAATGCACTACTTGAGATTGTTCCTGGCTTGAGGGTTGAGACGCTCCACCGGCTGCCTCTTGCCCAACTGCTAAAAACTCTGCTGACACGTCACTTGCCGCCAGAAATAGAATCGCTTCGGGATAAGGGCACTCCAGATCTGTTGATTGCCGCAGGTCATGCAACCCATTTCACTCTGTTAGTGCTGGGATGGTTGTTAGGAGCGAAAACCCTGCTGCTGATGAAGCCCAGCTTACCTTGTCAGCTGTTCGATCTTTGCCTGATACCGGCACATGACCAGCCCGCTGAAGCCGATAATATTATTTGTACCCAGGGCGCTTTGAATCCCATGCGGCCCGGCATAAAAAAGTCGGGGCAGGGCGTTATTCTTATTGGTGGACCATCAAAGCATCACCGTTGGGATGACCACCGCCTAATGCAGCAGCTTGAAGGAATTACCCAGTCATCAGCAATACACTGGACCTTGACCACTTCCCGGCGAACGCCTGCATCGACACACAGCCGGATTGGCGCGCTAAAGGCCGTTGAACTCATCCCTTTTGAGTCGACAGCACCCGGTTGGGTGGCAGAGCAACTGGCTGGCGCTGAATATGTCTGGGTGACAGAAGACAGTGTGTCGATGATTTATGAGGCGCTGACCGCAGGTTGTGCGGTAGGTATACTCAATGTGCCTCGTGTAGCTGATAAGCCTAATCGCCTGGTGCGTGGCTTAAGCGCGCTGGTGGAGCAGGGACAGGTAAGGATTTACAGTGACACCGATGACCTGAGCTTGCAACATCCGGCTCAGGTGTTCAATGAAGCACAGCGCTGTGCGCAGATGATTATAGATAGAGGCTGGTTATGAAGGTAGTACAGGTTCTGCCGGCACTGGAGCTTGGTGGGGTAGAGCGTGGCACCCTGGAAATTGCCAAGGGGCTGGTAGACGCTGGCCATGAGTCAGTCGTGGTTTCGGCAGGGGGGCGTTTAGTCACTGAACTTGAGCGTGCCGGAAGCTGGCACGTGAACTGGGATCTGGGTAAAAAATCGCTGCTGACACTATTGCAGGTACGTTCCTTTCGGCGCTGGCTGGAGCAGGAACAGCCGGATATTGTCCATGTGCGCTCTCGCATGCCTGCCTGGATAGTCTGGCTGGCCTGGCGACGTATGGATCCAGCTACCCGGCCTCGCTTCATTACCACCTTGCACGGCATGCACTCCGTGAATAGATACAGTGCTATTATGGGTAAAGGTGAGCAAGTGATTGCAGTTTCTGAAACCGCCAAGCGCTATCTGCTGGATAATTTTCCGGAGGTTGATCCCGCTAAAGTCACCGTTATTCATCGGGGTATCGACCCTGATGAGTTTCCGCGGGGCTATCGTCCATCAGCTCCCTGGCTGGAGCAATTTTATGCCGATAACCCACAGGCACGAGATAAGTTTTTGATCTGCTTCCCAGGACGCATTACCCGCTGGAAAGGACATCTGGATCTGGTTGAGGTGATAGACCAGCTCAAGACGCATCTGCCCAATGTGCATGTTCTGGTAGTGGGTAGCGATCCTAAAGGAGCATTTCTGGCAGAAGTGAAGGCCGCGATAGAAGCGCGATCACTGACTGAATACTTTACCTTTCTTGGTACCCGCTCCGACATGAAAGAGTTTTATGCCCTCAGTGATGTGATGCTGTCGCTGACCAGTACAACAGCCGAAGCCTTTGGCCGAACGGTTGTTGAGTGCCTGTCGATTGGAACGCCGGTAATTGCTTATTCGCATGGAGCTGTTGAAGAAACCTTGTCAGCACTTTACTCCGAGGGTCTGGTGGAGACAGGAAGTATTGTGGGGATCGTAGAAAAAATTGTCACCCTAGCGTCTTTGCAAGAACCAAAAAGGCCAATAGAAAATCATTTTTTACTGAATGATATGATTAGAAAGACATTAGCTGTATATCAGAGGGTTGCTTCATGAAGTCGCAGACTTTACCCATGGATTTCAGAGGGGTTGGTTTTTATTTGATAGTAGCTTCGCTGTCTTTTTCAGTTTTTTTTGCTGTTGATAAAGCTTATAAAATTCTACCGATAGTATATTTTATTGCTGCATTTTTTTACGTAATAAAAGAAAAACCCTTTATAGACTACAAAGCTATTTTATTTTATTTTTGTGCTGTTTTTTTTGTTGTGCTAGGTGATTTACTTAATATTTATTTTGGTAATTCTGATTTTAGTGGGATTGAACAGGTTGCCAGGAATGTTGTGCTTATTCTTCCACTAATTTTTATTTTAGAGTGTGAAAGGCTAACTACAAAAATCATAGTTGGTTCTGTGTTTTTTATGTTATGCGTTACAGCTTTTGCTTCTGTTTTTCAATATTTTGGAATGTATGCACAAGACTCATCGCATCTTTCAGGCGGGCGTGTTGGGTTGTGGTGGAATTCAGTGCCTTTCGCCAATTCAATTGTACTTTTTCTTGGTCTTATTTTAGGTTCTGTTTTGGTAAGTCCAAAAAGCTATTGGATGAATATTATTGTTGTGCTTGCCTGCACTCTAATGCTTGTTGTTGTGTATCTTAGCGGTACGCGTAGTGCTCTTCTTTCGTATTTTTTTGTAATCTTTATATATCTGTTTATGACAGTAAAGAGTGATAAACGCATTTGGTTTAGATCTTTAATAGGTGTTTTTCTTTTGGTTTTGGTAGCCGCTGCGTCCTATCTATTTGGTGATAGAGTTGAGCTCGCAGTAGAACAACTTTATAGCCACTTTCACAAGGGAGCTGAGTTCACCTCTGTGAGTATCAGATTGAGTAGCTGGTATTATTCCTGGCTTATATTTCTTGACAATCCCTTGTTTGGACATGGAACAGAAGGAGCTATTCATGTTGGGAAAGATATAGTTGAAGCTGGACTGGTGCCCGAATATGTAGTGGATTACCATTCACACTCTGATGTTTTTGATGCGCTCAAACGTAACGGTCTGTTGGGTTTTTTGGGTCTGTTATGGGTTTATATTTCACCATTTCTTTTGATGTGGTATTTCAAGCTTTCAGCAAGAGATGTTGCTCCAGTTTTTCTGGTTGTTATAGCTCTTTTTGTAAGTGGATTAACTGAGGTTAATATAAGACATAATATTTCATCTAATTCCTTCTATATGGCTTATATGCTTGCTATAGCTGTTGTATTTAAATACAAGGTTCAAAGAGGCCAGTCGTTATGAGTAGTGTTTCTGAGCTTGATAGTATTGGGTTGGTATTATGTTCGGATAGAAAAGGAGGTCTCGAAAATGCGTTTGTTGATATGGCCTATGCACTGGTCACCCTTGGTTATAAAGTTGTTGCTTTAACTCCAGCTAATGCCCAGTTTAGGTCTATGATGCCTGAATTGGTTGAGTTTTACGATTATAGTCCTAAAGGCTATTGGGATTTTTTTAGTCGTTTTAAAACACGGCGTTATATCAAGAATAACAATATCAAGTTGCTGGTTACCGTCAATTCAAGAGCCACTTATACGATTGCAAAATCTGTTTCCGGTTTGAATATACCTGTTTTGGGCGTTTCTTATAGCTATAAGCATAAAAGGATGCAGGCTGCTGATCACCTTGTAGTCGTTACGCAACATATGAAGGCCCATTTTCTTCAGCATGGCTGGCCTGTAGGTGACGTGGATGTATTGCCCTGTATGCTGAGGAACTTTCCTGTAGAGTCAATAGCTTTAAAGCCAGTTGATGATGTAGTGAAACTTGGTTTTGTAGGTAGACTTTCACCCGAGAAGGGTCTTGAAGATCTAGTGGAAGCCATGTCTTTATTGATAGGAAAAGGGCGCTCTCTTTCACTGACGATTGCTGGCAGTGGTGATGATGAGCAAAAAATACACGCATTGTTAGCGCAAAAAGGGCTGCAGCAGAATGTGTTTTTCAGCGGCTGGATTACGGATATTCGTGAATGGCTAAAAAATATCAACCTGATTATTGTTCCCTCTAAAGAGGAAACTTTCGGTATTGTTGTTCTTGAGAGTATGGCGCATGGTTGCCCGGTAGTATCAACATACGCCCCTGGACCCTCAAGCCAGATAGAAAATGGTGTGACTGGTTGGCTTGCTGAGACGGGCGATGTAGAGTCTTTGGCAAGCGCTATAGAAACCGCATTGGGTCAATCAGGCACTTGGGAGCAGGTTGTTGATAATGCAAGAGCTAGTGCTTGCAAATATTCTTTTGAAAACCAAATTCCAATTATCAAAGATATAATCGAAAAAATTATTGTAAAATAATTTTTGTTTGTTTGTTTGTTTGTAAGTAAGTTAAGTACGATGTTTCCGATTTTTAAGCTCTAGCGCCATACCTATTCTAAGCGCTCTGCCGGCGCTAAGAGCAAAAGACATTACTAAACCTTCAGCCCCTACAAAACAAAGGCGTCTTATGAAGAAATTTTTGATAAAGAAGAAAAAAGGATCGTAGATTAATTGAAAGTAAGTTACATTTCTTCCATCCTCTACCCACTTGTATGCTTGTAGTTCGCTATATGTGCGTATTTTCTCCCACATGTGTGAAAAAGATTTAGTGGAGATGTGAGCGACCGCACCTTTTAACTTAATGGGTTTGCTTCTGTCGAAGTTAATGACCTTGTCGTGCACAGTGCTATTATTAAATCCGGCTTTGTTTTTATTATATAAGCGGGGCGTTATGTTTCTTGGGCTGAAAAAGTTTGGTTTGATGCTTTTGCTCATTAAACTGACGTGTCTAATGTCTAAGGAATAAGAGGCATTTCTTTCACTATTAGGTATATCGAATACCTTGGCAATAGATTTTTTTATCTCATCTAAGAGTATTTCATCTGCATCTAGGTTAAGAATCCAATCATGTTTGCAAAGGCTTTCGGCATAAGTTTTTTGTGCTCCGAATCCTTCCCATTCCTTGAAGAAAATTTTATCAGTGTATTCCTTAATTATTTCTAAGGTTCCATCAGTACTGCCACTATCTACAATGATTATTTCGTCAGCGATGTCTTTAACTGATTCTAATACTAAAGTGATTCTATCTACTTCGTTATAGCAAATTATAAACACTGACAGTGGTAGTTTATTCATTTCAGCGGTTTCCTGCTTCTAATACTTTTAGATATAAATTATAAGTAGCTTTAACCATACTGTCTAATGTCATTAAGGTGTTGCAGTTATCCATAATGTCTTTAAGGTTGTATGGTTGAGACAGAGCTCGGTTCATGAGCTTGGCCAACTCTTCATGATTACCTATCGGATATATAAGTTCTTTTGGTAAGACTTCATTGGCAACAGGTACGTCGGATGCTATGACAGGAGTGTGTGTTAGCATGGCTTCCAAAAAAACATATGAAAAACCTTCTCGCAAAGACGATATAATAAGCTGATCTGCGCATTGAATAATTTCTTGTGCATCATTCCTATGGCCCGTTAGAGTTACTCTTGAGCCTAAGCTAAGTGTCTCAATTAACTCTTGAAGATGGCTGTATTCTGGGCCATCACCAACTATAACCAAGTGACCATTAACCTGTTGCATGGCTTTAATTATTTGATCAAATCCCTTAACTGGAACTAAGCGTCCTACGGCAACCCATAAGAATGATGAGGAAGGAATGTTTAAGCTTGATTTGATCTTTTCTTTATGAGAGCTGGTGATGATTTTTGGCTTTTCTATACCATTGTATATGGTTGTAGATATCCAGCTCTTAGGTAGTCTGTTTTTAATATAGTTGCTGACACCTATGATGTGATGAAAATTTTTCAAATACTCAACATTTTTTTTAATGCCATGTATTGTGGATATGCATTTAGATTTTAGTAGAGGCTTTAATAAAGATATTATCTGTGAGGCTTTGCCTCCATGGCAATGAATAATGTCTGGATTTATTTTGTTTATTAAGCGCAATATGGATATCAAGAGGAAAGGGTTGTAACGTGACCTTTTGAAGTCTATTTCGATAAGCTTAATGCTTTTATTTAAGTATGGAGCAAATGATTTATCTGCAATGACGACTACTTCAGTATTTAGCTGGTTAATTCCATTTGATAGCTCAACTACATGCTTTTCCATACCGCCTTGTTTTGGGCTCGCAACCAGTTGCACTACCTTCATGGTTTTACCTTCTTGTATAGAAAGTTTTTTCCTTGAGGATGACTCTTAAAGCGTCGATGCACCCACATATACTGCTCAGGATCTTTACGGATGGCGCGTTCTATTTCTGCATTGATTCGAGTCGCATCAGCTATTTCATCGCCTGTTGGAAAGGGGGTAATGATAGGGAACAGTTCCAGTTCATACGTGCCATTAGATAAACGATGCTGTGCCAGCATAAGAATGGGGGAGTCATTCAGTTTTGTGAGCCTTGTTGTGGCGGTTAGGGTTGCAGCAGGGACTCCAAAGAAAGGCACAAACACGGACTGCTTCATGCCGAAATCCTGATCCGGTGCGTACCAAATAATTTCATTTTTTTTCAGTTTGCGAATTACACTGCGGAAATCGGATCGGTCGATGTTATGGGTGAAGCGAGCACGTCCATTGTAAATGATTCGATCAAGCAGAGGGTTATTATTGGGGCGGTAAAGCGTGTTGACTGGGTAATAGAATGAGAACAGCAACCCACCCAGATCAAGGGTAGAAAAGTGCGCTCCAAGCATGATGACCCCCTTGCCTTTAGCCAGTGCTGCATCCAGGTGCTCTCGGCCTTTCAGGGTTACTCGCTGCTCGAACCATGATTTTGGTGCCCACCAGGCCATGGCGGTTTCCATCAGACCAATACCGTTATGACGAAACACTTTTTTGAACATTTGTTGATGCTCAGCATCACTCAGGTCAGGAAAGCACAGGCGTAAATTGGTGTGGGTGACATGGCGGCGCTCACGGGCCAGGTGACTCAGCAACCAGCCAAATCCGGCACCGATATGCTGCTGCCAGCGGTAGGGTAGTAAGACGAGCAAGCGCAGCAAGGCGACCCAGGCTAGTATTGGCCATTGCTTCGGTTGTTTAAGTAACTGTAAGGGTTTCTTATGGATTGCCACGTTTTTTCACTGATTCAGAACAACAGGTGTTACATTCTAACCTGATATCTGTGGCGTGTGCAGTTATACTACCGCTTTTGTATGAGCCATCGGTAAGAGAGAAGTATGCAGAAAAATACTAATAATCAGGTTGCATCTGGCTGGGATGTGTACAGACGGTTGCTCGGTTATGTGCGTGGCCATTGGCCGATGTTTATTCTCGCGTTTTGCGGTTTTGCGCTGTATGCCACCTCTCAGACAGCCGCCGCCAAATGGCTGGAGCATTTTATTGATGCGGTTGAAAATGGCAACCTGGATTACCGCTTATGGTTGGCGTTAGCGATCATTGGGATCTTTCTGGTGCGGGGGATCGGAACACTGCTGGGCAATTACGGTTTCTCCTATGTTGCCCGTGCGGTGGTCAGTCGGCTGCGTTGTCAGATGTTTGATCACCTGCTGGTGCTACCCTGTGCTTTTTACCAGCAGCATACCTCGGCAGAACTGTTATCGCGTTTGACCTACAATGTTGAGCAGGTGACAGGAGCGGCTACGGATGCATTGAAAACCGCTGTCCGGGAAGGACTCACGGTAGTTGGCTTGTTTGGCTATATGCTGTATCTCAACTGGAAGTTGACCATGCTGTTTGTAGTGGTGGCGCCATTGGTCGGTGCGGTGGTCGCGCTGGCCTCCAAACGCCTGCGCCGTCTCAGTCATGGCATTCAGGATTCTGTCGGGGATATTTCATCAGCGGCTTCAGAAGCGATCAAAGGTTATCAGGTGGTGCGCATTTTTGGTGGTGCTGAGGCCGAGCGTACCCGTTTCAACCGGGTATCTGAACGTAATCGGCGCCAGTTTATGAAAATGGTGGTGACCCAGTCGATCACCACGCCGGTGGTACAAATGTTGGTAGCGGGAGTCGTGGCGCTGTTGACCTATATTGCCATGTCTCCGGCTTTGGTGGCCTCTATGACGACAGGGCAGTTTATTGCCTTTATTTCAGCCGCTTCGTTGATGGCCAAGCCGATTCGTCAGTTGACGGAAATTAACAGCACGGTGCAAAAAGGGATCGCAGCGGCAGAAAGCTTTTTTGCGCTATTTGATGTGCTTCCGGAGCGCAATGCTGGCTTAGAAACACTTACCGTTGCTCAGGGACGAATTGAGTTTAATAGTGTTTCCTTTACCTATCCTCAGAGTGAAGAACCTGCGTTAAAGCAGGTTAGTTTTTGTATTGAGCCGGGGGAAACGGTTGCTCTGGTAGGGCGTTCAGGTAGCGGTAAAACAACTCTCGCGGGGCTGTTGCCGCGTTTTTATGATGTAGTTGATGGCGAGATTCTTCTGGATGACCGACCATTATCCCACTATACGCTGGACAGCTTGCGCAACCAGATAGCTTTGGTGAATCAGCATGTGGTGTTGTTTGAAGGCAGTATTGCAGAGAATATTGCCTATGGGGCGTTGGCGGGTGCTTCTGATGAGGCGATTCGTGCGGCGGCAGATGCCGCGATGGTGTCTGAATTTGCCGATCGTTTGCCTCAGGGGCTGAATACCCTGGTTGGTGAGAATGGGCTGTTGCTATCGGGTGGCCAGCGTCAGCGTATTGCCATAGCGCGTGCCCTTCTCAAGGATGCGCCTTTGCTGATTCTTGATGAGGCGACGTCCGCTCTGGATACCGAATCGGAGCGTTTTATACAAACAGCGCTTGAGCATGTTGTTAGGGGGCGGACTACGCTGGTGATTGCTCATCGATTATCGACCATTGAGCGTGCTGATCGTATTCTGGTTATGGAGAATGGTGTGATAATCGAGCAGGGCAACCATACCGAGTTGCTGGCGCAAGGGGGAAGTTATGCGCGCCTTTATAATATGCAATTTAACCAGTAGTGAGTGATGGGGTTGATGAAAGGTATTGCTGTGCTGGGTAATACGGCCAGCAAGGTTTGGCTGTTACTGTTGATCAATGCGTTACTCTGGACGCTGTTGCCATGGCTAAGTGCCTACAGTTTACCGCTGGATGTGGTAGAGGGGCTATTCTGGGGGCAGGAGTGGCAGTGGGGGTATTATAAACATCCGCCACTTCCCGCTTGGCTGGTACAGTTGTCGTGGCTGGCATTGGCGGATCTGGGCCCTTTTGCGCTCAGCCAACTGACAATATTAATGACCTTGCTATTTGTTTGGTTGTTGGGATTGCGGTTACTTGATCGTGAAAAAGCCGCATTAGGCACTTTGCTGCTGCTGGGCGTCTATTACTTCACCTGGCCGACGCCGGAATTCAATCATAATATCGCGCAAATGCCTTTTTGGGCTGCCGCCATCTATTTTTATCACTCTGCTATCACCGATGGGCGCTATCGCAACTGGCTGTTACTGGGTCTGTGTGCTGGCTTGGGTTTGTTGACAAAATATGCCATGGTCGTGTTGTTGGCGGCGATGTTCCTGCACTTGCTGACTCAGCGAGAGGCTAGAAAGCAGTTGTTAGGCTGGCCGCTCTGGAGTGGTGTGGGGTTAATGTGCGCAGTTTTTCTACCTCATCTATTATGGTTGATTCAGCACGATTTTTTACCACTGACTTATGCGGGACAACGTTCTGGAGGCGCCGCCGGACTTGAGGCCCACCTGTTGGGCCCGTTGAAATTTTTGCTGGTGCAGTTAGTCGATCACTTGCCTTTACTGTTTTTACTGGCTGCTTCTGGTTTTTTCGCCTGTTCACTTTGGTGTCGTGACCAGGCTGATTCGCAAGCTAAATGGTTCTTGTTCTGCCTGGGGGTGGGGCCTGCACTGTTGACTGCTCTGGGAGCTGGTTTGACCGGGACCGGATTGCGGGATATGTGGGGAACGCCCATGTGGAACTTGTCAGGCCTGTTGCTGGTAGCCTGGCTGATTACTCCCTTGTCAGGGTCTAGGCAGAAAAAACTGCTGCGCAATACTCTGGTGATGGTGCTGTTGCTGGTGATGTTGCGGTTGGTGGATATGAGTTTGCTACCCTATCTGAAGAATAAGCCACCTCGTATTGGCTGGCCGGATAAGGCCATGGCGGTTGAACTGGAGCAGATCTGGTCCAATCATACCGCCTGTCCACTGGATATTGTCGCATCTGAATACTGGCTGGGCGGGTTAATGGCGTTACGGGCATCCACACAGCCTTCAGTTCTGATTGATGGACGACTGGATTACAGTCCGTGGATTGATGAGGAGCGTTTAACGCAATCGGGAGCACTGCTTATTTGGCAGCAAGGAGATGACGTGCCATCACATTTGGCCAGGCTTGGTGCTGTTGATAGCCAGGGAGCGATAACCCTGGATTGGCCAATGGGATCGGCGGACCCTTTGCAGTTGCATTGGGCCATTGTGACGCCTATGCATGAGTGTTATTGATTAGTTGTTGTTTTCAGCAGCGGTTCCAGTTCGGCTTCAAGACGGCTGAGTGCGCCTGCATGGCTGGCAACATAGTCCTGGGCGGCTTGCCCTGCGCATGTGGCACTGTCGGGGTTGCTCAGCCAGAACTGCAATTGTGACATCACGTCCTTGGCATTTTTAACCTGACTCAGCGCGCCTGCCGAAGCCAACCCTTGGGTGATGGCAGCGAAGTTAAAGGTATGCAATCCGGTAATCACGGGTTTACCCAACAGAGCGGGTTCTAGTGGGTTATGGCCACCGCGCTCAATCAGTGAGCCGCCAACAAAGACAATATCAGCAGCACTACAGAAGGACATCAGCTCCCCCATGGTGTCCGCCAGGTAAATCTGCGTGTCCGGGCTGGCGAGAGTATTCTGGCTGCGCCGGGTACAGGTTAATCCGGAAGACTGGCAAAGTTGGGCAACCGTATCAAAACGTTCGGGGTGGCGGGGCACCAGCACAATCAACAGATCAGGATAGGCAGATAATAGTTCTGGCAGGTTTGCCAGGAGCTGGGATTCTTCATCATCATGAGTGCTGGCCGCCAGGAATACCGGGCGTGCTGCACCCCAGTGCTGCCGCAGTTGTCGCGCATCTTTGGCCCATTGCGGGTTGATTTCTACATCAAATTTGATACTGCCGATGACATTGAGACGGGAAGGATCCAGGCCAAGTGCTTTGAAGCGCTCACCATCTGTGTGATCCTGTACAGCGACCCGGCTGAGCCGATTGAGCATATCTCGGGTCAGGCTGGGAAAGCGGGCGTAACCGCGTGCAGAGCGCTCCGATAAACGTGCATTGGCTAATAAAGTTGGAATCTGTTTGCGCTGGCATTGTCTTAAAAAGTTGGGCCAGAGTTCGGTTTCCACTATAACGCAGCCGCGTGGTTGGGTGATGTCAAGGAAGCGACTCATGGCCCAGGGTAGATCGTAGGGGCAGTAGCGGTGCGCTACCTGCTCGCCGAACAGTTGCTTGACCCGATCAGCTCCGGTCGGGGTCATGGTGGTGATCAGTACCGGAATCTCTGGGTGGTGCTGTAAAAAACGGTGGATTAATGTGGCGACTGCTTGTACCTCGCCGACTGAGACAGCATGAACCCATAGTGGTGCAGTAGAGGAAGCAAGTGGTGGGGTGAATCCGAGGCGCTCTGTCCAGCGTTGCCGATAAGCTGGTGCTTGCCGTCCTCTGAGCCATAAACGGATCAGAATAGAGGGCAACAATAGATGCAACACAAGAGTGTAAATATAACGACTTATCATAGGATTTGCTGGCTATCCGGTGCGCAATTCAAAGATATAGTTTACCATTAACTCTCGAAGTCTGTAGGACTTGAAACTGGATAGAATAATGCCCGAAAAAATAACACAACATACATCGGAATCGGATCCATCACTAACACCTCGAAAGATGGAGTTGCCCCCATCCATCACCTGTATTCTGCCGGCATACAATGAAGCAGAAAACTTGCAAGAGATGATCCCGTTGCTTTGTGAATACTTGCCCCGGTTATCTGGCCGTTTTGAAGTGTTGGTAGTGGACGATGGCAGTCGAGATGCTACTTCAGCCGTAGCGATCCAATTGGCTGAGCAGTATCCTGTGTCGTTGATCCGACTATCGCGAAATTTTGGCAAAGAAGCAGCTATGAGTGCTGGTCTTGACCATGCTGATTCGGATCTGGTGATCCTGATGGACTCTGATATGCAACATCCGGTTGATGTGCTGGAAATCTTTTATCAGCACTGGCTGGAAGGTTATGACATGATTTATGGCATACGTGCAGATCGGTCGGATGAGCATCCAATTAAACGCCGGATGACTGGTTTTTTCTATCATATGCTCAGTCAGAGTGCGGATGTCGAAATTCAGGCTGATGCTGGTGATTTTCGTATGATGGACGCCAAAGTTGTGCGAGCTTTGCGGGCCCTGCCAGAGCGCAAACGAATGATGAAAGGGTTGTTTGCGTGGGTCGGGTTTCGTAGCATCGGCGTGCCGTTTCAGGTTGCTCCTCGTTTCAGCGGACAAACATCCTTCGGTATCCGGCGTCTTTCTTCATTGGCCCTGACAGGCATTACCGCTTTCAGCAGTACACCTTTGCGAATCTGGATGTTTATCGGTGCAGGGATTTCCTGTCTGGCCATCGCGTATGCGGTCATCGTAGTACTGAGAACAATGATCTGGGGAGTTGATGTTCCCGGCTGGCCGACCTTGGTTGCTGGTATCGGTTTTCTGGGTGGTGTGCAGTTACTGTCAGTTGGTGTGTTGGGTGAATATGTTGCGAGGATTTTCTCTGAAGTAAAGGCGCGGCCCGTGTATCTTATTTCGGATTATCATCCTGCGTCCGCGCGTAAAAAAACTGAGCACAAAACAGAGTCTGTTGACTGATGCTGGCTCAGGTTTCCCGCTTTATTGGGGTAGGTGTCACGGCACTCATTGTGCACTGGCTGGTAGTTCGACTGCTGGTGCCGCTAGGGTTGGTGCCATTGTTGGCTAATGTGTTTGGTTTTGTTGTTGCTTTCAATGTCAGCTACTTTGGCCATCGTAAATTGACCTTCAAGGCTGAAGAGTTGAGCCACTCTCGTACCTTGCCGCGTTTTGCCACAGTCGCGTTGAGCAGCTTTGCTGTTAATGAGATCCTGTATGCCTTGTTGCTGACCTTCACTCCTTTGCGTTATGACCTGGCGCTATTGATCGTGCTTGGCGTAGTCGCGGTAATGACTTATTTGTTCAGTCGGTTTTGGGCTTTTGCAACATGAAAGCAGTGGTTCTCTGTGCGGATGATTTTGGCTTATCTGCCGAAATCAATGAGGGGATTTTGCAACTATTAGAGTGTCAGCGTTTGTCAGCGGTCAGTTGTATGACTTGTCTGCCATATTGGGACTCATCAGCCACGACATTGCTGACTTTTCGTGGCAGAGCAGCTATCGGATTACATTTTAATCTGACTGAGTCATCGCGAGCTTTGCCTTTAGGGCGACTGATGCAGCAATCTTTGTCAGGCCGTCTTGATCGTCAGTGGGTCAGAGATGAACTGCTGCGGCAATTGGATGACTTTGAAACGATGTCGGGTTGTCAGCCTGACTTTGTCGATGGTCACCAGCATATTCATGTTTTTCCAGGAATTCGTCAGGTCTTGATCGAAGTGCTACAAGCACGTTATACCGATCAGTTACCCTGGGTACGCCGGGTCTCCCCGAGTCTGACAGGCCATGACGCCTTACTCAAAGCGCTGGTTTTACGACTTATGAGCACAGGTTTTGTGACACAGATGTGCCGACAGCAGTTACCCCTTACACAAGCCTTTGCGGGGCTCTATTCACTTAACCCAGAAGCTGATTTTGCCAGTCTGATACACGGCTGGGTTGATCAGTTGCCCACCGGGGGCTTGATCATGTGCCATCCGGGAGCTACCGGCGAGGGCGTATCCGGGTTGGCTCTGTCTCGCCAGCGTGAATTGACTTATCTGTCCAGCGACCGTTTTATGTCACGCTTGCAACAGCAAGCGGTCAGCTTGACTGACTCGCCAGCTTTATATTGATTTCTTGTTCAAAGAGCACCCAGGGTGTGCTCCATGCTCTTTGGCGCAAGCTATACTTTGAAACGCCCCACTCTGGCCTGTAGCTGATTAGCCAGTTGTGCCAGTTCATCACTTGCTGCGGCAATATTACTTGACCCACTGGATAGTTGCTCGACGCCACTGCTAATACGCACTAGCGTCTGACTGACATCATCTGCAACAGCAGACTGCTCTTCTGTAGCACTGGCAATTTGAGTATTCATATCGTTGATGGTGGCGATGACGCCAGTTATATCCTGAAGTTTGTCCGAAGCCTGTCCGGCACACTCAACAGCTACATGCGCTTTGGAATAGCTATTTTGCATGACATCGGCGGCATGTCTTGAGGCGTTTTGCAGCTTTTCAATAATATTACGAATCTCTTCCGTAGAGCTCTGTGTGCGTGTGGCCAGGGTTCTAACCTCATCGGCGACAACCGCAAAGCCACGCCCATACTCTCCAGCTCGGGCGGCCTCAATAGCGGCATTGAGTGCCAGAAGGTTTGTTTGTTCAGCGATGCCGCGGATTACTGCCAGCACGGTGCCAATGGATTCAGTATCTTCTTGCAAGCGTTGCATAACCTCTACGGCTTTTTGGACTTCTTGAGCCAACAGGTCTACTTCATTAGCGCTTTTCTGAACGATGGATTCTCCATCTTTGACAGACTGGTTACACGTATCGGCAGCCTGTGCCGCTTGAGCCGCATTGCCCGCAACCTGAGTGACTGATGCTGCCATCTGTGTCATTGACGTCGCGGCAAGCGTCGTTTCGTGACTTTGTTGTTGAACTTGTTGATTGGTGACCTGGCTGGATACTGCCAGCTCTTCAGCGGCCGCTCCGAGCTGTATAGATGCATCAGAAACCTGTTTGATCACCAGTTGCACACCGCTCACGAACTTGTTGAAGCTTCTGGCCAGGTCACCCAACTCATCCAGTCGTTCTTCACTTAAGCGTTGAGTGAGGTCTCCATCTCCAGCTGCAATCTGGTCTAGTGCAGAGCGTGTTGCGTTGATAGGTTTAACAATCACGCGCGAGACAAGCATAATAATGATAACTAAAACAATCAGTGTAATGGAAAACGCCAGTATTAAGGATGAACGTAAGTTTGTTGCCGCTGCCATCACGTGTTTATAAGGTAGCGCAACAGCGAGCGCCCAGCCTGGGGTGTTCTCTACTGGGTGATAGGCAATAATGGATCGCTGTTGGCCATCAAGCTGTAGTTCTGCTATACCGGTTTCACCTGCAACCATTCGTTTAGACAGCGCTGCGTACTCAGGGAACTGTGAATCCAGAGCGTTGTCTTTCATTCTTCGGTCTGTGTCCGGATGAGCGATGTAAACGCCGCGTGAGTCTATCAGCCAGGCACTGGCCTGATCGGTGGAAACCTCATCAATGAGTTGAGTTAGTGTATCCAGTGTCACAGTGGCAGCGAGCAATCCGATGACTTGGCCAGACGCATTATATACAGCTTGAGCCATCACAACGATGGCATCGCCAGTAGAGCCGGAAATCAGAGGATCGCTGACCAGCGTTGCCTGACTTTTTTGAATGACCAGCTTCTGAAAGTAGTCTCGGTTTGCACGGTCGGCAATGTTGCCATTGTGGTGGTAACCGTTACCTTCGAGATCAATAAATAGCATGACCTGGAAGCTATCATCCATTTTTTTGCCAAAGTCCTGTATAAACGCAAAGATGTCATCGGTATTCCCGCTGGTGAGTGTCGCCGTGCTGGCGAGGGTCTGAAGGACAGCCATGCGTGAGTTAATCCAGGCGCTGACACCATCGGCACTGCTGGATGCAACCATGTTGGCAGAGGCCTCCCCCTGTGATGCTACCGTACGACTGGTGTGCTGAATAACGATATAAGCGGCCAAAAAAAGGCATAAAGCGAGGGGTAAGCTGGTGAACAAAATCAGCCTGGGAGTCATTTTTAGTCGCTTTAGCATATTGTTCTCCATTGATGCCGGCATAGGCTGGATGCAATTCAGCATAGGTAGATCTGTAGAGCCATGATACATATCAGATAATAGTACCCGCGTTATTATTGCGCAATTTTAAAAAGCTTGCCCCTGCTTGTATTGCCTCGCCACTGCCAATAACACGCTACATCAGGTTATAATCACCGGTTTAATCAGATAATCAGCCCTGAGGGTGGTGCCGTATGAAAATTTTCTGGTCAGTGGTGTTTGCAAGCCTGCTGTTTTTGGGTGGTTGCGGACAGAAAGGACCACTGTATCTGCCGGAACAGCCGGATACCACAACCGAACAGGGTGAATGAGATAACCGATGGAAAGTTTTGAATACCGTAATGGTCGATTGTTCTGTGAAGAGATGGCTCTGGATACTCTGGCTGCCACCCACGGGACGCCTGCTTATGTATACTCCCGTGACGCCATAGAACGTGCTTACCTGGCGTATGCCAATGCATTGCAGGGGCGAGGTGCGCTGATTTGTTATGCGGTTAAGGCCAACTCCAATATTGCTTTACTGAATCTGCTGGCTCGCCTGGGTGCGGGTTTTGATATTGTCTCTATCGGTGAACTAGAGCGGGTGTTGCGAGCGGGTGGTGATCCGGCCAAGGTGGTTTTTTCCGGCGTTGGCAAGCAGGCTGATGAAATACGTCGGGCACTGGATGTGGGTATTTTCTGTTTCAACATTGAATCTGATGCTGAGCTGGATCGTGTCAATGCCGTGGCTCTGGAGGCGGGCAAGGTGGCGCGGGTTTCATTCCGTGTCAATCCAGATGTTGATGCGGGAACCCATCCTTATATATCCACAGGACTTAAAGAAAATAAATTTGGTATCGATATTGATCAGGCTATCGTCGTGTATCGACGCGCCGCTGCTTTACCGGGAGTTGACGTAGTAGGCATGGATTGCCATATTGGCAGTCAGTTGACCGAAATCAGCCCATTTCTGGATGCACTGGAACGTTTGTTACAATTGGTCGATCGGTTGCAGACTGAGGGTATTCACATTTCTCATCTGGATCTCGGTGGAGGCCTGGGTGTTTGCTATACCGATGAGACGCCACCGGCTCCGGATGCCTTTATTGCGGCTATGTTGGAACGCTTAGGCGATCGGCCGTTACAGCTGATTTTTGAACCAGGCCGCTCGATTGTTGCGAATGCCGGTGTATTGCTGACCCGGGTTGAGTTTCTCAAGCAGACAGGTGAGAAGAACTTTGCCATTATTGATGCGGCGATGAATGACCTGATCCGTCCCGCCCTCTACAGCGCCTATCAGGAAATTATTCCGCTTAGCCTGCGTGATGAGGGAGAATCCAGACATTGGGATTTAGTTGGCCCTATCTGTGAAACCGGCGACTTTTTGGGTAAAGACCGGGAATTGAATTTGCAAGCTGGTGATCTGCTGGCGGTCTGTTCAGCCGGGGCTTATGGTTTTGTTATGGCGTCCAATTACAACAGTCGTCCGCGTCCGGTTGAATTGATGGTTGATGATAATCAGGTCTTTGTCATTCGTGAACGGGAAAAAATCAGTGATCTGATGCAGGGCGAACAGCTACTGCCCGGCGATTGCTGAGCGGAGAAATACATGCTGGTAAGATTCAGTAAAATGCATGGTCTGGGGAATGACTTTATGGTGATTGATGCCGTGGCACAGCGTGTCCGTCTCAATACCGATACCGTCAAGCGCCTGGCAGACCGGCATACAGGTGTGGGCTTTGACCAGTTGCTATTGGTTGAACCGCCGACACGTCCGGATATGGATTTTCGTTACCGTATCTACAATGCCGACGGTTCAGAGGTGGAACACTGTGGTAATGGTGCTCGCTGTTTTGCCCGTTTTGTGCGTGAACGCCGCTTGAGCGTCAAAAATGAGATACGTGTTGAAACCGCTAAAGGCAGTGCGTTGTTAACGCTGTTGCCAGACCGTCAGGTTGAAGTGAATATGGGTGAGCCAGTTTTGCAGCCGGTCGAGATCCCTTTTGCGGCGGAGCAGGAAGCCGCTATCTATCGATTGGAAATTGAAGGGCAGTGTTATGAGGTTTCGGCGGTCTCTATGGGGAATCCGCACTGTGTGTTGCTGGTTAATGATGTAGCGCAGGCACCGGTGAAGCAACTGGGGCGTTTGATTGAGCGCCATGCGCGTTTCCCGCAACGGGTCAATGTCGGTTTTATGCAGGTAATGTCGCGCTCTCAGATCCAGCTGCGTGTATTTGAACGGGGTGCGGGTGAAACCCAGGCCTGTGGAACCGGTGCCTGCGCGGCTGTCGTAGCTGGACGGCTTCGTGGTTTGCTGGATGAGCAGGTCGATGTGCATCTGACTGGTGGCAAGCTGCAGATCAGTTGGGAAGGAAAGGGCTCCCCGGTTTTGATGACCGGGCCGGCCACAACGGTATATGAAGGGCAGGTTTACTTATGACGCAGCAAGCAACTGATAAACAGATTGTGACGGACGCACCGGCTGATTCGATTAGCACTGCGCAGGTTGCCGACTATCTGGCCAGCCATCCTGATTTTTTTGACCAGCATGCCTGGTTGCTGGAGAAGCTGTATGTACCGCATCAACGTGGTACAACGGTTTCATTGGTCGAGCGGCAGACCTCTTTGCTGCGCGAACGCAATCAACTGTTGCACGGGCATCTGTCGGAATTAATTGAGATCGCCCGTCATAACGATGTACAGTTCGACAAAACCAAGCGCATGGTATTGTCGCTGCTGGAAGCTCAGACGCTTGATGATGTCGCCATCGCCATCGAGGAAAGCCTCTGTCAGGATTTTTATGGTGATGATGCGCGTCTGATTTTATTCAGCGATGTCACTTTTGATGTCAACAGTCTTCGTATTTTGACTAAGTCTGATTGCAGTATTGTGCAGCCGCTGATTGAAACCAGTTTGCCTAGTTGTGGTCAGTTGAGTGAAGCGATGAATCGTTTCCTGTTCCAGGAAAATGCCGCACGTATTCAGTCAGCCGCTGTAGTGCCCTTGGTCAAGGGTGAAACCCTCGGACTGTTGGCTATTGGCAGCTTTGATCCGGACTACTTCCAGAGCAGCCAGGGCACCTTGTTTCTCAGCTATGTCGGCGAAGTGCTGAGCCGAATTGTCACCCATATTCTGCATCAACCGCGTACCTGATATGGCGCCTCAACCTGGCGAACAGCAATGGATTGAGGCGTTTATGCGTTACTTGCAGGGTGAAAGACAATTGTCTTCACACACCTTGCAGCATTACCGGCGTGATCTGCAGCGTTTGTCAGAACAGCTTGAACTATTGCAGTTGGGTAGTTGGTCTGTTTTGACAGAAAAAAAGCTGCGCCAGGCGATTGCCATGTTACATGGTAATGGTCTGTCAGGCCGAAGTCTGCACCGCCTGTTATCAGCAACGCGCACCTTCTACCGTTTCCTGAATCGGGAAGGTTGGATGAGCAGTAATCCGGCACTTGCGGTACAGGCCCCCAAAGCGGGACGCCGGCTGCCCAGCACGCTCGATCCCGAGCAAATGAATCAGCTACTCAGCCCTCCCGATGACCAGCCAATTACCCTGCGTGATTTTGCCATGATGGAGCTGATTTATTCGTCGGGACTGCGTGTTTCGGAACTGGTCGGATTAGAGCTCCAGGCGCTGGATTTATCCGATGCAACACTGCGTGTGACGGGTAAGGGGCGCAAAACACGTGTACTGCCGATTGGCCGACAAGCGATCCTTGCCTTGCAACACTGGTTACCAATACGACAACTGTGGAACCGTCGTGGCACGGCTGCCTTGTTTATCAGTCAGCGCGGTACCGCCCTGACAACCCGAGCAGTAGAATTAAGGTTGGCCCTCTGGGGTGAGTATATGGGAGCTCAGGGGCGGGTGTATCCGCACCGTCTGCGTCACAGCTTTGCCAGTCATATGCTGGAGTCCAGTCAGGACCTTCGCGCCGTCCAGGAATTGCTCGGACACAGTGATATCAGCACTACACAAATATACACGCATCTCGATTTTCAGCATTTGATGCAAGTGTATGAACAAGCCCATCCACGTGCCAGGAGAAAACCCCGTGATTAAAGCGATCACTTTTGATCTGGATGATACCCTCTGGGCGGTAGGTCCGGTGATTCAGCATGCTAACCGAACCTTGTGGGATTGGTTACACACCCATACCCCGCTACTGACGCAGCATTTTGCATTGTCAGACCTGAATGAAGGGTCAGCGTTACGGGCTGGGCTATTGCAGCGTTGTCCTGAGATTGCCCACAGCGTGACTCAAATTCGGCTTAAACTACTCGAAGAGTGTCTGGCGCACTGTGGCTACACAGCGGTGGAAGCAGCTGAGTTGGCACTGAGCGCCTTTGAAGCCTTTATTGAAGCGCGTCATGAGGTGGAGTTTTTCGCTCATGCCCGGAGCATGCTGGAAAACCTGCATCAACAGGGTTACCGATTGGGTGCTTTAAGTAATGGTAATGCGGAGGTCAGTCGTACAGGGCTGGCGGATCTATTTGATTTTCAATTCAATGCTGACCAGGTCGGTCAGGCCAAACCGCATCCATTGATGTTCGAGACTGCACTGGCACACAGTGGGCTGGATGCTCGCCAGGTTATTCATGTCGGCGATCACCCCATTAATGATGTGAAGGCGGCGCAGCAACTGGGTATCTGGACAATCTGGGTGAATCTGGAAGCTGGTGCCTGGCCGGGGGGGCAGCCTGCGGATGCCGAAGTGACCAGCCTTGAACATATTCCCGCCGCTGTTGCCGCCATCCGTACCAAGGCGGTCAGGCAGCCGTGTTTATAAAGTGCTGATCAGAGAAATAAACCCAGCAGGTCGTTCAGGAACAAGCGCCCTTGTCGGGTGGGGCGCAAAACGCGGGTATCGTTCTCCAGCAGACCCCATTCACGTGCTTTGGTAAGCTGAGCTGTGATTGAGGTTAGTGGTAAGCCTGTTCGTGCACTGAAAAGCTCACTGGCTACCCCGTCAGACAGGCGTAGCGCATTGAGCATAAACTCAAAGCTCAGCTCGTCGGTTGGAATGTGTTCGCGTCCTGCGGTTTTGTGCAATGAGGCTAGATAGGCTTTAGGTTGGCGCAGTTTATGATGGCGCTCAAACAGCAAGGCATTGTTGTCAGATGACTGTCGGCTGGTTTTTCCGTGAGCCCCAGCACCTATGCCTAGATAATCACCGAACTGCCAGTAGTTCAGGTTATGTTGGCTGACGCGATTGTCTTTGGCATAGGCCGATATTTCATACTGCCGAAATCCCGCCTGATCCAGTAATTCCTGCCCCTGTTCCTGTATATCCCATAAAGCTTCATCTACCGGCAGGGTAGGTGGTCGGGCATGAAACTCCGTATTTGGCTCCAGGGTTAACTGGTACCAGGACAGATGATCCGGTGACAGGTCTATCGCCTGTTGCAGGTCTGCCAGTGCCTCAACGGTGAGTTGTCCCGGCAAACCATGCATTAGATCCAGATTCAGCTTGTCAAAAATACGGCGAGCACTGCGGGCGGCAGTGAGGGCATTGTCAGCGTTGTGAATACGCCCCAGCGCCTGCAGGTGGGTGTCATTGAAGCTCTGGATGCCAAGTGACAGGCGGTTGATGCCCGCCTGACGAAAGCCCTCGAAGCGCTGCTGCTCAAAGGTGCCGGGATTGGCTTCCAGGGTCACTTCAGTGTCTGTGCCAATCCCCCATTGCCGGTCGACATCAGTCAGTATCTGGCCTATGGCCTCGGCGCTGAATAAGCTGGGGGTGCCTCCGCCGATAAAAATGGAGTGCAGTGGGCGCAGTGATTGCAGGCGCTCGCGTTCAGCACTCAAGTCCTGAGACAGGGCCTGGATATAGTCTTGTTCCGGTAATGCATCCTGCCTGGCATGCGAGTTGAAGTCGCAATAAGGGCACTTACGCACACACCAGGGAATATGGATATACAGCGACAGGGGAGGCAGTACCGCTGGGGTCATACTGGTAACAAGCTGTTCAGACGCTGAAAGAACTCACGCATGGCTTTGCCGCGATGTGAATGCTGTTGCTTTTCGGCCGGATTCAACTGAGCCACTGAGCAGTGCAGCTCGGGAATATAGAAAATCGGGTCGTAGCCAAAGCCGCCCTCACCACGCCGCTCGGTCAATATATGACCTTCCCAGCTGGCCTGACAGATCAGCGGGGTGGGGTCCAGGGCATGGCGCATATACACCAGTACACATTGGTAGCGTGCGCTACGTTCAGCCTCAGGTTTGTCAGCTAAGGCCTGCAGCAGCTTATCGATATTGGCTTCGTCGCCAGCGCCAACACCGGCATAGCGCGCCGAATAAATTCCCGGTGCACCCTTGAGAGCGTCGACTTCCAGTCCTGAATCATCCGAAAGGGCCGCCAGTCCGGTGGCTTCACAGGCATGTCGGGCTTTGAGAATGGCATTTTCCACAAAGGTCAGTCCAGTTTCATCCGCCTCGGTGACATTGAGCGCTGACTGAGGCAATACCTCTATGTGTTTTTCAGCCAGCATCTGGCTGAATTCACGCAGTTTGCCAGCATTACCGCTGGCCAATACAAATTGCTGTTTACTCAAGGATCAGTCCACGTAAAAGGTTTGCTGGAGTTCAATCTGATAAGCCGGGCGTTCAGCATCCGGTTGCACTTCCAACTGAATAGTCAGCAGGTCTTCATTGGTAAACTGAAAACTGCCGATTGAATAAATGGCATCAGTTTCTGTAATTTCACGGAATTCAACGGATTGAGTCTGTTGTATCAGGTTGCGGACTTCCCCGCTGACCTGGGCGCTGACTGGACGGGTGCTACCATCCGGCTGTTTCTCACGCACCGCAATATTTATCAAGCCACGGCTACCACTGCGTGTGAGGTTATAGCTGGCGGCTACTTCGGCAGGAATCAGTGTGGAGTTAAATGCATTGTAATGGATTTCATAATGTTCATCACTGAACATCTGTTCTGCCTGCAGGCTGGCGCTTAAGGTTAGCGACAACAAGGCTGCAAAGAGCAGGGGGCTGTATCGAGTCAACATGGTCGTGTCTTCCTTTTATATAAGGTTCAGCGGGTGATACGGTAAATGGCGATCTCGCCGAGCATGTTGGGCCATAAACGTATCCACCAGCGGTGTTTGTGCTCATGATCTACCACCGTTCGGTCCACTATGTAGATATTACGTTCGACACAGAGTTCCTCAAAATCCTTGAAGGTGAAAAAGTGGATGTTGGGGGTATTGTACCAAGTGTAGGATAGAAACTTGGATACCGGCATTCTTCCTTTCAGCGCCAGATAGCCACGCGCTCGCCAGTGAGCAAAGTTAGGGAAGGTGACTATGCATTCTTTACCGATCCGCAGCATCTCTTCAACTATCTGGTCCGGGCGGTGCATGGTTTGCAGTGCATGACTCATCACCACGGTATCAAAGCTGTTGCTGCGAATACCACTGAGGCCATCATCTATATCTTTTTCAATTACGCTGACACCCTTATCAATGCAGGCAGTGATGTTATCGGGATGAATTTCAATACCATAACCACTGATTTGTTTTTCCTTGATCAGATGCGCCAGTAATTCACCCTCGCCACAACCCAGGTCGATGACACGTGAGCCGGGCCTGATCCATTCACGAATGATCTCCAGATCAGCGCGCATATTGATTCTCCTGTTCAGCAGCAATCCGGTTCATATAGGCGCCGAAGACTTCCATGTAGCGGGGAATAGGAATCAGGAAGGCATCATGGCCATGAGCGGCCTGAATTTCTGTATAGGTGACATGCTTCTTGGCTTCAATCAAGGCATCGACAATCTCACGCGAGCGTTCGGGTGAAAAGCGCCAGTCGGTGGTGAATGAGGCGATAAAGAAATCACAACGCACGTCACTCAGTGCGGCTGCCAGATTGTTGTCATACTCGGCTGCCGGATCAAAATAATCGAGGGCCTTGGTCATCAGCAGGTAAGTGTTGGCATCAAACGCTGATGAGAAGCGCTCACCCTGATATTGCAGATAAGATTCAATTTCAAACTGTGGGTTAAAATCAAAGCTGAGTTTGCCGGAGCGCAATTCACGACCGAACTTGTCGCGCATGCCGTCTTCGGAAAGGTAAGTGATGTGCCCTACCATGCGTGCCAGCATCAGCCCGGTTTTAGGCACCACGCCCTGTTCATAATAGTGGCCATTATAAAATTGCGGGTCCTTGGTAATCGCCTGGCGGGCCACTTCATTGAACGCGATATTTTGAGTGCTGAGCTTGGGTGCCGCCGCAATAACCACGCAGTGACGTAACCGTTCCGGATAGCTGATAGCCCATTGCATCGCTTGCATACCCCCGAGGCTGCCGCCTACAACCGCTGCCCACTGGGTAATACCGAGCCGGTCAGCCAAGTGTGCCTGACTATGTACCCAGTCAAGCACAGTGACAATAGGGAAATCAGGCCCGTAGGGTTTGCCGGTTTCAGGGTTCGGTGTATTAGGGCCTGTGCTGCCGTGACAGCCACCGAGGTTGTTCAGAGCCACCACAAAGAAACGTTCAGTATCGATAACTTTACCCGGGCCTATGGCAGAATCCCACCAGCCGGGTTTGCGTTCATCAACTGAGTGATAGCCTGCGGCATGGTGATGACCAGACAAGGCGTGGCAAATCAATACCGCGTTACTGGCATCGGCATTCAACTGCCCATAGGTTTCAATCACCAGGTCATAGTGAGGCAAAATGCGACCACTGGCTAGTGTCAGTGGGGTGTCGAAATGGAGTGTCTGTGGTGTGACCAGACCGATGCTATCTTCCGGGAACTCGCTCACCTTGTAACCTCTTCGTTGATGTAAGAAATTTAAGCGTCCGTTGGCTGAATTTCAGGTCACATCAAGCGTGGTAATTGCGACTGCACGATCTGTATTACCAAGAAAATGGCGATTGGTGACAGATCAAGCCCTCCAATAGGGGGGAGGAAGCGTCGAACCTGTGCAAACATCGGCTCAACAAGCTGCTGCAGCAATTGAGGTGCCGGATGGGGTGAATCGGGGGCAACCCAACTGATAATCACGGAACCGATGGTAGCCCAAAACAGAATAGTCAGCAGGGTGTCCAATACACCGACAAGCGAAAGTACAGCAATTGTTGCCATACCCAGAGGGCTGCTGGTGATCGATACCAAAATAAACAAAGTGACCAGCTTGATGATAAACGCCAGTACCAGCGGTGATATATCAATCCGGCCTAGCTTGGGCATGATACGCTGCAAAGGCATCAGCGGCACCTGGGTAAATTTCACCACAGCCTGAGAGATGGGGTTGTAATAATCCACATTCATTGCTTGCAGCAGAAAGCGCAGGATGGCAATAAAGGCAAAAATTTCGCCAATCGTTCGGATAATTAATAATAGCGGATCCATGATCTACCCTTAAACTTGATGCAGCCGTTGCCCGGATAAAGCCGGTGCTGAAAACGAAAATTAGAGTATAGAGATTTTCACGCGGCGAATGAACCTTTTCCCAGTGATATTCAGGGGAAACGCAACGACAAAGAATACCGTCAGACCCAATAAAGCTTGCTGGCTCTGTAGCAGTATGCGCTGGTTGGCAAATAAATGACCGGAAAGTGTGCTGGTTCCGGCATACCCCTCGCCGTATCGGAGTCAGGAATGCTTATTTAGAAACCTATCCAGAGATTGCAGTGTAGAAAGTCCAAATCAGAGGCAGGAACGAGAGGACTACCCCAAATATTGCCAAGCCGATCCAGCTCTCTTTGTGAATACGCGCCGCTATTTTACGCGCCAGATCCAACGCCCCAACTGGCGTACAGCTCGACTTCATAAACATCTGAGCGAGCCTGGCACCATTATTTTTTGAGGGCGGCTAATAGCTATGGCAAGCATCGAACTAGAGACAAACTCACTCTCAGTATTTGTCTCGGCCACTGTAATCTGACAGTCCCATACATCAAGGGTTTCGCCTGATGGTGTCTCGAATATGTCAATAGAGCAAGTAGAGTCCAGTTTTGCACTAGTCTCATCGTAATGTCCCATCGCTAGCAATAATGACAGTTGGTCACCGAGAGTGTAGCTTTTTGGATCTTCAGCAGTTATGGGAGGCTGGCACAGTAATTCGTCTTGCAGGGAGTGGTTTGAATTTTTTAACAGCGTCCTAAAAAGCGCTTTTCCTGACAAAGTGCTAGCATTACTTTCCGAATCGATACTTCGATCTGCTGCAGAAATCGTACAAGCAACTATGAAAATCAGATAAACGAAGCGTTTCATATAAATTTTCCATAGTAAAACTCAACGGTGGTGCCGCCCGTAGCATAGATAGATGAAAAGGTGTTTTTAAAGTGCACTGTCTGTCATTCCGTGTACAGCTGTTTCGGCATGCGATGAGAGTCACATGCTGTGTTAGTAATTTTTACGCTAATTATTTTTTAGTTTTTGTCAAGCTTGGAGGGTATTCTACGAAAAACAACCGTGTAGTCTCCCCGCTGGCACAGGACTTTGGGCGGGTGGTGGTATCGCTTTGAGGTGACCGTCTGCCGGCAGTCGAGCGTGCCATGGATGACGAATAGCGTGTCACAGCAAAGCGATATCACCACCCAGCGTGGCACCAAAGTCACCGGACCCAAGTGGTACTAGCCCTTAGCTGCCCGCGGACCAAACAGCGCCGTACCAATTCTAACCAGCGTACTCCCCTCAGCGATGGCCGCCGCAAGATCCCCAGACATCCCCATGGACAGTGTATCCATAGCAAGACCATTGGCACGAATCCTCTCCGCCAGCTCCCGAACCTTGGCAAAGGCCAGTCGTTGCACCGTCTCATCATCACTGGCTGCGGGAATCGCCATGAGCCCACGCAAGCAAATATGTGGCAACGCGGCTATTGCACGGGCCAACTCCAAGGCTTCATCCGGTGAGCAACCAGACTTGCTGCTCTCATCGTCAATGTTAACCTGCAAGCAGACATTCAGATCGGGTAAGTCAGTGGGGCGCTGCTCAGACAGGCGGCGGGCGATTTTCAATCGGTCAACGCTATGCACCCAGTCAAAGGCTTCAGCAATCTGGCGGGTTTTATTCGACTGCACCGGACCAATGAAATGCCATTCCAGCGGTAAATCATCTAGCTCCTGGATTTTATCCAGTGCTTCTTGTAGATAATTCTCTCCAAACCGAGTCAGCCCCTGTTGGTAAGCTTCGCGTACCTCATTGGCACTGCGTGTTTTACTCACCGCAAGCAGGGCGACCTCCGATGGGTGGCGGCCTGTGGCCAGGCAGGCTTGATTGATCTCGCTCACTACCTGCGTGGTTTTCTCTGCTATGATAGACATATAGGATATTCTGGTTGTCGTACATTCATGGATCAGGGTATTCTGCGTTAATAGAACCTCTAATGGGAAGAAGCTGCGAGCATAAATTCTATGGATATTACTGAACTCTTGTCCTTTGCTGTCCAGCAGGGCGCTTCTGATTTACACCTGACTTCCGGTATGCCACCCATGATCCGAGTAGATGGTGATGTTCGCCGCATCAAACTGCCGGCTTTGGATCACAAACAGGTGCATACGCTGGTATATGACATCATGAATGACCGTCAGCGTAAAGAATATGAAGAAAATCTCGAGGTCGACTTCTCTTTCGAGGTTCCTAAACTGTCACGTTTCCGTGTTAATGCGTTTAATCAGCATCGTGGTGCGGCTGCAGTCTTCCGTACGGTTCCCAGCAAAGTCTTCACGCTCGATGACCTTGGCATGGGGAAAGTTTTTCAGGATCTGTCTGAAAAGGCTCGCGGATTGGTGCTGGTTACCGGACCCACTGGTTCAGGTAAAAGTACCACGCTGGCAGCGATGATTGACTATATCAACGATACCCGTTCGGAACATATCCTCACTATCGAGGATCCGATCGAGTTTGTGCATGAAAGTAAGAAATGTCTGGTGAACCAGCGTGAAGTGCATCGTGATACGCATAGTTTTGCTAATGCGTTGCGCTCGGCGTTGCGTGAAGACCCGGATATTATCCTCGTAGGTGAGATGCGTGACCTGGAAACCATCCGTCTGGCGCTTACAGCTGCAGAAACCGGGCATCTGGTGTTTGGCACCTTGCATACCACCTCGGCGGCTAAAACTATCGACCGTATCATTGATGTCTTTCCTGCGGCCGAAAAAGATATGGTGCGCTCCATGCTCTCGGAATCCTTGCAGGGTGTTATCTCCCAGTCCTTGATGAAAAAACTCAAAGGCGGGCGTATTGCCGCCCATGAAATTATGATCGGCACACCGGCGATACGTAACCTGATCCGTGAAGACAAGGTCGCGCAGATGTACTCTGCGATACAGACAGGTGCCTCTTTTGGCATGAAGACACTGGATCAGTCCTTGACTGAACTGGTATCGAAAGGCTTGATCTCCAGAGAAGCGGCGCGCGAGAAATCGAAGAATCCGTCATCCTTCTGATGGCATAACCTAATAAGGACAGGGCTATGGATTTTACACAACTGCTTAAGGTGATGTCGGATCGTGGTGCATCTGACCTTTTTGTTACAGCCGGCGCCGCACCTGCAATTAAGGTGGATGGCACCATCAAGCCGCTGACCAAAGAGGTGCTCAAGCCTGAGCAAGCCAGAAAGCTGGTGTACAGCACCATGAATGATAAGCAATTGGCAGAGTTTGAAGGCACTCATGAATGTAATTTTGCCATTAGTGCCCAAGGCATCGGGCGCTTTCGTGTCAGTGCGTTTGTGCAGCGTAATACACCCGGCATGGTGATGCGTCGAATTAATACCTATATTCCCAGCCTGGAAGAGTTGCATCTGCCGGCTGTTCTTAAAGACTTATCGATGACTAAACGAGGCCTGATCTTGTTTGTGGGGGGGACCTCAACTGGTAAGTCCACTTCACTGGCATCTATGATCGATTACAGAAATCAGCATCATGCCGGCCACATCATTACTATCGAAGACCCGATAGAGTACATTCATAACCATCGAAAAAGTATAGTGACCCAGCGAGAAGTAGGCCTGGATACGGATTCCTATGAAATAGCGCTGAAGAACACCTTGCGTCAGGCACCGGATGTTATTCTGATGGGTGAGATACGTGATGCCGAAACCATGAAGTATGGGCTGAGCTTTGCCGAAACCGGCCACCTCTGTATGGCAACACTGCATGCCAACAATGCTAACCAGGCACTGGACCGTATTATTTCCTTCTTTGGGCCGGATCATCATGCACAGGTGTGGATGGATTTGTCACTCAACCTCAAGGCGATAGTGGCGCAGCAACTCTTGCCGACAGTCGATGGCACGGGACGACGTGCGGCCATTGAAGTGCTGATTAATACACCATTAATACAGGATATGGTGCGTAAGGGTGCGGTGCATGAGATCAAGGATGTGATTAAAAAGTCCACCAACCTTGGCATGCAAACCTTCGATCAGGCTCTGTTTAATCTATATAAACAAGGTGTCATTAGTTACGATGTGGCATTGAGCCATGCTGATTCCACTAATGATCTGCGCCTGATGATCAAGCTGAATGAAGAAACGCATGGCAAGTCAAAAACAGTGTCTGCCAAAGATGATTCCATGCCATCCTTTACCTTGCAGGAAGAGGATGACAACATGAATCTTGGTGGTGTGGCTGACGTTAAGAACATGTAACGCTGGATCAGTGGCGCCGAAACACTACCTTCCCACCGATCAGTGTGGTGGTTACACGGCCTGTGAGTGTCTGACCTGTAAACGGTGAGTTTTTACCGGCTGAGATCAGACTCTCAGGGCTGACTGTCCATTTCTCCTGCGGATGGAAAATGCAGATGTCGGCTTGTCGGCCAGGCATCAAACTGCCACTCTCCAGTCCCAGAATACGGGCAGGTGCCAGAGTGAGTTTCTCGATCAATTGGGGTAGCTCAATCAGCTTGCGTTCCACTAGTGTCAGGCATAAAGGTACTAGTGTTTCCAGTCCGCTAAGCCCGGGTGCGGTTTCTGCAAAAGGTGCTTGTTTTGAAATTAAATCCTGGGGCTGGTGATCAGAGCAGATGGCGGTAATCGTCTGGCTCAGTAATCCTTGCAGTAGCCCGGCTCGATCAAGCGCGCTGCGCAAGGGTGGTTGCAGGTGCAGGGCGGAATCAAATTCATTCACCTGCTCGTCGCTTAGAATTAAATGGTGCACGGCAACATCGGTTGTGACTTTTAGTCCACGTTGTTGCGCTGCACTGATTAGCTGAACTGAGCGTTCACAGGTGATCTGGCCAAAGTGAGCACGAACTCCGGTTTGTTCTACCAACAGAAGGCAACGTGCAACTTCGATGGTTTCTGCCGCTTCAGGAATACCGCTGAGTCCCATGCGTGTAGCGTTGGCACCTTCATGCATGCAGCCACTGGTTGCCAGGCTGTGATCCTGTGCTTGAAAAATCACTAGTAAATCAAAAGTAGCCGCATATTCCAGGCAGCGCAGCAGGCTCAATGAGCTTTTCACCGGGAAGCGGGCATTCGTAAATGCAATGCAGCCAGAGCTGGCCAGGGCGTGCAGCGGTGCCAGTTGTTCGCCCAGCAGTCCTTGGGTCAGTGCCCCCATTGGCAGTACACGGCTAAAGCCAGCATCGGCTGCGCGATCCTGTATCAGTTCAGCAACAGCTGGTGTGTCGACAACCGGTCGTGTTGTCGGCGGTGTAATCAGAGTAGTGATACCACCGGCCGCTGCCGCCGCTGTTTCACTGGCAATGGTGCCTTTGTGGGTTTCGCCTGGTTCGCGTAAATGGGCGCAGAGATCAATCAGGCCGGGGCAGACGATTTGGCCGGTTGCATCAATACGTTCATCGCTGATAAAGCCATCCGGTGCCTCGCCCAGTGCCAGGATTTCTCCATTAGAAATGTACAGGTCGGTAATCTGATCAACAGCACTGGCCGGATCTATGACGCGGCCACCTTCAATTATCATGTTCATCGTCTGGGGATCCTTAAGCCTTGGCACTTAGCTGGTTATCTTTCAATTGACCACTCATGGCCATCGACATAACGGCCATGCGCACGGCAATGCCGTTGGTGACCTGATTCAGAATAACCGAGCGTTCTCCATCAGCTACACTGGATTCGATTTCTACACCCCGGTTAATCGGCCCGGGATGCATTACAATGGCATCGGGGCGGGCGTAGGCCAGCTTGGCTTCGGTAAGGCCATAGAGTTTGTAGAATTCGGACTCACTGGGCAGTAGCGCTGATTGCATGCGCTCTTTTTGTAGCCTTAGCATGATGATGACGTCAACATCACGTAAGCCTCGTGACATTTCGGTGTATACCTTGACGCCCATGGCTTCCAGATGGCGGGGTAACAGCGTCAGTGGAGCAATGACGCGGATTTCAGCCGCACCCAGTGCACGCAGCGCATGAATTTGTGACCGTGCTACACGGGAATGCAAAATATCGCCGACTATGGCAATTTTGAGGCTGGAAAAATCACCCTTGTGTTGACGTATGGTGAGCATGTCCAGCATCGCCTGGGTGGGGTGTGCATGGCGGCCATCACCGGCATTGATCACAGCAACATCGGGGGTGACATGTTCGGCAATAAAATGCGCGGCACCGCTGGCTGAGTGACGTACCACAAACATATCGCAATGCATGGCGCGTAATGTCATCAGCGTGTCCTTCAGGGTTTCCCCTTTGGAGGTCGATGAGGTACTGATGTTGAGGTTGAGTACATCGGCAGACAAGCGCTTAGCGGCTAGCTCAAAGGTAGACAGCGTGCGGGTGCTGGCTTCAAAAAACAGGTTGGCTACGGTCTTTCCGCGCAGCAGCGGTACTTTTTTGACCTGCTGGGCTCCCATGTCGACAAATGAGTCGGCAGTGTCCAGAATTTCCGTGAGCAGCGGGGCTGAAAGCCCCTCTATGGTCAGGAAGTGTTTCAGCTGTCCTTCAGGCGTCAGTTGAATACTATCGTAGTGGTTCTGGCTCAGCATAATAAAATACTCATGTCTTCAGGGTCATGATTGACGTTGACGAATATCCAGCAGCAGCGGATCCGGGCCACAAAGTTTGATCTGCTGATCCGGGCCCAGAATCATGGTGTCACCACAAACATCCGGCTGCACAGGCAGTTCACGGCGCTGCAGGTCGATTAGCGTGATGAGTGAAATCGAAGCGGGTCTGCCGTAATCGAACAACTCATTCATAGCGGCACGAATCGTACGTCCTGACATGATGACATCATCCACCAGCAGAATATGCCGGTCTTCTGTTGAGCAAGGGAGCTCAGACGGCTTTACTTTAGGGTTCAGACCAGAGCGGGTGAAATCATCACGATAAAAGGAGATATCCAGTATGCCCAGTGGGCTGGTAATGCCCAATTGCTGGTGTAGACGTTCTGCCACCCAAACACCGCCGGTTCGGATACCTATCATTATTGGGTCTTCGATATTTCGATAGGTAATCAGGGTTTTGAGGTCCTGGCAGATAGAGTCAAGCAGGCGTTCAACGTTCAGGTTGCCCGATACCATAAAGGGTCTCCAGTGGGGTGTGGCTGGGAATGAGTTGGGTGGTGGAAAACCAGTCTTCCAGAATCAGACGCGCGGCAATGCTGTCGACAGGTTCCTTGCGAAAATTACTACCGCCGCCCGCCGCATAATGGATCTGTTTGGCTTCCCGGGTGGTGAGACGTTCATCCATAAGGAAGCAGGGGTGACCAAAGCGTTCATGTATGCGGTTTGCAAATTTGCGTGCCCTGCGGGCCATCTCACTGATGCTGCCATCCATATTGACAGGTATACCGACGACAAGACAGTCAGGCTGCCAGGTTTCAATGAGGGTCGCCAGAGCCTCCCAGTCGGGTATGCCATCGCGGGCATTGACCGTGTTCAGTGGTTTTGCAGTGGCGGTCACGGTTTGTCCGGCTGCAACGCCGATGCGCCCTGTGCCAAAATCAAAACCCAGTGCCGTTTTAAAAGATGACTGCATGCAGTTTTCGGTCAGGCATGTCCGGCATGAGTCGTCAGAAGTTGAAGGTTGACGCCCAGTGATGCCGCAGCTGCCTGAAGTCGCTCCTCAGCTGGTAACCGAAACATTATATCTGAATTTGCCGGGCAGCTTAACCAGGTGTTTTCATATATCTCATGTTCCAGTTGCCCCGGGCTCCAGCCCGCATAGCCAAGCGCGACCAGGCAGTCTTTCGGACCTTCACCCACGGCCATGGCTTCAAGAATATCCATGGAGGTAGTCAATTGAATTTCATTGGTAACCGAGTGGCTGGATAACCAGCGTCGTCCATCATCGCCATGTAACACAAAGCCCCGATCAGGATGGATGGGCCCGCCCTTGAATACCGGCATAGGGTCGATAGCTACCTGGGTGTAGTCTAACTGGATATGATCGAACAGGTCATGCACCAGAATGCCAGCCGGGCGGTTAATGATAATGCCCATGGCGCCATATTCACTGTGGTCACAGATATACGTCAGCGTGCGGGAGAAATGGCGATCATCCAGATGCGGCATGGAGATGAGAAACTGATCGCGCAATGAAGTTGAATCGGTCATGCGAGTCACCTTGGATAGAAAGTTACCGATGGACTCAAAACAAAAAGCCTTACACTAGGCTTAGTACACACTGGCGCGTTTCTCAAACTTCCAGGTACGAATTATTTCAAGACGATCCGTATTTCGACGCATTTCATTGGTGAAGGGCTGGAAGGGGGAAGCCATTTGCACAATACGTATGGCCGCATTATCTAATACAGCATGGCCTGAAGACTGTAATACTTCAATATCAGTCACACTGCCATCTGGCAGTATCCCTACCAGTAACCGCAAGCTGCCGTTGATATCATTACGGCGGGCTTCTTCCGGATAGTTCATATTGCCAACGGTTTCGATGCGTCGGCGCCAGTTATCCAGATAAATGGCATCATCATGCGCCATTGAAGAGGGCGATGATGTGAGTCGGCGTACTCTGGGTTTTCGCGCTTGCGTTTGTTGCTGAGCGGAGAGTTGTGCCTGAATACTGGCGATTTCCATGCTGCGGGCCATCAATGAGCCTGATTGGCCCGCTGTGGGTTGTGGTTGGCTGGCGGGTTGGCGCTGCTGTTGTGCCGGTGCTTGTTCTGGCGCTGGCGCCTGGGTTACTACCGGGGTTTGCTCAGCTCCAGTTTGTTCGGGAGTCGCTGTTTCCGGCTCCGCGGGCTCAGGCGTAACCGGAGTTGGTTCAGCTACTTCTGGTTGGGGGTCTGGTATAGGGAGTGGCTGCGGCATGGGTGCTTGTTCTGCTACCACTTCATCTTCCAGAATGGATTCTTCGGTGACACTGGGCAGCAGTTTTTCATCGCTCTCACCACTGCCGAGCTGATCAGCCTGGGCAAAAAAATCGGCGTCTTCCGGCGGCGTCTCACTGGCTTGCTGGACCAGAGTGATATCGAGCGTTTGTTGCGGTGGCGGTGTTTCCGGGAGTTTAAAGCTAATGGCCAGAATCAAAAAACCGTGCAGCGCCAGGGCCAGAAACAGGTTAAGGCCAAAGCGATCTGCCGCGGTTTTATACCAGGAGTGGCGTTGATCCGGCGTCACTATCATTGTTCAGCAAGGATTTGCTCTAGCTTGTTCATTAGCTGCATACCGATATCCAGGTCACACTGAGTGTCCAGTTCACGTATGCAGGTCGGGCTGGTGACATTGATCTCTGTGAGATAGTCACCTATGACATCCAGGCCAACAAACAATAGCCCCTGTGCTTTCAGTGTTGGACCAACCTGTCCACAAATCCAGCGATCACGATCACTCAGTGGCCGGGCTTCACCGCGGCCGCCAGCAGCCAGGTTGCCACGCGTTTCCCCGGCTGAAGGTATGCGAGCCAGGGCGTAAGGTAGCGGCTCACCATCGATCATGAGAATGCGTTTGTCACCGGCACTGATCTCTGGTAGATACTTCTGGACCATGCACATTTGAGTGCCGTGTGCGGTTAAGGTTTCAATAATTACCCCCAGGTTCAGGCCATCCTCACGTACCCGGAAGATCGACGCGCCGCCCATGCCATCCAGCGGTTTGAAAATCACATCCTGATGCTCATTATGAAAGGCGCGTAATGCGTCGTCGCGACGTGATACCAATACCGGTGGGCAGCATTGCGGAAAATGGGTGGCGAAGAGCTTCTCATTGTAATCCCGCAGGCCCTGAGTGCGGTTGACGATCAGGGTGCCTTGCTGCTCAGCCAGCGCCAGTAGCTGCGTTGAATAGAGGAATTCACTATCAAAGGGTGGATCCTTGCGCATCAGGATAGCATTGAGCGTGCTGAGTGGTTGCTGTTGATAGTCACCGCGACTGAACCATTGCTCTGGATTCATGGCGACTTGTAGCGGTGCCATGCGTCCCATTGCCTGACCCTGAACCAGGCTGAGATCGGACTGTTCCATGTACCAGATTTCCCAGCCTTTGCATTGTGCGGCCCAGAGCATCGCCAGGCTGGAGTCTTTCTTGTAGCTGATCGCCTCAATGGGATCCATGACGATACCGATTTTAATGCTCATTCATGCGTCCTGTCGTTGGTCTGGTGAGGGTGTCTATCTTAACCTAGATCACCCCAGAGATACTGTAAAACTGCGCAGGCCGCCACCGGGGCTGTTTCCGTGCGCATCACCCGTGGTCCGAATGCCAGGGGCTGGAAGCCTTGTTCCATTGCCTGTGCGACTTCGGCTTCGGTTAACCCCCCTTCGGGGCCAATTAGCAGCGCAACAGATGTCGGTGGCTGCATTGTTGTCAACGCAGTGGCGCTGTGATGGTGTAATACCAGCTTAACCTCTGCTTGACAGGTTTCAAGCCATGTTTGTAGCGACTGAGGTGTGGCGATTTCAGGCAAGCGGTTGCGTAACGATTGCTCACAGGCACTGATGGCAACCTGTTGCCAGTGACGTTGACGTTTGTCTTGCCGCTCCGCTGTGAGTTTGACTTCACAACGCTCAGTAAACAGCGGTGTGAGGGTTTGACAGCCCATTTCAGTTGCTTTTTGTACCGCATAATCCATGCGTTCGCCTCGGGAAAGCGCTTGGCCTATCTCGATGTTAAGTGCTGACTCGGTGTTTGCGCGGCGTGTGGCGGTGATACTGACTTGCATGCTGCGTTTATCGGCAGTGCTTACCAACGCGTCATATTCATAGCCATCACCATTGAACAGGCTGAGCCGGTCTCCTTCACGCAGGCGCAAGGCTTTACCTGCATGCTGAAAGCTGCTGTCACTCAGGGTTAGCTCGGCGAGGCCCGCCAACGGTTGAGCCTCGTAAAAGCGTGGTACTCTCATCATCTGCGCGCCTGATCAGAGACCTGCGGCCTGTCGGAGTACGTCAGCCCGATCAATTTTTTCCCAAGGGAAAGCCGTAAAGGTTTCTGTCTGTTTCTGCCCATCCTGGTCAATCCACTCATAGCTGGCTTCAAAAGGCTCACGGCCAAAGTGTCCATAAGCCGCGGTCATCTGGTACATCGGATGCAGCAGGTCCAGCATGGTGGTGATGGCATAAGGGCGTAGGTCAAACTCGCGAAGAATCAGTTCAATAATCTGTTCATCACTAATCTTGCCGGTGCCAAAGGTGTTGACTGACACAGAGGTGGGTTCGGCAACACCTATGGCATAGGACACCTGGATTTCGCAACGATCAGCAAGGCCAGCTGCCACAATATTCTTGGCAACATAGCGACCGGCATAAGCGGCTGAACGATCGACTTTTGATGGATCTTTACCAGAGAAAGCACCGCCGCCGTGACGCGCCATGCCGCCATAGGTATCGACAATGATTTTGCGCCCGGTCAGTCCACAATCGCCTACCGGACCGCCGATGACAAATTTGCCGGTTGGATTGATATGGTAGCGGGTTGTGTCTGACAGCCATTGTGCCGGGATGACTGCTTCAATGATTTCTCGCTGCACCATGCGGCGCAAATCTTCCTGATTGATCTCCGGATCATGCTGGGTTGAGAGTACGACGGCGTCAACGCCACAGGGTTTGCCCGTATCGTCATAGCGGAAGGTGACCTGGCTCTTCGCATCTGGACGCAGCCAGGGCAGCATGCCGCTTTTGCGCAGTTCGGCCTGGCGTTCCACCAGTCGGTGAGCATAGTGAATGGGAGCTGGCATTAAGGATTCGGTTTCATTGGTGGCATAGCCAAACATCAGCCCCTGATCGCCAGCACCCTGATCTTCGGGTTTGCTGCGATCGACCCCTTGGGCAATATCCATGCTTTGTTTTCCGATCAAATTGATCACACCACAGGTCGCGCCATCATAGCCCACCAATGAGGAGGTATAACCTATGGTATTGATGACATTGCGTACCAGATACTCCAGATCGACCCAGGCTGAGGTAGAGATCTCACCTGCCACTATGGCAACGCCGGTTTTAACCAGTGTTTCACAGGCTACTCGCGCGTGTTTGTCGCGTGCGATAATGGCGTCCAGTACCGCATCTGAGATCTGATCGGCTATTTTGTCCGGGTGACCTTCAGAAACGGATTCAGAGGTGAAGAGGGTGTATTCGCTCATGTCAGGAAAATTCCTATAGCTTGAGAAGTTGTTGCCAGTCAATGGCCCTGTTCCAATCATTTTACCGGTTTGGACGGGGTTTTTCATAACTGAATTTAAGGTTGAAGGTGAAATCCGGGTGTTTTTACATGAAATTTCCACTTTATGTGGAATTGCATTTGATGCGCGTGGCTATCTGCGCGAAAATCAGCGCCTGAAACTTTTACGAACTTAAATCAGAATCGGGCCAGCCCCAGGAGTTGATTGAATGTCCTCTCGCCGTGAACTTGCCAATGCCATTCGGGCGTTGAGTATGGATGCCGTCCAGAAAGCCAAATCCGGGCATCCCGGAGCGCCAATGGGAATGGCAGATATTGCTGAAGTCTTATGGAATGACTTCATGAAGCATAATCCTGCCAATCCTTACTGGTTTGACCGTGACCGCTTTGTGCTGTCCAACGGTCACGGTTCCATGCTGATCTACTCCCTGCTGCATCTGACGGGTTATGACGTCAGCATTGAGGATTTGAAAAACTTCCGCCAGTTACACAGTAAAACTGCTGGCCATCCGGAATACAGCTACTGCCCGGGTGTTGAAACCACCACTGGTCCGCTGGGTCAGGGCATTACCAATGCCGTGGGTATGGCCTTGGCCGAAAAAGTGCTGGCCGCTCAATTCAATCGCGATGACCATGACATCATTGATCACCATACTTATGCTTTTCTGGGTGATGGCTGTCTGATGGAAGGTATCTCGCATGAAGCCTGCTCACTGGCCGGTACACTGGGGCTGGGTAAGCTGATTGCATTCTGGGATGATAACGGTATCTCTATCGATGGCGAAGTTGAGGGTTGGTTCACTGATAACACCCCGGCACGTTTTGAAGCTTACGGCTGGCAGGTTATTGCGGATATCGATGGTCACGATGCCGATCAGATCCGTGAGGCGATTGAACAGGCGCGCGAAAATACCCAGCAGCCTACCTTGATCTGCTGCAAAACCATTATCGGTTTTGGTTCACCGAATAAACAGGGCAAGGAAGATTGCCACGGTGCGCCACTGGGTGATGACGAAATACTGCTGGCACGTGAACAGTTACAGTGGCCTCATCTGCCATTCCAGATTCCTGGTGAGATTTACGATGACTGGAATGCCCTGGAAGCAGGTCAGTATGCAGAAAATGAGTGGAATGATCGACTGGCGGCTTATCAGAGCGCGTATCCAGAGTTAGCTGCTGAACTAGTGCGTCGTCTAGCAGGCGATCTGCCGGATAATTTTGAGCAGCAGGTAGATGCATGGATTGCTGAGGTGGCTGCAAAAGGCGATACCATTGCGTCACGCAAGGCCTCCCAGAATGCGCTGAATGCCCTGGGACCTATACTCCCCGAATTTCTGGGCGGCTCGGCGGATCTGGCAGGCTCGAACCTGACGCTTTGGTCAGGAGCCAAGGGTGTCAACCGTGAAGATGCCAGTGGTAATTATATGTACTACGGCGTGCGTGAGTTCGGCATGAGCGCGATGATGAACGGTATTGCGCTGCATGGTGGGTTCATTCCTTATGGTGCGACCTTCCTGGTGTTTATGGAGTATGCGCGCAATGCCGTGCGGATGGCCTCATTGATGAAGCAGCGGGTGATTTTTGTCTATACACATGACTCTATTGGTCTGGGTGAAGACGGCCCGACGCATCAGCCGGTTGAGCAAATTTCTAACCTACGTCATACCCCGAATATGGAAACCTGGCGTCCTTGTGATGCTGTGGAGTCTGCGGTTAGCTGGAAGTCTGCGGTGATGCGGACGGATGGACCCAGTGCGTTGATCTTTTCGCGTCAGAACCTGCCACATCAACCACGCAGTAATGAGCAGGTCGCTGCTGTTGCTCGCGGCGCTTATGTGCTGACAGATTGCGAAGGCACGCCAGAGATCATACTGATGGCAACTGGATCTGAAGTGGCCTTGACTGTTAGTGCGGCTGAAACCCTGACGGCAGAAGGCCGACGGGTGCGGGTGGTATCTATGCCTTGTACTGAGCGATTTGACAAACAGGATGCGAATTACCGTGAAGCGGTATTGCCTGCGGCTGTAACCGCGCGCGTAGCCGTAGAAGCCGCTCAGGCGGATTTCTGGTTCAAGTATGTCGGTTTGAACGGTGCCATAGTCGGGATGCGCAGCTTCGGTGAGTCTGCGCCAGCCGGTGCCTTGTTTGAATATTTCGGCTTTACCACTGAAAATGTCGTCAATACAGCCCGTGAACTGCTGTAAGCTGGCCCGTTAACCTAAAGAAAGGATGCGCAACACGCTATGAGTTACCGCATTGCCATTAATGGCTATGGCCGCATAGGTCAGAGTGTGTTGCGTGCCCTGTATGAACGGGGTCTGCAGCATCAGTTGCAGGTGGTGGCGTTAAATGAGTTGTCGGATATAGAAACACTCACGTATCTGACTCGCTATGACACCACCCACGGGCGCTTTCCTTTGCCAGTCAGCCATGACGGTCAACATCTATTAATTAACGGCGATAAAATTCGGGTGCTGAGCATTGAGGACCCACAGCAATTGCCCTGGGCTGAATTAGATGTGGATCTGGTCATGGACTGTTCCGGTAGCTTTTCTAATCTTGCCCAGGCACAAAAACACCTTGATAGTGGTGCTCAGCGTCTGCTGTTTTCCAATCCTGCGTCGACTGATATTGATGCGACGGTAATCTTCGGGTTTAACCATCAGCAATTACAGGCGGAGCATCGGGTAGCCTCGGCGGCATCCTGTACCACGAATTGTCTCGTACCTGTATTGGATTTACTTGACCGGCAGTTTGGTATTGTCAATGGCGTGACCACTACGGTGCATTCCGCCATGAATGATCAGCCGGTCATTGACAGTTATCACCGTACTGATCTTCGACTCACACGTAGCGCTCTGCAGTCGATTATTCCGGTTGATACCGGCTTGAGTAAGGGAATCGACCGACTCTTGCCGCATTTAGCCGGTCGCTTTGAGTGCTTGCATCTACGGGTGCCGACGATCAATGTGTCGCTGATGGATTTGTCTATCAATCTGGCCAGTGATGCGTCAGCTCAAGCGGTCAACCGCTTGATGCAAGCCAGCTCTTGCCAAGGGCCGTTGCAGCAGTTGATGGGTTATACCGAAGAAGCTCATGCCTCGGTAGATTTTAACCGGGACCCTCGCTCTGTGATTATCGATGGCACCCAAACGCGGGTTTCGGGGCAGCGGTTGCTGAAGATGATCTGCTGGTTTGATAATGAATGGGGCTATGCCAATCGTATGCTGGATGTCACAGATCACTGGCTAAGGCTTAGGAAAATTTTTGATTGAAAACTAACAAGGAACTATCCCTATGAGCATTCAGAAAATGACAAACCTGAATCTGTCCGGTAAACGGGTGCTGATTCGTGAAGATCTGAACGTACCGGTTAAGGATGGAAAGGTAACCTCGGATGCGCGTATCCGTGCATCATTACCAACGATTGAGCTGGCGCTGAAAGCGGGTGCCAAGGTCATGGTCATGTCTCATCTGGGGCGCCCTACTGAAGGCGAGTATGACGCAAAGTATTCATTGGGTCCGGTTGCCGAACATCTGTCCACTTTACTTAAGCGCCCCGTGCCGCTGATCAGTCATTGGCTGGATACGCCGTTTGACGTTGCCGAGGGTGATCTGGTAATACTGGAAAACGTACGTTTTAATGTCGGCGAGAAAAAAGACGACGAAGTTTTGGCAAAAACCATGGCGTCACTCTGTGACATCTTTGTCATGGATGCTTTCGGCACGGCGCACCGTGCTCAGGCATCGACGCATGGTGTCGCTAAATTTGCACCGGTGGCTTGTGCTGGCCCCTTGCTGGCTAATGAACTGGATGCGCTGGAAAAGGCTTTGGATGCGCCGGTCAGACCGATGATGGCGATTGTTGGAGGCTCTAAGGTATCAACTAAGCTGGAAGTGCTGAATGCCCTGTCGCTAAGTTGTGATCAATTGATCGTGGGTGGCGGCATTGCCAATACCTTTCTGGCGGCGGCTGGTAAGCCAGTTGGCAAGTCTCTATGTGAGCATGACCTGATTCCGGTGGCGAAAGCGCTGATGGATAAGGTGTCTATACCTCTGCCGGTCGATGTTGTGGTGGCTACCGAGTTTGCGGAAGATGCCGTTGCGACCATTAAAGCAGTCGATGACGTCGGCGAAAACGATATGATTCTGGATATCGGTCCGCAGTCAGCTCAGCACCTGGCTGAGATGCTCAAGGGGGCTGGCACGATTATCTGGAACGGTCCTGTTGGAGTGTTTGAATTCGATCAGTTTGGTGAGGGCACCCGGGTGATAGCTATGGCGGTAGCTGCAAGTGAAGGTTTTTCCATTGCCGGAGGAGGTGACACTCTGGCGGCAGTCGACAAATACGGGATTGAAGAACAGGTATCTTATATTTCTACGGGTGGCGGTGCTTTTCTGGAGTTTGTAGAGGGTAAAGTGTTACCGGCTGTTGCGGTACTGGAACAGCGTGCTACCCAGCACTGATAATTAAATTAAAGAGGTTTACTCATGGCACTTATTTCTATGCGACAGTTGCTGGACCATGCTGCTGAGCACGGCTACGGCATACCAGCTTTTAACGTAAATAACCTGGAACAGATGCGCGCCATTATGGAAGCGGCGGCTAAAACTGACTCACCGGTGATCGTGCAGGCTTCCGCGGGTGCGCGTAAATATGCGGGCTCTAACTTTCTGCGTCATATGATTCTGGCCGCTATTGAAGAGTTCCCACAGATTCCTGTATGTATGCATCAGGATCATGGTACCAGTCCGGCTGTTTGTCAGCGCTCTATTGCAATGGGCTTTTCATCGGTAATGATGGATGGATCACTGGGTAGCGATGGAAAAACTCCAACCAGCTACGAGTACAACGTGGATGTGACCCGCCGTACCGTGGAAATGGCGCATGCCTGTGGTGTTTCAGTTGAAGGGGAGCTGGGCTGCCTGGGGTCGCTGGAAACCGGTATGGCCGGTGAAGAAGATGGTATTGGCGCTGAGGGTGTTCTGTCGCATGAACAGATGCTCACTGACCCTGAAGAAGCCGCCGATTTTGTGCGTAAAACTGGCGTGGATGCATTGGCAATTGCCATAGGTACCAGTCATGGCGCCTACAAATTCACTCGTCCACCGACAGGCGATACTCTGGCAATTCAGCGCATCAAAGAGATCCATGCGCGTATTCCGGATACTCATCTGGTGATGCATGGCTCATCGTCTGTGCCACAGGATTGGTTGGCAATTATTAATGAATATGGCGGTGAAATCCCGGAAACCTATGGCGTACCGGTGGACGAAATCGTGCAGGGTATTCGACATGGCGTGCGTAAGGTGAATATTGATACTGACTTGCGTCTGGCATCAACCGGTGCGGTACGTCGTTTCCTGGCGCAGAACCCGGCTGAGTTTGATCCACGCAAATACCTCAAGGAGACGATTACTGCGATGCGCGAGATCTGTATCGCTCGTTATGAAGCCTTTGGTTCCGCCGGTCACGCCAGCAGTATTACACCGATTGCACTGGAGGATATGGCTGAGCGCTACGAGTCCGGTCAGTTGGATGTAAAAATCAACTGAGGATTCCATCGCCCGGAGACCGGGCTCCTACGTTTAAAATAGATTCCTGTAGGAGCTCGCTCCGCGAGCGAACCACCTCATCGCCCGGAGACCGGGCTCCTACATTAAAAATACATTCCTGTAGGAGCTCGCTCCGCGAGCGAACAAAGCCAAAACATACACTCCTGTGGGAGCTCGCTCTGCGAGCGAACAAAACCATCGCCCGGAGGCCGGGCTCCTACAACAAAATAATTCTCTTCTGCACTAAAATTGAACATTTACACAATTTTTGTGTATTTTTAGGGCGTTGTAGGCTAAGTTTTATTTGGGCTCAAGCCTTTAAATAAGTAGAAGCGCGTTAAACGCTCGGTTTTTATCTGTGTTAGCTGGCAAATCTGTTTTGCTGGCTCAGAAATTGCAGTCTCTCCCGTGCGTTGATGCGTAACTACGTTTCTATAGGTTGCGTAAAACAAAAAACAACATTCATGGGAGAAACTACATGAAGAAGATTGCAACATTCGTTGGCGCTGCATTGGCAGTGACGGCAGCGGCTAGCGTTAGTGCCGATACTCTGGAAACAGTTAAAGAACGTGGTGCGGTGCAGTGTGGTGTCAGTGATGGCTTGCCAGGCTTTTCAGCAACAGATAGTGATGGACGCTGGCAGGGCATCGATGCAGATTTCTGCCGTGCCGTTGCCGCGGCTGTGCTGGGTGATGCCGAAAAAGTTAATTTTGTCTCGCTGACCGCAACAGAACGCTTTACCGCACTCCAGTCTGGTGAAATCGATGTACTTTCGCGTAATACAACCTGGACACTGACCCGTGATGCCTCACTGGGCCTGAACTTCGCCGGGGTTACCTACTATGATGGTCAGGGTTTCCTGGTCAAGAAAGATCTGGGTGTCAGCAGTGCGCTTGAGCTGGATGGTGCTTCAGTGTGTATCTCTTCCGGTACCACCACTGAGCTTAACCTGGCGGATTACTTCCGCTTTAAAGGCATGAGCTATGAGCCAGTACTCTATGATACAGCTGATCAGACCGCTCAGGGTTTTGAAGCGGGTCGTTGTGATATTCTGACCTCAGACCAGTCTCAGTTGTATGCGCTGCGTCTGCAGTTGTCTGATCCTGATGGTGCCATGGTACTGCCAGAAGTTATTTCCAAAGAACCCCTCGGACCCGTGGTTCGCCAGGGTGATGATGTCTGGTTCAACATTGTGAAATGGACCTTGTCTGCGCAGCTCAATGCTGAAGAGCTGGGTGTCACCAGCGCCAACGCCGAAGAGATGAAGGCCTCAGATAACCCATCCATTCAGCGTTTACTGGGCACATCCGGCAATATGGGTGAACTGCTTCAGCTAAGCAATGATTGGGCTTACAACATTGTTGAGCAGGTCGGTAACTACGGTGAAGTGTTTGACCGCACTGTAGGTACAGGCTCTCCGCTTAACATTGAACGCGGCCTGAATGCACTCTGGAGTGAAGGTGGTCTGCAATACGCCCCACCAGTTCGTTAAAGTCCACTTCTGAGTGAACAGTCCGGGTTATGGGGTTATCGACTCCATAACCCGTTCAAAGTCTGGTACCTGACAGGCATTTTCAGGCTGTGTACAGAGGCGCATAACTTTCATGAAATCAAATAACCGCAATAGTTTTACCCGTCTTGTTTATAACCCGACTGCTCGCAGTCTGTTTTATCAGGCCGTTATACTCGGGTTGTTGCTCTGGTTTATGATGACCATTGTTGGCAATGTCATGACCAACCTTGAAGTCCGTGGGATATCATCCGGGTTTGGTTTTTTGGAGCAACCAGCGGGATTTGGTATCTCGCAAACACTGATTGAATACAATGAGACCTTCAGCTTTGGGCGTACCTTCTTTGTAGGTTTGCTTAATACTTTGCTGGTATCAGCACTAGGAGTAGTAGCTGCTACTTTCTTGGGGGTTTTTGTCGGTATAAGCCGTATTTCTCCTAACTGGTTGCTACGAAAAATCTCGATGGTATACATCGAAATTCTTCGTAACATCCCGTTGTTGCTACAGATTTTCTTCTGGTACTACGTGGTGCTGCAAACCCTGCCGAATACTCGAAACAGCCTTGCCCTGGGCGAAGCTGTGTTCCTGAATATACGTGGCATTTTCGTCCCCAGGCCCATGGCAGAAACAGGCTTTGCCTTTTATGTGGGTTTGATCGTCGCAGCTATAGTTGGTGTGATTTTCTTATCACGTTGGGCAAAAAAACGCATGATGGATACTGGCCAGCAGTTTCCAGTATTCTGGACTTCTGCAGGTATTTTGCTGGCGACTATTATTCTGGGTTTTTTTATCACCGGCCGTCCTATCGGACTGAATTACCCCGTGTTGCGCGGGTTTAATTTCAGTGGCGGTATGTCATTGCTACCGGAGCTGGTTGCACTCTGGTTTGCGTTAACCATCTATACCAGTACCTATATCGGCGAAATTGTCAGATCAGGTATAGAATCTGTGTCACATGGACAGACCGAAGCCTGCCGGGCGTTGGGTCTGAATGAAAAGCATCGCATGAATCTGGTGGTGTTACCCCAGGCAATGCGTGTGATGATTCCTCCCATGACCAGTCAGTATCTCAACCTGACTAAAAACTCTTCACTGGCAACCGCGATAGGGTATCCAGATCTGGTATCAGTCTTTGCGGGTACAACGCTGAACCAGACGGGGCAAGCGATAGAGATTATCACCATGACCATGCTGGTTTACCTGACCATCAGTTTGCTGGTATCTGCCTTTATGAACTGGTTCAACAAACGCGTTGCTCTGGTGGAGAGATAAGATGGATAAATTTACCCCTATTGTCGATCGTCCGGCACCTATCGTTGAGGTGGGTCTGATTGGCTGGATGCGCAAGAACCTGTTTTCCAGTCTGCCGAACACACTGGTCACCCTGTTTACTGTGTATGTGCTTTGGATGGTGTTGGTGCCCTTTCTGAACTGGGCCTTCATTACATCAGACTGGATTGGAACCACGCGTGATGACTGTGATAGCGGGGGGGCTTGCTGGGTTTTTATAACAGTACGCTTTAACCTGTTTATGTATGGTTTTTACCCGGAAGACAGCTACTGGCGGCCTAATCTGACCTTTATCCTGCTGTTGGCCATTCTGGTGTGGATGTCTGTGCCACGACTGCCATTTAAGAAAGTCATCGGTATTCTCGCGCTTACTGCCTATCCGGTTTTAGCTTATACGCTGCTCTATGGCGGTTTTGGCCTGGAGGTTATTCCCACCCACCGCTGGGGGGGCTTGATGCTGACACTGGTGCTGGCCTTGATCGGTATCGTTGTGGCTATCCCTATCGGGATTCTGTTAGCGCTTGGACGTCGTAGTGAGATGCCGGTCATCAAGATGGTCTGTGTGATCTTTATTGAGTTTTGGCGTGGTGTGCCCTTGATTACCATCCTGTTTATGGCGTCGGTAATGTTGCCGCTGTTCTTTGCCGGTGGTACGGATGCTGACAAACTCATGCGTGCCTTGATCGGTATTGTAATGTTCCAGTCGGCTTATATGGCCGAAGTGGTGCGTGGTGGTTTACAGGCACTGAGTAAAGGGCAGTTTGAAGGTGCAGATGCACTGGGTCTCAGTTACTGGCAGAAAACCAGTCTGGTGGTGCTGCCTCAAGCGCTGAAAATCATGATTCCGGGCATAGTGAATACCCTGATTTCACTGTTCAAAGATACCAGCCTGATTGTCATCATCGGCTTAATGGACGTTTTAGGTATGGTGCAACAAGCCCTGTCTGATCCTGCCTGGTTGGGCTATCCGGCTGAAGGTTACTTGTTTGCGGCTTTCATGTTCTGGATCTTTTGCTTCAGCATGTCGCGGTACAGTAACTATTTGGAAAATCATCTCAATACCGGCCATAGAAATTAACTGGAGTTCTGGTCAATGACGAACGAACAAGACTATATCATTACCCTGAAAGATGTGAATAAATGGTACGGTGAGTTTCATGTGCTGAAGGACATCAACCTGAATGTGAAACAGGGTGAAAAAATTGTCATCTGCGGGCCTTCCGGCTCCGGCAAATCCACCATGATCCGCTGTATCAATCACCTTGAAGAGCACCAGGAAGGCGATATCATCGTCGATGGCGTACTGCTCAATAATGACCTGAAAAATATCAGTCAGGTGCGTAAAGAAGTGGGGATGGTGTTTCAGCATTTTAATCTGTTTCCACATTTGACCGTGTTGCAGAATTGTACGCTGGCGCCTATCTGGGTGCGTAAAATGCCGAAGAAGGAAGCTGAAGAGATAGCCATGAACTATCTTGAACGCGTTAAAATTCCGGATCAGGCACTTAAATACCCAGGGCAGCTTTCCGGTGGACAGCAGCAGCGTGTGGCGATTGCGCGCAGTCTGTGTATGAATCCGCGAGTGATGTTATTCGATGAACCTACCTCTGCACTTGATCCGGAAATGATCAAGGAAGTGCTGGATGTTATGGTGGAGTTGGCTGGTGAAGGTATGACGATGCTCTGTGTGACCCATGAAATGGGTTTTGCCAAGAAAGTCGCTGATCGGGTTATTTTCATGGATGCCGGGCAGATCATAGAGGAAAATGAACCGCAATCCTTCTTCAACAATCCCCAGTCTGACCGTACCAAGTTGTTCCTCAGCCAAGTGCTGGATCACTAAGGTAACCTGCTGGTGCGGTAGTCATTGCCGCGCCAGTATTTTGTCTAAAAACCGCACCAATTACCTGTCTGTCACGTAAACTCCCCTGTAACAGGTTAATATTTGTAAAGGTATGGCCAAATCAAGCCTGAAATCCGGTCCTCGGGTTTATACTGGCAAGTTTGGTGAGTGGATTAAATGATAGGGAGTCGCTATAGCGTGTACCTGACGAGATTCGTTACTTTACTCTTGTGCGGGTTACTGTTGATCGGGTGTGATCAGCAGTCGGTACAGGGCAATCAGGCATCCCGCGTGGAGCGTGCACATCTGGTGGAATTGCACCAGGTGACAGAAGACGTGGTGAAACTGGACAGAATACGTACCGGGACCCTGCGGGCGACAGTTAAGTATCGTTTGTTTGTTCAGGAAGAAGGTCAGATTGCTGAGCTGCCCTGGTATCCCGGTGATCAGGTCAGCCGTGGGGATCTTCTGATTGCGCTGGATGACAGTCTGTTGCGTTCACAGGTTGCCCGCAGTCGAGCGGAGTTGCAGCGAGCCGAACGTGATCTGGAACGGGTGCGTTCACTGTCACAACGTAATCTGATCTCTGTAGAAGAGTTGCAGCGTCGCGAAACCGAATTGGAAATTGCACGGGCTGAGCTGGCTATTCTGACAACCCGTCTGGGTTACACCCGCATGTCGGCTCCCTTTGCCGGGGTCGTGACAGAACGTTTGTCCGAGCCAGGTAACTTCGCGGCCAAAAACACCCATTTACTCACCTTAATCGACCCGACGTCGCTGGTTATTGATGTGCAGTTGTCTGAGCAAGTGATGACTCACTTGCAGTTGGGCGACAGCGTCACTATACAGTTAGATGCCTTGGGACCGCAGGATTTTGCCGGTCAGATTACCCGTATTTATCCCCAGGTTGACCCACTGACACGCCGTGGTCAAGTTGAAATTCAACCGGATCCTATCCCGGCGGGTGCCGTACCCGGGCAACTGGCGCGTGTCAGCCTGTCAGCCAGGTTGCAGGAGCGTATGATGATTCCATTTTCCGCCTTGCGTTATGATCAGGGGGAGTATGTCTACCTGATGAATGCGCAGCAGCGTATCGAAAAGCGAGCGATCACAACGGGCGTACGGGTGGCAGATCGTATTGAAGTCCTGAATGGCCTTGAAGCGGATGATCAGATCGTTATTCGCGGGTTTATGGGGTTAACGGAAAATCAGGTGGTAAAGCCCGTTACGCCCCTGGCTGAGCGGGAATCCTGATGGAACCTGTGCCGGTGGAGACGTCTAAACGCCACGGTTCCGGCTTGGCTGGTTGGTCAATCGAGCACCCAATTGGTGTGACGATGATTGCGCTGGCGGTGATCGTCGTGGGGATTTTCTCGTTGAGTCGCCTCTCTGTAGACCTGTTACCTCGGCTTATCTATCCGGAAATCAGCGTGCGTATCAGTGATCCCGGGGTGCCGGCACTGGTCATGGAAGATCGCATCACTCGCTTTGTGGAAGAGCAGTTGGCCATCACTGAAGATATGATTAATATCCAGTCCAGTACCAGTCAGGGGCGTAGCAGTGTTGATCTGATCTTTCCCTATGGCAAGGATATTGATATTGCCTTGAGAGATGCCAGTACTCGTCTGGATAGAGCCCGGCGTCTACTGCCAGACACGATTGACCAGCCAACCATCTTTAAGCGTGACCCTTCACAGATACCGGTGATGCAATACGCCATCAGTTCTGGCTTGCGAAGTCCGGTAGAGCTGCGCAGTTGGGTCGAGGATGTGTTTTCCAAGTGGTTTATTAACCTGCCAGGGGTAGCGGCAGCGGAAGTCGGTGGTGGGCTGGAACGGGAAATTCAGATTCTCCCTGATCCGGTCAGGTTGGCGGGTTTGGGACTGGACGTGGATGATGTGGTTGAGGCGCTGTTACGTAACCATCGTGAGGACCCCTCCGGGCGTTTGCGAACTGATCGCCAGGAGATCAGTGGTCGGATCAGTGGTCGCTTTGATAGTGTTGAAGCGCTGGCCGGACTATCGATTGAGCTGCCTGCCGGTGGGCAGGTGTCACTGGATGACGTAGCACAGATCCTGGATACCCATAAGGATGAGCGTTTGCGTATCCGTGCCAATGGTACCCCGGCACTGCAGTTATCGATTCAGAGCCAGCCAGATGCCAATACGATTTCAGTTGCCAACCATGTACAGGAACGTATGCATTGGCTTAGTGATCAGGGCTTGTTGCCAACCGATATCGATATCTACCCGATTACCGATCAATCGATTTATGTGCGTCAAGCGTTGAATAACTCAGTATTGGCTGTGGTCAGTGGAGCCTTGCTGGCCATGTCAGTGGTGTATGTGTTTCTGGGTAATCTGCGCCGTACCCTGATTATCGGCAGTGCCATTCCCATTGCGGTGATGGTGACTTTTGTACTGATGGGGCTGGGCAATCTGACACTTAACATCATGACATTGGGAGGTTTGGCACTGGGGGTCGGCATGCTGGTGGATAACACTATCGTGATGTTGGAAAATATATACCGGCACCAGCGTGAAGGTGAATCCAGTCATGACGATGCGGCTAATGCCGCCGCCGAGGTCAATAGCGCGATTCTGGCCTCAACTTCCACCAATTTGGCCGCTATTTTACCCTTCCTGTTTGTCGGCGGTCTGGTGGGACTGCTGTTCAGAGAACTGATCATTACCATATCCGCGGCAGTTGTCGCCTCCATGGTGATTGCACTGACGCTGGTGCCAGCGCTCGCCTCCAGGGTTCTGACACATAAAACCAGTCGCTTTCGTCATCTCATTGATCGCTTCATTAACATACTGCAAACCGGCTATGCCAATTTGATCAGTCAGGTGCTTCAATTTCGTTGGCCTATTCCGCTGGTGTTTATACTGTTGTTGTTGGTCAGTCTGCCTACGTTTATCAGTGGATCGCAAACCTTCCTGCCAACACTGGACGATGGCCAGGTGGATCTTCGCGTGATTGGCGATCCGGATATTACCCTGGATGAAATGGACCGGCGGGTGTTGATTATTGAGCAACTGGCCCGGCAGGATCCTGACGTTGACAGCGTGTTTGTAGTATCTGGCGGATTTGTCTGGGGGCGTGCGTCTCGCGAGGCGGCCAACCAGGCGAGTATGACGGTGCAGTTAACATCACTGTCAGAGCGACAAATCAGCTCGCAACAATGGATTAACCGTATGAACCAGCAGATAGCGGAGCAACAGTTGGCTGGTATTCAGGTACGTATGCGTCAGCGTGGTATTCGTGGGATACGCACCAGTACCAGCGATGACGATATCAGCGTACGCATTCAGGGCCCTGAACTGGACGTTTTAGACAGCCTGGCAGGTGAAACAGTCAATCGACTTGAGGCTCTGCCAGGGATTCAAAATCTGGGCTACTCATCTGAAGAACAGGTGCTGGAGCTGGATTTTAAGGTAGACCGGCAGCGAGCCGCCGCATTAGGTATCGATGTGCAGGATATCAATGAAGCGCTGATCATGGCCCTGGAGGGCCGTGTTGTAACTGATTTTTATGAAGGTGGGCGCGGTTACGATATGCGCGTTAAACTACCTGAACACTTGGCTGAGGATGTACAGGATCTCGAATCCGTGATGCTGTTCCCGGCGTCAGAGGGTCGCCAGACACTGTATCTGGGGGATCTGGCCGAAGTCGATCTGACTAAAGCACCGGGTAACATTCTCCGCGACAGTCAAATGCGCATAGTCGAAATTTCGGCCTCTCTGGTTGATGGTTACCCGTTGGGAGAGGTGTTGGCCGCTATCGAGGTGGCACTGGTTGGTATGCCTTTGCCTGATGGCTATAGCCGTTTTGATGGGGGGGCGGCGCAAACCTTGAAAGAAGGCCAGAAGCTCACCGGAGTGCTATTGTTGCTAGCATTGTTTCTGGTATTTGTGGTGATGGCGGTACAGTATGAATCGCTGCGCAATCCGTTGGTTATTATTCTCAGTGTACCTTTCAGTGCCATAGGTGTTGCTGGCGGTTTAACTCTGCTCGGTATGCCCTTATCTATGCCGGTCTGGTTAGGAATGATTATGCTGGCGGGCATAGTCGTGAATAATGCCATCGTACTGGTGGAATATATTGAACTGCAGCAGGATCGTGGCATGCAACGAGATGACGCTATCATTGCCGCTGCCAGGCTGCGTTTGCGGCCGATACTTATGACCACCATGACCACGGTTGCGGGAATGTTGCCACTGGCTATCGGGATGGGTGAGGGTTCCGAAATGCTGCAGCCGTTGGCCGTAGCGATTGTATTTGGATTAAGCTTTTCAATGCTGGTGGGCCTGTTACTGGTACCCGTTATCTATTCGTATTTTCATCCAGCTATGCGTAAGGCCCAGCGATTCAGTCAGGCTGAACCTTACGTGGCAAGTTAACGATAAAAAAGTATCCCGACACAAGCGGCAGTGATAGCCACGGCGATGCAAAAGCGGATCCAGGGAAAAGTCGTGGGTACGGGAAGTAACTTGTGAAGATCTGGTGCGGAATCATGCAGCGGTTTGCGACCCGTAAACATGGCTTTTACCAGACCTTCGCCTAACAGCTTGTAAAAGACGATGGCCAGCAAATGCACCCCGATCAGAATCAGAATCCAGTCAAAAAATCGCCGATGCCAGCTACTCATCCAGCTTACGGTGTCCTGAGATGCTGTGCTGGCCAGGGGGCCTGAAAAGAGTATGTCATCATCAGTAAATAAGCCAGTCAGTAACTGAAAACTCAGAGCACCCAGTAACACCAAGACCATCAGGCCTCCTAAAGGGTTATGCCCCATATAGGCTAGCGGTTGACGACGAATAATGGACATGGCGTAGCCCCTCCAACTGCGAGGGCCAGTGATAAAACGGCTGAAGCGTGCAGCCGGTGTGCCGATAAACCCCCAGATAATACGATAAATCATCAGCCCTAAAAGAATCTGAGCCAACAGCATATGATGTTCTATGGCATCAAAATTTTCGCTTTGGGTGGCAGAGAACCACAACAGAAACAGTAAAACTGGCAAGCTCCAATGAAAAACGCGTAAACTCCAGTCCCAGACTTTCACGGAAGTTTCCATTCCATCATCCTTAGTTTAAATGCAGATAAATTCATATACACAGACAGCATAACATAGCGGAAAGTTTAATCAGCAGCGTTTGTGGTCATTTCGCTTAACGCGTATTATTAAACCCACATCAAGCCACTCAGAAGTTTCTGTGCGCATGCCCAAAACCCCACAAGTTTTGCCAAAATCGACCGCTGTCAATCTGATGCTGTTGTTATTGGGGGTGTTGATACTCCTGTCGTTATATTTGTTCCATCACTCGGCCTCTGAATCTTATGAGTTACGTCAACTGGATCGGGCCGAGCAGTCGGTGAAAGCGATATCCTTGACGCAACGCGAATTGGTCAATGCCCGTTTGCAGGAAATTGATCGCAGTCTACTGACTTTTCGGCGTCTGCTGCAAAGTAATAATCAGGCTGAAGTAGATCTGCGGACATACATGTTGTCTAAGCAGTTGGAAACACCAGAGCTATTGGATTTTTTTCTGCTTGATAAGCACGGCCAGATGCAAGTCTGGACCTTTGAACAGTCCTCCCTCTCGGTTGCAGATCGTGATTATTTTCGCATTCATCAGCAGCAACAGATCGATCAAGTCTATCTTTCGGCACCCACTATGTCCCGTTTGGAGCCTAGTGCCTTATTTATTGCCTTAAGTCGTCCGGTGTTTAGTCCTCAAGGCGAGTTTGAGGGGGTTATTGTTGCCGCAATTGATGTCTATCAATTAGCTGAAGGGTTAGGGCGTATTACCCAGCAGCCCGGATTGACGACAGCGTTGTTAACTTTGGAGGGTGGGCTGATCTATCGTATGCCCTTGATTGATTTGCAGCCTGGTTTGATGGTTGCACCGGTAATGCAGTGGCAAGGTAACCCTCCTGATAATTACTCCTATAGAGGAGCCGCCCCTATCGATGGTAAATGGCGTCAGACGGCATATCAACGCTTGAACGATTGGTCTTTGCTGGTAGTTGTAACCGAAGATCTGGACCCAACACTGGTTGATATTGCACGTTTTCAACGCAGTGAGACCTATAAGTTTATTGCCACGGCACTACTGGTGCTATTGAGTTTATTATTCTGCGGCTGGATGGTGCAGCGCCAGCGACGTCTTGATCAGTATGTGGTTGAACAGGACAGACTTCACCATCTGCGCTTGGAGGAAGTACAGCAGTTGGCGCATCTTGGGTACTGGGAAGCCGACCTTCAGACCGGTTCACTCTGGTGGTCAGATATTATTTTTGAAATATTTGGGCAGAATCCGCAAATATTTGAACCCAGTGTTGAGTCCTTTAGTGCCGCCGTTCACCCTGAAGATCGCGATGCGGTTATGGCTAGTACAAAGGCGGCAGAAAAATTGGGTGTGCATGATATTCAGCACCGTATCATCAGGCCTGATGGCAGTGTGCGTTGGGTACATGAACGTGCCCGAGTGGAACTCGATGACGCAGGTCAACCAGCACGTCTAATAGGTTCAGTACATGATATTACTGCACAAAAGCAGCATGAAGAAGCGATTCGTCGTCAGGCCGATGCTTTACAAACCTCCAACGAAGAGCTGGAACAATTTGCTTACATTGCCTCGCACGATTTACGTCAACCGCTTCGAATGATTACCAGCTTTTCTCAAATTATTGATAAAAAACTGGGCGTCGATTGCTCGGACGAGATTCGTGAATACCTGGGCTATGTGACAGAAGGAGGTCAGCGTCTAGATGACATGCTGCAGTCATTGCTGGAATATTCTCGTGTTGGGCGAGGAGGGGAGCCTGCCCACTGGTGCGCATTGAGAACTTTACTGGATGAGGCTCTGGTCTATCTGGGGCCCGAAGTACGTAAACACGACGCCTCTATCAGTGTAGAGGGCGATTGGCCGAGTATCTGGATGAGTCGCAATGAAGGAGTCAGGTTGTTTCAGAATCTGATCGCCAATGCGATCAAGTTCCATGCACAAGGGCAGCCGCCTGTTATTGCGATAAAGGGACGCTGTCTAGAGCGTGTTTGGGAAGCGACGATCTGTGATCAGGGGATAGGTATCGAGCCTGAGCAGGTGGGCTGTATCTTTAAGGTGTTTCGGCGTTTGAACCCTCGATCAAGTTTTGTGGGTGAAGGAATTGGCCTATCGGTTTGTCGAAAAATAGTGCAGCGTCATGGTGGTGAAATACATGCGAGCTCGGAAGGTCTTGGAAAAGGTACCTGTATCCGGTTTAGCTTGCCCTGGACACCTGCAGAGGAGTCACACATTGCGTAAAACTGAATCTATACCACGGCCAAGTTCGGGTCATAATGTCCTGATGGTAGAAGATGAGCCTGGCGATGTCGCACTGATACGTCTGTATTTGCAGGAAAAAAATGTTGATGCTTTTTCATTGGATGTTGTTGGTAGTCTCTCCGAGGCAATCGTTTCACTGGAGCAGGGGCAGAACCTTCCAGATGTGATTCTGCTGGATCTAAATCTGCCGGATAGTGAAGGCCTGGTGACACTCATGCGTTTACGTGAGAAAAGCATGGACATCCCTATTGTTGTTCTGACCGGTACGGATGATACTCGTTGGATACAGGCAGCGCTGAGGTCAGGTGCACAAGACTATCTGATTAAAGGCACCGATGGCCAGGCATTGAGAAAAGCACTGCGTTACGCGATTGTCCGCCATGAACGTGACCAGACAGCCAGGTTGTCTGAAGCAGTGTTCAATATTACCGATACTGGCATCATGATGCTCGATCGGCAGTTTTTGATCCGCCAGTATAACCCGGCTTTTCTACGTCTGACCGGTATGCAAGCGTCCATGCCAGTAGGGCAAACACCCCACAGTCTCCCCTGTGAGTTCCAAGCTGTGCGTAGTTGGGATGTGCTGTTGCAAGAGTTGCAAGACGAGGGTGCTTGTGCCGATGAACTCTGTTGTCGTATGTCTGGTTACATAGATCGCATATTGGCCATGCGAGCGCATGCTGTGTATACCTCCGATGGCTATACCACCGGTTATGTCATGGTGTTTGAAGATATTACTGCGCGTAAAAAAGCCCAGGAAGCGTTGGCTTATCAGGCTACCCATGATGGTTTGACCGGCTTACCGAACAGAACGCTCTTCTACGATCGCCTGAATCAGGCGCTAACAGCGGCTGAACGGTATAAAACCCCTTTTGCATTGATGTATATAGATCTGGATGCCTTCAAACCGGTTAATGACACCTTGGGCCATGCCGCAGGCGATCAGGTGCTAGTAGAGGTCGCCAAAAGAATTCAGACCGCGGTACGTCAGTCTGATACAGTCGCACGTTTGTCCGGCGATGAATTTGCGGTGATTGCAGGTTATTGCGATGATGAAGCCAAAGCGGTTGGCATCGCTGAGAAAATCCAACAAGCATTGCAGTTACCGATTAGCCTGCCCCAGGGAACAGTCCATATCAGTGCCAGTATTGGCATCTCTCGTTGCCCTGAAGATGCGCATGAAGCCCATTATCTGGTCAAGGCTGCTGATGAAGCTATGTACCAGGCAAAGCAGCTGGGTAAACAGGGTGTCTGTCTTTACAGTCCGTGAGCCGGGCGCACCTTTTGAGGTAGTCACTATCTGTTATGCTTTATTTCGGTGCAGTAAAATGGTCATTGATAGGTCGTTAGCACCTAAAAAGCTGGCATAAGGATTGCTATATTCTGACTAACTGGTCAGTTTTTAGTATTGCATGTGAGAGCCGCATTGCTGCTGACCACCTGTTAACTACTAAATTGACCTAAGTGACCAGATATCTGGTCACTTCAGATTAAAAGGTGATTCTAATGAGTGCTGGTAAACCTTTCACGCTGAAAAAGTTTGCAACCTTTTGCGCGGTGGCGGCTTGCCTGAGTCTGCAGCCTTTGATGGCGACTAATACACACGCGTCTACACCCATCAACTTTACTCTGGATTGGCGCTTCGAAGGTCCTTCGGCACCTTTTCTGATGGCGCTGGATAAGGGTTATTTCGCTGAAGAAGGTCTCAGTGTCACCATCGATTCAGGTAATGGTTCATCTGGTGCTGTCACGCGCGTGGCTACTGGGGCCTATGATATGGCTCTGGCAGACTTTAATGCCTTGGTAGAATACAGCGCGGATAACCCGGATTCTGGCATTCAAGCGGTGTATATGCTTTATAACCATACACCGGCAGCGGTATTTACCCTGAAAGAATCCGGTATAGATACACCCGCTGATCTGGCCGGTAAAACCCTGGCGGCGCCGGTCTTTGATGCGGGTCGCAAGGCTTGGCCTGCATTTGCTGCACACAATGGCTTGGCTGTTGATGCAGTCTCTTGGCAGAGTGTAGATCCGGCGATACGTGAGACGCTGCTGGCACGTCGACAAGTGGATGGCATAACCGGATTCTATTTTACCAGTTTGTTGAATCTTGAAGCCCGAGGTGTGGCTCTGGATCAGATTACCGTAATGCCCTATTCCGAGTTTGGTGTTTCGCTTTACGGCAACGCGATTATTGCCAGTGAGGCATTGCTGGCTGACAACCCGGAAGCTGTCGCCGGGTTCACCCGAGCCTTCAATAAGGCACTGATTGAAACGATTCAGGATCCGGAGGCGGCGGTAAAGTATGTTTCCAGCCGGGATGGACTGGTCGACGAAGCACTTGAGTTACGCCGTCTGAAGCTGGCCCTTGATGCACAGGTGATTACCGAAGAAACCCTGGCTGAAGGTCTGGGAGCGGTCACTTTTGATCGTCTGGAGCAATCCATTGCCGAAGCTGTGAGCTCGTTTGGACTGGAATCCACGCCAGATGCGGCTGAGTTATTTAATGCTTCGCTACTTCCAGAGCGCAGTAGTCGTTCAATTCCCCGCTGATTAACTAGCTTGCCTGGCCTGAGGTTGGGCAAGTCCTGTCGTGGTTTCTTGAGGATGCTCTATGGAGTTTGTAACCTGTGAAAAGGTTAGTCTGGCCTATGATGAGGGTGGACCGCTGGCCATCCAGGATGTTTCATTATCAGTAAAAAAGAATGAGTTTATTGCGGTTGTTGGGCCTTCGGGTTGCGGTAAATCAACTCTGATGAAACTGGTTTCAGGACTCTCTGAGCCGACGTCCGGATATGTCTATCTGAATGGGCGTCAGGTTGACGGGCCGCAAAAGTGTATTGGTATGGCGTTTCAGGCATCTAATCTTTTGCCTTGGCGGACAACCCTGCAGAACGTTATGTTGCCACTGGAAATTGTGCAGCCCTACCGTTCACAGTTACGCCGCCAACGTAAGACCTTTGAAGAGATGGCGCGCGCACTTTTGGAGCGGGTCGGCTTGAAGGGCTGGGAAGATAAATATCCCTGGGAGCTTTCGGGTGGTATGCAGCAGCGTGCCTCCATCTGCCGTGCGTTGATTCACAAGCCGGAACTGCTGATGCTTGATGAGCCTTTTGGCGCACTGGATGCTTTTACCCGGGAAGAGCTCTGGTGCATGCTGCAGTCGCTTTGGCAAGAGCAGCCCTTTACCGTCGTTCTGGTGACACATGATCTGCGTGAAGCGGTATTTTTAGCGGATACCGTCTATGTCATGAGTAAAGGGCCCGGTCAGATTCTGGCCAGACGTGAAGTTGATCTGCCGCGCCCTCGCTCTTTAGAAGATACCTATACCGAGAACTTTGCTTCTCAGGTACATGTGTTGCGTGATCATATAGGCTCAATACGTAAGACCTGATAATGGAGGCCTGTATGGCATTTAATCGTCGCAAGTTTATGATCAGGAATGCCAGCTGGATGCTGATACTGGTCCTGCTGTTGCTGTGGGAAATTATCTGTGTAGGCTTTAATGTACCTGAGTACCTGTTTCCAGCACCTACGGCTGTATGGGATGCGGGCGTGGCTCGCTGGGAACCGATCATGATGCATGCCTGGCAGACCTTTTTCACGACACTGGTGGGGTTTGCTATTGCCGTTTTGGTCGGGGTGGTTATGGGCGTTGCTGTGGGAACTTATCCGATTGTTTATAAAGCGCTCTATCCACTGTTAGTCGGGTTTAACAGCATTCCAAAAGTGGCCTTTGTGCCTGTATTAGTCGTTTGGTTTGGTATTGGCACGGTCCCGGCTATACTGACAGCCTTTCTGATCTCCTTTTTTCCGATACTGGTGAATGTGGCTACAGGCTTGGCAACACTGGAGCCGGAGCTTGAGGATGTGATGCGTTCTTTGGGAGCATCTAAACTCGATATTCTGCGTAAGGTGGGCCTACCAAGAGCGTTGCCATATTTTTTTGCGTCATTGAAGGTAGCCATTACCCTGGCATTTGTCGGTTCGGTTATCTCTGAAACAGTCGCATCCAATATGGGTATCGGTTATTTGATGATGGCGGCCAGTTCATCCATGGATATGGCGTTGGTGTTTGCCGGACTGATCGTGATCGGTGTCATGGGTGTAGTGATGTACGAAATCTTTGCCTGGATGGAAAAGCGTTTTACCCGTTGGGCTAATCGTGGCAGTAATAGTGCGGCCATATAACTGACTGGGCACTGGGTTAATTCAATCAGCCCGGTGCCTTATTTGCACGCACTTAACGTAAATTATCCCCATTATGGTGCTAAAGGAGGCGTGCTCTTCTGTATAACAGTGTATCTCTTTACTTCTGTGTAATAATCAATGGTATTTAATATATTATATTATTTTTCAATTGGTTATGTTTTTTTTCGCTCACTTTCGCACTTCGAAGATTAAGGTTTTTATTTTATTTGTTGAAACTATTTATAGTTTGGCATGATTTCTGCTTTTAAAACCTGACTGTGCAGTCAGCTTTTTGGTGAGCATACCTGTCACGGATACAGATGCCTGAACACTTAATGCTCAGTGGCACTTTCAACCTATAGGATACTGATGATGAAAAATGATCTACTTTATCCGCTTGACTCAAGGCCTGGGTTTAAAGCGTCAACTTTTGCGGCCATACAGCATGTGCTTGCCAGCTTTGTTGGTATTATCACACCCACATTAATCATAGGCGGGGTGTTGGGTCTGGGTGAGTACCTGCCTTACCTGATCAGCATGGCATTATTTGTCTCGGGCGTTGGTACCTTTATCCAGGCACGGCGTGCCTGGGGGATAGGTGCCGGGATGATTTGTGTTCAGGGCACCAGTTTTGCGTTTTTGAGTGCCATACTAGCCGCTGGGTTTATCGCCAAGGGTAAGGGTGGTGGGCCAGAAGAGATTCTGGCACTGATTACCGGCGTGTGTTTTTTTGGTGCATTTATTGAAATCTTCATTAGTCAGATATTGCACAAGCTCAAACGCATACTGACACCCCTGGTTACCGGTATTGTCATTACCATTATCGGTATCAGTCTGATACGTGTGGGTATGACGGATCTTGCCGGAGGTGTTAACGCTCCGGACTTCGGTAGCGTTGCAAATCTGTCACTGGGTGGTTTTGTTCTCATTACCATTATTCTGCTGAACCGCTCAGCCAATCCCTGGGTGAGATTGTCTTCCATTGTGCTGGGGCTGGTGGCCGGGTATGTGATTGCCGCCGTCATGGGACAGATCAGCTTTGATCACCTGTCCAGTGTAAGTCTGTTGACTATCCCTATACCGTTTCAGTACGGTTTTGCATTTGATTTCAGTGCTTTCTTCCCCGTGGCATTAATCTATCTGGTAACTGCTATTGAGACCAGTGGCGATATTACCGCCAACTGCATTATCTCCAAGCAGCCGATTAAGGGCGATGAATATATAAAACGTATTCGTGGTGGGGTGTTGGCTGATGGCATCAACTCAATGATTGCTTCAGTGTTTCATACTTTTCCCAATACAACCTTCAGTCAGAATAATGGTGTGATCCAGTTGACCGGCGTTGCCAGTCGTTATATTGGTTACTATGTTGCCGTGATTCTGATGATTCTAGGGCTTTTCCCCATCATTGGTGCCGTACTACAGCAGATTCCCAAGCCGGTGTTGGGTGGAGCAACCCTGGTAATGTTTGGTACCGTGGCGGCGGCTGGTGTAAAAATCCTGGCAAACGAAACCCTGGATCGCCGTAATCTATTGATTATGGCAGCCTCATTCGGGATAGGTCTGGGTGTTTCCATGACGCCGGACTTGTTGGCCGAGATGCCTGATCTGGTACGCAACATTTTCGGATCAGCCGTTACTTCGGGTGGTTTGACAGCCATAATTTTGAGTTTGATTTTGCCGGAAGAAACCCCCGCTGCTGAAGAGCAGTTGGAACTGGAGCAGTCATCCTTGCAAGGCAGAGTAGCTGAATGACCAGGCGTATATGGATTAAACAGCCACTGGCAACGCATACCAACACGGCTGCAGACAGTGCTGGTGGGCTGGTGATCAATACGGATCAGGGAGTGATCCGGGAGGTCTTGGCTAAGGGGGCGGTGCCAAGCACTCCCTGTGATGAAGTGTTTGATGCCAGTCAGCACGTGGTGTTACCTGGCTTGATTAACACCCATCACCACTTTTATCAGACACTGACACGTGCACTGCCTGCGGCATTGAATAAACCCTTGTTTCCCTGGTTGCAGACGCTTTATCCGATCTGGGCCGGGCTGGATGAAAACATGCTGTTCAGTGCCACGGAGCTGGCGTTATCTGAACTGCTGTTATCCGGGTGTACCGCCGCGGCTGATCATCACTATGTATTTCCTGACCAATTAACCCAGGCCATCGATATACAGATGGATGCCGCCGAAAGTACTGGTATGCGGGTGACGCTGACGCGTGGCTCCATGAGTCTTGGCGCCGCAGACGGAGGTTTGCCACCACAAAGCGTGGTGCAACAGGAAAGCCAAATTCTGGATGATAGTCTGCGATTGATCAAACGCTTTCATGACCCTGCAGTGGGCTCGAAGAGACAGGTTGCGCTTGCGCCTTGCTCCCCATTTTCGGTAACCAGCGAGTTGATGAGTGAGTCAGCTAAATTGGCTACAGAGTATACTGTTCGCTTACACACGCACCTGGCCGAAACACTGGATGAAGAGGCCTTTTGCCTTAAGCGCTTTGGGATGCGTACGGTGGATTACCTTGAGCATGTCGGATGGCTATCTGCACAGACCTGGTTAGCTCACGGTATCCATTTCAATCAGGACGAGATTCAGCGTTTAGGCGCAGCCGGAACCGGTATTTGTCATTGCCCTTCCTCAAATATGATGCTGGCGTCCGGTATCTGTCCGGTGCTGGATCTGGAGCAAGCCGGGGCACCGGTAGGTCTCGGTGTGGATGGTTCGGCATCGAATGATAGCTCCAATCTGATCACTGAAGCTCGACAGGCAATGTATCTGCAGCGCCTTAAATATGGTGCCGAAGCGGTGTCTCATTTGGATGCTTTGCGCTGGGTTACTCAGGGGTCAGCAAGTTTGCTCGGGCGTCAGGATTTGGGCGTGCTGGAGGTGGGTATGCAGGCTGATCTGGCATTGTTCCGCCTGGATGAGCTGAGATTTTCCGGTAGTCACGATCCGCTAGCAGCCCTGCTGTTGTGTGGTGCTCATCGGGCTGATCGAGTGATGGTGGCAGGCAAATGGCTGGTTGAAGCGGGCCGGTTGGTACATAAGGATGAAGAGCAACTGCGTAGAGCGCATCAGCAGCAGGCCGAACGTTTGGTAAGCAGACAATTGTAAAGCCGCTGTTTTATCCACCCGGAACCGAAGTTCAATATTAGCGACAGGTGTATTATACTGCTGGCCCTATAGAAGACACACGAGTCCTTCCGGAGAGCAGCCTTTTGCTATTCAATATTGAATCCCATCAGCATGATAAACCTGTGGGTAGAATCCGCAAGCAAAATGAAACACTGATTATCCGTGCCGCTGAGGTGGAGTTCGCTGAACGGGGCTTTGCCGGTGCCAGTATGAGCGCCATTGCGCAACGGGCGGGCTTGCCGAAGGCGAATATCCATTACTATTTTAAAAATAAAATGGGTCTTTATATTGCGGTTTTGAGTAATATTATTGATATCTGGGATGCAAGCCTGAGTGATTTTACTGAGGATGACGATCCCTCTGAGGTTTTGCCTGAGTATATTCGTCAAAAAATTGCCTTTGCCCGGGAGTATAGTTTGGCCTCAAGAATATTTGCAGCTGAAATAATCAGTGGCGCAAATAATATGAAAGCCTATTTTAGTGATAATTATCATCTGTGGTTTGCAGGTCGTGTTGCTGTGTTCAGAAAATGGATAGAACAGGGCAAAATAGATGCAATAACACCCGAGCATTTATTGTTTATGATTTGGTCGACTACGCAGCATTACTCCGATTTCTCTGTGCAAATAGCTGCAGCTTTAAATAAAAAAGAACCTGATGAGCAGGATTATGCGGCGGCTGCAGAAACCTTGATTCATGTTATTATGAAAGGCTGTGGCGCTTTAAAATAAAACGCCACAATGCCTATTTGTATTCAGCTTTTTGTACGTTTTATCCAGTCTGCCAATAAGGCTCTTTCTTTCAGTGTCATCTCAGTTTTATTCAAGAAAGGCATATCGTGTGTCAGAATACTTCTGGCTTCTATTCTATCCAATAGACGCATAATGTCAGCTTCACTTTCCAGGTAGACGCCTGCTGGCGCTACGGCGAAGATGTCGTCTGTAGGGCTGCGGCTATGGCAGGTTGCGCAGCGCTCCATCACAATCGCAAAGGCTTGGTTATCTGAGAGCGGCTGTTCACCTGCCTCCAGTTGCTGGATGGGCTGTGGACGTGCGATTAATATCAGCACAATAAAGGCCAGCACAGCGGTGATCAGGATAGAGGGTTTGACGATGCCTTTGTGTCGCAGGTTAAAGAAATGCCGGGCCCAGGCACCGATCACTATCAGGGCTGTCAGAATAGCCCAGCTATGTTCATGACCATAGGTCATTGGCGAGTGATTACTGAGCATAATAAACAGCACCGGGATGGTGGCGTAGTTATTATGGGTGGATCGACGCTTGGCATTTAGGCCGTAAAGAGGGTCTGGTGATTCGCCTTTTTCAATAGCACCCAACAGTGCCTTTTGTGATGGGATGATGGTGGTGAATACATTGGCGGCCATACAGGTGCCAATCAATGCACCGATATGGATATAGGCCGCCCGGTCACCAATAAACTGACCTAAAAACCAAGCGAGGAACGCAATCACACCCAGTAAAATAACACCCAATAGCAGCTCTTTATCCACCAGCGGGGTGCGACACAAAAGTTCATACACCAGAAACCCTATGACGATGCTTCCCAGCCCCAAACCGATGGCCTGCCAGGGAGCCAGATCAGCTTTGGAAGGATCAATCATGTAACTGGAGGCGCCAACATAGTAAATCAGCGTTAGCATTAGCATACCGGTAATCCAGGTGGAATAGGCTTCCCATTTGAACCAGTGCAGGTGCTTGGGCATTTTTTCCGGGCTGAGCTGGTATTTGGCGACTTCGTAAATGCCACCGCCATGGATTGACCATAAGTCCCCTTTAATACCCTTGTCCTTTTTCCATTGTGGTGGTTCTTCCAGTGAGTTATCCAGCCAGATAAAGTAAAAGGACGCGCCTATCCAGGCAATCGCAGTAACGACGTGCAGTAGTCGTACGACTAAATTTAACCAGTCATATAAATAGGGATCCATGAATTAACGCTCCTGAAGGTAAGCAAGATTGCCAAGAATATAGGTGGCATAAATTAATCGGTCATCACCGAGGGTAGTTAAGGCAAACAGCATTTCGGTCAGGCTGTCGCACTGAGCGGTTCTGAAACTGAGCAGAGGTGTTGCCTGGGGATCCACAACAATAAAATCCGCTTCTTTTCCAGGCAGAAAGTTGCCAATCAAATGATCCAGGGATAAGGCACGGGCACCACCCAAAGTGGCCAGATACAAAGACTGGTGCGGGTGTAAAGAGTGCTGTTGCAGCTGTTGAATCTTGTAGGCCTCAGCGAGGGTGCGGAACATGGAAAAACTGGTACCACCGCCGACATCTGTCCCCAGGGCATAGCGGATGCCCGCATCACTGATGCGTTGCATATCAAATAAGCCGGAACCCAGAAACAGGTTGGATGTGGGGCAGTGCGCCAGTACGGTAGCCGACTCGGCCAGGCGCTCACAGGCGGATTCACTCAGGTGGATACCATGCGCATAAACACAGCGAGATCCCAGTAGGCCCGCTTGTTCATAAGCATCCAGATAATCACGCGCCTTGGGGAATAGCCGGGCAACCCAGGCCAGTTCATCATGGTTTTCAGCCAGGTGGCTTTGCAGATAAACGTCAGGGTAGGTTTGCAGTAACTGGCCTGCACTATGAAGCTGTTCCGGCGTACTGGTGGGGGCAAAACGGGGTGTCACGGCATAGGATAAGCGCTGCTTGCCATGCCACTTTTCAATCAATTCAGCTGACTCGACATAGCCTGATTCTGCCGTGTCGCATAAATCAGCAGGCGCATTACGGTCCATCAACACCTTGCCTGCGATCATTCGCAGGTTCTGAGCGGCGGCGGCTTCAAAAAAAGCATCGGCTGATGCCTTGTGCACGGTCGCGAAGACCATAGCGGTGGTTGTTCCATTGCGCAGCAGTTCATCAATAAACAGCTCGGCGATGGACTTTGCATAGCTGGCATCAGAAAATTTGGCTTCAGTTGGAAAGGTATAGTTGTTCAGCCAGTCCAGCAGTTGTTTGCCATAGGATGCAATGATTTCCGTTTGCGGATAATGAGTATGCAGATCAATAAAACCGGGCATGAGGAGTTTGCCCGAGTAGTCCACCAGTTTGACTGAAGGCTCCAGCTTGTGGCGCAGTTCAGCATAAGGCGCGAGCGCCTTGATTTTGCCATCCTCGACCAGCAGTAGTGCATCTTCGATAAACTCACTGGCGTGTTCGGCATGGGTAAGAGGATCTTCCAGATAGTGCAGAGCAGATCCACGAAAGGCATGCAGGGTCATGTCTCAGGAACCTCGATAGGTGGTATAGCCAAACGGGCTGATCAACAGGGGAATGTGGTAATGATCGCCAGCACCACTCAGGTTACACTCTATATCGACCTGGGGATAAAAGGTGGGCTGATCCTGTGAGCTGAAATAGCCCTCCAGCATAAAGCGCATACGGTAACGGCCTGCGGCTAAAGTGATGCCATCCGCCAGCAGGTCGGCAATTCTACCGTCCTGGTTAGTGACTCCCTGGCTGATTTCAATCCAGTTGCCCTTGTCCAGATGAAAAAGGCTGATGGGAATGCCTGCGGCGGGGTGGCCTTTGGCTGTATCCAGTACATGGGTTGTTATTTGGCTCATACTTGTCCTGCTTGTCTAGATCAATTTTGAAGTAATTTTTGTAAGCGGATCTGAGTGATTTTGTTTTGCTCTGCAGCCGCCAGGTGAATTTCTGTTTCCGTATCGTTGTGTAATCGCTCTGTCAGTAGTGCCAGCATTTCCTCAGCTGACTTGCCTGTAGCACAGACAATAAAAATATAGCCAAAGCGGGCTTCATACTGCTGATTACCTTCAGCCAGTGCGTTGATCGTCGCTTCATTGGCACTGTCCACAGAGGATTGTTCGCCTGCAGCCAGCGCTTTGGTGTCGGCATATTTTGCTCGCAGAGAGCTGACGTCGCCAATTTTCGGGTGGCCTTCAAAGGCTTGTAGATAATCATTTCTTTCGAGTCCCGCCCAGATGCGCGAGGCCTCAGCAAACAATGATGCTTCACTGCTGAAAGGCCGCGCCTGAAGCATGCCCTGCACCCAGGCCTCACTGACGCAGCATTGACGGAAGCAGGTAGCCGCCGCCTGCGGATCGAGTTGATTGAGTTCATTCAGTGTCATGGTGGGTCTCTTGTAATTGCCTGTTCAGTTCGGCCTGCTCTGTTCTTGATAGACCTTGATGGATGCTCTCATCGGGTAATTGGCTGCGGTAGTGCTGAATGACACGTGCGGCAATGGACACCGCGACTTCCATGGGGCGCTTTCCCCCTATGCCAGTCACCCCGACCGGGCACTCGATACGGTTAACTTCATCGGTGCTAAACCCGGCATGCCTGAGGCGATGACGAAAGCGAGCGGCTTTGGTATCTGAGCCAATTAAACCGATAAACCCTTGATGCTGTTGTGTTAAGGCCGCTTCACACAGGCGGTAATCCAGATCATGCGAGTGGGTCATGATCAGCAGAGAGTCGTTGGGCCTCATCTGATTAAACACATCGGTGGGCGCTTCTGGGTGGTGCTGGATAATATCAGCCGCTAAATCGACTGGAAATTGCGCTGGACGATTATCAACCCAGTTAAGCCTGAGCGGCAGGTCTTGCAATATCTTGCTCAGGGCATGTCCGACATGACCGGCACCAAATAGCCACAGCGAGTGGCTGACGTGACAAAAGCACTCAAACAGCAGCGTGGCATGGCCGCCGCAACACTGTCCCAGCGCCGCCGCCAGTGGAAATTTCTGCAGGCGTTGAACGTTTTTTCCCTCAGACAAGAGTTGGCGCGCGTATTCCAGGGCATGCCACTCCAGATTGCCTCCGCCCAGGGTGTCTATCAAAGTGTCTTCAGTCACCAGCATTTTGCTGCCGGGGTTGCGCGGTACGGACCCTTCGGTACTGATGACACTGACCAGTACATGGGATTGACCAGTGCGCTGACATTCAGCCAGGGCATCGCTCCAACGGATCATCAGCTAGCCTCCTGTTGTTTTTTTAATGCCTCAATGGCAGCCAGTACCCGCTCCGGTGTGGCGGGGGTATCCAGATCCGGACTGATGCGGTAATCACTGAGACTGCTAATGGCATCGCGCAGCGCTGACCAGACAGAGATTGCCAGCATAAGTGGTGGCTCACCGACCGCTTTGGAGTGATAAATCGTGGCTTCAGCATTGGCTTGCTCAAACAGCCTGACATTAAATATTGGCGGGGTGTCACTGATCGCCGGAATTTTATAGGTAGCAGGTGAATTACTCAGTAACTGCCCCTCTGCATTCCAGACCAGCTCCTCGGTGGTCAACCAGCCCATACCCTGAATAAATCCACCTTCAATCTGGCCAATATCGATAGCCGGGTTCAGGCTCTTGCCGACATCATGAAGAATGTCAGTCTGAAGTAGCCGATACTCGCCGGTCAGGCTGTCGATAATAACTTCGGATACGGCGGCACCTGTGGCGAAATAAAAGAAAGGACGGCCTTGGGCTTTTTCCCGGTCATACCAGATTTTCGGGGTACGGTAATAGCCGGTAGCCGAGAGTGAGATTCTGGCCAGATAGGCCTGTTGCACCAGCTCAGCAAAAGTCACTGACTGATGATCATCCCACCAGACCTGATTGTCAGAAAAACGTATCTGCGACAGTGGTACAGCCTGTTGTTCGGCAAGAAAGTCACTCAGTCGCTGCTTGAGTGTCAGAGCGGCCTGTTCGGCGGCTTTGCCATTCAGATCAGAACCACTGGAGGCGGCGGTGGGTGAGGTGTTGGGGACTTTGTCCGTGCGTGTAGCAGTAATGCGTATCTGCTGCAGATCCACCCCCAGCGTACTGGCCACCACCTGGGCTACCTTGGTGTGTAGCCCCTGACCCATTTCTGTGCCACCGTGGTTAAGCTGGATACTGCCATCGGTGTAAATGTGTAGCAAAGCCCCCGCCTGATTCAGGTGCTGCAGGGTAAAGGAGATGCCAAACTTCACCGGCGTCAGTGCCAGTCCACGCTTGAGAATCGCGCTGCCGTTATTCCACTGGGTAATCGCTTTGCGCCGCGCCCAGTAATCACTGCTTTGTTCCAGTTCCGTCACCAACCGCTGCAGCGTGGCAAACTCCACCTGCTGATGATAAGGGGTCAGATCCCTTTTCTCAGCGTAGAGATTGCGCTTGCGGATATCCAGTGGGTCACAACCCAGGTGCCGGGCAATATCATCCATGGCACGTTCAATAATCAGCATGCCTTGCGGGCCACCGAAACCGCGAAATGCTGTATGCGAGACAGTATCGGTGGCGACCCGGTGGCCACGAATATCGGCATTGGGCAGGAAGTAGGCGTTATCGGCATGAAACATGGCACGATCGACGATGGCGTCAGTCAGATCGGGAGAGTGCCCCCCGTTTCCGATCACTTCTATATCGGCTGCCAGCAGTCGACCCTGCTCGTCACAGCCGATATGGTATCGGTTCACAAACGGATGACGCTTACCGGTCATGACCATATCGTCTTTGCGCGGCAGACGCAGCTTGACGGCCTGTCCGGTTTTAGCCGCCATCAGTGCGGCGAGACAGGCCCAAGGCGCCGCTTGGGTTTCCTTGCCACCAAAGCCACCGCCCATGCGGCGCATATCCACAGTGACCTTGTGCAGAGGTTGGTTTAATACCTCTGCCACCAGTTTTTGTACCTCACTGGGGTGTTGGCTGGAGGTGTAAATGAGCATGTCGCCATCTTCACCCGGTACCGCCAGGCTGACCTGGCCTTCCAGGTATAGATGTTCTTGCCCTCCAACCTGCATCTTGGCGCTCAGTTGAATAGGGGCCTGCTGCAAGGCGGTTGCACAATCCCCCAGTTGCATACGGTGGCTGGGCCTTAATAGCTGCTGGTTAGCCAGCGCGGTTTCAGCATCCAGTTGTGGTGTCTGGGCGTCGTAGTCAATCTGAGCCAGCAGTGCGGCCTGACGGGCGGCTTTTTCACTAATGGCAGCCACCAGTGCGATAGGCTGGCCAGCATAACGTATGTCACTCTGAGTCAAAATGGGATCGCCGGGGAATACCGGGCCAATATCGGTATGACCGGGTACATCATCCAGTGTCAGCAGAGCAACTACTCCGGGGGCTGCAGCAACCGCTTTCAGGTCGAGTGAACGGATACGCCCCTTGGCGATCCGACTGCCGATAACCGCTGCGTAAAGTGTGCCCTGGGGTTCAGCGATATCATCCACATAGCGTGCCGTTCCCATTACATGTTGTCGGGCACTGTCATGGGGTACCGTGGTACCTACACCGCCGAATGATTGTTCAGTCAGTGTTGTTGGAGGGGTTTCAGCCAGTGTGCGCATGATAACTTACCTCCAAAGATGAATGACCCTGATATTCCAGGACGGCCCGCAGCAATAAATTGCTGGCGCTACGTAACCGGTATTCGGCACTGGCGCGCACATCAGTGAGCGGGGTAAAGTCAGCAGCTAACGCCCTTTGCGCCGCGCGTATCCCTTCGGGGGTGAAAGGCTGGCCAATCAAGGCGGCTTCTGCCTGATACGCACGTGCCGGTGTGGCTGCCATACCACCCAAACCCAGTCGGGCGCTGACAATACGGTCCTGATCCAGTTGCAGATGCATGGCCAGGCACACTGCGGAGATATCATCATCCAGACGTTTCGATAATTTGTAGATACGCAAAAAACTGTCAGGCTGAAGGCGAGGTAGGATCAGCGCTTCAATAAAGCCTCCAGGTGGTAAGCGGGTTTGTCGATAACCAGTGAAAAATTCACGGATCGGCATGTCGATGACACCCTCGGCATCGCGGATACGTAATTGGGCATCCAGCGCCAGCAGTACCGGTGGCATATCACCGATCGGAGAGGCATTGGCAATATTGCCTCCCAGCGTGCCCTGATTACGTACCTGCAGAGAGCCCAGACGATGCAGCAGGCCAGCTAACGCCGGAAAGGCATGTGTCAGTATCGGCTCGGCTTCGCTGTAGGTAACGGCGGCACCAATCACCAATGCATCTTCCCGTTCACTGATCTGGCGCATTTCAGCCACGCGGCCGGTGTAAATTAATTGGGGCAGACTATGCAATTGCTGTGTGCTTTCCAGTGCCAGATCGGTGCCTCCCGCAACCAGTCGCGCTTGCGGATAGTGTGCTAAACAATTCAATAGCGCCTCACTGCTACGAGGACTGGCAAAGACACGGCTTTCACCCGCCTTGAGTGTTATGCAGCCGTCCTCGTTGATTGCAGTCCAATCATTGAGTTGGCGGTGTACATGGTCTTCCCGTTCATTGAAAGCATCTGGCAGCGGGACCGACAATAAGCTTTTGGCGGCATCGATGATAGGTCGATAGCCGGTGCAACGGCACAGGTTGCCGCCGAGCGCCTGATGAATCCGCTCGGTAGGTGTGGTGTCGTGTGGCTCTTGCGGCTGATGTGTGAGGGCGAACAGCGACATCACAAATCCCGGCGTACAAAAGCCACACTGTGAGGCATGTTGATCCACCATCGCCTGTTGCACCGGGTGCAACTGCCCAGACTGATGACTTAACCCTTCAACCGTAATCACCTGACAGCCATCGACAGCTCCCAGATAGGTAATGCAACTGTTGATAGCGCGGTAGCGCAAACCGTCTCCGCCTGATTCAGCCAATACCACCGTACAGGCGCCACAATCACCCGATGCGCAGCCTTCTTTGGTGCCGCGTTGCACCAGATGGGTGCGAAGATACTCCAACAGGGTGGTATCTGGTGCACACTCATCCAGTTGGATGTGTGTTTGATTCAGCATAAATTGCATATCAATGCTTCCTAAATGCGTGTTTTCTGGCCTTAAGTAACTGACTAACAATGGATTTGTGTGAATCAAATGCTAATAGTCTTTCCCGACCGAGGAAAAAGTCCAAGTGCTTTAATCAACTATAGATCAAATAAAACCTGACTGTACAGTCAAGAAATGCAGGAAGCTTGCCAAGTTTGCTATTTCAGCTATGGAATATCCAAGGTTAATCTACAAACCGAGTCAGTAGGGGATACTAGCGTTAGGTGTTTCAGGTGGATTAAGAAAAAGTGCGAAGCATCAGGGCTGCAGTCAGTCGTTGCCAGACTGCAGCCCGCGGGACTCAAGGAAAGAATATAAATTTAACCACAAAGAAGACTGCCAGCGCATAGACGCTAATGCTGACCTGCTTACCCTGTCCAGAGAAGAGCTTGATGGCGGCGTAGCTGATAAATGCCAGCGCTATACCATGGGCAATGGAGAAGGTCAGTGGCATGGTCAGGGCTGCAATCAGTACCGGGGCGGCTTCAGACACGTCGTCCCAGTCGACTTTGGATAGACTGCCTGTCATCAATACAGCCACGTACAACAGTGCACCCGCTGTGGCGTAAGCGGGAATGGAGCCAGCTAAAGGTGCAAAAAACAAACTCACCAGAAACAGTATCGCAACCACTACGGCCGTCAGGCCGGTGCGCCCACCCGCAGCAACACCGGCGGCGCTTTCGATGTAGCTGGTGGTTGATGATGTACCCAGTGAAGCGCCGACAACGGTTGCTGTAGAGTCGGCCAGCAGGGCTTTTTTGATCCGGGGTAGTTTGCCGTCTTCATCCAGTAATTTGCCGCGCTCGCCGACACCGATGAGTGTACCGGCTGTATCAAACAGATCGACAAACAGGAAAGCAAAAATCACACTGATCATGCCTACTTCAAAAGCACCGGCAATATCCATGGCTAAGAAAGTTGGTGCAATGGACGGCGGCATGGAGACAAGTCCGCCAAATTCATTGTGTCCTAAAATGATGGCAAGCACCGTGATGCTCAAAATACCGATCATGACTGCACCGGTTACCCTCAGATAAGCCAGCGCTGCAATCACAAAAAAGCCGAGAAGGCCATAGATGGCTGGTGGTGTAGACAGATCACCGAGCGTAACCAGCGTGGCCGGATGCTCAACTACAATACCGGCATTTTTCAGGGCGATGATCGCCAGGAACAAACCGATGCCGGCTGCAATACCGAGTTTCAATGAGGCTGGAATGGAGTTAATGATCCACTCGCGAATCTTGAAGATGCTGATAAAAACGAATATCACACCCGAAAGGAAGATGGCCCCCAGTGCGACTTCCCAGGAATACCCCATGCCGAGAACAACGCCGTAGGTGAAGAAGGCATTTAAGCCCATTCCTGGTGCAAGTGCGATCGGGTAGTTCGCATAAAGCCCCATAATTAAACAACCTATGGCGGCTGCAAGGCAGGTGGCGACAAAGACGGCTCCCTGATCCATACCGGCTTGCGCCAGCATCGCCGGGTTGACGAATATAATATACGCCATGGTCAGGAAAGTGGTTATGCCACCGATTATCTCGTTTCGAACCGAGGTATTGTGGGCTTCAAGTTGGAAAAGACGTTCAAGCATAAGGGTTACCTTTTCATGTTTAGCCAGCATAATTCATTTCAGAGACGTTAACTGTTGCTGACGTCTGAATAGAGTGTCACGGTACTATCACGAGACTTGGTGGCAAGTCTTGTGCCAAAAAATTGATCAATTGGTCAACTTAATGGTTTCTGCGCTGTAAGTATAATATAAAATAATAAATAATTGATTTGTTGATCGTCTTTGTCAAAATCGATCAATCCCTCTAACCTAAGTCGTCACAATTGCGACTCGGAGAATGCACCATGACTGAACACCACTACCGGATGGACTTTCCTGTCGGCTGGGAAGAGCTGCACCGTAATGCCCGCGCACTAGCCTGGCGACTCTTGGATAAGGGCCAATGGAACGGCATTATTGCGATTACCCGTGGTGGCCTGGTCCCCGCAGCAATATTGGCACGTGAGATGGATATCCGCATGATTGATACCATCTGTGTAGTGAGCTATCAGAAAAGTGACACTTACGGTACCGCCGCCGCCCAGGGTGATCTCACGGTGCTCAAGGGCGTTGCTGGTGATGGTGAAGGAATGATTCTGATTGATGACCTGGTGGATACTGGCAAAACGGCGCGTCATGTTCGCGAGATGTTGCCGAAAGCACACTTTGCCACCCTTTATGCCAAGCCAGCCGGAAAGCCGCTGGTGGATACGTTTATTACTGAGGTTAGCCAGGATACCTGGATACGGTTTCCCTGGGATATGGAGCATACCTTCTCTACGCCTTTGGCAGAGCGCCCTAAAATGCTTGGGTAAGGGGCATAGCCCTTTACTTCAACTCAGAGAGCTCTTCACTGAACGAGATTTTGCGCTTAAAACGAGGGTTTTTAGATGACATATCAATTTTATAGGGGTTAGCTTCCTGTTGTTGAACTTGGGGTAAGTTGAGAAGCGTAAGTAGCTCTTGCGCTAACCACTTTTCTACTTTTAAAACCACCATTTTTTTACGTAACCGCCCTTGTTCATCACGGTTCAAAATTGTTGGTAATGTATTCAGCGTTAAAATTTCATCAATAGTTGGGTGGGCCATACGTTCCCGCCCTTCGTCACTGGCATAAAAATGAGTGACAGCAAATACCATGCGTTGCGGCTTTATTTGCTGTAGAAATTGGCAGGATTTCACCACTGTAGATCCCGTCCGCACCATGTCATCAAATAATATGATACTGGAACCCTCTAAGCCGTCGAAGGTGTGTTCGCTTTCTTTATGCAAGGTGATTTCCACCTTTCGCTCAGCGGTACGCTCTTTGTCGAGCATGATAAATTTTGCTTTGCTTAAGCCCAGGGATTTATACATTTCTTTTACGAATTCACGCGCACCTTTATCCGGCGCGCAAAGCACCAGCCCTTCACCGTCATCGCCGTAGGTCAGTATGTTTGAATTTAACAGATAATGTGCATAGATCTGATAAGGGATTAAGTTATGAAAATCACCTTCAAACACATCGGAAAAGATTTTTTGCACTGACTCGGAATGGTTATGAACGGTCATGACGGTATCTACACCAGAAAGCTTCAGCACCTGGGCGTAAAGTTTGGCCGTAAAGGGTTGGCCGTCGAATTTCTTTATGTCATGGATATCTCGTTCAAGATGGGTTTGACCTGAATCCTGATAGGGGCCACGGTCCTGAGCACTGTAGAACAAGTCCGGCTCAACCAAAATCACCCGCTTCGCACCATTTTCTTTCGCAGCCCTCGCGATAATTAAATTTGCCATGGCCAATTCCTGCCGGCTTTTTATATGGCTCCCGGTACTGACAATGATGACACTCTTCCCCTTGAGGGTACGACCGATATGATCAAAATCCGCTTCGTCAGAAATAAATCGAGGGCAAAACTCAGTATTCATGAATTGCTTCATGCTGATCAGGTCGGCAATGTCTTCGCGTTGATTCATGGCATAAGCGACATCAATAGCAAAGGGATTATCTGAAGAATTGCTTACAACGATGACTTGCGTTGACTGTGTGGTCGGCAAATTCATGGATGATCCTTAACCAAGGGGTGAGTGATTGTAGATTTTAATAGGTGCGCTAGCATTTCGTAACAGATTAGTGAGTTTTTTATCACATAATGCAATAGTTTTCTCTTCAACGCTTATGCCAAACTCGTCAGAAGTCTTGAGTATGCCTCCGTAAATACCCTACTGGAGCATATTGCTCGCTGTCAGTTACGCTGGCTTTAGGCTACTCTGAGCGTTTATTAGACTTAATGCGGAGTTTTCAGTGAGCTTATCCCCTCATCCATTCGAAACCCTGACCCCGGATTTTATTCTGGATGCCATCGACGCGCAGGGCTTTCTCACGGATGGACGCATCCTGGCACTGAACAGTTATGAAAATCGCGTGTATCAGGTGGGCATTGAAGAAGAAATACCACTGATTGCCAAATTTTACCGTCCAGGGCGTTGGTCGGATACACAGATTCTGGAAGAGCATCAGTTTTGCTATGAGTTGGAAGAGCAGGAGCTTTCAGTGGTAACGCCGCTGAAAAATAGTCAGGGTGAAAGTCTGCTGCACTATCAGGACTTTCGACTGGCACTCTTTCCTCGCCGTGGCGGACGCGCACCGGATCTGGATAACCCGGACCATTTGTATCAGTTAGGGCATACCTTGGGGCGCATGCATCGTGTTGGTGCGGCGCGTCCTTTTATTGAGCGTCCGGTACTGGATCTGGCTTCATTTGGCTATAACAGTATCGAGCTGATCGCTCGGGATTTTATGCCAGCCTCTCTGCGTGAAGCTTACCTGTCGCTGACCCGTGATCTGATGCTGAGAATCGAAACTGCCTTTACCCTGTTCGATGATCTGAGCTATATCCGTGTTCACGGCGACTGCCATGGTGGCAACCTGTTGTGGCGTGATGATGTGGCTCATTTTGTCGATTTCGATGATGCACGCATGGCACCGGCGATGCAGGACTTGTGGATGTTGCTGAGCGAAAACGAGCGTCATTTGCGTGAGTTGCAACTAGCTGAGGTATTATCTGGCTATCAGGAATTTGCCGATTTTGATCCGCGCGAACTGCATCTGGTCGAGCCTTTGCGAACCCTGCGTATGCTACATTACAGTGCCTGGCTGGCGCGTCGCTGGCAGGATCCGGCGTTTCCACTGAGCTTTCCCTGGTTCAACACCGAACGTTACTGGGGCGAACACATACTACAACTGCGCGAACAGCTTTCTGCCCTGCAAGAGCCGGTGTTGCGCGTGCTGTAACCAGGATGATGGGACGATGTCATTCAGTAAAACCCTTGAACATCCGGTAGAAAGTGATTTTGAAATTAAGAAATCACGCTTTATCGGACGCATCGAAAGTATATACAGCCAGGAAGAAGGCCTCGCTAAAGTGGCGGCCCTTTGGCAGCAGCATCCGGAAGCGCGGCATGTTTGCTACGCCATGCTGGTAAACGGACAAGTGCGTCAGTCCGATGATGGTGAGCCATCCGGCACGGCTGCGCGCCCCATGCTTAATGTGTTGCAGCACAAAGGCCTGGATAATGTGCTGGCAACCGTAGTGCGCTATTTTGGTGGCATTAAGCTGGGCGCTGGTGGCCTGGTAAGAGCTTACAGTCAGGCGATCAGTGATCCGTTAAATACTGCCGAGTTGATTGAGGTACGTCCTCAATCCACAGCGGTTATCCATTTTCAGTATGAACATGAATCGCTTGTCAGGCATTTAGCAGATCAATATGGTGTAAATCTGGATGTTCAGTATGCACAGAGAGTCACCGCTCAAGTCACTGGAGAAACAGAGTGTCTTGAGCAGTTTCTGGAGATGACCAACAGCCAGTTACGGGGTGAGTTGATCCAAGATTCGGCTGAACAAACCTTCTAATTAGTACCCATCTATACATGACTCCCGCCATTACTTGCTGACTGCGAATGCAGCCATTAACGCTGCCTGATCAACTCCAACACCGCCTGGTTAGCAAAGCCGTCAGCCACTAACCCTTGGTCCTGTTGGAAGACTCCCAAACCCTTACGTGTATTCGGCCCCAAAATCCCATCGGGCTCGCCGACGCTATAACCCAGTGCATTCAGCCTTTGCTGAAGCTCACGCACATCGGCACGGGTTAAGGGTAGCTGATCACGCGGCCAGGGTTGTTGAATGCCTGCACGCCCGGCAATCGCATCACTCAAGGTGGCTACGGCCAAGGCATAACTGGTGGCGTTGTTATAGCGCAGGATAGTGCGGAAATTGGCTCCGACCATAAACGCTGGCCCCTGAGCACCTGCCGGGACGATCACGGCGGCACTGTCGAAGGTCGGCAGTGGGCCGTTCAAAGCCTGTACCCCTTGAGTGGCCCATTCGGCGCTGCTAAGACGCTCGGTTTGGGCATAGTCAAAGCCTGATGGTAACTTGACCTCTACTCCCCAAGGCTGTCCAGTCTGCCAACCGGATCGAGCCAGATAATTAGCCGTCGACGCCATCACATCGGCAATACTGCCCCAGATATCTCGACGACCATCACCATCACCATCCTGGGCATAGGTTTCAAAACTGGAAGGAATAAACTGAGTGTGGCCCATGGCACCTGCCCAGGAGCCAATCATCTCGTCTGCAGCAATATCACCACTGTCGATGATACGCAGCGCGGCCAGCAACTCTCCGCGGGCAAAGTCACTACGCCGACCGTCGTAGGCTAGGGTTGCAAACGAACTGAGTGCTGAAAAACTGCCGAAGTTGCCGCCATAATTACTTTCAATACCCCAGATAGCGACGATAATTTCAGCAGGCACACCATAACGTTGCTGCATTTGCATCGCCGTTTGACCATGCTCGGCCAACTTCTCTCGACCGTTGCTGACCCGGGTGGGGGATACGGCACTATCCAGGTATTCCCAAATGGGACGAACAAATTCAGGCTGGTAACGGTCGAGCTCGATCACGCGTTCCAGATAGCGCACATTATCCAGTGCCGAGAGTGCCCGGGGACTAATCCCTTGAGTCGCTGCATCACGACGGAATGCCTCGAGCCAGGCGTCAAAGCTTTCCCGCTGGTTGATTTGTTCTACCGCCTGTGGGATTCCCTGGCTGGTGTTAGATGCCATAATCGGTGAAGACTCTGATTGCGTCGAAGCGCAGGCCGAGAGCAGGGTAAGGGGCAGTAACAAACTAACACCCACCAACAGTGAACGGCAATGACGCAGTGTACTTGTATAACGTGTCATTCTAAATTCCTTTAAGAAGTCCAAGCCATTCTACTCTCCTGACGGCGCTGTTTGAATGCTGATTATCACAGATAGATAGGCATAAACTTCTAGTGAGATGGTTGCTTTAATGCTTTTGCTATGTCAGCTAGTTGCACTACAACCTGTTGGCCTGTATCTGAATCCGCCCCGCCAAAGGCATTGTTGCGAACAAAGTCCAGCTTTATCTGCTGCCATCGCTGAGCTTGTGCTGCAGTTAAAGTACCACGTAATTCAGCGAGCTTAAGTAAGTTTTCTTCTGCGCCGGTGGTTAGTAGCTGGGCTTCACCCTGGTAGAGGTCATCAATGGCTTGCTGTAACTCATCATCGTTCATTACCGCCGTAACTTTCTCAGCCAGTTTGTTCATGTTGCGATAAGAACCCTGCAGTCTGAATGGAGGTTCAGTTCGGTATTCATCAGCTTGTGCAGCACTGGCAATATATTGTTGATTCACTTTCAAAATGATCGTTTGAGCTATGCGTAACTTCTGCAACACAGATATCATTTCATTGAGCTCGGCATTGGAATAGCTGTGCTGAAGCTCCGCATTGGCAATTTGTTCTCCACGAGACATGGCGTCAATTTTGTAAAAGTCACTTAACTCTCGGGTCGCCAAGGGCGCTAATATTGGGTTCGAGGTCAGACAGTTTTCAATATACGACAGTTCAAACGCGTTTTGCTGGCCACCCAGGATATCACCCAGGTTATAAATATCCGCTCGGTTAGCCAGCATATCCGGGATTTTAAAGACTTCACCCGATTCCGTATAAGGGTTACCCGCCATGACCACACAAAACTTCTTACCGCGCATATTATAGGTTCTGGTGCGGCCCTTCCAGACACCTTCAATGCGCCGACTGCCATCACAGAGTGAGATGAATTTCTGCAAAAATTCCGGATGAGTATGCTGAATATCATCCAAATACAGCATCACATTGTTGCCCATCTCTAAGGCTAAGTTCAACTTATGCAGTTCCTGCTTTGCTGTTGCATTTGGGGCTTGCTGGGGATCAAGAGACAACACATCATGCCCTAAAGACGGGCAGTTAATTTTCATGAAAATTAATCCAAGCCGATTAGCAACATACTCCACTAGGGTGGTTTTGCCATAACCGGGTGGTGAAATCATCATCAATAGCCCCATCAAATCTGTGCGGCCACTATCTCCCACGGTACCCATTTGCTTAGCGAGGTTGTCGCCGATAATGGGTAGATACACTTCGTTAATTAATCGATTGCGAACGAAAGAACTCAGCGGTTGTGCTTTAAACTCATCGACACGTATGGTTTGACGTGCTTCACGAACGACCTCAGCCCGATCGAGAAGGTATTGTTGATAAGCCGGTAACCATTGCTGTCTAAAGGTACTTAAGCGCGCATTAAAATCATCAAGGCGCATTAGGAGTTGTTGCTCAGCAATACGCGGATGTTCACCTAACAGCTCAGTAACCCTGAAGCTGAGATCCACCTGCAAAGCCTTTATGGGTTCGCGGTCTTGGTTCAGTATCAGTAAAACAGCTTCGGGTATGTAGGGGCGTAATTCGTCAGCACCGCTATACTGAACCAGCGCACTTAGCCAGGCTTCAACCAGAGCCCATTGATCACCAATATCCCCGTCTAGCTCTGCTAATGCGGCTTGAAAACCTTGCCAGCTTTGATCATCTACACTGGCTTCAAGTTGTTTCGTTAATTGCTCTGCATATTTAGAGACCACATAGTCAATATGAGGGTGACTTAATGTCGCCACCAGAAACTCGGCACCCTGTCTGATACCCTGCTGCTGCAGGGGTAAGCGCTGCGCATCGACATAGGCACCTAAGTGTTGTGCTATTTCAGTTTCCAGCAATTGAATGGCTTGAGTGGTGTTAAACAGGCGACGCAACTGCGCCGCAGAGCGTGCTGATTGGGGCCAGCGTAGCTGGGCGGTTTCATGTTGAGTTTGCCACCAGAACAACAGTGTAATAGCACGTGCATCGGCGGGTAAGTACAACACCCCCGCGGCTTCACGGGCAGGGATGAGCTTATGTAAAATACGGGCCGCATCATGATCATGAATGCCTCGTTCATAGCCTTCTCTGTATCTGGACCCGCTGTACTCTCGAACCTTGGCCAGCAAGGTTTCAAATTGAGTGCTTGCTTCCACTAAGACGGCCCAACTCAAACCTTCTGTTTGGCTGTGTGCCGCGTGCAGAATGCTATCAGCCAAAAACTCTGCGCGATAAACCTGTTCATTTTCAGATTCCAGTGCTTGCTGCCAATAGGGTTTAGCTTTGACTAAACGCTGGTCATCGATAGTTTCGTAATAGTCAGTACCTGTCAGGTGTAAAACTAACGCATCACCTCTTGGAATTAGAGTGAGTTCGGGCTCTTGGGTATTAATACTGAAACGATGGCGAGGACCCAGTTTGATGACTGTTCCATTCTCTTCAAATAGATCTACCTGGTCGCGTAGTGCTCTAATGGCTTGCTCTTTTGCCATTTTAAGCCGGGATTCAATGTCGTCAGCCTTAACACTGTCATCCAGCTGGCGAAGCTCTTGAGCTAAGGTTATCAGCTTAAGCACCATGGGGTCAGATGCAAAATAGGTATTTAACTCATCGGCACGTTTAAACCGTGAAGAGCGTCGAGACAGGTTCACCAAAATACGGCTGCCCGCATCAAAAATTGACTGAGCGCGTTGGTTTCGTGAGTCAGTTAAACGTTGGCGGTGTGCTTCAAAGCTCTCTTGAATTTCCTCACGCTTGGTGAGAATGTCATTTAAAAATTCATTGTATTCCGAGAACTGTCCTTCAAGTTCTTCTAACTGAACAAACAGTCGAGACAGCTGCTCATCGCATTGATCCGGGGTTTGTGCCAAAGCGAGGGCATTGTTAATCGACTGGCTAAACAGTTTGAACTGGGCTGCAAATTGCGCCCGCGCTTCATCACTGCCAAAACTCTGTGCTCGGTTGCGTGCACGCGCTCTAATCTGGTTGGTTTGTGCGTAGATCTCACTGATTGAGTCAATGATGCGGGTGTGTTGATTGGCATCATCAATTTTTAACCCGGCAATTAACTCTGAAAGCAGATCCAGGCTTTCTGAGAGAGCTTTCAGCTCATTGAGTGTGGGTTGTAACTCGATGCTAGAGTTGGCCTGATCAACTGCTTCTGTCAGTAATTTGATTTGTGCGTAGTAAGGTTCCAGTGCCGTGTCTTGCTGCAGGAAGTTGGCAGTAGCATTTGTTATTCCTACTTCTGCCTGTATGACCTCCGCTTCCATTTCATCTACCTGAGCGACGTCTATGTAGCGTAACTCACGTATGGTTAACAGATGCCCGCGTTGCTGTCTTAGCTCCGATAAGGCTTGCACAAAAGGTTCTGGAGTTTGCCAGTTGTCAGGGCGCAAAGATGACAGTAATTGTTGCTGCCGTTGCTTGGCTTCTACTAAGGCCGCTTCAGCATGTGACTGAATGCTTTTAACTTTTTCATACTCATCGAGCACCAGCTCGGCTGTAGAGGAGACCTCTTTAAGTAAGCCTGCGATCTGCTCCAACTCAGGGCTGGATAACCAGTAAAAGTGATCAAATAAACGTGCAGCGGCTTGTGACAATGAATTGTAATGGTGGGCGCTGGCATCTTGTTGCAGGATTAAACGTATAGTCGAGTAGATTTCTGATATGCCACGTACCAGCTCGGGATTACCAATACGACCATAAAATGATTGGCTTGTAGGTTGCTGACTGGCGTAGCTTTCAGAGAAAAAAGGTGTGTGCCATACCTGCATGGGATGAGTGCGAGACGGCTCTTCTTCGGCGGTAAAGACAATTAAACGACCATCATCCGCCAAAGCATAGCCATGACTAATAATCGGGTTGCTCAAGGCTTTATTAATCATATTGTATGGGTATAAAGCTACGACCCCATCAGTCGCTTGGTAAAATACATAAAGCACATCCTCACCATTAGGTGAGCGAACAAATCGTTGGAAAACCAGTCCTTTTTGGTCATTGCTAAAGTAGCGCAAGCCGCCCTGGACTAAATAGCAGCCACCAGGAAAAATGATGCCATGGTTTTCAGGTAGTTGGATACAGGCTTCGCCTATATCATCAATACGTTTGACTTCCTGGTTAAAGCTGTTGAATACAAAATAACGGACGTGCGTTTCGCGATAGGGTAGTACACGTAGGAGTATAAGGTCGCCGAGCAAAGCATACCCTAGCTCAATATCGTTAAGCGATTGATTAGTTTCATCAACTGGCTCAGAGTATATCCCTTTCCCTGCTTCAGTATTGTTTTCAATTTTTACCGTCAGGTCTCCGCCCAGGGTATCAACAAAAATACGATCCAGAACTGAAAAATGAGGGTATTTACCATTCACCATGTGTTCGCGGCCTAGCATTGTCCACTCAAAATCCTGTGAGGGTGGTAGCTTAATGTCGCGTTCACCTCGATTGTCTATGTAGGTGACTGATTTAGCATCAGCACTTATCTGCCAACGAAAAACGCGTATATCGCTGCTGCGTTCACCTATCTGGAAAGAGGCTAATAAGCGGTTGTTGCGTACCTGTAATTGAAGCAGGCGCGCATTATTGTAGTAGGTGTACAGCTCGGTAAAGTCGTTTACAAAAGCGACTTCAGATAGAAATGTGCCCTCTAGCGCCACCTCTGCCATTTCAAACGAATCAGCTTCGGCATTGTGCCGATATAGAGCAAACACATCATTGACGGCAGTAGTGTTCTTTAATCCAATAAAGACGTTGTAACCAAATAGCAGATACTCTCCCACCTGAACAATGTCACGGGCAATGCAATTGTTCTCAGTTCGGACTCTAAATCGATGAGCCACTGCTAAATCAATCTGGCCAAACTCAGATAAGCGCGCTTGGTTGAGTGCCTCGACTTGTGATTGCAGTTGCTCTCCCTGCGTCAGCAATCGACTTCGAATCACATCATACGCTGCATTTTCAGTAACGCTTGGTGACTCGGCAGATGGGTCGAGTTCACTCTGAATGGAATCCTGAGAGTGGCTGGATTCTGACATCTTCACTATCCTTATGGTTTGCTAGATGAGCAGCGCTCAGCCTAAGCTAAGCGCTGTTTAATAAATTGATGCTATTTACGCCGCCTCAACTATCCGCTCTTTCTTTGCTTTCATTACCAGTTGGAAGCTGGCCGGATAAGAACTTGTTCAGTAAGGCCTGAATGTTAGGACTTTTTCCAGCCACGCCTTCGATTGCTTTACCCAAGGATAATGATTTAGCAAAGGTATCAAAATAATCACCCTGGCCACCGACAATATCAATGTTGGCATTACCCAGTGCGGAGGCGAGAACTGTGGCTTGATCGGCGGCGATGTCTTTATTAGCCGCAATAGAGGCCAATGCTTGCTCGAAATCCTTTTCAAGTTTCATGCGGAACTCTTCATGCTCGCGAGAATTTTCGGTCATAGAGTTCATCGCTGTAAACTTCTCAACCAGACCATCGGCTTCGGCTTTGAAGCGTTCTCGAATGACGGCCGCTTCGGCGAGACCTTGTTCTTTATTCGCTTTAGCACGTGCCATGCCTAATTGTTCTTCGCCTTGAGCCTCTGCTGTCAAACGCTCTTCTAACACATGGACCTCAACCAGACCCTGTTTTTCCGTTGCTTCGGCATTCGCTGTTTTAACGCGTGCTTCAGCCAATCCTCGCTGTTCCATACCCTGCGCATCGGCAAGTGCTTTTAGTTCTAATACACGCGCTTCAGCCGCACCCTCTTTTTCAATCGCCTGGGCATTCGCTATTTTGACTTTGGCAATGGCTAAGCCGCTTGCTGCTTCTTCTGCCTCAATCCCTTCGGCGAGCTTTTTCTTGGCTTCTGCGGTTTTGCTGGCTGATTCCAGTTCAGCCTGTGCCAAAATATTGACTTCCTGGCCACGATGTTTCGCTGTAATTTCAGCGGCTTCAGCCGATTTTACTTGTTTAACCAATTCTTCTTCTGCTTGAGCTGTCGCATGTAAGATAGTCACATCTTTCAGACGTTCAGCCTCGGAAATTGCCCGCACAGCTTTAGTAAGCTCTTCTTCCTCGGCAACGGTTTTTTCAACCGCGACACGTTCTCGTACCACAGCAGCAATGTTTTTCTTCTCAATTTCTAACGCTTTTTCTTTTTCAATTTGCTGTAGTGCCACCTCTTTTTCACGAGCGACTTGTTCTAGCTCTCTGGCTCTTTTTACTTTTTCTTCTTCAACGGCAATAGCGCGTTCTCTATTTTGTTGTGCAACTTCGATTTCACGTTGTTTGTTTTCTTCCTGGATACTCAAGCGTAAGTCAGTTTCAATTCGAGCGGTTTCAGCTCTTAGTCGTTCTTCCTCAACTGTTTTTTGTGTCTCAGCGGCTTCTCGTGCTTTGATTGTGTCGATTTCGCGCTTTTGTCGTGCTTCGGCATCGGCTTGTTGGCGTTCTAACGCCAGCATGGCTTCACGTGTTTCAACATCTTTTTTGGTTATTGCTAATTGTTTATTACGTTCTAACTCATTAGTAATAACATTTTGTCTGGCAGTTAACTCCGTAATCTTACGAATACCCTCGGAATCAAGGATATTGTTTGCATCAAGTGCTTCTCGTGGAGTTTGTTCCAGATAATCAATTGCCACATCTTCCAGCACATAACCATTTAAGTCATTACCAATGGTTTCGATAATTTTGTCGCGGAAAAATTGGCGATCCTCAAATAGCTTAACAAAATCTATTTGCTTACCTACAGTTTTTAATGCTTCTGAAAATTTAGCTGAGAAGAGCTCGTTAACGGCTAGACGATCAGATGCTCGATCAACACCAATTGCTTTAGCAACCTTCAAAACATCTTCGGCGGTTTCATTCACTCGAAGATAGAAATGAACATTAATGTCAGCCCTCATGTTGTCCGCACAAATTAAACCTTCTTTGCCCCGTCGATCAACCTCAAGTGTTATTAAAGATATTTTCATACCTTCTTTTTTATGTATTACAGGTAATACCATCCCGCCTGTAAAGTACACTTTGGGTGTTTTTGACATATCATTAATAATTAACGCCCAACCCTGAGGTACTTTGACATAAAATGCCTTGAATAAAGCAAGCACTCCAAGGATAAATATGACAAAAATTGCAACGCCTGTTAGTAAAGGCATCAAGAGTGACAAATCCATTCTAATTCTCCAATTTTTTAATAAAAGTCCCTTTCGGGGATTACCAGATAGACATGATCTTTTTCAAGGTATTCAAGTAGTATGACACGATCATTTTTTTTGAGCTGATTGGGTGTTTTTGCACGAATATTTAAGATCAAACCGGCTCCAGCATCGTTGAACTCAGCTTGTCCGAAATGCTCGTCAACGCGGGAGCTTCGTATGACAACAGCTTGGCCTAAAAAACTTCTCTTGCTTCTTGCTGTGTTTTTTCTAAATAGCGGCTTTAAAGGGATCACTAAAAATCGAGTGATCAAGAGCGCAAAAATAAAGGAAGTGATTAAGATGGCAGTGCCTAATACCAATTTCCAAATGCCATTTAAAGCAAAAGGAAGTAGCCAGACACAAAAATAGGAAGTCCACCAGGCTACCAGTGTCAGTAGACTCAATATAACCATCACCGGAATTCCCTGAAAGCCAAGCTTTATAAGAAAGCCCGCAACACCTGTTAACCCTTCCAGGCTATCAAGTTCTGCATCAGCATCGATCTCTGGGAGATCCAGAGTGTCAATATCAATTAATCCGAGAATTGCTATTAACCAGTAGATTACAACTACCAATAGGAGAGAAGTAAAAACTGCCACGGGATAGCTGGCAATAATTAAAATAAAAACGTCCATTGTTAATTACTCCTATTGAATGATCGCTTAATCTATATTTTAAGCATTATTCTGCTTGGTTTGTTGTTTTTCCTTTAACCGATTTAGAACATTGGTAGCGCTTGTTTCCTGTGGCGTAATACCGGCTGCTCGTAATTTTTCGGTTAACACATCGCCTCGACTTTCGGCTTCTAATTCCTGAGCAGATTCCATTCTGGCCGCATTTTCGGCTTGTTTCATTTTAATTCGCTCCAGCGAATCCATAGCGGTTTGTAACTTGGCTTGACCGCCGGCATAGCGGCTGGCAACGGCGGCTTGGGCGCGTTGAACCGACTCAGTAGCAAGCACCGTATCGGCTTGTTGACGTAAGCGCTTTAAGTTACCTTCTGCAGATTGGACAGCAGTGCGCAGTTGATCAACACTTTTACCGTAGTGATCGACGATTTCTTGCTGTTGCGCTAATTCAGTTTCAATATTGGCAATTTTTAGGGCCACTTCTTGTGCTAAGTCTTCTTTGCCTTTTTCCAGTGCGGCAAGTGCATAGTCTTCATACTCTGTAACCTGGCCTTTAAGCACCGTTAGCTTATCAGTTGCAACACGGTGCTTGGCCATGATTTCTGCTAAAGCGAGTTTGGCTTGATTAAGCTCTGTCCCGGCATTGCGAATCTCTTCATCCAGTATCACCATTGCCTGGCTGTCGACTATGGACTCACCGAGCGCATTAGCATTGCCACGCAAAGCTGTCATTAACTTACTCCATACGGCCATGCTACACCTCCACCATCATTTGACTAGGCAAGAATTTTGAATAGGCATCCGCTGCCTTGATGACATTGTCTGCTAATAACTCAATTTCAAAAACAACATCGAAGAGTGATGAAAAAGCACTCAGCGCGCCGAACATGGTGTAATAACGCTCACCTGTCGGTAAGGTATCCAGACTGATTGTCGATAGGGGGAAAATTTTATGGGTAACGAGAACTTCATCATTGAAGGCCACGACATCATTAACCATATCCTGGGGCCATAAAAGACTTTCAGCCAGAATCTGTTCACCGGCGACGGTAACATAAACAGGAAGATCTCCCATGGAATGCAATACCATGTGGATCGTTGCTTTTGTACTCTCTTCCAGCTTTATACTAGCTTGATTCGACGACACCATTTCTGTTTCAAGCAGGGCTTCAAACAGAGAATGTGTAGTCCATGTGTTCTTTTTGTTCATACTTACCTCTATTTCCTTAAGTTGGGTATTGCATGTTTTACCGCTAGTAATCAAAGGGTTGCGAAAAACCTGCTCGTATTGAGACAAAATCCTAGCGTGGTTCGGATGAATCCATACCTCCTTTTTAACTAGGCCTTGATCGCGTAGACGTTTGCGATACTCACGTTGGTAGTCGGCTGATGTTTTTGGTTTTTTCATGGTGATAATATTTAGTCATTACATGTAAAATGTCAAGCTTACATGTAATGGTTTTTCGTGTTAATGCATCATAGCAAAAGTGGTCGGCATGATGCTATTCGATTCTCATTTCTATTTGATGAAAAATTTCTTAGAGTCATGTACCAATCCATAGTGGGGCGAGTTAGCCTTGGGTTCCCCGGCCTCGTAGATGTGTTTTGCCACATTTTAGTGCGTAGATGCACCGATTGAATTCAGAATACTAGCCTAGATATTCGTCATACCGGCATAAGTTTTTTTCATTTAGTTGATCTTAAGCATATTTTCACTCTTTTTTCTTTGCGGTTTGGTTTTGGCACTTTTGTTGCAGAAGCTATTTTGTGTGAATCAAAAGTTGCAATAACGACCAACCTGACTGAGGATAGCTAGATGAAGAAAACCTTTAAAACATTTAAGCGCGGACTGCTCGCCAGTGTGGCGGCGGTGGCTGTAACCCTGTCGATCAGTGCCCAGGCAAACCTGCTGAGTGAGATTGAAGAACGTGGTGTGATTCGGGTGGCGGTACCCCAGGATTTTCCACCTTTCGGCTCTGTTGGTACCGATATGCAGCCGCGTGGCTATGATATCGATATGGCCAATTACATCGGTGAACAGCTGGGTGTGAGTGTTGAATTGATTACCGTGACCAGTGCCAACCGCATACCTTACCTGCAAACTGGACGTGCCGACCTGGTGATCTCCAGCCTGGGTAAAAACGAAGAGCGTGAACGGGCCATAGATTTCAGCGATGCTTATGCGCCTTTCTTTCTGGGCGTTTTTGGTAACCCGGACATCGCTGTAGCCGCGCCAGAAGATCTTAGTGGTCATGTCGTAGGGGTCACCCGCGGCGCGGTAGAAGATATGGAGCTGGAAAAAGTCCTGCCAGCTGATGCCACACTGCAGCGTTTCGAAGACAACAATACCACTTTGTCAGCCTATCTCTCCGGACAGGTTCAGTTGATTGCCACTGGCAACCTGGTAGCGGCAGAAATTGCCGAGCGTCGCCCTGAGCAAGCGCCAGTGACCAAGTTCATGCTGCGTGACTCACCTTGTTATATCGGCCTGAACAAAGGTGAAGCTGAGCTGCAGGCACGGGTGAATGAAATCATTGCCCAGGCATTGCAAGATGGCACCTTGAATAGTATTTCAGAAACCTGGTTGCGCGCGCCTTTGCCTGATGGCTTCGGTTCTTGAGGACGGATTGATGCTGAATTTCAGTGACCTGTTGCCCTATAGCAACCTGCTTCTGCAGGGGCTTTGGGTCACCGTGGTGCTGACCTTGTATGCCACGCTGGGAGGCGTGGCTATAGGTACGGCCTGTGCGGCAGGCCGTCACTACGGTGGCAAACTGTTACGCGGAGCGATTGGCAGCTATGTGGAATTGATCCGTAACACGCCCTTTATTGTGCAGTTGTTTTTTATCTTTTTTGGTTTACCTGCACTCGGTATCAAGCTGACCGCTTGGGAGGCGGGGTTATTGGCCATGTTGATCAACCTCGGAGCCTATAGTACCGAGATTATCCGTGCCGGTTTAGCGGCAACACCCAAGGCTCAGGTCGAAGCGGCTCGCGTGCTGGGGTTGAGTCCTCGCCAGGTGTTTTTTCGCGTGGTACTGATTCCGGCGTTTGAGAAAATTTATCCTGCGCTGACCAGTCAGTGCATCATCGTGATGTTGGGATCGGCGGTGGTGTCGCAGATATCTGTGATGGATCTGACCTACGCCGCGAATCTTATTCAGTCACGCAGTTTCAGAAGCTTTGAGGCTTACCTGGTCGTTGCCGGGATGTATTTGCTGTTTGCCATCCTGATGCGTCAACTATTTGAGTGGGTGGGGCGGCGCTTGTTTCGTCACCGGAGGGCTGCGGTATGATCGAATTTTCTAACTGGGATTTGCTCCGTAATCTGTTATTGGCAGCTCGGTGGACGATTGCGTTGTCACTGACGGCCTTTATCGGAGGAGCATTGGTTGGTCTGTTGCTGACAGCCTTGCGCTTGAGTGGCCGTCGACCGTTACAGTGGCTGGTGCGGTGCTATGTCGAGCTGTTTCAGGGAACGCCCTTGCTGATGCAGCTGTTTCTGGTGTTCTTTGGTCTTTCACTGCTGGGGTTTGATATCTCAGCCTGGGCGGCGGCCGCCTTTGCGCTGACCTTCTTCACCAGTGCCTTTTTGACTGAGATCTGGCGTGGCTGCATTGATACCTTGCCTCGTGGTCAATGGGAAGCGTCCCGTTGCCTGGGGTTGAATTTCAAGCAAACCTTGAGCCGGGTGATACTGCCGCAAGCGGTACGTGTGGCCTTGGCGCCCACGGTCGGGTTTTCCGTACAGGTAGTCAAAGGCACTGCTTTGGCCTCTATTATCGGTTTTGTCGAGCTGACCAAGGCCGGTACCATGCTGAACAATGCCACCTTTGAACCCTTTAAAATTTTTGCCATGGTTGCGTTGATCTATTTTGCGCTCTGTTATCCGCTGTCCCTGGCGAGTCAACGTTTGGAGAAAAAATTCAATGGCGCTGGTTAACATTGATCAGGTACATAAGTATTACGGTGACCTGCATGTACTCAAGGGTATCGATCTGAAAATTGATGCCGGAGAGGTGGTCTCCATTATTGGCCGCAGTGGTTCGGGAAAAAGTACCCTGTTACGTTGCATGAATGGACTGGAAGCCTATCAACAAGGCGTCATCACGGTAGATAATAAGGAGGTCAGCAGTGATGAAAAGCAGGTGCGCCTGCTGGCACGCAGTGTCGGCATGGTGTTCCAGAGCTTTAATCTGTTCCCGCATCTGACTGTAGGCGAAAACATCATGCTGGCACCCAAGCTGGTGTTGAAACTATCCACCCAGGAGGCGCGTGCGCTGGCTGAGGATAAACTGGCGAAAGTGGGGCTGGCTGAAAAAATCGACGAATATCCAGATTGTTTATCCGGCGGGCAGCAGCAACGTGTTGCGATAGCGCGCGCTCTGGCGATGTCACCCAAGGTGCTGCTCTGTGATGAGATTACCTCGGCACTGGATCCTGAACTGGTCGGCGAAGTGCTGCGAGTATTGGAACAACTGGCGGCAGAGGGTATGACCCTGGTACTGGTTACCCATGAAATGAATTTTGCCCGCGATGTTGGTGATCGGGTGGTGTTTATGCACCAGGGTAAGGTTTGGGAAAGTGGGCCAGCCAAGGCTGTTTTTGATCAGCCTTCTACACCGGAACTGCAAAGCTTTATCAACGCGGTATTATAACCAGGAAACAGCATGCGCCGGATTACCGAGACGATACGCCAGAACTATGATCAGCTCTCCCCCAGTGAGCGGCGGGTAGCGGGGTTTATTGTTGACCATCTGGATGATCTGGCGACCTATAATTCGGTTGAGCTGAGCCGTCAGTGTGATACCTCCAAGGCGACCATTAGCCGTTTGTTTCGCCGTTTGGGTTATGCCAGCTTCAAAGAGGCTCGAGAGGAATTGCGGCGTTTACGTCAGTCCGGCGTGCCCATGCCCGGGCCTAAGCTGCAAGCTGGAGGGAGTCTGATTGATCGCCATCTGGCCAGTGAATTACAAAATCTGCAACGGGTCACGAGGCTGGCGCAGTCGCCGCTCTTGGCCGATATCACCGAACATCTGGCTGATGCCGGGCGTATCGCCGTGATCGGTTTTCGCAACAGTTATCCGGTCGCTCTGCACCTGCGCCAGCAACTGATCCAGATTCGCTCAGCGGTTCAACTGCTGCCCCAGCCAGGGCAGACGCTGGGTGAAGAGCTGGCCGATCTGACACCACAGGATCTGGTGGTGTTGATGGCGTTTCATCGGCGCCCGGCTGGCTTCAAAGCCCTGGTGCGTACGCTGATACAGCGGCAGATTCCGGTATTGCTGCTGTGTGAGCAGGACAGTGGCCTGGCAACGCTAAAACCCAATTGGCTATTGGAGCTACCCCTGGACAGTGTCTCGGCGTTTGATAGTTATGCTTTGCCGATGAGCCTGGTCAGCCTGATCAGTAACCTGTTATTACACCACCAGTTGGATCGGGGGCGTGCACGGATTGAACAGATCAATCAGCTGTATGAGCAGACCGAAGAACTTGACCTGAATCTTAATGTGTAACATTTTGTAACTAATGATGAGAGACGATGATGCAAGCCGCTGATAATCCTTATAAACGCAGTATTAACCTCGCCGATGCCCGTTTGGGCACCCGGGCTGTTTTTGTCACCGATGACTGGTTTGCCGATGTTAACCGCATGCTGCAACCCGAGCCACCTGTGTGGAAAGATGGGGTGTTTGATGACAATGGCAAATGGATGGATGGCTGGGAAAGTCGGCGCAAGCGTTTTGAAGGCTATGACTATGCAGTCATTCGCCTGGGTGTACCGGGGTATGTTCAGGGTGTTGATATTGATACCTCCTTCTTTACCGGGAATTATCCACCGTCGGCCTCCTTAGAGGCTTGTTTCTGTGAGCGCGGTGATCCGGACGAACAAACACGCTGGACCCAGATTTTAGCGTCTGTTGATCTTCAGGGTAATAGCCATCATTTGCATGCCACCACACTTAACGATCAGGCATGGACGCACCTGCGCTTTAATATCTACCCCGATGGTGGCATCGCACGCTTGCGTGTTTATGGTATTCCCTACCGTGACTGGTCTTCTGTGAGTGAAGCTGAACAGTTAGATTTAGTCTCGGTATTAAATGGTGGTCGGGCACTGGCGTGTTCTGATGAGCATTATGGCAGTATCAGTAACCTGATCAATCCGGGTCGTGGTATCAATATGGGCGATGGCTGGGAAACCGCACGTCGTCGTACGCCGGGCTATGACTGGGTGATTCTGTCACTGGGGCATCCGGGTGTGGTGGAAAAAATTATCGTGGATACATTGCACTTCAAGGGTAACTACCCGGATAGCTGCTCGATTCAGGGTGCCTATGTTAAAGGCGGCACTGAAAGCCAGATTGAGACGCAAAGTCTGTATTGGAAGGAACTGCTACCCTCGCAAAAACTGGAAATGCATCAGGAACATGTTTTTGCAGCAGAATTGCAGGATCTCGGGCCCATTACCCATGTGCGGTTGAATATTTTCCCTGATGGCGGTGTCAGCCGATTACGCCTGTTAGGACACATTGCGAGGTGCTGAAGATGTCAATGCAACTGCAACCTACAGCGCTGACGGCTGAGAATTTTGCCGCCTTTGGGCAGGTAATTGACCGCCAGGTTCACAGCCATTTCCTCATCAATGGCGGTAGCACCGAGCGCTATCACCAAATGGCACAGGTCGAAACGGGTCCGGCAGATGGTCGGGCCATTATCAGTGTGTTTCGCAAACCCCTGGCGGATCAGTTCCCTCTGACGATTCAGATGCTGGAACGTCATCCACATGGCTCGCAGGCGTTTATTCCACTCAAGGGGCATCCCTTTCTGATCGTCGTCGCACCACCGGGCAAACAGCCTGATCCACAGCAGATGCGCCTGTTTATCAGTGATGGCTCTCAGGGTGTCAACTATGCGGCCGGCGTCTGGCACCATCCATTGATTGTCTGTGTGGATGGCGATGAATTGTTGGTGGTGGATCGCAGTGGTCAGCTCGCCAATTGTGACGAATATACCTTTGCGGCTGATCAGCTCCACTGGGTTGACCAGCCCTGAAACAGAACAGGATAGAACGATGCAAAATAACGCCGAGTATCCCCGCGATCTGATTGGCTACGGGGCCAATCCCCCTGATCCACGCTGGCCGGGCAAGGCCAGGTTGGCTTTGAATTTTGTCCTTAATTACGAGGAAGGCGCTGAAATGTCAGTGCTGCATGGCGATGCCCATGCGGAAACCTTCCTGTCTGAGATTGCGGGTGCATCACCTTACCCTGATCGCCACCTGAGTATGGAATCCATCTATGAATATGGCTCACGGGCGGGTGTCTGGCGGATATTGCGTGAATTTGAACGCCGTGACCTCCCCATGACTATTTTTGGTGTTGCTATGGCGTTGGCACGCCATCCTGATCTGTGTCATGAGTTCCAGCGCCTGGGGCATGATATCTGCTGTCATGGCTTGCGTTGGATACATTATCAGGAAATGCCAGAAGCCCAGGAACGTGCCCATCTTCAGGAAGCAATGCAGATCTTCAATACGTTGACCGGGAACCCACCACTGGGCTGGTACACAGGTCGTGACTCACCCAATACCCGGCGACTGGTGGTGGAGCAGGGTGGTTTTCTCTACGACTCCGACTATTATGGTGATGACTTACCTTTCTGGACTCAGGTGGATACGGCCAAAGGAGAGCGTAAATCCCACTTGGTGATTCCTTATACCCTGGACTGTAACGATATGCGCTTTTCGTCACCCACAGGTTTTGCAGATGGCGATAATTTCTTCACCTACCTGCGTGACAGTTTTGATGTGCTCTACGCCGAAGGCGCTGATGCACCGAAAATGATGTCAGTGGGTTTGCACTGTCGTTTAATCGGTCGTCCCGGCCGCTTTCGGGCGTTACAGCGCTTTCTTGATTATGTGCAGCAGCATGACGACGTGTGGATAACCCGGCGAGAGGATATTGCCCGTCACTGGATAGCTGAACACCCCGCGCCTTAAGCCGCGAGCTAGAGATAACAACATGAAACTGCGTACTAACATGACCGTCAATGGACGCTTATACCAGAAGGGTGATGAAATTCCCTGGTATATAGTCTATCCATTTTTTCTGTTTCACATGCTTATGTTTGGCGGCTCAGGTTTCTTTCTGGCCTATGCCGAAGACTCCCCTGATATAGTATTTCTGTATATGCATGGTGGTATCGCGATTTTGGTATACACCATTTTCTACCTGGTCATCTTTGGCCGTGATCAGGTCAAATGGATGTTCATCAATGCCGGACTCGGGCTACTGGGAATTTACACGCAAATGGGTTGGTTATTATCCTTGTTCGACCGGGATATCAGCGATTATCCGATCCAGGTACATGTCATCCCTTTTCTGTACTTTGTGCTTTATACCTTCCTGCTTCATCAGGCTGTGCTCGATATTACCCACTCCCGAGAAAGTGACATCAAACGCAGGCGAGTAGAGATGAGTTATCTTGTGATCCTCACGGGGGGCTATTTGATGTCTTACTTTCTAACCAAGTAGCATCACACAGAAGGTTGTTGCTCTGTTGGTTTGCGCATTAGATGCCAAGCCAACATCCCTGCCAATAATCCCCAGAAAGCACTGCCAATACCAAACAATGTCATCCCCGATGCGGTGGCCAGAAACGTGATTAAAGCTGCTTCTCGACCCTCTGTGTTCCCTAACGCGACAGCCAGACTGTTTCCGATCGTTGACAGCAAGGCCAGTCCGGCCAAGGTCAATACTAAGGCTTGCGGAAAGGCGAACATTAAGGTCGCCACTGAGGCTGCGAGCAGGCCACTGACAATATAGAAAATGCTGGCGGATACGGCAGCGGTGTAACGGCGCTGCTTATCAGGATGCGCTTCTTCACTCATGCAAATAGCGGCCGTAATCGCCGCTAAATTGAGGGCAAATGCACCCAATGGAGCCAGTAACAGGGTGGTGATACCTGTCCAGGTGATGATGGGAGATAAAGGTGGGTTATAACCTGAGGCTTTAATCACTGCGATGCCGGGCATATTTTGAGAGGCCATGGTAACGATAAACAATGGAATACCGACACCGATGAGGGCGGCAAATGAAAAAGACGGCGCGGTAAAAACAGGGATGGCAAACTGAAAAGCCAGTGTATCCAGATCAAATTCCCCCATCCAGGACACCATCGCCACCGCACCCGTTAATACGATTAAGATTGCATAGCGGGGTAACAACCGTTTGCTGATTAAATACACAAGAAACATGCTGATCACTAAGATCAGGTGAGTTTCGGCGGACTTAAAGGCCGCTAATCCAAACTGTAAAAGAACGCCTGCCAGCATCGCCGTTGCCAATTCCTGGGGTAAAAACTTCATCAAACGTTCAAACCAGCCAGTAATACCCGCAAGTGTGATTAAAGCACCGCAAAAAATAAACGCACCTGTCGCTTCAGCCATCGACAGTCCAGGTAGGCTGGTCACTAACAGTGCAGCGCCAGGCGTAGACCAGGCTGTTAAGATCGGGGTTTTGTAATACAGCGATAACCCCAGCGTGGACAGGCCCATCCCGATGCCCAGCGCAAAAAACCAGGAGGTTACTTCTGCTTGTGATGCCCCTGCAGCCGCCGCCGCTTGAAAGATGATCACGGCCGAGCTGGTGTAACCGACCAGCACGGCGACAAAGCCTGCCGTAATGGACGAGAGCGAAAAGTCTTTCATTAGTGCCATGGTCTGATCCTGATAGCTCTGGTTATGCGTTCTGTTTGTGCGTTATAGCGCATTATTTGGCGAGCATAGCATTGTGCGTTATAGTGCACAAATCATATTCTTGATAGCAGGCGGGTGGATGGAGAAGGTAACTGTGGCATTAGGTAAACGTCTGCGCGAATTGAGACGGTCACTGGGCTGGAGTCTGGATCACGCGGCAGCACAAACGGGTGTCAGCAAGGCCATGCTGGGACAGATAGAACGCGGTGAATCCAGTCCGACCATTGCCACCCTGTGGAAGGTTGCAACCGGTTTTCAGATCTCTTTCACCCGCCTGGTCGGAGGGTTATCTTTTAATCCGCTAGCCTTGGCTGACAATGAGCATTTACATGCGCTTGAATCTGATCCGGGTATTGAGGTGACGGTACGCTTTGCCTTTGATCCCAGTGTTAACTTTGAATGGGTGGAGCTACGACTGGCACCGGGCAGTGAATCACACTCAGATGCACACCAGACGGGGGTTACGGAGCGTTTACTGGTGCTGGAAGGTGAGTTGGAGTTGTGGCTGGCGGGTGAATGGCAGTGTTACCAGGCGGGGGAAACTGTGTGTTTTGATGCCGACCAACCGCATGGTTATCGCAATGCCGGTCAGGGTCTACTGGTGTTTGAGGATGTGATTCATTATGCGTGATGAGGGTCGAATTAATCCCAGCGAGCATCACTTTCCGAAAGTTTAAAGTACACATCGCGGCCGTCTGCACACAGTTGAGTGACAGCCTTCGGCGAGCCATCATCATTAAGCGAAACCAAGCCTATGCCTGACGCATTCAGGAGTCTTTCACCCTTATCGGCATGATCTGGTTTATGCGGTATGACGCGCATTCGACGGCGTCGAGTGAACCAGTTTAGTGGTGATTTAGGTGAGTATAGCCAGCGATTTAAGCGATCAAACACATCTAACAGGCGTTTGGGAAATTCGTTTTTAATACCACTGCTGGTGATTTGCCAGACATCAGGTCGGCTGTTGATCCCGCGTAATTGCACTTTATAGACAAACGAGTAATGCACATCGCCGGATAATATAATGAAATGTTTGGGTGTTTTAGCATGACGAAACATATTCAATAATGTAGAGGCAGATCCTGGGTGAGCCATCCAGTTTTCTGCATCTACCAGCAAGGGTTTACCAAACCAGGTGAATACGCGTTGAATATTCTCAATTAACTTAACGCCAAAAATCGGTGCGGGAGAGACCAGTACAACGGCATCCAGGTTCATCAGCTGTTGTTGCAAGTCAGTTAAGGCCTCCCAGTCCATCAGGCCAGACGGTTTAGCCAGGGACTCTTCCGAACGCCAGCGATGGGTGCGGGTATCGAGTACCAATAGCGTAGGGCTTGTTGGCCAAAGGTAATGCCATTGGGAAAAGGCTAATAACTCCTGTAACAAATGGTCATGCTGCTCTGATCCGGGTTTTTCCAGGGCATGTTGTACGCGATCCATTAACTCATCAGAAAAGTGCTCAGGGGCATTGCCCCAGCCCTGACAGAGTAAATAACCTAAAAGCGCATTACCAATAATGCGCGCTGAGAAGGGATGGCCATAGGCGGTCTGTTCCCATTCAGCGGTTAGATTCCAGTCATCAGTGACATCATGATCATCGAAAATCATGGCGACCGGCAGATGGGCCATGGCACGTCGAATCTGAGGTAAAGAGCGAATAAAACCCTCTAGCACTCGCCGTTCTCGACGAAATTGCTCTTCTTCAGTTGCACTTAAGCCATTCGGAAGTGCTTTTTGTGTGTCATTATTTAGTTTTTTCCAGCCTTCCGGCGACCACACCAGTAGATACATCGCAAGAACTTCTGCTATGGATATCAAGTGGTTATGTGCAGAAGCAGAGGTGAAAACTGGCTTGCGAGCACCGCCAAAAACTTGCGATAACATTTTTTGGCTGGCTTCGGTATTTGGCAGTAATGATTCTCGATAATAATAGCAAGGGGTATCATTGTGCAGACGTGAGGCTTGTTTAACGTCTACACAAGGTAAGGTTTCATCAGGCATTCCCAAATGTGGGATTAAATGATGTATAGCCCAGAGCATGGGTCCGGCAACATCATCGGCATAGATTTGATCACCGTTCATGATCAGTAAACTCGGCCATTCTTCGGTGGGCGTGGATGCTAACAGAGTGTCTACACGCACTAATCCATCACCAGAGTCATGGTGGGGTTTTCGACAAGAACCATGCAAGATATGGCTCAGTTTTGGCTTTATCACAAAGAATGGTTTTTTATGGCCGGGATAAACCAGATCTTCTGCCCAGTGATTCCAGCCTAAACCATTCAGACGCAAGTCATACTCAATTTCTTTGTCAGTTGGTAATTCGCGAGCCGGCGTGACTTTCAATAAATGAATATACAGGGAGTCACCGGCTTGCATTTGTTGATGCGCTAGAGTGCAGTCAACAGCTATTGCCGTGTTCGAATCAGGTGTCAGAGGAATAAGATTTAGGCTGGGCTCGGCTGGCGCATCTGTGACCCACCAGAATACCACCTCTGATGGTGTCGTGCGCCTTAGAATTGGCCCAGCTAATAGAGTAATAGTCTCGTGCACTCTTATCAAACTCCTGTGTTTCTTTTAATTATTGAGAACATCCCAGACAAAGAAGTTCCATTTCTATTAATTTTTATAGCTTGCGGTTTTTTACGCATCTACTCTATCTTACAGTGCTTTTTGGAGCACATTTGAACAATACAAATGATGATTGATTCCTGTAGCAAAATCTTTGGCAACTCTCTAAAAAGAGTATTCAGGTTATCTTAGCCTCTGATGTGCCGAATACCGAAGACAACAACGTGTTTCGTTTTCATGGCGAGAAACTCTGGTTCTACCAGCTAGGGTATTCGCAAAGACCCGCTGGGTATCTTTATTTTGGAGAGAGCCTGGCCCGAGCAGTTAATCACACTCAGATGCGCACCAGATGGTGTTATTGAGCGTCTGCTGATGTTGAAGGATGTAATTCATTACAAAGGCCTCTGGTCAGGAACTAGTTTTGTATCGTTATTCTCAGTCGCCTGACGTAGCTGAGAAGGGGGCATACCTCTTGATTGACGAAAGCGGTTTGAGAAGTGGCTGGATGAACTGAAACCACATTGCTGGGCTATCTCAGTCAACGAAAGCGGGCTATTCTGCAATAACTGTTCGGCACGCCGTAAGCGACGCTGTAAAACATATTGATGGGGCGCAATGCCGAGGCTTTGGCTGAACATTCTGGAAAAGTGGTATTCACTCAGGCAGGCCTGCTCAGCCAGATCGCGCAACAGCAGGGGTTGATCCAGATAGGTTTCGATATATTCCTGAATGCGTTTCAGCAGGCTGGGTGCCAGGCCGCCCGTCACACGTGGCAAGTGCCATTGGCACTGGGAAAAGCTCCGGAGCAGGTGTATCAGCAACAGGTTACTGGCGCTGCTAAGTGCTAACTGGTGACTGCGTTCTTGCCAGTCAAGGCTAAGCAGGAACTGCTGATAGAGTGCGGTAATGCTGGCATCTTCAGCAAAGTACTGCTCATTCAACTGCAGACTGGCGGGTGATCTATCCCATATCTGCTCTGCCAGACTGAGTAGATGCTGATCGGTAAAGTACAGATGCACAAACTCCAGCGGTCCCCGTACATCCCAGGCACTCTCCAAACCTTTGGGCATCAGGCAGAAGCGTCCCGGAGCTCCGCCATTCTTCCAGCCATTTTGGGTGCGTCGATAACACTCCAGCCCTTCGGCAACGTAGAGGCTCAGGGTGTGATGACTAGGACAGTCCAGTTCGATCAGGTCATGACTGTTGTACCAGCGAGCTAACCCCATGTCATTGCTCAGGCTGCCAGTGGCCCTGAGGTCTGCTTTATGCATAAGCATTTGTTCAACGACTTGGTAATGGGATGACATGCCGACTCCTGATAGGTATCTCTATGGATAGTAAGCAGCAATGCGGTGCTTGCCAAGCTGTGCAGACGCTGCCGTGATAAAAAAGCGCAAGAATGTGCAAGTGTTAACCGCTAATCTACAAGCAGTTTAGTCGTTATCTGGGCAAAATGAATGCATGAACCCGCTAGCTTAGCGCTCGGAGAGCCTTGATGAATGCCATACTCTATATCACCACTGTACTGATTTGGGGCACTACCTGGATTGCCATTGCCTTTCAACTGGGCGAGGTTCCTGTGGCCTTGTCGGTTTTCTACCGTTTTGCCCTGGCTGGTGCGACATTGCTAATCTGTCTGGTGCTATCAGGGAGGCTGCGACGCATTGGCACCAGGGATCACCTGTTTTGCCTGCTGCAAGGTATGTGTGTCTTTTGCTTCAATTTTTTGTTGTTCTACACCGCCACTCAGTACATCACCTCGGGCCTAATCTCGGTGGTGTTTTCCATGGCGGTACTGTTTAACGCGGTCAACAGTGCGTTGTTCTTCCGGGTAACGATTACCCCGCGTATCTATCTGGCCAATGGCCTGGGCCTGTCAGGTATGCTGCTGTTGTTCTGGCCAGATCTCAGTGGTGAGCAACTGGACCTGGAGGTGTTTTTCGGCATGGGATGCGCCTTGCTGGGTACCTATGGTTTTTCGCTGGGCAATATGATCAGTTTGCGTCACCAGCGAAAAGGCCTGGATCTGCTATCCACCAATGCCTACGCCATGAGTTATGGAGCCCTGACGCTGTTGTGTATTGTGTTGGTCAGCGGTACGCCCTTCGTGCTGGATACCCGTATGAGCTATCTGGGCGCATTGTTTTATCTGGCGATTTTCGGTTCGGTTATTGGCTTCGGTGCCTACTTTGCTCTGATAGGGCGGATAGGGGCTGGACCCGCCGCCTACGCCACCTTGCTGTTTCCGTTGGTCGCACTCGGTATTTCAACCTTCTATGAAGGATATGTCTGGACCCTCCCAGCCTTGGCCGGTCTGGTCATGATTTTGATCGGCAATGCGGTGATGTTTATAAAAACGACCCTGTGGCACCGCGCTGTAAAGCCGTCTGATATAAAAGCCTCGGTATGAAGACATGAATATGCTTGCGGTTGGCTGGCAACGCATTTCTGTGCTATCGAGTCGGTGTTTAAGATGCTCAGACGGCTCTGCTAAATTGAGTGAACTCATCGCTGCGCAGTTGTTCCCTGGCAAGGGCGGTAAGGAGACTGCATAGCGGGCTGCAATTCTGATGGAATATGCAGCTTGAGATAGCGAGCAGGATCATGTGATTGCCCAGCCGCCAAACCGTGCTGAAGGGCACCTAAGTTTTGCCTATTATCAGGTGGAGGCTCTTCACCAATATACAAATACACCACCGGGTTCCTTCGAAACGTTGTACCTAACTCAATGGCTTGAATGCCTGAACTTGTGAGATTGGTGCGATAGCGGTAAAGATAGGCAGACATCAACTCATCACCATCTTGAATCACATAACGAAAATTGAATTCATCGTTACTTCGGTCATACCCTGGCGACCTGTGAGAAAAATATCGAAAGCCACTGCGTACCAGCGCTTCTATACCATTATGTGTGCCTTCATCTTTGGGAAATTGCAGGTTCACGCTCGGTTCTAAATAGAGCTGCATCTGCATTTTGGGAGAGTCGGGAAAGTTAATCATCTCCGTCCAATACACTCTCACGGCCATCAAACCAGGGTCTAACTCAACCGCATCATCTGGCTCTAATGAAAACACCCGAGCAAATTCAGCGTTATATATCAGGCCGTCGTTAAATTCCTGGCAGGTCGTTGTGCTTACTGCTGCATTGTGGTCGGTAGTAGCAACGGCAAGATCAGGCTCAGTACTTGCCTCCTGGCAGGCACTGAGCAGGAGGGTAAGACAGTTTAAGATTAAAAGCCGTACAGACGGCTTTGCTAAATTGAGTAGGTTCATCGCTGCGCAGTCGTTCCCTGACAAGGGCGATAAGGAGATTGCATGACTGACTGCAATTCAGACGGGATACGCAGCTTTAAAAACTCATCAGGGTTATGCCGCTTTCCCTGAGACAAGTCATTCGCTAATAGTGAGTCTCGTCTTCGATCAACTGGCTCTTCACCAATATACAAATACACCACCGGGTTCCTTCGAAATGTTGTGCCTAGCTCAATGGCTTGAATGCCTGTACTGGTCAGATTAGTACGGTAGCGATAGAGATAGGCTGACATCAGCTCATCACCATCCTGAATCACATAGCGAAAATTGAATTCATCGTTATTATCAGGATAAGCATAAGGGCGATGTGAAAAGTATCGAAAACCACTGCGTATCAGCGCTTCTATACCATTATGGGTGCCTTCATCTTTGGGAAATTGCAGGTTCACGCTCGGTTCTAAATAGAGCTGCATCTGCATTTTGGGAGAGTCGGGAAAGTTAATCATCTCCGTCCAATACACTCTCACGGCCATCAGGCCAGAGTCCAGCTCAACCGCATCATCTGGCTCTAATGAAAACACCCGAGCAAACTCAGTGTTATACACCAGGCCATCATTAAACTCCTTACAGGCGGCACTTAAGTCCCCTGCAGAAACCCCAGGTTCAGTGCTGACTTCCTGACAGGCGCTGAGCAGAAGCGTAAGGCTGCCCAGCACCAATAGCCGTTTAAATTTTATGACCATTCGAGAGGCTCCTGATAGATGGGATCACGTTCAAGGACTTGCACCAGGTTACGGATGCTATGCGCGCACAGGGCTGTATAGGTTCTGAGTTGCAGTGTGGGAACCATGCCTAATTCTGAGCGATGACGATGGGTTTCGGGGAGCGTTTCTCGTGCTCTTGATTCACACGCCAGGTTTGGTAGAGTTAATAACTCCCGCATGGTCGGTGTACCAAAATTGGCAACTGGGTCGCCTTCCGTTTGTACATGCAGCGATTTTCGGTGGCTATTGTAATATGTGTCCAGCCCATTCATAACACGGTCTCGAGCAAAGCGCACAGAGCCTTTGCCCCACAAATGGCGCGCACTTCGCGTGACGCCGGGGGCATTAAACGTGACTGTTGGCAAATCGCGCCTGCCTCGACGCCATTTATCCACAGAACACAGGGCAGCCAAACCACCCCCTAAGGAGTGGCCAGTGATATAAAGCACATGACCTTCACTTCTTTCCAGCGCATCGCGTAGTGCAGCAAATGCATCGGGGAACTGCCTGACCATGCGCCCGCGGAGAATGTCACGATTGCTGGCCATATCGCCATCCAGAAGGCCATCTGTACCACGGTAGGCTAAAATATTCTCAAAAATACCATTGTCTAATTGTCGCCTGAAAAGTACGCCAAAAAAACCACTGGTTCGGGGGCCGTAACGCTGAAGTCTTGTCCATCCTTCAAGTTCCGGGATATTTTGATAACTGGCTTCACATGCTTTTGCGAGATCTAACAGACTGGGCATCTTTATTTCCTTATTCCTTGATGATTCACTCTGCTATACATCCTTGCAGAGGCTTTTAACTTCACTCCGGTTATCGATTCTAAAATAAACCCCTTTTTTTGTAAAATATCGCACCTGAATACAATATGAAGTGAGTTTGGTACCGGGTAATGAATCACAACAAGATGCGTATCAGGTAGGGGGGGCTGCGGGTGTTCGAGGAGGTGTTTTGTTATGGGCCAGATAGATAACTCAGGTTGCCCAGATCCGTGGCAGACAAGCCGGACGGCCCATAACGTTGGGTCGTACCGCCTGCCAGATAGCTATCATCTGCTTTAATAACGGTTCGGTTTGATGGCCCAGCAGACGCACCACGATCAGGCTGTCGAGTCGGGTGGCACCGGCCAGAATAGTGGCATCGGCTGATTGGGTAAATACCGCCCTGACCTGCTCCAGTAGAGCGTCATCAGCGGGATGGATCAGCAGGGTGGCTTGCATGGGGTAGCCTCTGAGGCCTGCTGACGCCTGCTGCAACTGGTCAGCCTCAGAGTTGAAGTGCTCAATCAGCAGTGGCTTTGCATCGATACTGAGCTTTAGCGATGAGCGTATCTGCCCTCGATCAAAGCATTCGTTGATCACCGGACGTCCCAGGCATTGCATCTCCCAGCCGATAAAGCGTGACTCGCTGTGCAGCTCAATGTGCGTCTGCATTGCCAGTCGGCTGTCCGGAAAAAAGATATTCTCCTGGGGCAGCCATTCAAGTGCGGCCTGTTCGGCGACCTGAAAATGCTGGCGATACTGTGCCAGACGTCCTCCGGAGCGATAAAACTTGGTCGCACCGGGGGTGGTGATCAGCGTATGGGCTTCGGGCTGTACATGCACCGCCACTTCCAGCCGGTCACCCCCGACAACCCCACCGGGTGGGTGCAGCAGATAGCTGTGACAAACCGGGCCTTCCGGATAGAACGCCCGCTGCACAGATAACGGCCCGATGCGCTGGCAGTGGATCAGCCGGGTACGCTCACGACGAGGACTGTAGGCCAGTGCAATGCGTGCGCGCCAGCCATCCTGGGTATCCGGTTCTATACTGGGCTGGCTCAGGTCGGTCATACAGGCATATCCTTATCAGGCCGCATCCAGCATGCCCTGTTTGATCACAAAATCGATAATCACATCCAGACCGATGCCTTCCTTGAGGTTGGTGAACACATAAGGGCGGTTTGGACGCATGCGTTGGGTATCGGCTTCCATCACTTCGAGACTGGCGCCGACATAGGGTGCCAGGTCGATCTTGTTGATCACCAGCAGGTCGGATTTAGTGATGCCGGGGCCACCTTTGCGCGGAATTTTTTCACCCTCGGCGACATCGATGACATAGATGGTCAGGTCGGCCAGTTCCGGACTGAAGGTAGCGCTGAGGTTATCACCGCCACTTTCGACAAACACCACATCCAGATCTTTATGCAGTCTGGCGAGCTCTTCAACGGCCGCGAGATTCATCGAGGCATCTTCACGAATCGCGGTATGTGGGCAGCCGCCGGTTTCAACCCCGACGATGCGATCCGCGGGCAGTGCTTCGGCACGGGTCAGAATCTTGGCATCTTCCTGGGTATAGATATCATTGGTCACCACAGCGATGCTGTATTGGTCGCGGATTGCCTTGCACAGTACTTCTAACAGTGCGGTTTTACCGGAACCTACCGGGCCACCGACACCGATGCGTAAAGGAGATTTGTAGTCACTCATGATGTGGTCCTGTTAACAGATTAGGAGCGAAATAAACGCGTATATTGTGTTTCATGGCAGGCGCTGGCGATGGCCAGTGCCGGGGTGCAACCGGCTATGGACTCATCGGTAATAGCCAGCGCTTGCTGTTGTAATTCGGGCAGGGTTTCAGACAGGCTGAGCAGTAGTTGCTGGCCGCTGGTTTGCCCCAATGGCACCAGTTTAACTCCCGCCATTACGCTGTTTTCCAGCCAGCTCCATAAGTAGCCACTGCAGAGCTCATCCAGCGGAATCTGCCAATGCTGTGCGGCCAGCGCCATACCCGCCAGCTGTGTCGACTTGACGGCATCGATACTGGATGGCGGAATTTCTATGCCCAGCGACGGTAGCAATACCGCTAACGCCTTACCGCGCTGCGACTCTTCCGCACGCAGTTCGGCTGTTTCCCGGCTGGCACAGAGGTACTGGCACCAGTAATCGATCTGCTGGCTATCGGCCTGTGCAAAACCCTGATGCAGCCGGATTAATACCGGTAACTCCAGGGTGCCGACACTGTGCTTGAGTACACTTTCCAGCCAGGCATACAGGCTTGGCTGATCTGTGACCCAGCCCGCCTCTATGGCCCACTCCAGGCCTTGCGAATAGGTGAATGCACCGATAGGCAAAGAGGGGCTGATGAGCTGATAGAGGCGCAGGCTGGGTAGCATGATATTAACCCAGCAGAGTAATCAACAATGCCGCTGCACCACTGCCAGCGCCCAGCCACTTGGGCTGAAAGGTCTTACCCAGGGCGAAGCCTGCCGCCAGGATCAGCGCCGCCATGATCAGCATGCCAGGCATAAAGGTAAAGACACCGCCTGCGGGCATTTCCAGTCCATGGGCCCAACCGTGGAACATTACCAGCGCCAGTGCAGCGATCATCGGCAGCAGGCCACGGGCGGCAAAGAACAGCGCAACAGCAATCAGGAACATGGAGGCTACAATCATCACTTCGATTCCGGTGCCAAACCCAGTCAGCAGTCCCAGCATCGCACCGGCAAACAGGATGCCTAAAGTGCCGGTATACAACTGGGTACGTTGTTTTACCGACTGCCAGGCGCCCAATGCGCCTATCCCCAACAGCATGGTCAGGTGGTCAAGACCGGTGAGCGGATGCAGCAGGCCGGAAATAAAGCTGCTGTGGCTGTGATCCTGACCGGAATGCGCCAGCAGCATGGGCGAAACCAGCATCAGAGCGGCCGTGATAGCGAAGGTGTAGGTGGTTTTCATGGGACGTTCCTTTATCAGTCAGATTAATGCGTATGCGAGTGGTCATGAGCATGGCTGTGACCATGATGGTGACCGCTCTCACTGCTATAAGCACCGGCTTCGGGTTCAAAGGGTTGTTGTTCGCAGATCACACTCACGCCCAGGCCCTCGACCATGGCATCCAGCACATGGTCATGCTGGTAGCGCACAAAACCAAGTGCTATCTGCAGGGGGACATGGCGGTTACCCAGGTGATAGCTCACGCGAGTTAACAGTAAAGTGTCGTCACAACGCACGGTTGAAACGGTTTCTGGTGAGGCTTTCACTAGCACTATGAGCCCACATTCGCTACGTAAGCAGTCTCCACCTCGCAGAATCAGACCGCGTGGCAGAAACAGTCCGGCATCACGGCCATCATCCAGCTGCACCTTGAGGCGGCTGCGGATACGCTGATCGATACTCAGGCTCAGGCTGACATCAGTCGGTTGCGGGCTGTCCAGTTTTTCAGTGAGTCGAATCATGTTCTGTCCGTTGAGTTGCTGTGGTGCGATTAAAAAAGGAAATAGCGCTGCGCCATCGGTAGCTCCGTGGCTGGCTCACAGGTTAGCAGTTGCCCGTCAGCCAACACCTCGTAGGTTTGTGGGTCGACACTGATCACCGGCTGATAGCTGTTGTGAATCATCTTGTCCTTGCTGGCTGTTCGGCAATCACGCACTTCACCTATCAGGCTTTTCAGCCCCAGCTGCTGAGGCACCCCAGCGCCAATGGCCGCTTTGGACAGAAACAGCATGGAGGTCTGCTGGCAGGCTTTGCCGTAGCTACCAAACATAGGCCGGTAATGCACAGGTTGCGGTGTCGGGATGGAAGCATTGGGATCACCCATCGGGGCCATGGCGATAAAGCCGCCTTTGAGGATCAGGCTGGGCTTGGTGCCGAAAAAAGCGGGTTTCCACAGCACCAGATCGGCAAGTTTACCCGCCTCAATCGAGCCGACTTCATGGCTGATGCCATGGGCGATAGCCGGGTTGATAGTGTATTTGGCGATATAGCGCTTAATACGGAAATTGTCGTTTTCGCCAGTATCTTCAGACAGTGCCCCACGTTGCACTCTCATTTTGTGGGCGGTCTGCCAGGTGCGCATAATCACTTCACCAACCCGACCCATCGCCTGTGAATCGGACGATATCATCGAAAAAGCGCCCAGATCATGCAGGATATCTTCAGAAGCGATGGTTTCACGACGGATGCGGGATTCAGCAAAGGCAACATCTTCAGCAATGGAGGGATCCAGATGGTGGCAGACCATCAGCATATCCAGATGCTCGTCTACGGTATTCACCGTATACGGGCGGGTGGGGTTGGTAGAGGAGGGCAGTACATTGCTTTCGCCACAGGCCTTGATGATATCGGGCGCATGGCCACCCCCGGCCCCTTCGGTGTGATAGGTGTGAATCACCCGACCGTTGATCGCGGCGAGGGTCGACTCAACAAAACCGGATTCATTCAGCGTATCGGTATGTATGGCGACCTGCACATCCATTTCATCAGCCACACTAAGGCAGCAGTCGATGGCTGCAGGTGTAGTGCCCCAGTCTTCATGCAGCTTAAGCCCCATGGCACCGGCCAAGACCTGTTCGCGTAGTGCTTCCGGCAGGCTGGCATTACCCTTGCCCATAAAACCGAGGTTCATCGGAAATTCATCGGCTGCTTCGAGCATGCGATGAATATTCCAGGGACCGGGCGTACAGGTGGTGGCATTGGTGCCGGTAGCAGGACCTGTCCCGCCACCGAGCATGGTGGTGACACCGGAGCAGAGCGCTTCTTCGATCTGTTGTGGGCAAATAAAATGAATATGTGCGTCGATACCACCCGCCGTGAGAATCTGACCTTCGCCAGCAATGACTTCCGTGCCTGGGCCAATGATGATATCCACCCCGGGCTGAGTGTCAGGGTTGCCGGCTTTGCCGATCTTCAGGATACGCCCTTCTTTAATGCCTACGTCGGCTTTGATAATGCCCCAATGATCGACTATCAGTGCATTGGTGATCACCAGATCCGCTGTTTTGGCGCTGGGACACTGAGCTTGGCCCATGCCATCACGGATAACCTTGCCGCCACCAAATTTAACTTCATCACCGTAGATCGTCAGGTCGTCTTCCACCTCTAACCACAGCTCGGTATCGGCCAGTCTAAGTCGATCACCCTTAGTTGGACCAAACATTTCGGCGTAGGCCTGTCGTGAAATCGTTGCCATGTGCTGCTCCTGACTTGGTTATAGATCGCCCTGTATTTTGCCCTGAAAGCCGAACACCCGTCGCTCACCGGCATAAGCCACCAGTTCCACGGTACGGCTCTGTCCTGGCTCAAAACGAACCGCTGTGCCAGCGGCGATATTGAGTCGAAAACCCCGTGTGGTTTCGCGATCAAATACCAAGGCGTTATTGGCTTCGTAAAAGTGATAGTGCGAGCCAATTTGAACCGGTCGATCACCGGTGTTCGCCACGCTGACCTGTCGCGTCTCACGCCCTGCGTTCAGTTCAATATCGCCTTCAGCAACTTTCATTTCTCCAGGAATCATATCGGGCTCCCTTAAACAATCGGGTCGTGAATAGTTACCAATTTGGTGCCATCTGGAAATGTCGCTTCGATCTGCACTTCCGGCAGCATATCGGGAATGCCATCCATAACGTCATCACTGGTTAGCAGGGTACGACCGAAGTCCATCAGTTCAGCGACAGTACGCCCATCCCGTGCACCTTCCATAATGGCGGCACTGATATAGGCAACAGACTCGGGGTAGTTGAGCTTTACGCCACGCTCCTTGCGGCGTTCGGCAACCAGTGCAGCGGTAAACAGTAAAAGTTTATCTTTTTCGCGGGGTGACAGTTCCATACTCAGTGTCTCTTGTTAGTGCCTGTCTTGGAGGCTGAAGCGCATTTAACAATCAGTGTCAGTTTGACAGGATTGCATGCCTTTGTTTAAAGACATTTTGCAAGGAGTGTGCCATTCATCAAATATCGAAAACTGTGCAGTGACGTTCGTTTGGAGTGCAGTCGAAGCACCAAATTGGTGCTTCGGAAATGGGAGGGCATTAAGTTGGTGCGATTATACTGGCGGCAAGCCAAGCTCTTTCAAATATTTGTTGTGTGTCTCGGCAGCCTTGGCAATACGCTCTTCTAAGTCAGTCAGTTGTGAATAAACAGCTGTCAGATCTATGTCTGGTTCGGTTTTGGCCGTGCTGACATAGCGGGTGATATTAAGGTTGTAGTCATTCCTCTCTATCTCCGCCATGCTAACTCGACGAGCATAGCGCTCTGCTTCTTTACGGTATTGGTAGGTATCTATGATTTTGTCGATATCTTCCTTCCGTAAATAATTCTGCCGTTTGCCTTTCTCAAAATTATCTTCGCTACTGGCATTAATAAAAAGCACATCATCCGGCTTTTTGCATTTTTTTAGTACCAGAATGCAGACTGGGATTCCGGTGGAGAAAAACAAATTGGCAGGCAAGCCAATTACTGTGTCGATGTGCCCATCCTTAAGCAATTTGGTACGAATTCGCGCTTCTGAGCCACCCCGGAACAATACGCCGTGGGGTAGGATGATCGCCATGGTGCCTTCGTCGCTCAGGAAGTGGAAGCCGTGCAGCAAAAAGGCGAAGTCTGCTGCAGACTTAGGTGCAAGACCGTGGCTTTTGAAGCGGAAGTCTTCAGCCATTACCTCGTTGGGTTCCCAACGGTAGCTGAAGGGTGGATTCGCCACGACAGCATCGCATTGGAGTTTCTTGGCCGGGTTCATCTCATTAAGAATGTCCCAATCGTTTTCCAGTGTGTCACCATGATGGATTTCAAACTCAGTATCCTTCATGCCGTGTAGCAGCATGTTCATGCGGGCAAGGTTATAGGTGGTGATGTTCTTTTCCTGGCCATAGATCATGCCGATGCCATGCGGTCCCATCTGTTTACGTACATTCAACAGCAGGGAACCAGAGCCACAAGCGAAGTCCAGCACACGGTTTAGCTTTTTCTTTTTACCCGTGGAGGGGTCTTGGCTATCCAGGGTGACAATGCGAGACAGAATGGTAGAGACGGTTTGCGGTGTATAAAATTCTCCGGCCTTCTTGCCTGAGCCCGCAGCAAACTGGCCAATCAGGTACTCATAAGCATCGCCTAGCATATCGCTGTCTGTTGAAAACTTAGCTATGCCTTCCGCGATCTTGCTAATGATAGTGCAGAGTTTTTTATTGCGATCAGTTGCACTTCTGCCCAGCTTTTCAGAATGTAAATTGATTTCCGAGAACAACCCCTGAAATGTACTGGCAAAAGACTCGTTTTCAATGTACTTGAAACCGCGTACCAGGGTTTGCAGCAATTCAGCATTTTGGGTGCGAGCCTGCTCGGCAATACTGCTCCATAAGTAATCCGGGTGGATGACATAGTGCATCTTACGGCGCATCTGTTTTTCAAATTCAACAACATCCTCAGCATTCTCTTGATACCAAACTACCAAGGGTGCACGACGGTCTTCTTTTTCCAGCTTAGGGTAATCAGACCCTAGTTCTTTTTTGGCAGCCGTTTCGTAATTATCAGACAGGTAGCGCAAAAACAGAAACGACAACATGTAGTCGCGAAAATCGTCGGCGTTCATTGCACCGCGCAGGTCGTCGGCAATACCCCAGAGGGTTTTGCCTAATTGGCTGAGCTGTTCTTTGGTCATGTATTCGCATTCTCTTGATCAGATACCGGAAAAAGTTCCGGGTTAAAGCGGTAGTTGTTCATAAAGCCCCGCAGAATTTTACGGAAGTATTCCTTGTTTTCAGACAACATCTGCTGCGGCTCATAAAGGGAATAATTGCCATGGCTTAACACATTCACCAGTCGTGTGTGAAGTATGCCATCAGAGTCATCGTTATCCTGCTTGATGCAATCTGAAAAATGTTTGAAGCCATGAAAAGTGGCTGTTTTCTCTAAAATACTTCGGAGTATGTTGAAATGGTAAGTGTAAATCTCGCCAGACTCAGCAACCTTGTGCAGCTGTTTTAGCAAAGCAATATGATGGTAGCGCGGTGTTTCACCGGTATTAGTCAAAAGGTAACTACTTGCTTCTTTGCTCAGGAAGTATTTTTCGGCTTTGCCTAACTCATTACACATCACATTAAAGAACAGGTGGTGATGGGAGGAAATGACAGTTCGAATCTTCTCATTGCTTCCCTTTAGCAACTGGGCCAAATGACTGGCAACCGCAATGGCATTGTTGTCGTCTAACGATGAAATGGGATCGTCGATATAGAGATACTTCACCCAATCATAGGCTTCTTGCTCGTCCACAGCCAATTGAGCGACAGCGAGAAAAAAGCACCAGATAAAGATATTTTCCTCGCCGCGTGAAACTTTAATGTGCTCAACCATTTCAGTACCTTCTACAGAGGGCACTTCACGAACAAAGTTCACCACATTCATTTCGTAATCGATGAAGAAATCAAAATCCGCATAGCGGCGTAACAGTGGGCGGATTCGGTTTTCCATTTCCAGCTCTTGAAGGCCACTAAAAAAACGTGAATCGGTATTCATGCGAAGCAATCGGTGTGAATTGCCATCCAGATCGTTATCCCAATTGAACAGGTCTTCAGTAAATGCGTTGAAGTATAAGGTATCGCGGGCTGCTGACTCCTCCTCGCCTTGCTTGCACTGATCCTTAAAAGCCATGGACAAGCGTGTTTTGCCTGTCCCGTTGTAAGCGAACAATAGAACATATTTCTTCTGCTCAAGCTTTTCACGTAGATGTTCAGCAACACTTGCCAAGCTGACAAATTCAAAGGTTTGGCTACTCATTTATCTCCCGGTCTGCGTTTGAGTTTGTCTTCCAGCGCTTTTAACGCAGTTTCATCTGTTTGATCAGCGACGATCGCTTCTTGTGCTTTTCGGCGTTGATCAAAGTCAGAGTAGAGTTCGCTGGTGGTTAGCTCCATCTGTGTATGGCTGATTGTTCCAGCATCTGTCAGTAACGGAAAGCCATTTTGACTAATAATGTCGCCAACACGTGCCTGCCAGAAAGCCATGCGAGTTTCGATACGACTCTTGGCACGCAGCTCGGCGGTTTCCAGGAAGATCACCACTAACCGGTTAAGGGTATCTATTTCATCTTCGTTCAAGTAATTCTTGGCAATCAGAATATCTTGTTTGCGCACTTTCGATCCCTTCCAGCTCAACAGGCCAAAATGTGAGTCATCAGGATTGGCGCGCTCAGTAATTAATTCGGCTGCGGTCTTCTGGGTAACAGCATAGAGCAACAAGTTCTGTACAGTAGCAAAAAACTGCTGGGTACTTTTATCTGTTTTATCGTAATCACTACTAAGGGCAAATAGTTCACGCACTTTTTGGTAAAAACGTTTTTCCGAGGCACGAATATCCCGGATGCGTGACAGCATTTCATCGAAGTAATCCGGACGGCCATCAGGATTCTTGAGTCGATCATCATCCATCACAAAGCCTTTGCGCAGGAACTCGCTAAGTACTGTGCTGGCCCAGCGGCGGAACTGCACTCCACGCGGTGAACGTACCCGATAACCTACGGCCAGAATGGCATCGAGGTTATAATGCGCAACGCGGTAGCTCTTGCCGTCAGCGGCAGTTGTCAACCAGTGGTTGACAACTGAATCCTGGATTAACTCTTCCTCGGAAAAGATGGCTTTAAGGTGCTTGGCAATGTTCTGCTTAGAGGTCAGAAATAATTCCGCCATTTCCAACTGAGTAAGCCAGACAGTGCCATTATCAGCCCGTAATTGTATTTGGCTTTGGCCGTCTTCGGTGGTGTAGAGGATCAGCTCATTCATAGGTTCACAGCTTCTGAACTGGGTAACGGTTGTAGCATCAGTTCTGTTATTGGGATCTTGTATTCGTTGATGTTGGAAAGACAATCCACCCTATCCCACAGGGTATTGCCTAATTTCTCTTGATCTCGACTGATCATGGTTTTACTCAATTCCTAATTTGTTAAATATAAAAATCAAGGTGTAACGCCAATAACGGTGCACATGGATGTGTAATGCTGGGGGTCTTTGTCTTTTAGAGCTTTAAGGACCTTCTTGACGGTGTTCTGTGCATTGGAAATGAAGTCTGGCTGTTGCAGTGCACGATTTAAGCCTTGCAGGTGTGATGCATCATCTGAGAATTTTTGTATTTCAGTCCGATTAATATCAGAGTCAAACAACAGATCCAATTTTCTGGACCACTGTGATATACACGGTTTTTTGAAACCGAGGTAGGCTTCAAGAAATTTGCGCAGCAAGTTGGGAGCAGTGTATGCCTCATGAAGCGAGGGAGCCTGAGATGATGAAAATTTATGTAGCTGTTCAAAAATAAACTGATATTCAGATTTGTATTTCCGCAGTAGATCAGGAGTATCTTCCAGCGTTGAGTTCCATTTGTGATTGGCGCTATCAAGGAATCGTCGTGTGTAATATGTGCAGGCATTATCTCGATTGGAAAACTGTTGCCTTGCTTCGAACCAGTGGTCTTTAAGTAGAGTGTAAAGCTCGTTGTTATGAGTGGCTACGAAAATTTGCAGGCACGGGTCCAGCCGCTTGGTGATCAACGCGTAAATGGCGTAGATATGATTTGAATCTAGGCTTGAGATAGGGTCGTCGATGAAGACGATGGTCTGACTCAATGATGAGCCATTGTTTTCAAGAGTAGTGAGAAAGTAAGCGAAGGTTATCGCAGTTTTTTCGCCTTCGCTAAGATTATTGGCTAGCGAGCTACCACGTCGGAACTCAAAGGAACCACCCTGTACTTCTGCAACTGAAATGTTATTGTCGGGTAAAAGAAACTGAACCGTTTCATCAATTTTTTGTGCAGCGATGGACTGCTGCTGAATCTGCACTTCGATTGCAGCCTTTTTACCGGCGATACGCATCAATAAATTTTGGGCCTTAGTTACCTTGTCATTGACCTTTTGGATCTCTACCTCTCTGTCTGAAATATTATTGTTTTGATAAAAACTCGCCGCTTGATGCTTTTCGATAGCATCTTTGGCGGCAACTTTTTCTTTTTCAATTTGCATGCACTTTTGATTGTGAGTTTTGACAAGCGAGTTAATGTCCAAAATGATTTGAGTAATCTCAGAGGCTCGACCAGTATCCACAGCACAACTAATTTGTGATTCAAGGGATAGCTGCTTGTGTTTAGCAAGTGTTGTGAATTCGGCGATGACAGTATTGGCCCAAGTAATCCAATCTGTAATTCTTGATTTGAGCAAAGCAAACGGCGCTTTGAGGTCAGGCATGAAATCACGTTCGTCAGGGAGTGTGATAATGAACTCTGTATTTTCAATCCTTGCCAATTGGGATGCCACTTCTGATGTCAAATCTTCATATGCTTTGGAAAAGTGTCTTTGCAAGGTCGACAGTCGCTCATCAGTGATAGCTGAACCACAAAACTCGCATTCTGCAGAATCCGTGTGGTGCGTCAGACCCGCACGAATCCAGGACTCCAGTTCACGATTCTCTTTTAGTTTAGCTATAGCCTCATTAGTGGCCGTCTTTTCCAGCACAACAGAGAGCTCCTGACGCAAAGCCTCTAGGTTGATTGCCAAGCTTGCTACCTGATTGATGCTTTTCCAATCTTGTGTACTGCGCAGCAGTGATACCTTGGCTTGGAGGCAATCCTCTGTCAGGATAAAAGTGTGGGGTGTTGCTTTGATCCGGTTTATTTCGACATTCAGTTTGGTGCGGTTATATGTTTTGTCGCCGGTCAGTGTGGCAACAGCACGGGCATGCGTTGTTCCAAGCGAATCAAGCTCCCTTATGAGCTGCTGGTAAGTATCGTTTCGCTTTTTTTTGATAGTGGTTGTTTTTGCCTCACTTTCGTTCAGGCGAGTAATGCGATTGCGCAAGTGGATGGTGTTTCCGCCCACGATGAATACAGCCGGCGCTTTGTGCTCTTGCTGGAAATTACTTTGGATGAAATCGCGGTTGAAGACTTTAACGCGCGGGGTGTTGGCAAGATTGCTTTGCGTCAATCTTCTACCGTCTTGAAGCTCAACATCGAATTGGCACCCCTGCCATTGAGATAGCTCGCCTGGATCTTCCAGAACTTGAAATAGCCTTGAAAGTGTTGTCTTTCCCGAATAGTTCCAACCGTAAATGAGGTTTCGTTTGGTAAAGTTGGTGTTGGCTCCCCATTGAAATTGTCGATAATTGGCAAAGTTGTTCAGTCGGTTGATTTTAGTGATCACGCTTCAACCTCATCCATAGAGGGAAAGAGCTGCTGCATCAGCCCTTTTTTGTGGGTTTTGAGAGCATCGATTTTTTCCGTCTGTGCGGTAATCAGAGCATCTAGAGATGATAGGCAATCGGCGATTTTTTGTTGTTCTTTTATTCCAGGTACCGCAACTTTTATTTTTTCGATATTTGCTTTAGACAGACTTGGAACACCGCCCGCTTCGTTGTGTTTTTTCCAATCAATATTTTGGAATATAGAATATACAAATCGCGGAAGGCATTTTTTAAATGCATACGTATAGAATAGTGTATCAACAGTCCAGAATTTACCTACAAGAAATACTGGCTTGTCGATTGTTCCTTTACGACCGATACATACGCTTTCACCTTCATAAAGATAGTCATTGACCGAGCGCATATAACCACCAGTTCCATAGACTGGAATATCACCATCAGGAAGGTGTTTATGATCTCGCCCGTTGCCTATAGATAACATATTTCCAAGAAGCTTCTCCTCCCACTCCTCCGTATCCCGAAACTCGGGAAAACGTAGGCGTGGGATGGTTTCGCCTTCGCGAGGGAAGAGTTGTTGCATCAGCCCCTTTTTATGGGTTTTGAGGACGTCGATTTTGTCTGACTGCGCAGCGAGCAGCTCATCGAGGGATGATAGGCAGTCGGCGATTTTTTGTTGCTCTTCCTTCTTGGACGGAACAAGAATTGATGAAGAAGAAAACAAAGACTTATTGATAATAGGTACTGCTTGCTTTCCAGCGAGCGCTGCTATCTTGGTAGAGTAAAAATATAACGCGTAGTAAATAAAGTTTTTAACATAGCCATTAAATGGAACAATTGAGTTAATTTGTTGATTTGTAGCGCAATAATTGGCGTTTTGCGCTACTTTTCCGATGGTCGATCCAATACAAACAAAAAGTATGCTGAGTGCAGGAATTTTGCGTGCATTGGCCAACCCATGACTCGAAAGTGTTTTTGATGTTTTAGAAACAAAACGGTGCTCCGATATATCTGCCGGAGAGGCAAACATAATATCTCCACCATAATATTCCCTGTTAGTCGTACTGGGTGTATTTCCAGTAACAACTTCACCAATATCCCCAATTGGCTTCTCCACCCACTCCCCCGAGTCCTGAAACTCAGGAAAGCGCAGTCGAGGCACTAATGCTTGCTTTTCACTCATTACTCTTCCAGTCCATCAGGGTTTTTAATCGCTTTTTTCTCTGTGGCGGCCAAACGTCGTTCTACCTTTTTAACATCTTCAGCGGATGGCAGGCTTTCTGGGCGAATGCCACGACTCAGCAGGGTCTGGCGCACTGCGTCATTGTTAGTGACGTGCTCATGTGAAATCTGCGGTTCGCTTTGCATCGCCTGTTCACGGGCATTGTGAATGGTGATCTCGGTGGCAAAATCTTTGGCTTTGAGAAGGATGGTGGGGGCAAAGTCTGCCAATGGCCGCTTATCTGGCACTTGCCACTGTACTTTCATCGCCTGGGTGCTTTTGCCAAATAGCGCTGTATCGCCTTTACTGCGGATCAGAGCAAAATTCTGATTGTCGCCAGTTTGATCAAAAATAATTCCTGAAAGTTCTTTCTCGGTAGCGGACAGTTTTTTGCGTGCTGAAACCCGTTCTGCTTCCAGTAAACGCTGTTCAATTAGCTCCGCCTTGCGAGTCTGCATGGCAAAGTAAGTTTGGGCGAAAGCAATCTCCTGCTTAACTGGATCACCGTTTTGGGCTATCAGATAGCAGGCTAGCCGAGTTAGCATGATATCGCTGATTTCTCGCTGGCTACCAGAGCCAAGTTCGACCATTTTCCTGACATCGGCAAAATGGTCGGCAATTTTGTGCTCCGATACTTCACAAGCCGTCTTTGCTTTAGAAATTACGTTGAGAAAGTTATCCCACTTCGTATAGCCCAGCAGGTGCTGCACATCACGCGCGAGCCAGTACTCCACGCCATTTTCCGTCTCTTGTGCGTGGCTTTCGAAGCTCTCTGTCAGGGTATGAACCAGTTCATTTTTCATATTGCGCTCCTTGCATATTATTCATAAGCAACCAATCCGGAAATCTCGCGCCCTTGTGCCTGCTTTTTCAAAAAGGGTACCAGTTCTTCCATTAATGCCAGCTCGGCTTTGCTGCGTGCTTTCCAACCCAGGTCCAGGGGGGCAAACAGATCACTAAGTTGTTCGCCATCGAAGATCATACGATCAAGAATGGCATCGACAAAGGCTTTCAAACGGGTGGCTTGCAAGCCATGCCTGCTAGCCATATCGCCCAATTCACCGTCGGCCTTTTGTGCTTTAAAGGATTGATAGCCGTTGCGGATTTCTTGCTCTTTTAAGCCTTCACCCGCTTTCAAACTATTGATGTATGCAATAATCTCGTCGCGTTCCTCTATGAGATTACTGTTGGAAGCAAGCATGTTGACCAACTGCTCACGACTCATGGTTTGCTTGCCAGGTTTGTTTTGGCTGTAGCGAGTGATCAGTCCCATGATGTAGTCGTAGTCGATCAGCGCCGAGGAGAAGAGCACAAATTCAAAATCAAGCTGTTCGATGGCTTCTTGGGCGTCACTGGCTTCTTCGCCAGTTTTACCTTGTTGGGCTTTGAGGCGTTGGGCCGTTTCCAGATAGGAACTTCTCAACGAAAGCAGCTCATCCTCAGGCAACAGGGTATTGATTTTATCCCTTTGTGCTTCGTCAAGATCAGTGTATTGATCTAGCTGTGTTTTAAGACGCTGTACTTCCTTAAAACGATTGATAAATTCGATGCGTGCTGTATCACCCTTTAGGTTGTAGACGCCTTGAGGTTCAGAAATCAAGCCACTTTGGGTCATAAACTCTGCCATGGCAGCCACCGCTTTTTCGTAATTCTCTATGACCTTGGGAGCCGGATCGACCAGCCAGATTTCGCGCGAACGGTTGGTGTCCTCACCAGAGAAGAGGGCGATGGCAGCATCTACGGCTTCTTCCTGCCCACGAAAATCAAGAATGTTGCCGTAGGGCTTGGTGTCGTTAAGTACGCGGTTAGTGCGTGAAAATGCTTGAATAAGGCCGTGGTGTTTGAGATTTTTATCCACGTACAGGGTGTTGAGATATTTGGAGTCAAAACCTGTGAGCAACATGTCCACTACAATGGTGATATCGATCTTGTTTTTATGCGGATAATCGCTGTTGGGGTATTGCTGATCTTTGATACGTTGTTGCACATCCTGATAGTAAAGATCGAACTCATTAATGTTGTGGTTACTACCATAGTGCGCGTTGTAATCGGCAATAATAGTTTTGAGCGCGGCTTTCTTTTTTTCCGGCTCTTGCTGATTGTCGGCCTTTTCTTGCGGCAGGTCTTCTTGCAACTGCTTAACGTCTTTGTTGCCTTCAGCGGGTGGTGAAAACACACAGGCGATATTTAGCGGAGTAAAGTCTGGGTTTTCGGTTTGTCGCTCAGCTTGCACCTGTTTGAACAGTTCATAGTAGGCAATCGCATGGTTGATAGAAGCTGTCGCTAAAATGGCGTTAAAGCGCCGTTGATTTGTAGCAGCATTGTGCTTGTTCAGTATTGCCTCGACCACGCCTTGCTGAGTGATGGTCTCATCGATTTTTAGCTTGGCTTGCTTGTGAGTAGCCTTGTCGTCAACCTTGTTATTATCTTCATTTTTCTGTGCAGCTTCAGGTTTAAAGTAATCGATATGAAAGCGCAGCACGTTGTGGTCATCAATGGCATGAGTGATGGTGTAGGCGTGCAGTTGTTTTTCAAAGATGTCTTTAGTGGTTCGGTAAGAACCGACCGTGCCATCGAATTGTTTGTACGTGGCGTTGTCGTCAAAAATGGGCGTGCCGGTAAAGCCAAAGAGTTGTGCTTTCGGGAAAAACGCTTTGATGGCCTTATGGTTTTCACCAAACTGCGAGCGGTGGCACTCATCAAAAATAAAGACGATACGTTTATTACGTAGCGGTTCAAGTCGCTCTTTGTAGGTGAGCTTGCCGTTTTCTTTGTGCTGCTGGTTGCGCTTGCTGTTTTCATCCAGCGCCAGGCCCAGCTTCTGGATGGTGGTGACGATCACCTTGTCGGCGTAGTCCTCGGAGAGCAGGCGGCGCACCAACGTCTCGGTATTCGTGTTTTCCTCCACACAGCCTTGCTGGAACTTGTTGAATTCCTCTCGGGTTTGGCGGTCGAGATCTTTGCGGTCTACCACGAACAGACACTTTTCAATGTCTGGGTTGTCTTTGAGTAGGGTTGAGGCCTTGAAAGACGTCAGTGTCTTGCCACTGCCGGTGGTATGCCAGATATAGCCGTTTCCTCGGTTCTGGTGGATGCAATCGACAATCGCCCTGACCGCATAGATTTGATAAGGGCGCATGACCATCAGCTTTTGTTCGCTGGCAACTAGCACCATATAGCGACTGATCATCTGGCCCAGGGTACATTTGGCCAAGAACTTGTCTGCAAAAACATCCAGATGGGTGATTTTGTTGTTGTCTTCACTGGCGAGTTGGTAAATGGGCAAAAATCGCTCATCAGCATTAAAGGCAAAGTGCTGGCTATGGTTGTTGGCAAAATAGTAGGTGTTACTGCGGTTGCTGACAATAAACAACTGCATAAAGCACAGCAGGGTATTGGCGTAGCCATTGCCGGGATCGTTTTTGTACTGAACAATCTGTTCCATGGCGCGGCGTGAGTTGATACCGAGGGTTTTCAGTTCGATTTGCACCACCGGCAGGCCGTTGATCAGCAGAATTACATCATAGCGGTGATGACTGTTGTCGGTGTTGATGCGTAGTTGGTTAATGACTTCGAAGTCATTTTTACACCAGTCCTTGAGGTTGACCAGCATGTAATCTAACGGTGTGCCATCTTCGCGCTGGAAGTGACCGTATTCGCGCAAGGATTTGGCGGCCTGGAAAACATCAGCGTTTATGATCTCATCGCGCAGTCGGGCAAACTCAGCATCGGTCAAACGGACATAATTCAACGCCTCGAATTTTTCGCGGAAATTTTGTTCCAGCGTTACCTTGTCACGGATGTCGGGGCGGTAGGTGTACTTAAGCTCTTCGAGTTTGCTGATTAATTTTTGCTCGATCTCGCTTTCTTTTAAGGCCATTAGAAGAACTCTTTTTCTGCATTCCTGCTCGATTGTGTTTTTCCAACAGTGAGTTTACCATCTTGTTCATGATTCTACAGTTTTAATGATCCATGACCATACTGTTTATCTTTACGCTGGCACAAGGATGTGGGCGGGGTAATGGTAGCGTTTTGGAGTGACCGTCTGCCGCCAAGGCCGAAAAATGCGCCTGCATTTTCGGCATTCCCGCCGCCCATGGCGGCAGTCGAGTGTGTCATGGACGACGAATAGCGTGTCACACCAAAGCGATACCACTACCCAGCATGGCACCAACGGTTGCCGTTAGTTCGGTTACTTTGGCGGTGTCGTAGGCTATTTACCCCTGTTACGAAACTTATTTAAAACTGGCTTTTCAAGAACTGTTATCCCTAATATTAATAACAATATTGTAAATGCATAGTTTTGAAAGTATGAGAAAAAAATCCACGCAAGCCCCGCACAAATCAATCCAGATATTAGAAGAAGCATATTGTTTTTCATTACCTGATTACCCATAAGTGTTAGCCATCTGCGGCGTTCTCGATGCCATCCAACAGGATGCGTAGATTAAATAGTTACTAACCCTGCTCTGCTTGTGTTTTTTGCTTTTCCCGCAAATACCGATGGGCCTCTTCAAGGATTAGCTGATTATTTTTGCCGTATTGCAACATGATTCGTTGTAGATGGTCGTCATAGCAATCTACCTCTTCTAGCACGAAGGCACCACGGAAACGATCTTTGAGTCTTAGGCTGCCGCAGTAGTAATAGCCTTTTTGTGTTATTTGATATTTGGTGAGAAAATGACCCCCAATTGTTATTGGGGCCATTAAAAAAAAAGCGGCTATAAAGCAAGCTACTAATATTTTTTCAGTTTTAACATAGAGAGCCATTTTATTACATTCAAAAACTTTCCATAGTGTAGAGTTAAGTAGTATTGAGGCTAATATAAAAATACCAAATGCACCAATTAAAAAACCATAAGTGGTTGTGTGTGTGATTAATAAAGGTTCAAGAGAGTTTGCTGCTTCATAATACCTATTGGTGTCATTGAGATAGATGTTAAAGCCCCACGAAGCCGTTAGAAAAAAAATTAGGGATGAGCATAGTCCTATTAAGAGAAAGTTAATAATTGACTTACCATTGATTAATCGAGGCTCTTTTGTCATTAATAGAACCTGTGAATTGGGTTAATATATGGACGAATAGCACGATTAATATTATCCTGTATAATGATATCTATTCTTTCAATTGCGGCGTCAGCAGAGCAAATTAAAATATCTTTGGCTCGTTCGCCTGTTTCTGTTATTACACCTACTGGATTTGAGATAGCACCATAAACCTGAACATAGGTTTGTGCTATATCTTGAGCCATTTGAGAAGACGCTTCTTGAATGCTTTCATTTGAAACCCTTCCAGCGCCATAACCTGCAACGAACCCAATGAATAAACCAGCACCTTTTGCTAAAATTACCCTGGAGGTGTTTATTTTAACAACATACATTGTGGCCACCCAAGCCAGCACCGCCAAGGCCGCCTTCATCAAATCAATTGAAATATTCGAAATAAAGTGCGTCCAGATATAGGTCTCATCAAAGATCCACTTGAACCCATTGCCGCTGCTAGAAATAATTAGCGTGATGTAAGCATTGTTTTTTGCAGCGCCTTTAAGCATTTCTGCTGGCGAGGCAATACCCAGTTGAATCATCAGGGGGTTGCTGACTAAATAACGGGTCCCTTTTACTAGGGTTCGGAGTTTGTGATTGCCTTTAAAAATGACATGGTAGCGTCCATTGCCTTGTGTAATACGATAATCACCCAATAGATTACCTGAGCGTCTGAAGTCTTCAATCATGACTCTCAGTACACGGCTGTCCATAGCCGTGCTTATCAAAGTTCCCAGATTGTCCTGAACCAGCTTATAGCCAGATGATTCAAAGATCAGCTGTGGTAAGGATGGATTGTTGGACTCTAATTGGGCGAAGGCTTCTGAGATTTGATCATTACTAAGCCCTGTTTGACGCTTGGATTCAACCCATACTGAAAGCATATGAGGCAGGTTCAGCACAATCAAGGTACTGGCATTCAGGCGAAATTCTTCAATGAGTTGACGTTCTAGCCGTTGCTGAATCGAGCGATGAAGTTGGCGTGACTGGGTGCAGGTAGCCATTGTATTAGGCATGGGTGTCAAACTCCTTATGACGACTTTGAAGGCCCAAATTCTTCCTGCATGGACCTGATTACGTGATTGCCAAACGATCTTAGCGTAGAAAAAAACTATACGTCAATAGCTATCTGGCCCTTTCTCCGCACCCCGCATGGCACCCAAGGGTTGCAGGTAGGTGAGGAGAATGAGCACTAGTAGAACATTTATACCGTCAGATACTGCTTGATCAGCGTATCATCCAGGCCATCCATAGCACCTTCAGCCACCTTACGTCCACGATCCAGGATACAAAAGCGATCACCCACCTTACGTGCAAAAGGCAGCTTTTGTTCAACCAGTAACACTGTCAGGCCCATTTCCCGGTTAAGCTTGCGAATAATGTCGCCAATTTCCTGCACCACATTGGGCTGAATCCCTTCGGTGGGTTCATCCAGAATAAGCAACTTCGGATCAACCACCAACGCGCGTCCGATTGCCAGCTGTTGCTGCTGTCCGCCGGACAGGTCGCCACCGCGACGGTGCATCATATCGGCCAGTACCGGGAAGAGCTCGAAGATATAGTCGGGAATCTTACGCTGTCCGCGGGGCAGTACCGGCAGACCGATCTGCAGGTTTTCTTCCACTGTTAACAGTGGAAAAATCTGCCGTCCTTGCGGCACATAACCCACGCCGAGGCGAGGGCGCTGTTCCACCGAGGTTTTCACCAGATCCTTGTTAACCGGATTCAACTGAATACTGCCGGAGGCCACTTTCTGGTGCCCCATAATGCATTGCAGCAAGGTGGTTTTGCCTACACCATTACGGCCCATTAATACCGTGCATTGCCCCTCTGGTATCTGCATATCAATATCCCAGAGGGTGTGACTCTCGCCATAGAACTGATTGAGTCCCTGTATACTGATCATGCTTATTCTCCCAGATAGACTTCAATCACTTTGCGGTTATTCTGTACCTGATCCATGCTGCCTTCAGCCAGTACACTGCCCTGATGCAGAACGGTGACAGTTCTGTCCTTGCCAGCAAGCTGGCGGACAAAATCCATATCATGCTCGACTACCACCACAGAGTGACTGCCAGACAGGGAAATCAACAGCTCGGCGGTGCGATCCATCTCCTGGTGGGTCATCCCGGCAACCGGCTCATCAACCAGCAGTAATCGCGGCTTCTGCATCAGCAGCATACCGATCTCCAGCCACTGTTTCTGGCCATGTGACAGGCTGCCTGCGCGAATCAGTGCCTGTTCTTTTAGCCCGACCTGAATCAGTACCTCCTCAATACGATCACGCTGCTCACCGTTGAGTTTGGCCAGTAACAGGCTGATCACGCTGCGCTCATCCGGCATGGCCAGAATCAGGTTTTCCTCCACGCTGAGAAACTCAAACACTGTCGGCTTCTGGAACTTGCGCCCGATGCCTGCCTGAGCGATGGCAGGTTCATCCAGCTCCAGCAGGTTAATGGTCTGGCCGAACCAGGCGGAACCGCTGTCAGGTTGTGTTTTACCGGTGATGATGTCCATCATGGTGGTTTTGCCAGCGCCATTGGGGCCGATAATGCAGCGCAGTTCGCCGTCACGGATATACAGGTTCAGCTCATTGATGGCTTTAAAACCATCAAAGCTGACTGACAAACCTTCCAGATAGAGCAGAATATCCTTATCTACATTCAACGCAGGTGAGGCTTGAGACTGCATAAAAGAAAACACGTGGTTTTTGTCTTTTACTTCGCTCAGCAAGCTTGTCTGGCTCATGCGCTACCCTCCCGACGACGCAGCAGACCTGCCAGGCCTTTGGGCAGGAATACCGTAACCAGAATAAAGATCGCCCCCAGTGCAAACAGCCAGACATCCGGCAGTTCGGTGGTAAACCAGGTTTTGGCATAGTTGATGAAAATTGCTCCTGCCACGGCACCATAGAGTGTTGCGCGCCCGCCTACGGCAACCCAGACTACGATCTCAATGGAGTTGAGTGGTGAGAATTCATTGGGGTTGATGATACCCACCTGAGGCACATAGAGAGCACCGGCAACACCGGCGATCATGGCCGACAGGGTAAACACCCAGAGTTTGACGTTTTCAACCCGATAGCCGAGAAAACGGGAGCGCGACTCGGCATCACGAACCGCTACGCATACCTTACCCAGCCGACTTTGTGTGATATAACGACACAGCAGGTAACCCAGTGCCAGGGCCACCGCGGAGGCGATAAACAGTCCGACACGTGTCTGCCGCGATTGCAGGTTAAAACCGAGGATATCCTTGAAGTCGGTTAAACCATTGTTGCCACCAAAACCCATCTCATTGCGAAAGAAGGCCAACATCAGCGCAAAGGTCAGTGCCTGGGTAATAATGGATAGATAGACACCAGACACCCGCGAACGAAATGCCAGAGCGCCAAAGATATACGCCAGTAAGCCAGGTACCAGCAGAATCAGGATGGCGGCAAACCAGAATTGATCCAGTCCGGTCCAGTACCAGGGCAGGCTGTCCCAATTGAGAAAGACCATGAAGTCAGGCAGTTCAGGATGACCATAGACGCCGCGATCACCGATCTGACGCATCAGGTACATGCCCATGACATAGCCACCCAGGGCAAAGAAGGCACCGTGCCCGAGGGTTAAAATACCCAGATACCCCCACACCAGATCGACCGACAATGCCAGCAGTGCCAAAGTCAGATATTTCCCCATGACCGCCACCATATAGGTAGGCAGGTGCAGCGGGTGGTCCGTGGGCAGGCCGTTGAGAAGGGGTACCAGAATGATTGCCAGAACCAGCAGTGCCAGCAGCACTTGTCCGCCACGGTCTTGTTTAATCAGATTCCATAACATGGCTTAATCCTCAGCGGCACGGCCACGCTGTGGGAAGAGTCCACGGGGCCTTTTCTGAATAAAGAGAATGATGAACACCAGTACCAGAATTTTTGCCAGTACCGCACCGGTGACAGGCTCAACCAGTTTGGTCGCCACGCCGAGTGTCATGCCGGCTACCAGGGTGCCCCAGATATTACCCACACCGCCAAACACCACCACCATAAACGAATCGATGATGTAGGCCTGCCCCAGGTTGGGCCCGACATTAGTGATCTGCGACAGTGCGACACCGGCAATGCCTGCAACGCCGGAGCCGAGGCCAAAAGTCATCATATCCACTCGTTCAGAGCGCACCCCCATGGCTCGGGCCATGGCGCGGTTTTGAGAAACGGCACGCACCTGCAAACCCAGTGCGGTGCGCTTGAGGATCAGCAGCAGTGCAAAAAAGACCATGAAACAAAACAGGATGATATAGAGTCGGTTCAGGGTGATGGCAAACACCGGGTTAAATTCCAGCATGCCGCTCATCCAGGAGGGTGTTTCTACGCTGCGGTTTAGTGGCGAGAAAATCGAGCGCACCGCTTGCTGCAGCACCAGACTGATACCAAAAGTGGCCAGCAGTGTCTCTAACGGACGACCATAGAGAAAGCGGATTACCCCGCGTTCAATCGCAATACCGACCAGACCTGAGACCACAAAGGCAGCTGGAATGGCCACCAGAATCGACAGGCCGATATGCTCAGGCATAAGTTGTTGTATGACAAAGGTGGTGTAAGCGCCGATCATGATCAGCTCACCGTGGGCCATATTGATCACGCCCATCACACCAAAGGTGATGGCCAGGCCTATAGCCGCCAATACCAGCACCGACCCCAGGCTGAGACCAAAATAGAGCGTTTCCAGTCCCTTGTAGAATTTTATCTTCTGATCAATTTTTACCAGTGCGGCATCAGCCTGAGCTTTTAGACCGTCATCATCAGTTGCATCGCTGAACTGCATCAGCGCATTACGGGCGCGAGGTTCAAGTGATCTACTGAGGGTGTCAATCGCATCACTTAGGCTGGCTGCATCGTCCTGGCTCAGGGTGTCGATTGCCAAGGCAACAGCCATCAATTCGCGTACTTTCGGGTGTGTCTCGTCGGGATAGGCATCGCGAACCAGGGATAAGGTCTCTTCATCGAAATCCCGCATTAGCTGTTTGACCGCGGCTAAGCGTTTTGCGGACTGGTCTGATGATAGAGCGGTCAATGCCATCACCTGGCGGATTTGTGAGCGTTGGGCATTGTTGACGACTACCCGGCGAAAGTCACGGCGGCTCTCGATAATTCGGCTGTCATCACCCAGCAGGCGTTCGGCCGGTTGACCTTCTTCGTGCTGCTTAAGCTGATAGAGTCGGTCATCATCGCGGTTGCGGTACAGGTTGCCTTCCAGCAACAGTGACAGCAGTGTCAGTTGTTCCGGGTGTTCAGATGCCGCGAGCAGTTCAATGGCTCTGGCGGTATCGTTTCTGTCTGAAGAAACCAGCATGGCTTCAAATTCGAGTAATAACGGCTCCTCATCGAAAGCTGCTGCCGTTTGCACAGCACTGAAGAGTAACAGGGTTATCAGCCCCATGATGCGTAACTTACGCACTATCCGGCTTTTCATGTTGGTGTTCCTGACGCTTGGCTGGGAGGGGCCGGTCTGGACTCAGTCCGGGACCGGCATTTGCAGCGAACAGCTGTTACTCGAAGTTCTGACCTGAACAGGTCTTGGTGACTACGTTGTAGTTACCGCACTCCAGCGGCTTGCGCCAGTCAGAGATGATATCTTTGGAGCCTTCCAGATAGTCAGACCAGGCGTCACCGGCAACTGTCCCCGGTGTCTGCCAGACCACATAAAACTGCCCGTCATCCTGGATTTCGCCAATCAATACTGGTTTGGTAATGTGGTGGTTAGGCATCATCGCGGCATAACCGCCGGTCAGGTTAGGGACAGTGACACCGATAATGGCTTCCTGAACCGCTGACGGGTCAGTTGTGCCGGCTTTGTTAACGGCTTCAACCCACATGTTAAAGCCGATGTAATGGGCTTCCATCGGGTCGTTGGAAACACGGTCGGTATCGCCGGTAAAGTCATGCCATTTTTCGATAAAATCATCGTTAACGTCTGTATCAACGCTCATAAAGTAGTTCCAGGCAGCCAGATGGCCGACCAATGGCGTGGTATCAATACCGGAGAGTTCTTCTTCACCTACCGAAAAGGCAATAACCGGGATGTCTTCAGCTGAAATGCCCTGTGAGCCCAGCTCGCTATAAAAAGGTACGTTGGCATCACCATTGATGGTGGAGACAACCGCGGTTTTCTTGCCAGCTGAGCCGAAGGTGCGGATATCCGACACAATGGTCTGCCAATCAGAGTGACCGAAAGGCGTGTAGTTGATCATGATATCGGCTTCAGCGACGCCTTTTTGTTTCAGGTAGGCTTCCAGAATACGGTTGGTAGTCCGTGGATAGACGTAGTCGGTGCCTGCCAGCACCCAGCGTTCAATGCCGAGGTCATTCATCAGGTAATCCACCGCCGGGATGGCCTGCTGGTTAGGTGCGGCACCGGTATAGAATACATTCTTGGATGATTCTTCACCTTCATACTGAACCGGGTAGAACATCAGGCCATTGAGCTCTTCAACAACCGGTAAAACGGATTTACGTGAAACCGAGGTCCATGAACCAAAAATAGCGGCTACCTGATCACGCTCCAGCAGCTCCCGTGCACGCTCCGCAAATAACGGCCAGTCAGATGCCGGGTCAACCACAACCGCTTCCAGCTGTTTGCCCAACAGCCCGCCCTTGGCGTTCTGCTCTTCGATCAGCATCAGCATGGTGTCTTTCAGTGTGGTTTCACTGATCGCCATGGTACCGGACAGTGAATGCAACACACCCACTTTAATGGTCTCTGCTGCCTGAGCGGTAATGGCGGCTATAGACAGAGCCAGGGCACAGGAGGCGGTAGCGAGCTTGGTTTTGATCTGTTTCATTGGTCTGATCCTATTTGGTTTATACGTCAAACCAGTCAGGAGCAGAATCTATGCCAACTTATAAAAACAGCTGTTTTATCATAGAGTAATTTATGTCGTACAGACTTTCACCGGAGTCGTTTTTAGCTATTTTGTATTGTATATGCGTGATAAGGGTGCGTAGAAAAATAGTTGAGGCAGCCTGTGTGCACCCTATTGGTGCTTTAAGGTAGGCGGGGTCGGAGTTGCTGTCCAATCTCGACATCGTGTTGTTCAAACCAGCCCTGATTGACTTCCAAGGCAAAGCTGGAGGGTTGATCAGCACAGTGGAGTTCATCCGAGAGTGGTTGCATGTCGCTTAATTGCAGCAGGGTGAAGTTTTCATCCAGATAGGCCAGTGTCAGCGGAATATAAGTGTTGCGCATCCAGAAGCATTGGCGCGGTTGTGGATCGAGAATAAACAGCATGCCCGCATCGGCTGACAGCTCCTGACGATGCATCAACCCCCGAGAGCGCTGTTCTGGACTGAGCGCGACTTCAACTACAAGTTGCTGTTCCTGAATATCAAACAGCAGATATTCAACGCCTGTATCAGCCAGAAGCTGGATGGGAAGGCAGAGTAGGCAGGTCATTATCCAATGCTGAAACAGGGTGCGCATGGTTAATTTTTCCGTTTTTCAGCCACTTTGCGTGCGTGTTTTTCAGCTCGGTGCTGTTCAGCCGCTTTGACGGCATCTGTGCCCAGGTGTGCTTCGCCACGCTCACGTGCCAGTTTGATCTGCTGCTGTCTGGCCGCATAGCGCTGACGCTGCTCTGGTGTTTGAGTGTCGTAACAATGATGGCAGCTAACCCCTTCTTCATACTGAGGGTGCTGCTTGTCAGCGTCAGACAAGGGCATACGACACCCGGCGCAGAGTGAATAATGGCCTGGCTGCAGGTCATGGTCAACGGTGACGCGATTGTCGAATACAAAGCACTCTCCTTGCCAGAGTGACTCGGTTTCAGGCACTTCTTCAAGGTATTTTAGAATACCGCCATGCAGGTGGTAGACGTCTTCAAAACCTTGCTCTTTCAAATAGGCGGTGCTCTTTTCACAACGTATGCCGCCGGTACAAAACATGGCGACTTTCTTGTGCTTCTGGCTGTCCAATTGGCTTTTGACGTAAGCTGGAAATTCGCGAAAGCTGTCGGTTTTCGGGTTGATAGCACCTGTAAAGGTGCCCAGACCGATTTCATAATCATTACGGGTATCGACCAGCAGTACATCGGGATCACTGATCAAGGCATTCCAGTCGGCCGGTTCAATATAGGTTCCGACAACCTGTTTCGGATCTATGCCTTCAACACCCAGCGTTACGATCTCTTTTTTCAGCTTCACCTTGGTACGGTAGAAGGGCTGTTCGTCAGCAAGCGATTCTTTGTAATCTATGCCTTGAAAGCGCGTATCGGCGGCAAACCAGTCTTTCAGCGTGTCTATCGCCTGTCGGCTCCCCGCCAGGGTGCCGTTAACACCTTCTTGCGCCAGTAGCAGGGTGCCTCGAATCTGTGCGTTTTCCAGCAGCGCCTGCAACTTCGGTCGCAGCTGCTTATAGTCGTTCAGGGACACAAATTTATACAGGGCACAGACAACAATCGTGGACATGGAGCTACCGTTGGGTTAACGACCTTGGTTCGACGAGGTGGTCAATTAAAAGGTCAAATAGTTGATTAAATCGATCCGGTATTATATCACGCTTTGGGCTTTTTGCGCGGCCTGCCACAGGCTGTCCAGTTGCGTCAGCCAGCGGCCCATGACCTGCCAGGGATCATGGCATGCCAAGTCGGGTAGCTGGGTTTCTAATAGCTGGCGTTCAGCAGGACTCAATTCCAGCATACGCTGCAGTGCCACGGCATCTATCCAGGGATTACCGCGCATGGCGTATTCCCAGTCGATCAACTGAATGCCTTGATCGGTGATTAACAGGTTTCCTGGGTGCAGATCCTGATGAATCAGGCAAAAGTCCTCAGGTTGCCAGTGGCAACAACCATCCAGTAGCTGTTCGGCCAAATAGTCATAGGTGGGTCCCGCTAGTGCCGCATAGTCGTGAATCAACTGGATATAGTCATTCGGTGCCGCATTAAAGGGATGTTGCCAAAGTGCCAAGACGGCTTGTAGCAGTTGCTGGCGCTGTTGCGGATTCAGCGTGTTTGGCATCGGCACGGCGTTAGCGTCTGCCACAAACAACACGCCTTCAGGCAGGCAAAGCTCTAGTTGGGGTGCCCAGGGTTTTGACTGCAGGGTCTGCAGTACCTGTAACTCCAGTTGTCGGTTGGCTCCCGGTGGAGTTACACCAAACTCACGCCAGATATACACCTGCTCTGCAGTATGCAGTCGCCAGTGGCGGTTACGACTGCCTTGACCCAGAAACTGCATCGATTGAATAGGGGCTAAATGGTCCTGAACTGCCAGGGGTAGTTCAGTTGAAAGGTGGTGACTTAAGTGGGTCATGGTATACTCAGGTTATCTCATCGGGGTGCCAATAGGCTGAGAGTTTACCCGCTGAACCTGATCCAGTTAATACTGGCGTAGGAATTGAGATATCAGCGTGTTGCTGATCCTTTTCTGAGCCGGTGTCGAGTCTCCGGAGTCCTGTTGTGAAAATCCAGATAAATACCCGCAAATTGATGGCCGCTGTATTACTGTTGTTGATAACAGTGCATGTGCAAGCGCGTGAGTTAACTATTTATACGTACAGTAGTTTTACCACTAGCTGGGGTCCGGGGCCGGCTTTGAAAGAGATGTTTGAAGCCCAGTGTGATTGCGAGGTAAATTTCACCAGCAGTGATGATGGCGTATCGCTGCTGAACCGGTTGCGACTGGAAGGCGACACCACCCGGGCCGATGTTATTGTGGGTCTGGATGATCTGCTGATGCCCCAGGCGCGTCGATTAGGCATAGTGCAGGCGCATGATTTAACGCTCTCAGACTGGCCGTTACGTGAATCATTGAATTGGCAGGATAGTCATTTTATTCCGTTTGATTACGGCTATTTCGCCTTTATTTACGATAGCCGCAAGGTCAGTCAACCTGCGACCTCGTTGCAGGCGCTGATTGACAGTGACGCCAGTATTATCTATCAGGATCCGCGCACCAGTACGCCAGGTCAGGGCTTGATGCACTGGATGCAGGCTGTTTATACGGATGACGCCGCGCAGGCCTGGCAGCGCCTTGCCGAGCATACCGTGACGGTCACCAAAGGCTGGTCAGAGGCTTATGGCATGTTCTTGCAGGGTGAGGCCGATTATGTGCTGAGTTATTCTACCTCTCCGGCTTACCACCAGCTGGTAGAAGAGACGGATGCCTACCAGGCCACCCGGTTTGCAGAGGGGCATACGGCACAGATAGAAGTGGCGGCGCTGTCGGCTTATAGCCGTGAGCCTGAATTGGGACAGGCGTTTTTAGCTTTTTTGCTGAGTAAAGAGGCGCAAGCATTATTACCCCAGACCAACTGGATGCTGCCGGTGCGCAGTGATATCGATCTGCCAGCCGCTTTCACAGACGCTGAGCGTGAGGTTATCGGCTATAGCCCGGACGAAGTCGATGCGCAGCGTCGCGAATGGATCACTATCTGGCGCAACGCTGTTAGTCGTTAATATGGCTGTCGCACACTTTTCATCAGCAAGGCCATTATCACTGGCTCAGTTACCTGGCTGGTTGGCTGTCAGTCTGGTTGTGGGGATCAGCCTGTTGGCTTTTCTGGCCCTGGCAGGCTGGGGGCATGCTGCACCTTACGGATATTTATTACAGGAACGCTGGTTCTGGGAGTTGCTGCGCTTTTCACTTTGGCAGGCATTGCTGAGTGCGGTGCTTTCGACCCTGCTGGCTCTGCCCTTGGCACGTAGCCTGGCACTCGATCCCAGACTGCCGGGTAAACCCTGGTTTCTGAGCTGGTGTTTGCTGTGTTTTGTCATGCCTTCACTGATACTGATTACCGGGCTGGTGGCACTCTTCGGTCGATCAGGCTGGCTGACCCCTTGGTTGGGAGAAAGCTGGCGTTTGTATGGCCTCAATGGCATTTTGCTTGCGCATGTGTTTCTTAATCTTCCCTTCGCTATCCGTGTCTTAACCTTTCAATGGCAAAGTGTTCCGGCGAACACCTGGAAACTCTCGGCTCAATTGGGTATGACCGGGTGGCAACGTTTCAGAATGATTGAGTGGCCGGTACTTAGAGGCGTTTTGCCTGCGGTCGGTGGATTTATTTTTTTGCTCTGTTTTAACAGCTTTGCTGTCGTGTTGGCACTGGGTGGCGGGCCAGCAGCGAGCACCTTGGAAGTAGCGATCTTCCAGGCATTGAAATATGATTTTAATCCGTCAGAAGCATTGTTTCTGGCTTGGACACAGCTGCTGGTCGCCGGTAGTATTTATCTGATTTTCAGTCGCATGGGCCGGTTTCAATGGCTGGCTCCCGCGCAGGCGGGGCCCGTCTGGTTGCCTAGGCTGGGCCCTATGTTTCGCTGGTCCGGGCGGTTGGGGTATTTACTCAGTGTGTTGTTTCTTACATTGCCGATTCTGGTGTTGCTGCCGCTGGCCTGGCAGGCCGATTGGGCCTTTTTGCAGCAAACCCAATTGACCGCAGTGATCATGCGCTCACTGGTATTAGCTGTGGCCGCGGCGCTGCTGGCAGTCTGTCTGGCACTGGCGCTGCTGTCACTCTGGCGTGCCGGGCGGCGAGAGCATTTCCGCCAGTGGGTTGCGGGTGTGGCGCTCTATCCCTTGGTCGTGCCAGTGATGGTCGTATCGGTGGGACTCTATATTCTGCTGCTACCCTGGGTTGATTGGCAAGCTTATGGCTGGATCGCAGTGATTCTGATGAATGCGGTGATAGCACTTCCCTTTGCGTTTCAGCAACTGCGTCCGGCTGTATCTGATTATGATGCCAGTTATGCCCGACTCTTGGCAGATCTGAATCTGTCTCGACTTACGCACTGGCGCTGTGTGTATCTGCCCTATCTAAAACCCTTGCTACGGCGGGTGCTGGCGATCAGCTTTGTGCTGGCGCTGGGAGATATGTCGGTGTTTGCTATTTTTGGCAGTGATGACTGGCGTACCCTGCCTTGGTTAATCTATACCCTGGCTGGTGGTTATCGACTCGCCGAGGCGGCAATGGTCTCTGTTTTGTTGCTTGTTCTGGCGTTGGTGGCGTTAAGATTATTGGAGTCATCCTATGACTGATACTACAGTCGGACTGCGTTCAGTCGGGCTGCGCTCAGTCGGGCTGCGGGTGGATAGCTTGCAGCTGTCGCGTGGGCATATATCCTGGTCGCATCACTTTTCGGTCAGGCCGGGAAATCTACTGGTATTGATGGGTGAAAGCGGGGCAGGCAAAAGCTCTTTGCTGGAGTGTATTGGCGGGTTTTTGCCAGCTGATGCTGGTGAGATCTGGCTGAATAATCAGCGTATCGATCAACTGGATGCCTCGCAACGTCCGGTGTCCTCGCTGTTCCAACAATACAATCTGTTTGAACATATCAGCGTCGCAGAGAATCTTCGCTTGGGGTTTTGTCGAGCGCAGCCGAATACAATGCAGTGGCAGCAGGTCCTGCAGGCTTGTGAGCATCTGGGAGTGGCTGATTTGTTGCAGCGCCTGCCGGGTGATCTTTCCGGAGGGCAGCGTCAGCGTGTTGCTTTGATTCGGACAGTGTTACGCGACAAGCCGCTGTTGTTGCTGGATGAGCCGTTCAGTGCACTGGATGCAGTCACTCGCCAGATTGCCGGTGACTGGATTCGTACCGAGCTGAATAAAGCCAACAAAATAGCTATATTGGTCACTCACCAGCAATCAGACAGCGATGGCTGGGCCGATCAGACCTTGATGATCTGATCGGCTGTCAGGGGTTTACTTAAGTTCAACACCCATACCAAGCTCAATGCCGCCGGCATCAATGCCGATCCAGAACTCGGTTTTTTCATACACTTCAGCCAGACGTTTCAGCTCATCGGCATCGGGTGCCTGAGCGCCGGGCAGTTGACTGCCGATCTCGGCCAGGGTGGCATACAAATCGCTACTGATGTGACCATAAGTCATCAGTGAACGTGGGTCAGCTTCAACTGTCAACTCGGACTTCAGTTCGGTGGGCTTGTCCAGACCTACACCAAGCAGGATAGCTTCCTGTGACATGGCGGCATGTACAGTGGGCATGTCCGGGGGCAGGAGATCCGGCTGAATTTTCTTAATCTCACCATCAGCCTGCAGATTCAGGCTGGCGATCTGTGGGATAAACATGCTGGCTGCTGAGAGTAAACTCTGTGCATTCGGTGATGAAAAGGCAATCAGCCCGGTGCCTGTCGGCTGGCGCTGATCCGTTTCCAAGCTGTCAATACGCAGGTTGACACCATGGAGTGCCGGGCTAAGCATTGTGGTCATAGGGTGATTGGTCAGTGTACCTGATTCAGCCCAGGCTTCATTGATGCCCTGAAGTTCGGGGCAGGTAAAGGGCGTCGTATGCACATGACGGGAATATTTCTGCAGCATGCTGGTCAGCGCCTGAACATCCAGGGCCATTCCCAGGCTGGCAACGCCCTTGCCGCTTCCAAGACCGGGTACGGTGGCCGTCAGGCTGCTCATGTCGGCTGCCAGCTCAGAGCTAGTGGCAAGACGTAGACTGCCAGCAATGCGTTGGCTATCTAGCTCATGTATACCCATAACCAGGGCCGGAAAAAGGCTGGTGAGGCGGTCAATATCATCTCGGCAGGCTTCAAGGTCTGCTGGGTTGGTCTCATCCAGTTGCAACAGTGCCTGGCTGGCGGGATGCTGGGGTGAAATAAATTCACTGACTAAGCCCTTGGATGAGATGCGACCACTACCATAAGGGGAGTAATGATAGCGTTGTTCCAGATGCAGCATTTCACCACTTTCAAGCAGACTGACCAGCGGCGGTGTAATACCGAATAACTGCTCAACGACCGTTTCACCGGCCGTGGATGGAAGCAGGCCGATGATGACCTGGTCATCGCGAATAGCAATCAAGGTCTGCAGCATTTCATCAGCAGAGGTGTGCCAGTAATCCGTATCGCCCAGCGTAGCTTGTTGTAGCTCTACATTCATGTCACTGATCAGGCCTTCGAAAAAGGCACGGAACAGCTCTTCATCATGCAGCTCCATGCGCGCTGCGGGTAACAGACCAAGACCATATACGGCTGAGCGAGCATTCGGCATCAGACCGATCTGGTGATAATCTTCGAGTGTTTTCACATCTTCAAAGGCTTTCAATACAGTGATCATGATGCCCAGAAATTCCTGCATTCCCGGTTCATCAGTGGTGGCTTGCAGCTGTTCGAGTTCTGCCAGTTGGCTGTCAATCTCTTCTATCGTGCCGAGCTTTTCTATCAGTGCCATGGACTCTTCTTCAGACAGACGCTCGCGGCTGGCAAAAAAGTAAGGTGTTTCAGCCGGGATCTGGCTTAATAGCTTATCCTGTATGGCTGACGGAGCAGTATCCGTTTGCTGTTCATTGTTGTCTGGTTCATCACTGCCACAGCCACTGAGAAGTGTGGCACTGAGCAGCGCGGTTGCGGCAAGAGTAGCGAGTTTTGTGTTCATATTTGAGGTCTTCCTATGATCCCTGTCCGTCAGTTCGTATTTAAGGGGCTAAGTAAATCATCTATAAGCATATCTGGCAATCAATGTTACTAAAAAGGGGCCAGTATGAACCTCCCCTAGTTTAACTTCAAATTAAAGGGTAAAGACCCCTTTTCTACCTTTTAAGTGCTGGACAAGCTTTTTTCATTCACGGATTATGCGGGCTGATTTAGCCTAGGAGTGAGCGTGGTGCTATGACGATTTTGTTATCGATCAGTTTTAAGTTTATTTTTCTATTTGCGCCATTTTTTGTGGTGTCGATGTTTTTGTCTCTGACACGTACCGATACGCGCAAAACACGACAGTCGATTGCTAATCGGGCTGTGTTTGCGGCCTTGTGCATCAGTTTGATTCTGCTATTTTTTGGGTCTCAATTATTCGAAGTACTAGGCATTACCCTGGACTCTTTCCGAATCGGTGCCGGTGTTCTTCTATTCCTGTCTGCAGTGAGCTTGGTGCGTGATGGCGTTCGTGCCAATGCTGAGGTGCCGCAGGATGATCGTGATGATATATCGGTTGTACCGCTGGCTATTCCGACCATAGTAGGTCCGGCGTCAATTGGTGCGATTTTGGTATACGGCGCTGAGTTGCAAGGACTGGATTTAATATTTGGTGTGATTGGGTTGCTGCTGGCGCTGTTGTTTTTACTGCTGTGTCTGCATTTGTCATCCTGGTTGGAGAAAATCCTCGGACGTACTGGTTTAAATGTATTGAGTAAAATCACTGGCTTGATTTTGGCAGCGATGGCATCGCAGATTATCCTGACAGGTATTCATGGTTTTATGGCGAGTGTGAACTAAGTAATAAGGAACCTCTATGCGATTGGGTGTGTTGGGCGTAGGCGCGTTGGCTGAAGCGCTGATTCGTGGGGTGCAGCAATCTGAATATCCGTTTGAATGGTGCCTGTCACCGCGTTCGGCCGAACGGGTAGCACAGTTGCAGGCATTGTCGGGCATTTCAGTTGCAGCCGATAACCAGAAGGTTGCAGACCAGTGTGACGTACTGCTGGTGGGTGTACGCCCGCAGCAAGTGGAGCAGTTGGCTGCCTCCGTGCAGCTCACTCCGGAACATCATCTGATCTGTCTCTCTGCGGGAGTTGAGCTGCAGGTATTGCAGCAAGTGTTTAATCCGGCACGTGTTACCCGAATGACGGCAAGCATTGCGGTTGAGTATCCGGGTTCCAGTGTGTTTTTATATCCAGCCAATGATGAGTTGTCGGCAAAATTTGTGGCTGCAGGCTATGGAGTGCAAAGCTTTGCGACAGAAGTGCAATTTGAAGCTTCGATGCTGAGTGTCTGCGTCAATGCCTGGTGGCTGGAGCAGATCCAGGCTTTGGCAGAAACCTTGGTGGCAAAAACAGGGATGGCCCTACCTGAAGCGGTGGCGCTGCTGGCACGAGCACAGCAGGAATCAGCTGTCTTGCTGCAACAACGCCCTGAATCAACACCGGTTGCTCTGGCCCGGGAGATCGGCACCCCCGGCACCTTCACCGCCAGGGGCTTGGACCATTTAAAAGCAAATCAAGCCGAGCGACCCTGGGTCGAAATCCTCAGCCAGCTACTAACTGAGCTAAAACGCTCCTGAAATGCTCCCTTTTAGTTGAACAGGAAGTTGCTGATGAGTTCTTTGCCGCCTTCGGTGGCGAAGGATTCCGGGTGGAACTGGATGCCTTGAATCGGATGGTCTTTGTGGCGTACGCCCATGATTTCGAAATCACCGCCCTGGTGGATCTGGGCGTGATCTTTGAAAGCGCTAGCCGGCAGATTGCCAACGCTAGCTGTAACTTCCAGACAGCTTGGCAGGCTTTGGGGTTCAGCAATCAAGGAATGGTAACGCATGATCTCCAACTGATCCGGAATCTGACGGAACATGTCCTCGCCATTGTGATTGATCGGGCTGATTTTACCGTGCATCGGCAGGGCGGCTTTGACCACCTTGCCACCGAAGACATGCACGATACCCTGCATGCCGAGGCACACACCGAGTAGCGGGGTGGTGGGTCCGAGTTCACGAATAACAGCGGCACAAATACCGAAGTAGTGTTCATCATCCGGTGAGCCGGGGCCTGGTGAAATAATGATCCGGTCAGGGCTGAGCTCACGCACCTGTGCCAGGGTGATTTGGTCGTTGCGTTTGACCTGTATATCAAAGCTGTCCAGTTGCCCGTGAATCTGTGCCGTGGACAGAATTTCACCTATGTACTGGTACAGGTTGTAGGTGAAAGAGTCGTAGTTATCGATAATTAAAATTTTCATGCCTGCGACTCCTTTTCGCTGACCAGGAATGGCTCCAGCGCCTTGCGCGTACCGGCAAATTTGCGCCGTATCTCCTCATACTCGTCATCCGGATTAGAGTCATAGACATTGCCGCCACAGGTCTGCACATAGGCCTGATCGCCCTTGGCAAACACCGTACGAATCGGGATGGCAAAGGTGCAGTCACCATTGAAGGAGAAGTTGCCTACGGCACCGCCATAAGGGCCACGACCATCCGTTTCCAGCGCATCGATAATTTTCATCGCTTCAATTTTAGGTGCGCCGGTGAGCGTACCGGCTGGAAAATTGCTTGCCAGCGCTGAGAACATATCTTCTTTTTCAGAGATGATACCCACGATTTCACTGGAAATATGCTGTACATGGCTGAAGCGTTTGATATCCATCAGACTGCGGACTTTGACTGTGCCAAAACGAGCCACCCGACCAATGTCATTGCGGTGCAGGTCCACAATCATATTGTGTTCAGCGATCTCTTTGGGGTCATTCAACAGTACACGCGCCAGTTGGGTATCTTCCTGCGAATCCTTGCCGCGTCGGGTGGTGCCTGCCAGCGGAAAGGTCTCCATCTCACCCTGACGCAGACGGAACAACAGTTCCGGGCTGGCGCCAATCAGTTTCTGATCAGCAAATTTCAGGTAGTACATTTGCGGTGAGGGGTTCACCTCGCGCAGTTGCTGATAGATGTTTAAGGTGTCGCCTTTCAGGCCAAGGTACTTTTTGAAGCCGACCTCACACTGAAAGATTTTGCCGTCGATGATGTCCTGTTTTACTTTCATCACCGCGTCGGCATGCTCTTCGCGGGACATGGTTTCACCTGTGTAGGTGATTGCTAGTGATCCATTGTCCGGGCGGGGGGCATTGATCAGTTCTGTGACCAGGTCCATGCGGTTTTCAGCATAGTAAAAATAGATGATTTCACCGGTCATCTTGTCCAGGATCAGGCCATCTTTGTACAGGCCGAAACGAAAGGCATCAAACCAGTCGCTGGTTTTCAGCTTTAGCGTCGGTTCGAAATAGCTCATGGCGTCGTAGCCGAGGTAGCCGGTCAGTCCGCCGGCGTATTTTCGCGAAATGATGTTCTGCGGCATGATTTCGCGCAGCAGGTAATAGGGATTGTCACTTTCATAATGCTCGCACTGGCCGTCACGTGATTCGATGGTGAGCTGTCTACCATTGGCATAAATTAACTGCTCAGGGTCAAAGCCGATGATGGAATAGCGGGAAATATGGCTGTCTTCGCCCAGTGATTCCAGCATAAAGCACACATCAAAGCGCTTTTCGATTTTGCGGAACAGCTCAAAAAAATCACAGTCGGTGGCCAGGGTGACATAATGCGGTTTGCGCGGCAGCTCTATTTTTTCAGGTCTACGGGTCATGGTGAACTCTTAAAGGTCGCGTTTCAGGGCACGTGCGCCGCGGGATACAGTAGCGATACCCACACCCAGGTCTTCGGCGATCCGACGCTGGGGTTCGCCCGCCTGCAAGCGTTTGAGAATCTGCAGACGTTTGGGGATTTCACTCAGCTCGGCTGGCGTCAGCAGGCTTTGCAGCAGCAACAATAGCGCCTCGCGATCTTCAGCGGCCAGCAGCGTGTCGAGCAATTCTTGAGTATGGGGATCGAGTGTATTCATGTACTAGTACGGTATCATGTTTGAACTTGAAGTCAACCCTCCAGCGAACAGGTCTATTTGGCAAACACTTGGTTCATGTCCTTGAAAGCCTTGAACTCCAGGGCGTTGCCGCAGGGGTCAAGCAGAAACATGGTGGCTTGTTCACCCACCTGTCCTTTAAAGCGGATATAGGGCTCTATGACAAACTGAATACCATGGGATTTCAGTCGTTCCGCCAGGGCTTGCCATTGTGACCATTCCAGGATGATACCAAAGTGCGGTACCGGGACGTCATGGCCATCGACTGGATTGGTATGAGCGTCTGTTTGTGCGTCTGTTCTCGGCTGCTCATGGATCACCAACTGGTGACCATAGAAATTGAAATCAACCCACTGCTCGCTGGAGCGACCTTCTTCAAGACCAAAAACCTCGCCGTAAAAACGCCGTGCTGAAGGTAAATCATAAACAGGAATTGCCAAATGAAAGGGTGATAAGCTCATCGTTACACTCCGGTTGATCTGTTAGGTAAGGATTCAATCGGTTTCAGTATAACTGACGATAACGCTGATGCAGAATGGCGACGCGTTCGGTATAGGCCTGGGTCTCGGCAAAGGGAGGAATGCCGCCATATTGCTGTACAGCACCGGGGCCTGCATTGTACGCAGCGGTAGCCAGGCGAGTATCACCATTAAAGCGTTCCAGCATCCAGGACAGATATTTTACTCCGCCATAAATGTTCTGGCTGATATCCATGGCGTTGGTGACACCCAGGTCAGCCGCTGTGGGCGGCATCAGTTGCATTAGCCCTTGAGCACCTTTGGGAGAGCGGGCTTGGGGGTTGAAGGCAGACTCTGCATGAATGACAGCACGAACTAATGCCGGATCGACGTTGAAACGTTGAGCCTCACGTTCAATTTCATCTTTATATTGACTGGCAAAGAGTCGGGTGTTGTGCCAGTTAATTGTTGATCCGGGCTGACAGGCATAGCAGTCAAAGCGCAGGGTTTCATAACGGATACCCGAGGCAGGGCGCTGATCGGAGAATGCCATCGTACCGCCGGGAGTGCGATAGCTGTAAATTGTCTGGATGGACGTGGTCGGGGTTGCATTGTTGGCAGGAGTACTGCCAACATTGGTGAACTCCACTCGGCCATCCGGGTGGACAATACGGCGAATACCCGAGTCGGCCTGGCTCAGGCTAGACTGCATCAAGCTGACAATCAGACCAGCTAAAAGCAGGGAGAGCGGTGCTCGCATAGGGTTTTACCAGAGTATCGAATTGCCTCTATTATGGCACAGCTTTGCCATGGTCGTTAAGTCCTGTCATTTAACGTGGCATTACCCGCACGCTGTTGAGAGATTCCAGTGGCTCTGGCCGTGACAGGTAAAATCCTTGAACATAATCCACACCGATCTGACGCAGGATATTCAACGTGGCGGCATCTTCAACAAATTCAGCAATGGTCTTCAGCCCCATAATATGGCCAATATTGTTAATCGAGGCCACCATAGCCTGGTCAATCCGGTTATTGGCTAGCTCTTGAATAAATATGCCGTCTATTTTCAAGTAGTCGACCGGCAACTGTTTTAGATAGCCAAATGAAGACAGGCCGCTACCAAAATCATCCAGGGCAAACTGGCAGCCTAAGCGTTTCAGTTCGGCAATAAAACGACCGGCATTGGCTGGATCAGCAATGGCTGCAGTTTCTGTGATTTCAAAACAGATGTTATGTGCGGGGACCTGATGTTTTTCTAGTTGTTCTCTAATCACCTTGAGACAGTCTTCACGACCGATGGAGGCACCCGACAGGTTTATGGAACAAAAAACCGGCTGCTTATTCTGGCGCAGTTGATCACCCATCCAGGCCAGAGTGTTGCGGATCACCCATTTATCGATTTTTGGCATCAGTCCAAAACGCTCTGCCGCCGGGATAAAGGCGCCGGGTGGAATGAGCTCCCCTTGTTGGCTGATCATCCGCGCCAGAATTTCATAATGTGGCATCAGGTTGTTGCTGTTTTCCAGCGGGACAATGGTTTGAAAATAGAGCCGGAAAAGGTCTTTATCTAGCGCTTCCTGCAAGCGGCTTGCCCATTGAATCTGCCCCTGGCGCTCTTGTGCCTGTTTGTCATCCGGTTGGAATAGACATACCCGGTTTCGCCCTAGATCCTTGGCGGTATAGCAGGCCGCATCGGCATGGCTGAGCACTTCATCCAGGCTACCGCAGTCCTCTGTAATGCTGACCAGGCCAATGCTGACGCCAACCGAGAATACTTGTCCTTCCCAGGAAAAACGAAATGCCGTCACGGTTTTACGTAATGCTTCGGCAATTTCCAGTCCTTTCTCAATTGGGCAGTGGCTGAGCAGTACGCCGAATTCATCACCGCCCAGTCGTGCCAGAGTATCGCTCTGGCGTAGCACCGGTTTGAGCAGGTTTGAGAGTTGTTTTAACAATACATCACCGGCTCTATGGCCACAGGTATCATTCACCAATTTGAACTGGTCCAGATCCAGATAACATAGCAGATGATCGGCTTTATCCTGGTGGGCTTCGTAGATCAGTGATTCTAAGCGCTTCTCAAACTCACGTCGGTTGATCAGTCCGGTGAGGGTGTCGTGCACAGCCTGAAAGGTCAGCAGTTGCTGGAGTCGGTTATTTTGGGTGATATCCTGTAGTGCAATCACCCAGCCCATGCTTTGGCGATTCGTATCAAGCAGTGGAGCGCAGTTTAGCTGTACTTCAAACTCATCACCTTGTTTATTCTTTAGCTTAAAGAGGCGTTTGTGATCAGCTGCATCCCTTCTTTCTGATTGTTCCAGACAAAGTGTTGATACTTTTATTTGGGCTGTGTCAGAGTCTTCGATCAGAATGATGTCATCTATGGGTAGTCCGAATACCTGTTCTGCTGTGTATCCCAGAAGTTCACTGGCCATAGGGTTAAGGTAGACGGTGTTATAGGCCGCATCGCAAGTGACAACGGCTTCAGTAATCGCTTCCAGGGTAACCTGAGCCAGCTCGGAATGTCGGTGCAGACGGGCTTCCATTTTTTTTCGCTCACTGATATCCCTAAGCATGGCGCTGTATTGCACCCCTTCATCGGTTGGGCTGGCGGTCGTGGTGACTTCCAGGGTGAAGGCGCTACCCTGACTGTCTTTAGCAATGATTTCATAGGGTCCAGGTTGTTGACTACTTGCCAGGGTGACAAATAAACGTTCCGGTGGTGTGGCCGAAAAAGTTTGTTGGTTATTTTCGTGAAGTAACATATCAGTAGGCTGACCCACCAATTGGTGGGTGGGGCGGTTGAACAGAATTTCGGTACCTGGGTTGGCGCTGGTGATAATGCCCTGGTCGGAAAAGGTGATAACTCCGTCACGCATATCACGCACAATCAACCGGGTGCGGGTAACCATACGGTTTAAGTTTGCAATAACCCGATTGTACTGTAACGCAATCTGGCCAACTTCAGTAAAGGGTTCAACTGGCACCCGTTGTTTCAAATCACCGCTGCGCTCTTGGGTTTGCATAGCTGAAAGTAGATCACCTAGTTCCGTTTTAGCACCATGTTCAGAGACATTCAGACCCATTTGTTCGGCTTCGGCACTGACTCGCAACGGAATGAAGCGATTTAGCAGTACCAGTAACGTCATCGACAATGGGAAAATAAACAGCGCGCAAGCGAATATACCCAGCAGTTGTACCTGCAATTGTTCTGCACGGCCTAAGCCTGTATCAAGCAGTTGCAGATCGCCGAACAGGGCGACTGCCAATGTGCCCCAGATGCCTGCGGCCAGGTGTACGGGCACGGCCGAAATAGCATCATCCAGTTGCAGTCGGTGCATCTGTTTTTCAGCCAGAAACATACATAGCGCGCCCAGACTACCAATTATTGCCGCTTGCGGTGTTGACACGACATGGCAACCGGCTGTGATAGCGACTAGTCCGGCCAGGGTGCCGTTAATGGTGAGCGAAGTGGTTTGGCTATTATCCTGTTGAGTCAGTGACAGCAGAATAGCAGTGATGCCCCCAGCCGCGGCTGCAATAATGGTATTGACGATGATGCCAGCAATAGCCGTGGTGAAGGCCAGCGTGCTGCCACCATTGAAGCCTATCCAGCCAATCATAAAGAACAGCATGCCGAGAATAGCCAGGGGTAGGTTGCTGCCAGGAATAGACTGTACTTTGCCTCGATAGAAGCGCCCGGTACGTGGGCCGATGACGATTACAGCTGCCAAGGCTACCCAGCCGCCAACACTGTGCACCACGGTGCTGCCAGCAAAATCGGTGAATCCCATGGCTTCCAGCCAGCCAGGATGCTCATTGACGGCACTGCTCCAGGCCCAGTGACCAAACACTGGATAGAGCAGCAGGCTGATGATGGCGGTGATAATAATGTATACCAGAAAACGACTGCGTTCGGCGATGGCTCCGGAAACAATCGTGGCAGCGGTGGCACAAAAGGTCAGTTGGAAAAAGAAAAAACTGGCGTGCCAGAATTCATCTCTGGAAAAGTCGGCAATAAACCAGTGGGTGTCGAGTTTAAGGCCCTCATGAGCACCGAACATGATACCGAAACCGAACAGCCAGAAAAGTAGTGCTGCCACGATTAGATCGAACGCATTTTTGAGCGCTACATTAATGGCATTTTTACTGCGGGTCAGGCCAGATTCCAGGCAAAGGAATCCACCCTGCATAATCAGGACCAGCATGGCAGCTATTAATAACCACAATGAATCCAGTGCACTTATATCTGGCATTGGCAGTCTCCGGTGATAATGTCTGCACTCTATCGGTGCGAAAGATGTGCTGTTGCTGGCTAAGCTAGTGCTAACTCTCGTTGTGCAGAGTGTCGTTAGCTAATAGCCAGCAGAAATTGTGCCAGTTCATCGAAGAATAATTAAAACAAAAGTTTAGATGGGGAGGAGTTGTCATAACTAAAACGCAAATAGAGTGTATATAAATTGAAGGCTGGCTTTAAACGATGAGGGTGATTGGTGGTTTTGAGTGCCCTGTCTTAGTTCAAAGGTTCATAAACCCAGCTGTGAATTAGTCGGTAAAGCTTTTTGCGGCAAAGCCGTGCGCCCTCGCCATCCATACAACGAATAGTGCAGCTACCAGCAATATGAGTAAAGCTGGTGAGAATGAGCTGACTCCAAGCTGTTCAAGCAATACACCACCGACGATGCCACCACCTGCGATAGCCAGGTTCCAGGCGGTAACCAGCATAGACTGAGCAACATCGGCGGCCACTCCGGCCGCCTTAGCGAGGCCCGTTTGAAACAAGGTTGCCGCGCCACCAAATGCAAGCCCCCAGGCAGCTACTGCGCAATAAACTGCCACCGGCACGTTGCCAGCAAGGCCCAGTACCAGTGCAGCCAAAGCAAACAGCGCTATGCTGGCAAGTGTCAGAGTACGCAAATGTCGATCAATTAACACACCAATCACCCAAATTCCAAGCAGCGCGGTCATTCCAAATACCAGCAGAACCAGATCGGTTCGCTCTGCCATGCTTGCGGCCGACAAGAACGGGGCGATATAGGTGTAAAGAATGTTATGTGCGAGCACAAAGGCCAGCACCACAAACAGCACCGGGCGAATACCCGGCAGTGTAAATACCTGTCCAATTGACAGTCGTTTACCGGTGGCTTGCCCTGCAAAGTCCGGTATCTTCAGCCTAACCCATACAATCAGCATCAGTGCTAACAGACTCATAATTCCGAAACAGACACGCCATCCGAACAAATTACCGAGCAGGGTACCCGCTGGGATCCCTAAAGAAAGCGCTAGCGGTGTACCGACCATCGCTATCGCGATAGCACGCCCCTTAAGATGCTCAGGCACCATGCGGCTGGCGTAACCTGCGAGTAAGGCCCACAATAAACCTGCCGCCACACCTGCCAGAAAGCGAGCCACCAGGGTTAAGGAGTAACTGGTGGAAAACGTTGTCACTGTATTGGCGACAGCAAAGCCGACTATGGCCGCCAGCAACAAAGGCCTGCGCCGTACACCTTGTGTGATTGTCATCAGTGGAATAGCCGCCAGCAGAGAGCCAATGGCATAAACAGTTACAAGCTGACCGGCAAGCGCTTCTGAAACACCCAATTCTGAGCCTATTTGTGGCAAAAGGCCTGCGGGTAAAGCCTCGGTCAGGATGGTAACAAAACCAGCTAAGGCCAGCGCCAGCAGTGCGGCCAGTGGCAGTCGATCTGATGTCGTGGGGTTCATCGCTGCACCACCTGATAACTGGTTGGGCGGCGTAGCCTTCAGCTGCTGAAATGGAAGCTTTGTCACGGTAAATTCCTTGATTAAATGGCTGTGCCCAGATCATATAAAGCCTTCGATTAAAGAAAAAGTAGGGTATATTTCCGTTATATGCGGATCTTTTTGTCCGTAATTGTGGAAATAAAACGGAGGTAACATGGATAGCTTGAATGGTTTTATGGTGTTTGTGCAGGTCGCCGAGCAGCGCAGCTTCGTTGGTGCTGGTCGCGAACTTGGTGTGTCGGCCTCTGCCGTAGGTAAGAGCGTGGTACGGCTGGAAGAAAAACTGGGCGTACGTCTGTTTAACCGCAGCACCCGCAGTGTCACGTTAACAGCCGAAGGTTTGTTGTTTCTGGAACGTTGCCGCCGCATTCTGGCTGAGATTGAAGCCGCACAACTGGAATTATCGCAAGCCACAGGTGCACCGCGCGGACGCCTGCGCGTAAGCCTGCCGCTGGTCAGCTCGTTGGTGTTGCCTGTGCTCGGTGAATTTATGCGTGAATATCCGGAAATTGAACTGGATCTGGATTTCAGCGACCGTATGGTGGACGTGATTAAAGAAGGCTTCGATGCCGTAGTGCGCACCGGCGAGCCGCAGGATTCGCGCTTGTCAGCCCGTCGTTTGGGCAACTTTCAGATGAGGCTAGTTGCCTCACCTGATTACCTGGCACTCAGAGGTACGCCGAAAATGCCGGCCGACTTGCTACAGCACAGTTGTCTGCACTATCGTTTTCCCAACAGTGGTAAACTGGAAACTTGGGCGCTGCAACAGCCACCAGATGAACCCAAATTGCAACTTCCCACTTCAATGATTTGCAACAATATTGAGACGCGTGTGTGTTTTGCGCTACGGGGACTTGGCGTCGCCTACCTGCCGGACTTTTCTATACGTGAACCGCTAGCTGATGGAAGGCTGCAACCCATTCTGGCCGACTATGTACAGCACAGCGGTTCCTTCCATATTCTCTGGCCAGCAAGTAAGCATCCATCGCCCAAAGTGCGTGCCTTGGTAGATTTTCTTTGCGCAAGGGTGTTCCCAGCGGATGAAGCCAAGTGATAAAGGGGTATGCTGCTATGGTCGAGTACACCTGTTCTCGCCAGAACATTATTACCCCTAATCCTCCAGTCGCACCCTGAATCGCTGGTTTCCTATCACAAGATCATTCCAGCGTGTGGGCACAACCTCAATGTCTCCGGCTAATGACTCCTGGTCAACGCTTTGAGAGGTTCCAATGTACAGTGACGTCCATTGTCCACCTTGCTGGAAAAAAAGTTGTATTTCTGTGTGTTCTTGCCGTTTTTTAATCCACAAATACTCCTGGTTGCCATCCAGGTCGAGATCCAGAGCGCGTAAATAATATTGCCGGGTTTGCTGAATGCTCCAGAATTGGTTTACTTCCTGGTTATAAATCGCGGTCAGCAGCGCCTCGGGTGGGTTGTCAGATAGCAGGGTGATGGCGGCAATAAATTCATCTCGGGTAGAGCTGGCTTGTTCTTGGTTTCTGTCGCTGTACAGGGCATTGATCCTAACCACTAAGCCTGGATGGGCCTCACCATATTGTGCTTTGAGCGTTTGTAATCCTTCGTACCCTGGCCGAGCCAGGTGGCGACGAAAATAGTTGAGATCGAAGTCATCACCCTTGATCTTGTTGTCGGCCAAGCGTTGCAGTTGGTCTGCCACTGTCATTTTTCTGAAATCCAGCATTGGCGAGTTGACGATAAGCATGGCCATTAGTACCACCAGACCTATGGCAAGGTTAGTGCGACCGAGTTGGAGTGTCCAACGATCCCGATATTTCGCTATGCCCCACCAGTAGCCCAGCGGAAACAGTGCCAGTAAAAACCAGATCAGAAAAGCCCAGTAACGACTGAGGCTCCAGCCATACTGGTCGATACGCAGGCTCAGGCCGTAGCAGCTAATCAGACTGTATATAGGCAGTACAGCAACGCCAATATAAATAAAACGGTGCAACCACAAGGGGTAGGGCCAGGTGTCCGAGTCATGCTGATAAACAGCATTGACGAAAAACAGCATCAGTGCCTGCATCCATAAAATCAGACTGCTGCCTCCGCTCTCCCATAAGGGATCTAAGCCGGTAAAAGGTAGGGCACTGAGAAATAGCAGCGAGACCAGCGACAGCACTGCCAGTAGAAATTTCATCAATGCCTGCTGTAGCCGGGTAATGGTATCAATAATGCGAGTCAGGTTGCGGAAGATGATAATGCCGAAACCGTTGGCTAGGGCGATGGCGGGATAATAAAACCAGCGCTCCTCAAACAGGTCACTGAAAAAGTCGATATTAATGGCTTCAAACAGAGCGCCCCACAACATCAGCACCAGCCAGAAGCTACCGGCAAACAGCAGTGCCAAGGACAGGGTGAGAAAGTTGCGCCAGGACCAGATAAACAGCGCGCTGTAGGTGACTTTCTCACCACTCGCCCACTGTTGGCTGTACATCAGGGCCTTAAACGTGGCGATGGTCATGGTAAACACAAAGCTGTACAGCAGTGCATTAAAACGTATATGTTCGATGGGGGTGACTTGATGGCCGATATAATAGCCCAGCAGCCCGCTCAGTAGTGCAAAAGGCAGCGTGAGCTTTACTATGGCACGGCCGTTATTGTGATTCAGACCGAGTAACAACATCGTCGGCCAGATAAACACCAGGCTATAGAACGCAAATAACCATTGTGGCTGCTGGTGTGGCCAGTAGTGTAGTTCGATGGCCTGATGCAGGTAGAGTAAACCCAGGCCCTGTAAAAGTGAGATTAGAGCCATCAGTTTGACAGGTAGTTGCTTGGGTTTATCCGCTTGATTCCATTCGGTCATCGAGATCATTGTCCTTATTATCTCTCCGCACATCTGCGGGAGTGAGTTTAGATACGTCTGGCGCGAAACGTACGCCCTTTAATTTTTCCCAACTTTAACTGTTCCAGTGCATCCGCCGCTATACGGCGATGCACGGCCACATAGCAGGCATGATCGGTGATGTCGATTTTGCCAATCTGCTTAGCGTCTATGCCACCGGCACGTGTCAGAGCACCGAGAATATCACCGGCCCGCAGTTTATCCTTGCGTCCGCCGGCAATGCAAAGCGTGGTCATCTCAGCCGGTGCTGGATTGCGATCGGGTGTAGCTGTTGGCAGGTTATCTATCGCTATGATGGGCTGGGACTGCAGGGCTTCGATACGCTGTAATCGGTGCTTATCGCGTTCACCACACAGGCAGATAGCAATACCCTTGCGACCGGCACGTCCGGTGCGGCCTACCCGATGAGTATAAACGGCTGGGTCCTGAGGCAGGTCGGCATTGATCACCAGATCCACTGCATCGATATCCAGTCCGCGCGCAGCAACATCAGTAGCCAGCAGGTAGCGGCTACTGCCATTGCTGAAGCGGATCAATACCTGGTCGCGTTCACGTTGTTCCAGGTCGCCGTGCAGAGACAAGGACTTTAGGTCATAGTCTCGCAGGGCGTTGGCCATGTCGTTGCAGCCTTGTTTGGTGTTACAGAAAATAATTGCCGCTTCCGGGGCAAAGTGCTGTAACACGGCCGCTACGGCAGCGGCTTTGTGTTTGCTGTCACAGTACCAGACCTTCTGCTCGATAGTGGAGTCATCGTGCTGGGTGTCAATGCTGACTCTGACGGGGTCATATTGATAGGCGGCACTGATGGATTCGATCTGTTCCGGGTAGGTGGCCGAAAATAGCAGGGTCTGGCGTTTTGCGGGTGTGGCGCCAATAATAAAACGGATATCCTCTTCAAAGCCCATGTCGAGCATGCGGTCGGCTTCATCCAGCACTAGCATGCTGAGGCGATCCAGTTTGAGTGTTTCCTTGCGCAGGTGATCGCGCAGACGTCCCGGAGTCCCCACAACGATATGCGCGCCATGTTCCAGCGAGCCGATTTGTGGACCGATAGGTTGGCCGCCACACAGGGTAATGATTTTGATATTGTCGAGATAGCGTGCCAATTTGCGCAGTTCGCCCGCCACCTGTCCAGCCAGCTCACGGGTAGGGCAGAGCACCAGTCCTTGTACCGCAAACAGACGAGGATTAAGCGTTTCCAGCATACCGATACCAAACGCCGCGGTTTTACCGCTGCCGGTCTGTGCCTGGGCGATCAGGTCACGACCCGACAGTACCAGGGGCAGGCTCTGTTGCTGAATCGGCGTCATCTGTTCATAACCCATCTGGGCGAGATTGGTCAGGGCGGCGGCTGGGAGGTTTAGGTTGCTGAACAGAGAGGTCGTCACGGGTCATCCACAGATCAAAAAGAAAAACGCATTATACCATGGCTTGCCGTAGATGGGTTTGACAAGTTATACAACTGCCGCTAATCTGCGCAAACTCTTGGGGGAGTAATCGCCCGACTCAGGTCGGGGTATCAGCCAACATACTTGAGCCTCATGCTCATGGTTGATACACCCTCTGCATCCAAATCTACTGCAGAGCGGCTGATGAGACCTAAGGTATAGAAGCACAGACCGGGGTGGGATGTGTGGCTATGCCTTTGGTTTTTAACAGTCCTGCCCCGGAACACTTCAATGGATGCATTCTTCCTGTCAACACTGGCGGTGACTATCGCTGAAATGGGCGATAAGACCCAGCTTTTATCTTTGTTATTGGTTGCTAAATTTCGTCGTCCCTGGGCGATTATTTTTGGTGTGACCTTGGCTACATTACTGAACCATGGACTTACCGCTGGCCTGGGTGACTGGTTGGGTGGTTATCTGTCGGGTGATCTGTTTCAGTGGCTGCTGTCACTGAGTTTTTTGGCAATGGCGATCTGGGTGTTGATCCCGGATAGTGATGATGACCTGAATGGTCGTTTGGTGAAATACGGTGCTTTTGTCACCACGCTGGTGCTGTTTTCTCTGGCTGAAATCGGTGATAAAACCCAAGTGGCTACACTGATGCTGGCAGTTAAGTTTGAATCGCTGCTGTTGGTCACTCTGGGCACGACGCTGGGCATGTTGCTGGCCAATGTGCCGGTTATTTTTGCCGGCGAGTGGGTGCTTAAACGCATCAATATGAATATGTTCCGTATTGCAGCGGCGGTGTTATTTGCTGGCTTCGGCTTATGGGGGCTAGGGGATCTGCTAATATAGATTGTTTATAGTTCTTATACTCACAGTTCAATTGATTGAGGTGGTGTGATGAAACGGTGGCGGATGTTGGCGGGTGCCTTGTGGGTGGCGGTATTACTGGTGGGGTGTGGCGACCAGGCCGAACCAGACAAGGGAGCAGAAGAGGCGGCATCCAAGGCTAAGGATAGGGTTGTACTCGAAGATAAGGGTACGGCTCAGGCCGCCCTGTCAGTGATGGATGTGTCCGAACTCGACGTTGCTGGCGCCAGTGCCCTGGTGGTGTCGTTTTCGGCGCCGCTCGACCCGGATCAGCGCTTCGATACGTTGCTGATGCTCGCCGATGCTCAAGGCGAGCGCCTTGAGGGGGGGTGGATCCTGTCCGATAACCTCCAGGAGCTACGCCGCCAGCCAATTGAGCCGGAGCGCACACTCAGCCTGCAGATCTCAGCCGATATCCGCAGTGTGACCGGTGTGCCGCTGGGTAAGAACGAAACGCACCAGCTCACCACACGCGCTCAACCGCCGTCGCTCGGGTTCGCCAGTCGTGGCTCGCTGCTGCCGATGCGGCTGGCGGATGGCTTACCGGTGATCGCTGTCAATGTCGACAAGGTTGATGTGGAGTTTTTCCGCATCCGGCCGGAACGCCTGCATGGCTTCCTGTCCGAGTGGAACCGCCAGTCTGCGATGGATCTGTGGCAACTCGAGGATATGCCCACTAACGCGCAACTGGTCCATACCGCACAGTTTGCACTGAACCCGCCCGCCAATACGCGCGAACGCTTGATGTTACCGCTCGATGACATTGCCGCGCTGGCCGAGCCGGGGGTGTTTGTGGCGGTGATGCGTCCCAGCGGGACCTTTGCATACAGTCTGCCGGTGACGGTGTTCAGCCGTAGCGATATTGGCCTTAGCCTGCGCCGCAGTGCCACTGGGCTTGATGCCTTCGTGCAGTCGCTGGATGAAGGGCTACCGCTTGCTGAGGTCAGGTTGGAACTGCTTGATGCGAAAGGTCTCACCCTCGCCGAGGGCCGCAGCGGCAGCGATGGCCATGTGCGCCTGCCGACGCATAAGGATGCCCGCTTGCTGCTCGCCACGCGCGAGCGCGCGACCACACTGCTGCGCCTGCAGGATGCTGCCCTGGATCTGGCCGAGTTCGAGGTCAGTGGGCCGCAGGCGGCGGCGCTCAATTTGTTCGCCTTTGGTCCGCGCGACCTCTATCGGCCCGGTGAGACTGTGCCAGTGAATGCGCTGTTGCGTGATGCTGATGGCCGTGCCCAACCGCCACAGCCGATTCCGACCCGCATCCTGCGGCCCGATGGCGAGGTGGTGCGTAGTTTTGTATGGCAGGCCGATGCTGAGGGGCTGTATCAGTATCGCTACCCCCTCTCCGAGAGTGCCCAAACCGGACGGTGGCGGATGCAGATGGATCTGGGGGGCGAGACTCCAGCGGTGTATGAGTTTCTGGTTGAGGATTTTCTGCCTGAGCGTCTTGCGCTCGAGATCTCACCAGATGCCGCTGGACCTCTTGCGCCACACGACGATGCACACTTTACCCTTGAGGGGCGCTATCTGTACGGCGCGCCTGCGGCGGGCAACCGCCTGATCGGGCAGCTGTTTGTTGAACCACTTCGCGAGGCGGTGCCTGATTTGCCTGGTTTCCAGTTCGGCGACACCACTGAGACAGAGCCGGATCGGGTGATTGAACTGAGTGAGAGCTGGCTGGACGACGTTGGTGTAGGCGAGTTGAGTGTGCCCAGCGAATGGGCCGAACGACGCTCACCGCTGTCGCTGACCCTGCAGGCGAGCGTGCAGGAATCCGGCGGTCGGCCAGTAACGCGGCGAGCGATAGTGCCGGTGTGGCCGGGTGAACGCCTGCCTGGAATTCGCCCCCTGTTCTCTGATGGGCGCGTCGATGCGTCGAGTGAGGCACGTTTCGAGATCCTGGTGGCCGATCCGACTGGAGCACGCTTGGCGGTGAGCGGGCTGACTGTGCGCCTGGTGCAGGAGCGACGTGACTATTTCTGGCAGTTCTCGTCCAATGAGGGCTGGCGAAGCAGCTTCAATCAGAAGGATCTGGTCCTGTCGGCGCAGCGCCATGACATTGCCGCCGGAGATCAGATCGAAGTGGGTGTGCCGACCGATTGGGGTTGGTACCGTCTTGAAGCCGAGGACCCCAAAACCGGGCTGGTTTCCAGTGTCCGCTTCCATGCTGGCTATAGGTGGCAGGAGAACGCCGAAGAGGGCAACGTGCGCCCTGACAAGGTCCGCCTCACCCTGGATAAGCCGCGCTACCGCGCCGGCGAGGTGGCGAGCGTTGGAGTCGAGGCGCCTGCTGCCGGGCAGGGGTATCTGATGGTGGAATCAGCCGAAGGGCCCTTGTGGTGGCAGCCGATAGATGTGCCCGCCGAGGGCGCGCATTTCGAACTGCCGATTCCGGAATCCTGGGCGCGCCATGACCTCTACGTGAGCGCGCTGGTGGTGCGCCCCGGTGAACGCGCTGCCCATACCGTGCCGCGCCGCGCTGTGGGGCTGTTGCACCTGCCGCTCGATCGCGAGGATCGACGCCTCGCGATCGAGCTCGACGTACCCGAGAAAATGCGTCCTGGCCGTACACTGCCGGTGCGGCTCAGCCTGCCGGAACAGGCGGGTGAAACGGTGCGGGTCATTGTATCGGCGGTTGATGTTGGCATTCTCAATCTGACTCGCTTCGAGACCCCTGATCCCTTCGCGGCCTTTTTTGGTCGACGTGGCTACGGCATTGATCACCTTGATATCTATGGACAGTTGATCGAAGTGGGTGACACCCGCCGTGCTGAACTCAATTTCGGTGGCGATCAGGACAGCGATCGAGGTGGTGTCGCACCGATTACCTCCATTGAACTGGTGGCCCTGCAATCGGCTCCGGTGACGGTGGCAGCCGACGGGTCGGCTGAAGTGAGTCTGGAGATTCCTGATTTTAACGGTGAACTGCGCATCATGGCGCAGGCCTGGAGCGACAGTGCCTACGGCATGGGTGAGGCGCATACCATCGTTGCCGCACCGCTGGTCGCGACCCTTGCCGCCCCGCGTTTTCTGGCGGGTGGCGACCGAACTGAAGTGGCTATCGATCTGACTAATTTGACCGATCAGCCGCAGACGTTGCAAGCGCAGTTACAAGTGGGTGGCCTGTTGACGGCGTCCGGTACTTGGCCCGATAGTATTCAGCTGGCACCCGGTGCACGCACCACGCTGCGTATGCCTGTCGAAGCCGGTGCGGGTCTCGGCGAAGGCACGCTCAGCCTCGTGGTGGCTGGCCTTGCCCTGCCGGATGAGACCTTTGCACCGCTTGAGCAGCATTGGCAGATCGGCGTGCGGCCCGCCTGGCCAGCGCAGACGGTGAGCTTCGTTGCGGCCCTGCAGCCCGACACCAGCGCCTGGTCACTGCTGCAATTAGCCCCTCAATATGATCAGTTGGATGCACGCCGTGTTGCGGTATCCCTGTCCGCTCGCCCGCCACTGGACCTGGCCGAGCATGTACGCGAGCTGTTCGCCTACCCCTATGGATGCGCCGAGCAGACCACCAGCGGGCTCTATCCGTCTCTCTATGCTCGGCCGGAACTGCTTGCCAGTCTGGGTATTCGCGGGCAGGACGCGGAGACTCGCCGCGCCCGCATCGAGATCGGCATCGAACGCTTGCTCGGGATGCAGCGTTACAACGGCAGCTTTGCGCTCTGGAACAGCGATGGCGAGGAAGAGTTCTGGTTGACCGCCTACGTCGGGGACTTCCTCCTGCGTGCGGTGGAAGAGGGCTTCGCCGTACCCGAAGCGGCATTGGAGTCGCTGCGTAAGCGCCTGCTGGTGTATCTGCAAAACCCGGCCCAGATTGAGGCGCGTTATACTGACAATGCCGAACGCACCCGCTTCGCGGTACAGGCCTATGCCGCTTATGTGCTCACCCGCCATGGTCAGGCGCCGCTAGGCAGTCTGCGTCAGCTTGCTCAGCGTCGCGAACACGCGCCATCCGGACTGGCCCTGGCACAACTGGGCTTTGCCTTGCAGCGCATGGGTGACGGCGACCGTGCCGATACGCTGCTCGATGCTGCGTTGCAGCACCAGCGCGACCCTGGTCGTCGCGGCTGGATTGGCGACTACGGCAGTCCCTTGCGTGATATGGCGTTGACTCTGGCCTTGTTCGAGGAGCACTCCCTGCAGGTGAGCGTGCGTGACCAATTGCACCTGATGCTTAGCGAGCAGTTGCGCGAGCGCCCGTGGTTATCGACTCAGGAGCGCAATGCCCTGTTCCTCGCCGGTCGCCATGGCCTGTCGCGTGCCGGTGAGACCTGGCAGGCACAAGTCACAGCGGCGGCCACCAATCGTGTCGAGGGCGATCGTCCGCGCGCGCTACGTTTTGGCGAAACCGAGTTGGGGGATGATTTTCAACTGAGCAACCCTGGCACCTCGACGTTGTATCAGCGCACCACCCTGACAGGCTATCCTCGTAGCGCGCTGCCAGCAGACGAACACCAGATCGCAGTCAGTCGTCGTATGTTACGACTCGATGGTAGCGACGTCACTGGGGAGCTCGATAGCGGCGAGCTGGTACTGGTACATCTGACACTGCGTGCCCGTACCCGTGTGCATGACGCCCTGGTGGTTGATCTGCTTCCGGCCGGGCTGGAACTCGAAAATCAGCGTCTGGACGGCTCCGCACGCCTGCCCAGCGCCAGTACTGAAATCAATGAGCTGTTGCAGCGCCGGGGTGAGCAAACGCCCCGACACGAAGCCTGGCTGGGTGATCGGTATGTTGCCGCGGTAGACCTTCATGAGGGGGTGCGCACCGATCTGCTCTATCTCGCCCGTGCGGTCACGCCCGGTGTCTATCGCGTTCCGCCGCCGCTGGTTGAGTCGATGTACCGGCCATCGCTACAGGGCCGTGGAGCGACCCCACCAGACCTGCGCGTGCTGGCGCGCTGAATTGGCAGGTGGGCGTCAGTACGATAGAAAGGGATAGTGCGAGGGTCGGTCGGGGTTGCGAACGCTGGCGCCGTCTGATCGTTGCTACCCTGCTGGTGCTATTGCTGAGCGTGATGTTAGCCTGGGTGGCCGATCGCCTGTGGCCGCTGCCCCTCCCTGATGAGGACAGCGCCCGCATCGTGCTCGCGCAGGATGGCACGCCGCTATGGCGTTTTCCCGATGACCAGGGGGTGTGGCGCCATGCCGTGCGGCCTGACGAAGTGTCGCCCTTATATCTCGAAGCCTTGCTCGCTTACGAGGATCGCTGGTTCTATCGCCATCCGGGTGTTAATCCGGTGGCACTGGTGCGGGCTGCGTGGCTCAATCTGCGCGCCGGGCGCATCGTTTCCGGCGGCAGCACCCTGTCGATGCAGGTTGCGCGCCTGCTCGACCCCCACCCGCGCACACTGCCTGGCAAACTCCGCCAACTGGCGCGTACGCTGCAGCTTGAATGGCATCTGAGCAAGGACGAAATTCTTACCCTGTATCTCAATCGTGCCCCCTTCGGCGGCACCCTCGAAGGGGTCGCAGCGGCAAGCTGGACGCTACTGGGTAAGCCTCCCGGCACCCTTACCCATGCAGAGGCCGCTCTGCTGGTGGTGTTGCCTCAGGCGCCCAGCCGTCTGCGTCCGGATCGTTACCCCGAGCGTGCAACCGCTGCACGCGATAAGGTGCTGATGCGTATGCGCGACGGCGAACGCTGGTCACAACAGCAGGTGGATGAGGCTCTCCAGGAGGCTATCATGTTGGCGCCGCCTGATCCGCCCGGGTTGGCACCTCTATTTGCGCGTCGGGTAGTTGGTGAGCGTGACGGCGCACGCCTGCTCACCACGGTGGATGCTCGCTTGCAGCGCCGGCTTGAAGCGCTCGTGGAAGGCTGGCGCGGTCGTCTGCCGCCGCGCACCTCGGCGGCGGTTGTGGTGGTCGAACACGAAAGCATGGCGGTACGCGCCTATCTCGGTTCGGCTGATTTTAACGATAATCAGCGATTCGGCCATGTTGATATGGTGCGTGCGCTGCGTTCGCCCGGATCGACCCTCAAGCCGTTCCTCACCGGCTTGGCTCTGGACGCGGGCCTGGTCCATTCGGAGTCATTGCTGCAGGATGTGCCACGCGTCCATGCCAGCTATCGTCCCGGCAACTTCGCCAGCGGTTTTTCCGGTCCGGTGTCGGTAGCCGAAGCGCTTGCGCGCTCGCTCAACTTGCCAGCGGTACAGTTGCTCGAAGCCTATGGAGCGCGGCGCTTTTACGCCGAGTTGGTGCAGGCGGGTGTGCCGATGGCATTGCCAGCTCATGCGGCCCCTAATCTGGCGGTGATCCTCGGGGGAACCGGCACCCGTCTGGAAGACTTGCTGGCTGGCTATCGTGCCTTTGCGCAGGATGGACGTGTCGCTCCGTTACGTTGGTTTGAGGATGACCCCTTGGTCGAGCGCCGGCTTATCTCTGAGGGGGCCGCGTGGATTGTGCGCCAGACCCTGCTGGGTCGGCGCGCGTCGGGCCAGCCGTTATCGATGGATGCCGCTACACATCCGACCCTGGCATGGAAAACTGGCACCAGCTATGGCTTTCGTGATGCCTGGGCGATCGGGGTTGGGCCACGCTATTTGATCGGCGTGTGGATCGGTCGTCCCGATGGCACACCGGTGGCCGCGCAGTTCGGAGTGAGATCGGCGGCCCCTTTGCTGTTTCAGACCCATGATCTGGTGCGCGGGGGTGTTCCCAACTGGCGCGAAGCCGCGCCTGCTGAAGTTGGAGTGCGTGACATCTGCTGGCCGGGAGGCCAGGTGCTCGCTCCCGACCATCCGGATTGCCGTCAACTGCGCCAGGCCTGGGTGCTCGATGGCGTCGTGCCGCCCACGCTGCCACTGGCCGATCACCCGACCGGTGGTGCACAGCGCCTGGTGCACTGGCTGGATGGGGAGGGACAGCGGGTGGCACCCGACTGCGCCAACGCGCGTCGCGTCGAGACCCTCTTGTGGCCAGCCGCGCTGGATGCCTGGCTGCCGCCGCAGGAGCAACGTGCACACCGCTTGCCACCGGCTTCGTCGACCTGTCCACCGCCACCCGATCCGCGTGCTAGTGCCCCACTGCAGATCATCGGTCTGCGCGATGGCGACATGCTACGGCGGGTCGGTGGCCGCAAAGGGCCTGTGCCGGTCAGTCTTAGAGCCAGCGGCGGAGAGGGGCTGAGACGCTGGTTCCTGAGTGGCGAGCCGGTAGGGAAGAGTGTCGGTGAAGCACCTTTGGCGCTGAGCCTCGACAGACCTGGCGAGCACCAGCTAAGCGTAATTGACGAAAGTGGTCAGGTGGGTCGGGTAACGATCAGGGTACAGGGAGATTAAGTACCAGGGGGATCAGGTAGGAGGATCTATCTGGGCATTCAACGAGTTATTTACCCGGAACCAACCGGCAATACTGTATCTGTCCCGTTGGGTAGGGAGCACTTCATGCGGGAAACGGTCACTCAGAAAAACCAGCAAGGTACCCGTCTCGGGTAAGACTTGTTCCAGCAGGTGGTCACCCTCGTCATTGTAGAGCAGTAGTTCACCGCCCTGATCCTTTTGCCAGTGGTCATTTAAATAAAACACGGTGGTTAATACGCGGTTGGTGCGTCCTTTGAAGGCATCCAGGTGCTGTTTGTAGAAAGCACCGACCGGGTAGTGAGCAAAGTGACATTCATAGTCGAACAGGCCCATAAATAAACGCCGGTTAATTCCCTGGCGCAGGCCATCCATCCAGTCTAAATAGGCGGCTTCTGCGGCATTGCTGTGGCGTAACCAGCGGATCTTATCACGGCGTATATTGCTGTTGAGTTGATGATCCTGATCACGCCCGATACCGGCGCGATGCATAGCATCTTCGGCATCCAGTTGCTGTATGCGTTGCTGCAGGGCGGCAGTCGGCAAGTCTGGCTGTGCCGTTGAGGTGAAATAGTAACCTTGATCAACGAGTGCATCGGCAATGGTGTCATAAAGCGCAGAGCAGGTATCAGACATGCAGCCCCTCGGATCAGGCGAAATTTTGTGCTTTATACACGGAACAGGACGCCGGGTCACGCAGATTAATCATTCATTACGCAAACCGCTGTCGATTGCCTGGCTGACCAACCAGCGGCGTAGGCGCTGGATGCCGACTTCATGGCGTCGCGCCAGTTTCCAGGCAAAATAAAATTCATCACCCGTCCAGAGCTGATGGCAGGGCAGGCGTACAAAACCTTCACTATCATGCTGTGGATTCAGCATGTAATCATTGGTCAGTGCAATGCCCTGATGAAAGCGTGCCGCTTCCAGGGCTAAGAGTATATGGCTGAAATGTTGAACACGTTGTTGGCTTGGCAAACTCAGGTTGGCTGCTTGGTACCAGGCTTCCCAGTCCCCGGCTGGACGATCAAAAATATTATGCGTGGAGAGCAGCGGGTAAGCCGCTAGCAGTTTGGGATCCAGTTGGTCTAGGGTGGGTTCCAATTGCTGTTCCCGACAAATTTTTTGCCAATACTCCTGGCTGCAAACTGGAAACAGACGTTCGGTGTACAACAAGTCATAGGCATAAGCCGCTGAGGTTTTACGGATGGTGATAAAACAGTCCGCAACCCGGTCAGACAGTTGTGGGGTTTCACCGATCATTTCCAGGGATAGATCCAGTTGCGGGTGCTGTCGGCTTAGCTCAGGCAAGCGTGGCACCAGCCAGCGCACGGCGAAAGAACTGTATACAGATAGGCGTAAACGTGCAGCTTCTTGCCCCAATAGTTGCTCACTGGCGCGCTCTATTTGCAACAATGAAGAACTGATTGCCTCATGGTATTGGCGTCCCTCTTCGGTCAGGGATAAATAGCGACCGGTACGTTGAAATAATAGCTCACCCAAATAGGTTTCCAGCTGCTTGATTTGATGACTGACTGCGCTCTGACTGACAGCCAGTTCATCGGCCGCCAGTGAAAAGCTGTTTAGGCGTGCAACCGCTTCAAATACAGGTAGTGCTTTGAGTGGAGGAAGTTTCATTATCGAATTATCTAATAGTTATTTAATAAACATCATTTTATCAGATAAACAATAAAGTTTAGACTCTACACAGATTTTTTAGTCAGCATTTGAGTTATCAAGGTCGTCCCATGTCAGGTAAAACAGTTAATAGCGCCATTTTTTTGCTGGTGATCGGTAATGCGATGGCGTTGATCTCGGATGTGTTTGTCAAACTGGCGGAGCCGGGTGAGGCTGTGTTTCTGTTTGCGTTTCTGCGCAGTCTGATCACTCTGCTGTTGTTATTGCCCTTTTGTCTCAGCATTAAACCTCAAGGGTTTTTTAAGGGTGCCCGGGTACATTTCCTGCGTGCCCATATTCATTTTGGCGGTATGCTGTGTATGGTGGTTGCCCTGTCACATTTGCCCCTGGCAACAGCGAATGCGCTATTTTATGCAGCTCCGATTCTGGTGATGGTGCTGTCGGCGGTACTGTTTGGCGAGCGCCTGAAACGCTTGAGTTTGCTGGCGGTTTTCAGCGGCTTTGCCGGTATCCTGGTTATTCTGCGTCCGGTGGAGTTCAATTGGGCAGCATTAGCGGCCTTGGGTGCTGCGCTGGCGCTGGCATTGGGGGCGCTGTTGGTGCGCAAGCTGCCAGAACAACAATCCACCGGGCATAAACTCCTGCTTAACTACCTGCTGCTGTTGCCTGCTGCCGGGTTTATGGCCTGGTGGGAAGGGGCTGAATGGACGACACAACTGCTGCTGAATGCCCTGGGGTCTGCTGTGTTTATCCTGGGTTATAATATCAGTGTGTTACTGGCCTATCGTCAGGTTGACGCCAGTCAGGTGACCAGCGCTGAATACACCGGGTTGATCTGGGCGGTAGTGCTGGGCTGGGTGATGTTTGCCGAGCAGCCGGACCTGTGGTTCTTGACCGGCAGCGCCATGATTGTCATTCCGTTAGTAATGATTGGCATACAGCAGGGGCGTCGCAACCGGCATCGAATCCACGTCTGAGTTAATTGCGGATCAGGTCTAGCGGAAACTGCCGACCCTTGAGGTCATCTTCAATCAACTGCATCACCAGGTCACTGCGCAAACGGCCTTGCTGTTGCAGTTGGGTGATTTCGGCCAGGGTGAGCCAATGGCAAGCGATGATGTCACTGTCCAGTTGTTCTGTAATTTGCTCCAGCGCCTCAGCCTTGAAGCCAAAGCGGTAGTAGATTTTTTCCTTGTGCTGCAGGTTGAGCAGATAGATGCCAATCAGGTGTTCTGGGCGGGCTTGCCAGCCAGTTTCTTCAAGAACCTCTCTGATACAGGCCTCAACAGGTGTTTCTCCGGCTTCGATATGACCGGCCGGTTGATTAAACACCGGGTTGGCAGGATCACCCTCTTCAACAAGCAGATAGCGGCCCTGGCGTTGGATTAAAGCGGCAACGGTAACATGGGGATGAAATGGCATAGCTGGTAGCTCCTGATCAGATCCTGTATGAGTCTAACCCATACGGGCCAGATTCATACATGGATGACACAGATACTACTGAGGTCGGCAACTTCAGGCAAACCCGCGTTACTCCTCAGGCAGCAGTACTTTGCTCAGTGCGCAGCTGCTGTGCCGCCTGTACCAGATTTTTCAGTGCCGGAGCCACTTCGTTCCATTGGCGTGTCTTGAGGCCACAGTCCGGGTTAACCCACAAACGCTCGGCGGGAATCCATTGACTGGCTTTACGCATCAGCGAGACCATCTGCTCCACGCCGGGCACATTGGGGCTGTGAATATCATACACACCCGGTCCTATCTCATTGGGGTAGGCAAACTTGGCGAAGGCATCCAGTAGCTCCATATCTGAACGTGAGGTCTCGATGGTGATAACATCGGCATCCATGTCCGCAATAGCATCGAGAATGCCGTTGAATTCGGAGTAGCACATGTGGGTATGGATCTGGGTTGAATCCAGAGCACCGGAACAGCTCAGGCGAAAGGCTTCAACCGCCTGTTGCAGATAGGTTTGCCAGTCGTTACGACGTAGCGGCATACCTTCACGGAAGGCTGGTTCATCCACCTGGATCATCTGAATCCCGGCGGCTTCCAGGTCCTGGACTTCATCGCGCAGTGCCAGGGCTATCTGTAGAGCGGTCTGGTGGCGTGGCTGATCATCACGCACGAACGCCCACTGCAGCATGGTAACCGGTCCTGTCAGCATACCTTTTACCAGTTTCTGGGTCAGTGATTGGGCATAGACTGTCCAGTCAACGGTCATTGGGACTGGGCGTGAGACATCACCATAGATAATCGGTGGCTTAACACAGCGGCTGCCGTAGGATTGTACCCAGCCAAAGCGGGTAAACGCATACCCCTGTAACTGTTCACCAAAGTACTCAACCATGTCGTTGCGCTCAGCTTCGCCATGCACTAAGACATCCAGACCATAGTGTTCCTGTTCCTGGATGGCATAAGCAATCTGCTCGCGTATGGCGCTGACATAGTCATCTGCCGATAGCTGTTTCTGCTTGTACTTCAGACGTGTCTGGCGTATCTCCGCTGTCTGTGGGAAGGAGCCAATAGTGGTGGTCGGGTAGAGGGGTAAACGAAAACGCTCATGTTGCAGGGCCGCGCGTTGCGGGTAGCTGGACTGGCGTTGTAACTGATCCGGTTGAATACTGGCAAGGCGCTCTTGTACCGGGCGTTGCGTGACCTGTGCTGAACGGCGGCGGCTTTCGATGGCGCGTGCGTTGGCTTCGAGCTCGGGCAGCACGACGTCAGGTCCCTGTTCGAGTGCACGCCCAAGCAGTGCCAGTTCATCCAGCTTCTCACTGGCAAATGCCAGCCAGAGCTTATCGCTACGCGCCGCATACACTGGCGCCAGCTCATTCAGCAGTACGTTAATATTGCTGCGCCAGATATTACGTCCATCAATCACGCCCAGTGACAGTACTTTGTCTGCTGGCCAGTGCTCCAGTAGTTTGGGTAGCTCGGCTTTTCCTCTAACAGCATCGATATGGAGTCCGGCAACCGGTAAAGATACAGCGGTTTCCAGGTTGTCGAGCAGTGGGCCGAAGTAGCTGGTTAGCAGCAGATTGGGGCTGTGCCCAACCAGTTGGTCATATACACGGCTAAAGGCGGCTTTCCATGAACTCTCCAGATCCAGTGCCAGAATCGGCTCATCCACCTGGACCCAGTCGATACCCAGGTTTTTCAGCTCGGTCAGGAGTTCAGCATACACCGGCACCAGACTTTGTAGCAGATTGAGTTTGTCCAGCGACGCCTCTTTACACTTGCCCAGCCAAAGATAGGTGAGGGGGCCGAGTATCACCGGTTTAACGGCACAGCCAGTTTGTTTGGCACGTTCAATCTGTGCCAGAAGTTTTTCAGCGTGCAGGCTGAAGTGGGTATCGGTATCGAATTCAGGGACGATGTAGTGGTAGTTGGTATCAAACCACTTGGTCATCTCGCCAGCACTGACCGGCTCGCCCTGGCGAGAGCGGCCACGGGCTACGCGAAAATACTGATCCAGTTCCTGGATGGGTTGGTCGGTATGAAAACGCTTGGGCAGATTGCCTAGCAGGAAGCTGGTATCAAGCACATGGTCATAAAGACTGAAATCACCGACAGGTAACAGGCTCAGGCCACTGTTTTTTTGATGTTGCAACTGTGCATCGAGTAATTGGTTGGCTGTGTCAGTCAGGGAATGGGCATCCAGATCGCCATGCCAGTAAGCTTCTAAGGCAAACTTGAGTTCGCGCTTGGGCCCTATGCGGGGAAATCCCAGGTTGTGTAGTGTTATCATGAATATATCCCTATTTAATTAGATTGTTGATAAATTAAATTCAGGATAACTCTAGCAGTGATTTAGTATTAGTAAAATTGATTTATATTTATAAATTCATGAATTTTTTGCACTTTAAATGACGCCGCTCCTGCGCATCCATGCGCTCGTGGCATACCGTACATCCTGTACATAAAAAGCCCGCCAATAGGCGGGCTTAGGTCACTCAGAAAGTCAGGAACAGGTTTGGCTTAAGCGCCGAACTTGGCCTTGGCTTCGATACGACGACGGTGCAAGACTGGCTCAGTGTAACCACTGGGTTGCTCACGGCCTTTGAACACCAGCTCACACGCGGCCTGGAAGGCGACGCTGCCGTCAAAGTCTGCAGCCATGGGGCGATAGAGTGCATCACCGGCGTTCTGGCGATCAACCACGGCGGCCATACGTTTCATGGTTTCCATCACCTGTTCTTCCGAGCAGACGCCATGATGCAGCCAGTTGGCGATGTGCTGGCTGGAAATACGCAGTGTAGCTCGGTCTTCCATCAGCCCTACGTCGTTAATGTCAGGTACTTTTGAACAGCCGACACCCTGGTCTACCCAGCGCACTACGTAGCCGAGAATACCTTGGGCATTGTTGTCCAGCTCCTGACGTATCTCTTCAGCACTCCAGTTGGGGTTTTCCGCTACCGGGATAGTGAGGATGTCATCCAGGCTGGCGCGCGGACGCGACTTGAGTTCGTCCTGACGGGCAAATACATCGACCTGGTGATAGTGCAAGGCGTGTAGTGCGGCAGCTGTGGGTGAGGGTACCCAGGCAGTGTTGGCACCCGACATGGGGTGAGCAATCTTCTGCTCCAGCATGGCGGCCATCAGTTCCGGCATGGCCCACATACCCTTACCAATTTGTGCACGCCCCTGCAGGCCACACATCAGGCCGGTATCAACGTTCCAGTCTTCATAGGCTTTGATCCAGGCGGTGGCTTTCATATCACCTTTGCGCAGCATTGGACCCGCTTCCATTGAGGTGTGCATTTCATCACCGGTACGATCAAGGAAACCGGTATTGATGAAGACTACGCGCTCTTTGGCTGCGCGGATGCACTCTTTCAGGTTGACGGTGGTACGACGTTCCTCGTCCATAATGCCCATCTTCAGGGTGAAGCGCTCAAGCCCGAGAGCGTCTTCGATACGGGCAAACAACTCGTTGGCAAACGCCACTTCTTCCGGCCCGTGCATTTTCGGTTTTACGATATACATGGAACCAGTAACGCTGTTGCGGAACTCACTGTTGCCTTTCAGGTCATGAATGGAGATTAGCGAGGTCACCAGGCCATCCATCATGCCTTCAGGGATTTCGTTGCCATCTTTGTCCAGTACCGCATTGATGGTCATCAGATGGCCGACGTTGCGGACAAACATCAGGCTGCGGCCTTTCAGTGTCACCTTGTTGCCATCTGTTCCAGTGTATTCGCGGTCAGGGTTCATTTTACGGGTGAAAGCACGGCCGCCTTTGGTGATCTCCTCAGTCAGCGTGCCTTTCATCAGACCCAGCCAGTTGCGGTAAACCACCACTTTATCATCCGCATCAACCGCGGCAATGGAGTCTTCACAGTCCATGATAGTAGATAGAGCCGCTTCCATCAGTACATCTTTGATGCCTGCTGCATCGGTTTTACCAATCAGGCTGTCGCGATCAAACTGGATTTCGAAATGCAGACCATTCTGCTTCAGGCAAACGCTGGTCGGGTTGTCAGCGTCTCCGGTATAGCCGACCAGTTGCTGTGCATCGGCCAGACCTGTCTGGCTGCCATCTTGCAAACTGACCAGCAGTTTGCCGTCAACCACAGCATAGGCAGTGGCGTCTTTATGTGAACCCTGGCTCAACGGCGCGGTATCATCAAGGAAGTTGCGTGCAAATTCAATAACTTTGGCACCACGCACCGGATTGTAGCTGTTGCCAACTTCAGCGCCATCAGCGTCAGAGATGGCATCAGTACCATAGAGTGCATCATAAAGACTGCCCCAGCGTGCATTGGCCGCGTTCAGCGCGTAACGCGCATTCATCACCGGGACAACCAGCTGTGGTCCGGCCAGGCTGGCCATTTCCGGATCAACATTGGTGGTGGTGGCACTGAAATCTTCACCCTCGGGTAGGAGGTAGCCTATTTCCTGCAAAAACGCTTTGTAAGCGTTCATGTCCAGCGGCTGACCTTTATGTTCAAGGTGCCACGCATCGATCTGAGCCTGAATCTGCTCACGCTTTTCCAGCAGTGCACGGTTACGCGGTGCAAGATCGTGGACGATTGCATCAAAATGTTGCCAGAAACTCTGTTGATCGACACCTGTGCCGGGCAGGGCTTCCTGATTAATAAAGTTGTATAGATTCTCTGCGACCTGCAGGCCGCCTATCTGAACCCTCTGGCTCATGGTTATGCCTCAAGATTTTTATTGTCCCGAACTGGCACCAGGCAGGCGCTTCGGGTAACGGTTAATAACAAAAATGCAACGGTACCATACCGCAAAATGGCGGGTTTGTCCCTAGGCGAAGGGTCTAAGACTGACTGTAGTGAAACTGTCATCTTTGGGTGCAATCATTAGATAGACAATTTAGAATAATGCAACGCAACATGGATATGACACCGATAAAAAGTATGGATAGGCTCTTGGAACAACCCCCGGTTCTGGATGAGGATTGGGTGCTTGCTTTGCAAAATGAACTTGAAGCATTCGATCCGGAACAAGTCACTCTCTGTGATGTGCATCTGCGCCAGTATTATGCCCATTATGGCTTTACTTGCTTACCTGATGAGGTTGAATATTCTGCAGGTACTGAATGGATAGTGGGCACACGTCTGTTTCTACAATATTTTCGGCGGCGCTTTGCGCGAGGCACCGTTGTGCTTATGCACGGTTATACAGATCATTCCGGTATGTACAGTGGGCTGATTGATCACCTGTTGCGGCGCGGTTGGAATGTCCTTACCTATGATCTTCCGGGGCATGGTTTATCTGCTGGCGAACCCTTGGGTATCAATGGATTTGATCAGTATGTGCGCCAATTGCAGCAGGTGTTGAATAACTATACACCGTTATTTAAGGGGCCTGTAGTGATGATGGGGCAAAGCACCGGAGCCGCTATCATTCTGACGCTTTTGATTCAGTCGGATCGGGAGCAAAAGCGACGCTGGGCGCTTGCTGGCTCGGTATTTCTGGCTCCACTCATCCGGCCAGTGGATTATTATTATATCCGCAGTGTTTATAAAACGATGCACTGGTGCTTGCGCCGTGTGCGTCGACGCTTCAGTAGCAATTCACATGATGCCGATTTTCTACACTTTCGTGAGTCTCGTGATCCATTACAGCATCGCTATATGGCGATCAGTTGGATAGGCTCCATGCTCAAGTGGGTGGCCGATATTGAAAAGGTTGGCCCCTGCTCAGACCGCCTGATGGTTATTCAGGGAACGGACGATAAAACAGTGAACTGGCGTTACAATGTAGCGGTGCTGGACCAGCTCTGTCCGGCGGCTGAATTGCGTTTAGTGCGTGATGCCAGACATCAATTGGTGAATGAGTCCGATGAGTACCGGGATAAGGTGTTTGCCCATATTGATGAGTTTCTGGGCTCATGCAGGACATATAAAGCAGCCCCTTCAGCAGCCGTAATACGGCGCTGAAGTGGCTGCTATCAGAGCAGCGATCAGAATAAACGGCGGCAGCGAATTGTGCCTTCGATGCTGGCGAGCTTATCCAGTGCCAAGGCCGAGTAATCGGCATTTACATCGATAACTACATAACCAACGCTTTCGTTGGTTTGCAGATATTGCCCTAGTATATTGATGTCGTTGTCTGAGAAAATGCTGTTGATTCGTGACAAAACACCGGGAATGTTCTGATGTACATGCAGCAGGCGGTGGCTGTCTGGGTGACCTGGCAGTGCCACTTCCGGGAAGTTGACTGAGGTGATTGATGAGCCATTGTCGCTGTAAGTGATCAGTTTTTCGGACACTTCATAGCCGATGTTTTCCTGAGCTTCCATGGTGGATCCGCCCACATGAGGTGTCAGAATCACATTGTCGAAACGACGCAATGGGCTGATGAATTCATCATTGTTACTGCGGGGTTCAACTGGAAATACATCGATAGCAGCACCTAGCAGTTTACCGGATTCCAGTGCCTCACACAGGGCATCGATATCAACAACATTGCCACGTGAGGCGTTCATAAATACGCTGCCCTGTTTCATCTGCGCAAACTGGGCTGCACCCATCATGTTACGCGTTGAAGGTAGCTCGGGAACATGCAGTGTGACGATGTCGCTGATGGAGAGCAGCTCAAACAGTGAACTGACCGGTTTAGCATTGCCGAGTGGTAGTTTGGTGATCACATCATAAAAGTACACATCCATCCCCAGGCCTTCAGCCAGAATGCTCAATTGTGTACCGATGCTGCCATAGCCAACAATGCCTAGTTTTTTGCCACGAGTTTCGTAGGCGTTTTTAGCTGTTTTTTGCCATTCTCCCCGATGTGCGCAGGTATTTTTTTCCGGAACACCTCGCATCAGCAGGATGGCTTCAGCCAGAACCAGTTCAGCAACAGAGCGGGTATTGGAGTAAGGTGCATTGAACACCGCAATACCGGATTGAGTTGCCGCTGCGAGGTCTACCTGATTGGTACCTATACAGAAACAGCCTACCGCAACCAGTTTTTCAGCGGCTGCAAAAACCTTTGCGGTTAATTGGGTACGAGAACGGATGCCAATAAAGTGCACATCTTTGATACGCTCGATCAACTCATCTTCCGAGAGTGAACCGCTGTGCGTTTCAATAGTGGTATAGCCGTTGGCATTAAAGGTGTCGACGGCAGACTGATGCACACCTTCAAGTAGCAGAATTTTGATCTTGCTTTTGTCCAGAGACGTGGTCTTACTCATGTTGGCAACTCACAGAATTTTGCGAAAAAAATATCGCCATTTAATGTCAGGCGACGCATATTATCACATTAGCGACAAAGTGTGGGCGTTGATCTGCATAGATGAATCATCTAAATATTCATCGCATGTTGAATCAGACTGATGCAGGTTCGGGCAGAAAAATCCCTGTTAAGAGTGCTGTTTTTAGCTTTTTATTCCGCGATGCAGTAATCTGAAACTATGCATGCCAGCCGGGTTGAAGTAACAGCCCGAGCCAGCTTCCGAAGGAGAGCGTAATGTTGAGCAATATCAGCGTGTTATGTCAGCGATTATCAGCCTGTATTATTGTGGCTGTGCTGCTGCTTCCCACATCACTGGTTGCTCAGGATAACCACCTGAGACTAGTGTATGTCAGTGAAATGACTGAGATGGACAGTGAGGAGAAAGGCAGTTATCCAAGGTTGGCTGGCTTGCTCAACCACTACCGTGCGGAGCCTGTGCCTGTGTTGTTTATCTCTGGTGGAGGTGGGCTGGCACCCAGTGCCATGTCATCTCTGGATAGGGGAGCGCATATCATTGATTTGCTCAACTCGCTGGAACCGGTGGCGATGGTCGCTGGCAAACGTGAATTCAGCTTTGGTGAAGATGAGCTATCTTTGCGCGCCTATGAGGCAGCCTTTCCAGTGATAGCGTCCAATTTGTATGACCCACTGACGGGCAATAATCTTGATGGCATCAGTAATTCCTTATTGGTGCAGCAATATGGGATAACTCTGGGTTTTATTGCTGTGATCCCACCGATTACCCATGAAGAATATAACCTGCAACGGGTAGAGGTACTGGATCCTGTTCAGAGTATCATCACGCGGGCTGAACAGTTACGGGCGGCGGGAGCCGACCGGATCATTTTGACCTACTCCTGCTGCTACCGAGACTATCTGGACTATTTTACTGAACTGGATCAGTTGCTGCATGACGGCGTGATTGATCTGGCACTGGGCAAAGATGAGCATCTTCTGCTGGCTGAGAATCGACTTGATAGTATGCACCCAAACCATATCTGGGTGACGGAAGGTGATCAAGTAGCTGTGGTTGACCTGAATCTGGCGGCTGCTTCAGGAGAGTCGATGTTGTTGGAATGGCATGCAGAGAGTATGAATGGCTATGAGCCTGATTCGTATGTGACCCAGCAAGTGGGTGATTATCATCAACGTCTTGAACTCCTGCTCAACGAAGAAATCGGCCAGGTAATGACGTCCTTTGCTACCTATCAGGCTGATGTCAGGACGGCAGAAAATCCATTGGGTAATCTTCTGGCTGATGTAATTCGTGCTCATGCAGGCGCTGATATTGGCCTTATTAATGGCGGTTTTATTCGCGGTGAGCGGCGTTATGAAGTTGGTGACCGCCTGACACGCCGGGATATCATGCGTGAAGTGCCGTTTCGTGATCGGATCGTATTGATCGATGTGAGCGGTGCTACGTTGCTGGCTGCACTGGAAAACGGTTTCAGTCAGGTCGAGGAGATCAAAGGCCGTTTTCCGCATGTCTCCGGGATGCAGGTAACTTATGATTTCAGTCGCCCAGTAGGGCAGCGAGTCCAACAAGTGAATATTGCCGGACAGCCATTAGCTATAAACCAGCAGTACCGTTTGGCTACACGCGAATTTCTTGCTACGGGTGGAGACGGGTTTGAAATGTTCATTGATCAGCCGCATTTACGTTACTCGGGTCAGATGACACGCTTAGTCGCGGATATTCTGATGGATCATGTACAAGAAACACACAAACTGGCACCCACTGTTGAGGGGCGATTGGTAGATGTTCAGTAGTCATGAGTTTGCCTGCGATGCGCCTTGGTCATAGTATAGCGATCCGGCTGACGGCGGCATTAATCATCTTTCTGATGCTGTTTCTGGTTATGGCAGCTATTGCATTTTATCGATCTACAACCTTTGAAAATTTGCTCACCAGTATTGTTTCTACGGCCTTACCTGAAATACGTCAGTCTGCCATGCTGGATACCCAGGTAAAAGAACTGCCTTATCTGACAGAGCACCTATCCAGAGCTGAAAGTCAGGCTATGCGTCGTTTGGCATATGGTGATATAGAGCAGAAAATCCGAGATATCCAGCTCTTGATTAGTGAACAGCAGAATCAACAGTTAGCGCTTAAGTTTGATGTCATCCAGCGTGAAGTCCGGCACCTGAATGAGTTGATTGAGCAGCACTTATACTATCAGCAGGCCATCAGCCATGTATCGCAGGAAATTTATCGCTTTTATGATCAGGCGGAAGTCATCGCACGTGATTCGCATGCTTTTCCAGAATGGGCGCTAAACTTTTCCAGTATTATAGTTCGTGCCGGACAGGTGCAAAGTGTGAATCGACTGGATGACATGCGTCAATTGACTGAGTTGATCCGTAGCGATCTAAGCAAACAAGGGGCCCTGCTGGACACCTTGGATGTTAGTCTGCGCACCAATGCGATGACGCTGCAAGACAGTTTATCCTTGTTGTTGCTGGATGAAACCGGTTTGATTGCATTACGTTCAGAGCAATTGCGTATTAATGGACGGGTAACGGGGCGGACCCGTTTTATCCGCAGCATGGTGCAAGATTTTGGTTCTGAGGCTGAGTATACCACCTTACAGAAACAAACCCGGTTGATACAGAATGTAAACGCTATGTCGGAAACACTGGAACGTCAGACCTACTGGGTTGGCGTTTTGTCATTACTGGTTCTGGTGTTTTTGCTTGCTATGATCTGGTGTATCAAAATTCAGGTAATCAACCGCTTGCAACGTTTGAAAACCTTGGTAATGGATCAGGTTGGTAGCCAGCCTGAGCAAATCCACATCGATGGACGTGATGAAATTACCGAATTGGCTAAGGCATTTAATTTCTATGCCAAGCAGGTTAGTGAGCAGAATAACCGTGTGGAGGCACTTTCACGCACAGATGGACTGACAGGCATTAGTAACCGACGCGGATTTGATCACCAGTTGGAGCGTTTGGTGAACTTGTGTCGTGAGCGTAACCTGCCTTTGTGTGTATTAATGATTGACGTGGATTTCTTCAAGAACTATAACGACTTATATGGACATCAGGCGGGTGACGAGTGCTTGCGGCAAGTGGCTGACTTGCTGCGGAGAGTGGTGGGTCGTAGCCAGGATTTTGTGGCACGTTACGGCGGTGAAGAATTCGTGTGTATTTTGCCGGAAACAGATATTACCGCAGCACGACTTCTGGCTTCGGAAATATTGGCAGAAACCAGTGCATTGGATATTGAACATAAAGGGAGTTTGGTAGCTGAATACCTGACTCTGAGTATAGGTATTACTGGGTGCGATGGTGAGAATATGCCCTCGGCAGATATTCTGATAGGGTTGGCAGACGCTGCGCTTTATGAGGCTAAAGCCAAAGGACGTAACTGTATGGTGGAAAAACAATGTGGCATAGATGCCTAGTGCAGAAGTGGATTGTGTTGTTATGTCTCTGCATCCTTGCTTTGTTGGGCAGTCAGTTACAGGCCCAGGTCAGCCAGATGCCAGAGGAATCAGCTAAGCAAGTCTATCGGATCGGCATGCCACTGGTGGATGACCAGGACATTATGGCTCGTCGCTGGCAGCCATTGATTGATTATCTCAATCAGCAGTCCTCGTCAGCACTATCGTTTGAACTGGTTGTGCTGGATCTGCAGGCTTTGGATGCAGCACTGGATAAAGGGGAGCTGGACTTTATCTTTACCAATCCATCGCTTTATGTGCTTTACAGTTATCGTTATGGTTTGTCATCACCGTTGGCGACGCTACTGAACAATGAACAGGGCCAGATTGTCAGTCAGTTTGCCGGTACTATCTTCAGTCGCGCAGACCGTTCCGACTTGAGTCAGCTATCTGATCTGAAAGGAAAGCGTATAGCGGTTGTGTCGCGTCAGTCATTAGCCGCCTTTCAGATGCAGGCGGTTGAGCTGAAACACTTAGGCATCAGCCCAACTGATGATATCGAATTGTTGGAAACCGGGCTGCCGCTACATTCCGTCATCAATGCAGTGATGTCACGTGAGGCTGATGCCGGTTTTATGCGTGCGGGTGTGTTGGAACAGTATCAGGCTGAAGGACTGCTTGATGTTGGCAGTTATAAACTGATTGGATCCCAGCAGCAGCCGGGCTACCCATTAATGACATCGACGAGTCTGTATCCAGAATGGCCCGTTGCGGCATTGCCGCATACGGCGCCGGACGTGGTGCGCCAGGTAACGGCTAGTTTGCTCAGTCTGCCTGCAAATAGCGAGGTTGCGCGGCAGTTGGGGATTGCCGGCTTTACCATTCCTGGCGATTATCGCGGGATAGACCGGCTGCTGCGTGATTTGCGACTGCCACCTTTTGATCAGCAACCGACTTTCACGCTGCAGGAGATTTGGGCGCAGTGGCAGCTATATTGGGCACTGATGTTAACTGGGGCCGCCGCTTTTCTCATTGCCAGCATTCTAATTCTTCGACATAAAAATCAGCATTTGGCCGTGACTCAGCAACGCAATCAGCAAATTACAGAGCAGTTGCGTGAGAATGAGTTGCTGTTAAATCATGCCCAGCATGTCGCTTGTATCGGTAGTTGGGATTATGATCCTGAATCGGGACTGTTTAACTGTACTGAGCAAATGCGTCTGATGTTTGGTCTGTCTGAAGACCAAAGCATACGTATTGATGATTTTATGGCGCAGATTATCCCGGAAGATATAGACGAAACTCAGCAGTCCTGGGATCTGGCTCTGGCCGGGCAGGACTACGAGCTGGATTACCGGGTACGCTTGGGTAGTGATGTGCGTTGGCTGCATGAAAAACTGCATGTCATTCGCAACTCTCGCGGAGAGATGGTGCGTTTGTTGGGTACTGTTCAGGATGTGACAGAAAAGGTCGAGTATGAGCAACATATTGAGTCGCTGGCTTTTAATGATGCACTGACAAAAATTCCTAACCGCGCCTGGTTGCAGGAGCAGCTTCAAGATGTGTTGCAGGACAGTGCTGAGCAACCCTATTCAGCATTACTGATTCTGTTGAATATTGATCGCTTTAAAACCATCAATAATGCGCGAGGTAGCCGTTTTGGCGATGCATTGCTGATTGCAGTTGGGCAGCGGCTCAGTCAGTGTCAGTTCTTTGGTGTTCAGGTACAGGTTGCCAGAGTCGCGGGCGATGAATTCGCCATCCTGGTGCAGTCTGAACGCTTGCCTGAGATGCCGGTTACCGCCCTGGAAATAACCTTGGCCGATCTTTGCAATCAGATTTTTGAAGCTCCTTTTCTGATCGATGATGAACCCGTCAGTATATCCATCAGTTCCGGTGTGACACGTTTTCCGGAAGAGGATGACTCGATTACCGCTGAGTTAGTGTTTCAGCGCGCCAGTATGGCGCTGACTCACTCACGCCTGGAAGGGGGAGGACAACTAATCTTTTTTGAATCCCCCATGAGTGAAGCTGCCGGATACCGTTTCCGTCTGGAGCGTGACCTGAGTCGTGCTCTGGAACAAAATCAACTGCGCCTATTCATGCAGCCGCAGTTTGATGGCCAGGGCAGTAAATGTGCAGCGGAACTGCTGTTACGCTGGGAACATCCGGAACTGGGTATGATCTCACCGGCTGATTTTATTCCTATCGCCGAATCATCCAATCTGATAGTAGATCTGGATATTTGGGTAATGGACCAGGCCTGCAGTCTGATACAACAAGCTAAAACTTTGGGAATAACGTTGCACCTGGCCGTTAATATCAGTCCGCGGCATTTCTGTATTCAGGGCTTTGTACCCTGGATGAAAATGGTGCTGGAACAGCAGGATGTTAACCCGGCACAACTGATGCTGGAAGTTACAGAGGGCCTGTTTCTTAATAACATTGATAGCGTATCTGCCAAAATGCAGGAGCTAAGGCAGTTAGGGTTGCGCTTCTCTATTGATGATTTTGGTACTGGTTATTCATCGCTGGCCTACTTGAAGCGCTTGCCAGTCAGTGAAATTAAAATTGATCGCAGTTTTGTCCAGGATGCACCACAAGACCCTGACGATGCTGCATTAATAGAGGCCATTCTGGCGGTAGCTGACAAGATGCATCTGCAGGTGGTCGCTGAGGGTGTAGAAACACTTGAACAGGCTGAGTTTCTTAAGGCCAGAAGCGAGACTATTCTGTTTCAGGGTTATTTCTACGGTCGACCCGCGCCAGTTCAGGATTGGTTGATGCGTTGGCAGGAAAGCGCTCTACTACCCTGTACTTAATCCCGAATCTGATCGGCCAGAAATTCGATAAAGGTCTGGTTGGCACGGGATAAATACCCACCTTTGCGCCAGGCCAGCGACAGATCCAGTAATACCGGCTGAGAAAAGGGTCTGGCAACCAAGGCCGGCTCATCCCGGATGACCATCTGCAGTAGTGTCGAAATACCAAATCCCTGTTTGACGATCTGTTTGATTAATGGAATTAGATTGGTCTCGAAACCGATATGCGGCTGTAATCCTGTTTCTTGTAGTAGCCGGTTGATCACTTCACGATGAAAATACCCCTCTTTAAACAACACCAGCTCCTGAGCAAAAAAATCTTCGGATGTTATGCTCTCACAGGCTGCAAGCGGGTGATCATCTGCCATCACCACCATCATTTCTTCATTTAGAAATGGGCAGAGCTCTAGTTCATTGGTCGGTGAGTCCTCAACGATCACACCGATATCAATTTCGCCACTGAGCAGCATCTGTTGCAGCTTGCGTGTACCCGCTTCAATGACAGAGATTTGCAGATCCGGATAGCGGTGGCGAAAGGCCATTAGAATCGGGGGAAAGTAATAAGATCCCAGCATACCGGGAATACCAATGCGAACTTCCCCACGTTTCAGGCCACTGAGTTCCTGCATGGCCAGTTCGGCTTCATCCGCAGCCATCAAAACTCGACGTGCGTGCAGCAGCAGTTCTCTACCCTCGTCAGTTAAGCTGATTTGGCGATCATGGCGATGGAACAGAGAGATGGACAGGGTTAGCTCCAGTTTCTGGATCGCCATGCTGACCGCCGGCTGGGCCAGGTTCAGCTGCTCGGCAGCCGCTGTAAAGCTGCTCAGCTCGGCGACCCGGACGAAATAGCGTAGGTGTTTTAGATTCATTATCAATTTCTCTTATCGTATTTATCATTAGTATATATTTTTATGATGTCATTGCCACTGCTAAGCTAGATCTAGATTAATACAGGTAAGCATCATGATCGAAACTACTAGTCCTCACTTTTGGCGTGCAACGTTGGCTTTGTGCCTCGCCTCCTTTATTGTGTTCGCCAATTTACATGGCATGCAGCCACTACTGCCGATGCTGGCAGACAGTCTTGGCCGAACTGAGCTGGAGATCAGCCATGCCTATACTATTGCTACGCTGGTGCTGGGCTTGTCGTTATTGGTGTATGGGCCGGTATCGGATGTTCTGGGTCGTCGTGGCATCTTGTTGTTGACCCTGGCGGGTGTTGCCCTGACAACCTTGGGGCTGGGGTTTGTCGATAACTATAGCTCGCTGTTTTGGCTGCGTGCTCTGCAGGGCTTTTTTCTGGCTGGGGTGCCTGCGGTGGCCATTGCTTATATGGGCGATGAATTTAGTCGACCGGCATTGCTGACCGCTGTTGGTCTTTATATTGCCAGCAATTCACTCGGTGGTGTGACCGGAAGATTGTTGGCTGGCGCTGTAGGTGATTGGTTGGGCTGGTCTGAAGTTTTTCTGTTATTGGGGGTAATCAGTACATTGGGCCTGTTGCTGGTTATCCGTTTATTGCCGTCGTCCAGCCATTTCAATCCAGTGGCATTTCGGCCTCAATCCATGCTGTTGGACTTGCTGGGACATCTGCGTAATCCCGTACTGTTTATTGCTTACCTTGTGGGGGGATTAAACTTCCTGATTTTTTTGAATCAGTATACTTATATTACCTTTGTGCTGGCAGCAGAGCCGTTTAGCCTTTCAGCCACCTGGATCGGGTTGCTGTTTCTGACCTATCTGACCGGAACCTTTGGCTCGCTGATTTCCGGGCGTTTGAGTCGGCGCTTTACAGCACCTCTGTGTATGGCACTTGGCATAGTTGTACTCATGCTGGGCACGTTGCTGACCCTGGTTGGCAGCTTACCCGCTATTATTTGTGGTTTTTTTATTAATAGCTTTGGATTCTTTTTAACCCATTCCGTAGCCAGTAGCTGGGTTAGTCAGCAGGCCGTCAAGGCACGGGCCAGTGCATCGGCACTTTATCTGGTGTTTTATTATGTCGGTGCCAGTGTGGGGGGCTTTTATCTACATCCTTTCTGGCAACTGGCGGGCTGGACAGGCATTGTAGTTGGCTCACTATTGATCTTTTTGATCACCTTGGGTTGTGCGATGATACTGCTTTATTGGCAGCGCTCAGGGCGTGTTTCAGCGTTTGCTGGATAAACTAACACACAGGAGAACCCATGGATTATCAACATCAGTTTCTTGAAGGACAAACTCATCTTCCGGCCGGAAAGGTGGTCTGTATTGGTCGCAACTATGCCGAACATGCCAAAGAGTTGAATAACCCAGTACCAGACGAGCCACTGCTGTTTATTAAACCCTCCACGGCCATTATCCCTTTATCGCAGCCGATTGCTTTACCACAGGGGCGAGGCGGCTTGCACTATGAAACTGAGGTGGCGATTCTTATTGGAGAGCGTTTAACACATGCCAGTGAAGCCGATGTAGTGACGGCTATAGCGGGAGTGGGCTTGGCTCTGGATTTAACTTTGCGTGATTTACAGTCGACCCTCAAGGCGAAGGGCTTGCCTTGGGAGAAGGCCAAAGCATTCGATGGCAGTTGCAGTTTATCGGCCTTCGTTGCTCCAGCAGGCCTCGATCTGACGCAGTTGGAGTTGACCTTGCGGATTAATGATCAGATACGTCAGCAGGGAAATACAGCGCAGATGCTACTGCCCGTTACTGCCTTGCTGGCTTATATCAGTGCATGGTTCACTTTGTTGCCCGGCGATGTCGTGTTAACCGGTACGCCGGCAGGTGTGGGGCAATTAAACTCTGGCGATAAGCTGAGCTTGCAGTTGGATCAGGTGATTACAGCTGAAACTCGGGTGGTTTAAATAATTAAACGTAAAACCACTACTAATTGCATAGAAATAATAGATTAACAGCTGTCTTTAAAACTGCTATGGTGCGATAAAAAAGCGGAGTGGCACGTTGGGACAGCTGAAAACAACGCATTTACAGCAAAAAATTGTACGCTTTGTAGCCGTTGGTATCTTACTGACCGGCCTGTTGCTGAGTGGGGTTGCAGTATTTCAAATTTATTATGAAACGCAGCGTATTACCACGCAGTTAAGCTCGGGGATTATGAACCGCTTACCGCAGGCTACTGTCCTACTTGAGACGGATATAACCCTTTCTGCTTATCGGGTTTTTGCAAGCTCTATCCTTATGACGCTGGTTATACTGGTCGCTGGAACCTTTTTTATCACCTACAAAATACGTCCTTTGCTGCGGCAACTGGATCAGTCCAATCAACGGCAGCAGCTTTCTGAACAGCGTATCCATTATCTTGTACACCATGACCAACTGACGGGTCTACCTAACTGGTCACAGCTTTACGACAGTTTGTGTGAACGTATGAGCCAGGTGGCGCAACAACAGGATCAGCAATTGGCGATTTTGTTTATTAATCTGAGTCGTTTCAAGGTGGTTAATGAAAGCCTGGGCCATGATGCGGGTAACCAGGTGCTGATGCTGATGGCAGAACGTTTAAAGCTGTTAGCGCGGCCAGATGACTTACTGGCACGGGCTGGTGGTGATGAGTTTCTGCTGTGTGTCAAAGTAACTCAGGGTGAACCACCCATAGAGGTGTTAGCGCAGCAGATCCTGGATAGCCTGAAACAGCCTTTTGAGCTGGAGGGTAAGACAATTTATCTGGAATCGACCGTAGGTATCAGTTTATTTCCGGATAATGGTATTCATGCTGATGCGCTGTTGCGCCATGCTGATGCTGCTTTGACACGTGCACGACGCCTTGGGCAGGGTAGATATCAGTTCTATGAAGCCGATATGACTGAGCAAAACCGTGAGAAATTTGAACTGGAAACGGATCTGCGAGGTGCACTGGAGCGTGAAGAATTTGAAGTCTACTATCAGCCTCAGATTGATCTGCAGAGTAACTGTATTTCCGGGGCTGAAGCCCTGATCCGTTGGAATCACCCGACACGAGGCCGAGTCCCACCGGATCAGTTCATTCCTATAGCTGAAGAAACCGGATTGATTCATGCCATAGGTCACTGGGTGCTCGAAGAGTCCTGCCGTCAGGCGCGCATCTGGCAGGAGGAAGGCCACTTCCTGAAAATGTCCGTTAATCTGTCAGCACTACAACTAAACAGTGGCGATATTGTTAATGTCGTACGTATGGTGTTGGACCAGACTGGGTTGGAGTCACGCTGGTTGGAGCTGGAGTTGACTGAGAGTTACCTGTTTGAGAACTTTATTCGCAGTGCTCGGGTATTGAAACGCCTGCGTTTGTTAGGGGTTACTCTTGCATTGGATGATTTCGGTACGGGCTATTCTTCGCTCAGCTACTTGCGTCGTTTAACTCTTCATCGTCTGAAAATTGACCGTAGCTTTGTCAAAGGCCTGCCCGGCGATCCGGGAGATCTGGCGATCGTTAACACCATTATAGCTATGTCGAAAAGCCTCGGACTGGAAGTGGTTGCTGAAGGAGTGGAAACGCCTGAGCAGCGCCAAAGCCTGGCCAAGTTAGGCTGCCATACCTATCAGGGTTATCTTTATGCGGCACCTGAGTCGGCTTTTGCTTTTCGTACCCGACTCTCTGATTTTAAACTTGCGAAGCAGTACTAAAGTACTGCTTTTTCGGTGCTGATGCAGAATAGTCATCTACCGGTCTGAGCCGCTAGTATCAAAGTTTCTAAACGTGATTGCTTCAGTCACACCTATAAAAACAAGAGGCTCTATCATGATATACGCACAGCCTGGGCAGGAAGGCGCCCTTATCTCTGTAAAACCCCGCTACGAAAATTTCATTGGTGGCCAATGGGTGGCCCCGGTTAAAGGTCAGTATTTCAAAAATATTTCTCCAGTGACTGGTGAAGCTTTCTGCGAAATCCCTCGCTCTAGCGCAGAAGATATTGAATTAGCCCTGGATGCCGCGCATGCCGCCAAAGCCGCCTGGGGGAAAACCTCGGTCACTGAACGTTCCAATATGTTGCTGAAAATTGCAGACCGACTGGAACAGAATCTAGAAAAAATAGCCGTGGCTGAAACCTGGGACAATGGTAAAGCGGTTCGCGAAACCCTCAATGCCGATGTACCCCTGGCCGTAGATCACTTTCGCTACTTTGCCGGTGCGATTCGTGCTCAGGAAGGCTCTATTGGTGAGATAGATCATAATACCGTTGCTTACCATTTTCACGAACCTCTGGGGGTCGTGGGTCAGATCATCCCTTGGAACTTCCCACTGTTAATGGCTGCCTGGAAACTTGCGCCTGCACTTGCCAGTGGTAACTGCATTCTTCTCAAACCAGCTGAACAGACACCCTGGTCAATCCTTGTGGTAATGGAGCTGATTGCCGATCTGTTACCACCCGGCGTGCTCAATGTGGTCAATGGTTATGGGGCTGAAGCCGGTCAGGCGTTGGCTACCAGTAAACGTATTGCCAAAATCGCCTTTACCGGTTCGACGCCGGTGGGTTCGCATATTCTCAAGTGTGCCGCCGAAAACATTATTCCGTCTACCGTTGAGCTGGGCGGAAAATCACCTAATATCTTCTTTAAAGATGTCATGGATTTTGAAGACAATTACCTGAGTAAATGTATTGAAGGTGTCGTACTGGCATTCTTCAATCAGGGTGAAGTCTGTACCTGCCCATCACGCTTATTGGTGCAGGAAGATATTTATGATGAGTTCATCGCCAAAGTCATTGAACGTACACAGATGATTAAGCGTGGTAATCCACTGGATACCGATGTCATGGTGGGTGCGCAGGCCTCGGAAGAGCAGTTTAAAAAGATCATGGGTTACTTCGATATTGGTCGTGAAGAAGGTGCTGAAATCCTTATTGGTGGTGGTAAGGAACAACTGGATTCCAGTCTGAATCAAGGCTTCTATATCCAGCCGACCTTGATCAAGGGGCATAACAAAATGCGCGTATTCCAGGAGGAAATCTTTGGCCCTGTCGTATCCGTGACCACCTTTAAAGATGAAGCGGAAGCTCTGGAAATTGCCAATGACTCCGAATTTGGCTTAGGTGCCGGTCTATGGACCCGCGATATGAACCGTGCCTATCGTATGGGACGGGGTATTGAAGCAGGTCGGGTATGGACCAATTGCTATCATCATTATCCGGCTCACGCTGCTTTCGGTGGTTATAAAAAATCCGGTGTCGGACGTGAAAATCACAAGATGATGCTGGATCATTATCAGCAGACCAAAAATATGCTGGTGAGCTATGATACCAATCCGATGGGTTTTTTCTGATCTGAGATTTGTGTAAAACGCTATACTAAAAGCGCCTGCCGGTTTTGCCGCCAGGCGCTTTTGTTTATAGGAAGTCAGATATGTTAGATCCACATGTGAAAATACCGGTGTTGACCGCCATGTCCGACGCCGCCGATGTCAGCCTAGCGGCTAAAACTCTGGCGACTGCCTTGTGCCATGCTGAGCTGGAGTGTGTGGTGTTTTTTTGTTCAGCCGAATACCCCTTGCCCGAACTGGCTGCTGCGCTGAATAATGCCTTTGGCGAAACGCCATTGGTCGGTTGTACGACAGCCGGTGAAATTACCCCTCGTGGCTATGACCGTGGCAGCATCGTTGCCCTGGGTTTTGATCGTCGCTGGTTCAGCATCGAAACTGCATTGATTGCAGCCCTGGATGATTTCAGTTTGCCACAGGCACAGCAGCAGGTGGATCAGCTGATCAGTCAAATACACCAACGACACGCGGTAGTTCAGCCTGGACGTTTTTTTGCCATGACATTACTTGATGGCTTGTCGAGTCAGGAAGAGCTGGTATTAGTGGCGTTGGATTCAGCACTGGGCAGTATTGCCCATTTTGGTGGCTCCGCGGGTGATGATATCCAGCTGGCTGGGACCCATGTTTTCGTAAACGGAGCTTTTCATACTCAAGCCGCCGCGCTGACATTAGTACGCACTTCTCTGGATTTTGAGGTATTCACCACCCATCACATGCAAAGCCTGGCACATAAACTGGTTGTTACTGCCGCCGACCCGGATAGCCGTTGTGTCTATGAACTGAATGCTGAGCCAGCCGCTCAGGTGTATGCCGATATGCTGGGCTTACATCCGCAGCAGCTCAACCCAGATGTGTTTGCCCTGCATCCGCTCGCCGTGAAACTGGGGCAGGAGTATTACGTACGCTCGATTCAAAAGGTTAATCCAGACTTAAGCCTGACCTTCTATTGTGCCGTGGGTAATGGCATGGTGCTCACGGCGATGCAGCCTCAACCGATTCTGCCGGATCTGGAGAAACGCTTTGCCGATATAGAAAGCCGTATTGGCAAGCCTCTAATTACTCTCGGTTGTGATTGTTTTTTGCGGCGCCTAGAAACTGAGCATCTGGATAGTTTGGATGAGGCTTCCAGCTTTTTTCGTCACCATCGTGTGATTGGCTTCAACACCTACGGCGAACATTTTGATGGTGTGCATATTAATCAAACCTTTACCGGCGTTGTTATTGGCGAGGCATAAAGCTGATGGACGATAGCACACTGCCAGACCAGCAAGCGGTGCACAGCTTGCAGCTTGAGAATCAGCGTCTGAGGAAAATTAATGCGGCATTGATTGAGCGTGTTGAAGCCGGTAGCGCATTTAATGCAGCGCCTTATGCGGCTTTTGAGCATTCGGCTGCCCTGGCCGAGCAGGTACGGGAGCGTACTGAAGCGCTTTCGGTGGCGATGGCTGAGCTACGGCAGACTAATCAGGCACTTATACAGGCCAATGTTTCTCGCACTAAGTTTTTGGCCGCCGTCAGTCATGATCTGTTACAGCCGCTGAACGCTGCGCGACTGTTTACCGGTGCCTTGCTGGAGCGGCCCTTGTCAGAAGAGCTGGAGCCCCTGGCAAATGCCATCCACCGTTCGCTGCAAGATGTCGATAGTCTGTTAGGTACGCTGGTAGATATGTCTAGGCTGGATGCAGGTGTAATCAAACCGGATATCAGTGTTTTTCCATTATCGGATTTGCTGGACAACCTGGCGACCGAATTTCGCCAGATCTGTGAAGCGGAAGGGCTGTGCTTTGACTATGTAAAAAGTTCTGCGGTGGTCTCAACCGATCTAGTACTGCTGGCACGCATACTGAGAAACTTTCTCACTAATGCGGTGCGCTATACTCCAGCAGGTGGGCGAATATTGCTCGGATGTCGCCGACGATCTAACGGTGTACAGATACAAGTCGCCGATACTGGTTTTGGTATCCCTGCTAATAAATTAGATGATATTTTCCTAGAATTTCAACGTATTAAACCCAATCCAGCCCTGCAGGATCGTGGTCTGGGTTTGGGGCTGGCGATAGTGGACAAAATTGCCAGCATGCTTGAGCATCCGGTGGCAGTCAGTTCAGACGAGGGCAAAGGGTCGGTGTTTGCTGTATTACTGCCATTATCGCAGTTTGAGTACCAGCCGTATTTGCCCGACCGCCATCAAGGCAGTGATCAACAGGTGTTGCAGAGTAGCCGTGTCTGGGTGCTCGATAATGATCCCGCTATCTGCACGGCGATGCAGTCATTACTACAGGGTTGGGGTTGTCAGGTATACACCGCCGAAAGTAGTGTAGCGTTGCAAAAATATTTTGAATCAGAGCCACAGGGACCCGACTTGTTGATTGCTGACTACCACTTGAATGAATCCAGCTCAGGCCTTGCTCTGGTGGAAAAATTACTGCACCGCTATGCTGCCAGGTCGGCTGTGCTGATGATTACAGCTAATCATACCAGTGGGCTGCGCCAGCATGTACGCAATGCAGGTTATCGAATGCTGAACAAGCCTGTGAAACCGTTGAAACTGAAAGTTACTGTTGCACACCTGCTTAGGCAGGCAAAAGATTCAGCGACGGATGATGGTTGAAAAATCCAGGTCATTGGCAGCCAGAATAGCTTGTACCCTGTTGTTGACGCCCAGCTTTGCCAGAATTGCCGATACATGCGCTTTGACAGTCGTCTCGGCAATGTTCAGGTGGGTAGCAATCTGCTTGTTGGATTCACCCTTGACCATGCGCTCCAATACTAGCAATTGTCGTCGAGTCAGACTGAATAGCAACTCCATTGATAGACTCGGGCGCGTTTGCGCTGGTAGCGGGCTTTCCTGGGTTTTGCGCATAATACTGGCCGGTAGGTAAACTTCGCCCTGAAGAATTTGCTGTAACGCTGTGGCCATCTCATCACGTGCCGCCGATTTGGCAATAAAACCCGCTGCACCCTGGTCCAGTGCCTTCAGAACTGTCTGTTTATCTTCTTCAGCTGAGATGATCACCACTGGAATGGTAGGCGCTTCGCGACGTAGCGCTGAGAGCCCTTCCAGGCCATGCATGCCGGGCATATTAATATCCAGCAAGATCAGATCCATATCCTCGTGCGCTTGGGCCAATACCAGAGCATCGTCCAGTGTGCCTGCTTCGATAATTTTCGGGTCGCATAGCGCAGCGTTTATGACATTGATCAGCGCCTCTCTGAATAAGGGATGATCATCTGCAATCAGTAGTTTAATCACGTACTGCATCCTTTTTTATGCAGTACTTTACACCAATTTAATGGGATTAGGCTAAAAAATGCGAGGAAGAAATATCTTCTTGGCAAAGGTTACGCAGCGCCTGCTTCAGGCAAGCTGCGTAGCTTTGTGATTCAGGAAAGTGAGCAGAGTTCGCTGCTATAGTCTGGGTATTCCTGTTCAAGGCGTTCTGCCAGTGCCGTACCGGCAGGTGTGATAAAAATACCCCGGGATTTGCCCGCTGCAATTTTAAGATAGCCTCTGTCTTGCAATACAACCATGTGTTGAAAAAACTCGTTGTATTCCAGCTCGCTGAACTGGTTTCTGAGTGTTAGCATCACCGGCGGGAAGATGCCGTTGCGTTTGCCCAATCGCTTCAGTGCAATCAGAATATTCATTTCTATCGTGCTGATCATAGGTAATCACCCGTATAATTGATCAATGTATAACCAATTATATACGACTTATGTTGCAGTGCAACATATTTTTAGCTTTTTCTGACAAAAATACTCGGATAAAGGATGGATTAGACTTTAGTTGAATATTTTAGCGTATTTTTAATCAGACTTTTACCCCTTTTGGGGCTGTTAAGGGTAGAATAAAAAGTAATATCAAATGTTAATAAAAGGCATATTGACGATGTTTTTATGGATTAAACTGTTGCATATCCTGGCTATGACCAGTTGGATGGCTGGTATTTTCTATTTACCTCGAATATACGTGCATTACGTAGAGGGTCGCGTTGCCGGACAGGATGTTGCACGGCTGGAAATCATGGCGCGGAAGCTGTTTGGTTTTATGACATTGATGGCATTGTTGACACTGATTTTTGGTTTATGGCTGTGGTTGGGTTATGGTTTTCGCGGTGGTTGGATACATGCAAAACTTCTGTTTGTTGGTTTTTTGATTGGATACCATGGCTGGTGTTTTAGCTATCTTAAGCGCATGCAAGCAGGTAAGCTGACTCAGAGTGGTCGCTATTTCCGTTTATTCAATGAGCTGCCGCTGCTGATTTTCATACCGATTCTTTATTTTGTGTTGATGAAGCCGTTTTAGGGTTTGGTTGCGGGTGTTGACGGATGATCCGGTTGCGTCCGGAGGCCTTGGCCAGGTAGAGGCGTTCATCAGCCAGACGTAACAGGCGATCCGGGTGGATCTCGTCTGGAAGGGGGATTTCTGAGGCGACCCCGATACTCAGCGTGATCCACTCACTACAGCTGGAGTAGGCGTGCGGCAGATTTAATCTGGCAATATTTTCCTGTAGTCTGCATGCCAGTTTATAGGCGCCGTGCAAATCTGTTCCAGGTAGAATGCAAACAAATTCCTCCCCGCCATAGCGAGCTACCAGGTCATTAGGTCGGGTTACGGTTGCCAGCATAGTGCTGGCAACCTGTTGTAAGCATTCATCGCCCGCAGCATGGCCATAATTGTCATTAAAGGGTTTAAAGAAATCGATATCCATAAAAATCAATGCCACCGGCTGTTGTTGCTCAAGTGCCTCTTGCCATAGCTGTTCCAGTTGGGTGTCGAAGTGACGCCGGTTCGCCAAGCCGGTTAGTCCATCAATGCTTGACAGTGTATGCAGGTGATCGCGTTGATCCAGGCCCGACTGAAAAGCTTTCAGCAGATTATCAAGGCCTTTGACCAAGTGATCCAGTTCATCACCCTTGTTGTATTTCAGGTGTGGGCGATTCCATTTGCCAGGTTTTTCCGGATTGATTGTTTGCAGTGCATTATATACACGTAGCAATGGGCCCGTAATCAGAAAGGCGAAAACCCAAACCATTAATAACACAATACCCAATGTTTTAAGCAAGCTGAGCGAGAAGATTAACAGGCTGCGTTGGCTGAAATGTTGTCCCAGTGTTTTTAGCGCCAGTGTCAACTCCAGTTCACCTACGAGTCGTCCTGAATCGCCAGACTGGACTCGATACTCCAATGATTGCTGGTAGCTGAGGATGTCGCCGAATAGGCGTTGGTAGAGTGGATTTGCTACCTTTTCGACTTCTCCCAGACTGTACATTACTCGGCCAAAATCATCTCGTAGCTCTACTTTGGCTACTGTTTCACCAGAAAAAAGGCCGGTAACTACCTGTTCGGCTAGCTCCGGATTCAGTTGAAAGGCGGCTTCGGCGGCCGTGGCTTCTACTAACTTGAGCATTTGGCGGGTTTGATTCTGTACCTCGCCGCGCATGCTGCGGACATCAATAATCAGCTCAATAGAGCCTGCAATTAAGCTGAGCGTCAGGCCTGCCAGCAGCGTGGCCAGCGCCTGCTTGGTCGTCAGGCTGCGACGACGGGATACACCCGTCGGGCGCTTGTAGGCCTGCCCCCCGCTGCTTTTGAGGTTCACTCAGCTACTCCTTGTCCAGAGTGGGAGCTGGTAGTTCGCCTTGTTCTTTCAGTATGGCCTCCAGGGTACTTTGCATTCGTTGTTGAAGGTGCGGTGACAGTGTCTTATGGCAGGCTAGATACAGAGGAACTTCATTAAAAACAAATAATCTGTTCAGCGCAGTGCCTTGTTGCTCAGCCAGGTATTCAGCCGAGGCAACGCCCGTGACCCAGACATCAATCAGATCGGCGCTCAAGCGGTCTAGGTTTTCGCGGTCAGTGGTTGCCAGAATCAAGCTGTGGCCTTGGTCTTGCACATAATTGCCTACAGCATCTTGACGAAAACTGCCAATGCGCAATCCTGACAAATCATCCAGATTACCCGCATCAAGGGGAGAAGATGCCAGTGAAAAAGCGCCCCACTGAGTGCTCAATAACGGACCTATCCACATAAACTGGGATTCTCGTTCAGGTGTGCGCGTGGTTGAGTATACGCAGGTATTTTCGCGCATTTGGGCCTCGGTCAGTGAGCGTGCCCAGGGTAATAACTGAAATTCAGCCTCAAATCCGCTTCGCTGCAGCACCTTTTTAAGTAGCTGAGTTGCTGTACCCTGAATTTCACCCTGGTCATTTATGTGGTTATAGGGTGGGTACTCTTCTGTAACTAGCCTGAGTGACGGCATAGCATCTTTTGCGCTGTCTATGCTGGCTTGCAGTTGAGCTGTCAAGTTCGGATCTGTATCAGCATTAAGGGCAAAATACAGGGATGCTTCACTGAGGGTATAAACCGCTTCAAATTCCTGTCGGTCGTAGCCTCGGGTATCCATCAACCAAAAAGCAACGTCTTCACCATATGCCCATAGATCGACACGATTCGCATCCAGCATTGTCAGCGCACTGGTATTGTTAAAAGCGGTATGAATTCGAGTCGGATCAACACCCAGTTCCTGCAAGCGCTGAGCACCTATGTCCTCATGAATGACGGCAATCTGCAGGTCAGACTGATTCAGGGCATCAATACTGTCAATCTGAATGGCATTGGCTTTTCGCGCCATGAGGACCACTCGTGCTGCCGAAATTGGGCCTGCCCACTGAAACAGTGATTCACGCGTATCAGTGCGAGTGGTAGAGAAAAGCACACTATTGGGGGTGTTGAGCACTGTTTCATAGCCACGGGCCCAAGGCTGCACTTCTATGCTGTCTCGATCTAGTTGTCTGCCGTCAAGCAAGAATGCACGTTCCAGCAACTCAACAGCGATGCCCTGCAGCTTGCCGTTTTCGGCATAGTTATAGGGTGGGTACTCTTCCGTTATGAATCTGAGTTTATCCAGGTCAGCATGTGCCGGTAGAGTCAGTATCAAAGCCAGTAGAAACAACCAGTTGCGCATAGGCTATCCATACCTGTGATAATGAGCGTGGTGATTAGTAAAGCTACTAATAAAGTTATTATTGTCGTTATATTAGCGCTTTTTTGTGTAGCTATTGTTTAGAAAATACACAATAGCGTTCGGATATACAAGCACTTCTACTAAGCTGGTTGGAGAGATTTTGTTTTAATCAGACTTGTGACGAAGTGCGCTAATACGAGCTTCAAGGCGCTCAGTGGCATCGCGCAGTTGGTCAACGTCTTCCAGAAAGCCTTCTATCTCAGCGCGTGGGGGAAGAACACCCAGCTCTTCCTGCAGGTATTCAACACTGTTGGCTGTCAGGCTTTGTTGCATGAGTCCAAATTGCTGCCGTTGGTTGCGTATAAAACTAGCCAGAGGGTGAGCAACCGTGTCGCCAAGTAGGTCTCCCAACCAGTTTTCCCAGTCAAGGCTAAAAGTTTTTAAAATAGTGCTGAAAGCTGTTGCTAGCCCGGTATCACCACTGATTGAGATGCCCTTGCCAAAGAGTTTATCGTTAGAGCTTTCTGCGCTGGCCATCTGGATAAAATCCTGGGCTTTACCCGTTAGGGTGAGGTCAGCAGGACTCTCGCTATGCAGAAATAGGTCAAGGCCAGAGTTTCCTGGGAGTAGTGTCAGGCTAAACGTTGGTTGGCTGATCTCAAGACGAATGACCTTTCCTGACAGTGCGGCAAGACGTTGTAGGGTTCTGGGGTCCTGTTGCAGTAGTTTATTCAGGCTGGTTTCGGCGCTGCCCAGCAGGGCAGCAGACAACATCTGCACAGACATAGCGACTCCCTTAGGGTTTGATGCCGGTATGCAGGGCAACCACACCGCCAGTCATGTTTTCATAACGGCAATTGACCAGCCCGGCTGTTTCCATCATTGTTTTCAGCGTTTCCTGATCCGGATGCATGCGGATGGACTCAGCCAGGTAGCGATAACTATCAGCATCATTGGCAATTATTTTGCCCATTTGCGGCAGAATATTGAACGAGTAAAAGTCATACAGTTTAGTCAGGGCCGGATTCTGCGTTTTGGAAAACTCCAGAACCATCAGTTTACCGCCAGGTTTCAGTACCCGCTGCATGGAGCGCAGTGCAGCATCCTTGTCGGTGACATTACGCAGGCCAAAGGCGATGGTGATGATATCGAAGGTATTGTCGGCAAACGGCAGGGCTTCGGCATTGGCCTGGATGTATTCTACATTACCGGCTGTTCCGCTATTGATCAGCTTATCCCGCCCCACCTTTAGCATGGAGTCATTGATGTCGGCCAGCACAACCTTCCCGCTTGGGCCGGTGATTCGGGAGAATTTTTTCGTCAGGTCGCCAGTGCCGCCAGCTATGTCGAGGATGCAGTGACCTGTACGAGCACCACTACGTTCAATGGTGATACGTTTCCACAACCTGTGTACACCACCTGACATCAGGTCATTCATGAGATCGTATTTGCCCGCGACAGAATGAAAAACATCGGCCACCTGGCGCACTTTTTCTTCAGCGGGTATTTGCCGAAAGCCGAAATCGGTGGTGTTATGCTGATTTTTCTCGTTCATGCTGTCTCTGCCTGTTGAGTTAAGTTGGCATTGTAGCGCTGACAAGCGGGTTTGTCCTGTTATTAACTGCGTGAATATTAACCACGGGAGTTAGCTACGGGCAATCAACCCGCCATCACGTGAACCACCGCTTTCAGCTAGCTTGGTCAAGTAGCGCTGCCAGTAATCGGCGTGATTATGTGCCAGGTCATGTAGGTATTCCCAGGTATACAGACCTGAATCATGACCATCGTCAAACACTATTTTCAAGGCGTAATTGCCACTGGGTTCAACGGAGCGGATAGCCACTAGCTTTTTGCCGGTTTGCAAGGTTTCCTGTCCTATGCCGTGTCCGCGAACTTCGGCAGAGGGGGAGTGTACCCGCAGGTATTCGGCGGTCAGTTCGAAAGTGCCATCTGCATAAACCAGTTCCAGCGTTCTGGATTTAAGGTGCAGACGGACATCTTTGGGTAGTGGGATCTGAATCATAACCGCTCCAGAAAGTTAAGGGTCCAGACGGCCAAGGCCGTCCGGTGGGTTTACAGAATGTAGTGGCTGAGATCTTCATTATGGCTGAGTTCGGCCAGTTGTAGATCAACATAGGCGGCATCAATCAGAATGCTGTCACCTGCACGATCCGATGCCGCGTAGGATAACTCATCCAGTAGTCGTTCCATCATCGTATGCAGGCGACGTGCGCCGATGTTTTCGGTTTGTTCATTCACCTCGAAAGCCAGTTCAGCAATACGACTGATACCGTCTTCAGAAAACTCCACTTTCACTCCCTCGGTTGCCAACAGTGCTTTGTACTGCTCGGTCAGAGAGGCGGTGGGTTCGGTGAGTATGCGACGGAAATCGTCCGGCGTGAGTGCCTGAAGCTCCACGCGGATAGGCAGACGCCCCTGGAGTTCGGGAATCAGGTCTGAGGGCTTGGCCAGATGAAACGCACCGGAAGCTATAAACAGGATGTGGTCAGTCTTTACCATGCCGTATTTGGTGGTAACAGTGCAGCCTTCAATCAGTGGCAGCAGATCACGCTGCACCCCTTCACGGGATACATCGGCACCGCCAGACTCACCACGTTTACAGACTTTATCGATTTCATCCAGAAACACTATACCATTCTGCTCTACCTTGTAGACAGCTTGCTGCTTGATGTCATCTTCTTTAATCAGACTGGCGGCTTCTTCATCGGTCAGCAGTTTCAGTGCTTCTTTAACCTTGATGCGGCGCGACTGTTTGCGCTGCTGGCCCATGCTTGAGAACATGCTCTGCAGTTGGCTGGTCATCTCTTCCATGCCAGGGGGTGCCATGATTTCCACACCCATTTTAGGCTGTGCTACTTCAATGTCGATCTCTTTATCATCCAGAAGCCCTTCCCGCAGTTTTTTACGAAAAATCTGACGGGTGGCGCTATCAGTTCGAGACTCGTCGTAGGGCTGGGGCTGGCTGTCGCGTGCCTGGGGTAGTAGAGCATCCAGAATACGCTCTTCGGCCAGGTCCTCAGCTTTGATACGCACTTTGTCCATGGCTTCTTCACGGACCATCTTTACAGCCATTTCAACCAGATCGCGGACAATGGTTTCAACATCGCGTCCGACATAACCTACTTCGGTGAACTTGGTAGCTTCGACCTTGATGAAAGGGGCGTTCGCCAAGCGCGCCAGGCGTCGGGCGATTTCAGTTTTACCCACACCAGTGGGGCCGATCATCAGAATATTCTTGGGGGTGACCTCTGGACGCAGCACATCATTCAGCTGCATACGGCGCCAGCGATTACGCAATGCAATGGCTACGGAGCGTTTGGCCTGTTCCTGACCGACAATATGACGGTTCAGTTCGTGGACGATTTCACGGGGAGTCATGTCAGACATCAGGCTGTTCCTCCAGCGATAGATTCCAGCTGTTCAATAGTCAGGTTGTTGTTGGTGAATACGCAGATATCGGCGGCAATATGCAGGCTTTTTTCAACTATCTCCCGCGCATTCAACTCGGTGTTGTCCATCAGCGCTTTAGCCGCTGCCAGTGCGTAGTTACCACCAGAGCCTATGGCGACGACACCGTCTTCCGGTTCAATCACATCACCATTACCGGAGATCAGGAAGGTTTTGTCCTTGTTGGCGACCAGCATCAGGGCTTCCAGTCGTCGCAGTACGCGGTCACTGCGCCACTCGCGGGCCAGATAAATCACCGCATTGACAATATTGCCCTGGTGTTTGTCGAGTTGTTGCTCAAATAGGTCCCGGAGGGTGATGGCGTCGGCCGTACCACCGGCAAACCCGGTGATAACCTGGTGCTTTGCCAGTACGCTGACTTTACGTGCTGTACCTTTCATGACGGTGTTGCCCAGTGAAACCTGGCCATCACCTCCAACGACCACCTGATCACCGCGGCGGACAGAAACAATAGTTGTCATAGTAAATCCATTCTCTAGTGCGTTAATGCAGTTGATATGGATGCACAGACGGGTATTTCAAGTGAGAAACACCTTCGTCTGCAGAAATTTCCGTCCACAGCGCCTTAATCCAGCGGAATAGGTAAGGGGGAAATTCCCAGATTAGCTAGTTGGTTGCGTGCCCGGTTTAGTTCGGTGCGAGTGTTGAACGGGCCGGTTCTGACGCGATACCAGATGCCATTGTCACCTTCGACGCGGGAAGTGTGCACATTGGGCAGGCCACTTAACAGCAGCTCTGCGCGCATGCGTTCAGCATCAGTTTCGGCACGGAAAGAGCCGGTTTGTAGCAGGTAACGGGATTGGTCAGGCGCATCACGCGGGGTCGAGTGGTAGACGTTCTGCGGCCCCTGTACTTCCGATCGCGGCAGTATGTCGTAGAAATCGAACCGAGCCTCCGGTGCATCCGGTGGCGGAGGTATCTCCGGTGTTACCACTGCAGGCTCCGCCGGTAGGGCAGGTTCAACCTGTATTGACTCAGCTGGCCTGGCGGGAGCGGGTGACTGAGCCGGGGTGCGTGCCGGCTGAGTTTCCGTGCCGGTCTGAGTCTGCGGGCCGGTGGTTATGAGTATTTTTAACAGGTAGATGAGGCCGACCAGCGCCGCTAGCGTAAGCAGGGCCTTAGGCCACCAGGGTTTGCGCCGAACTGGAGGCTTTGGCGGCTGACGTTTGGGTGTAGAACGGCTCGCGGAAGTTCCGCGACGCCGCTTCTGGGCATAATCCTGTCGAGCCATGGATTACATCTGCTCCGGTGCAGAGGCGCCGAGCAGTTCCAGGGCATTGGCAAGCACCTGACGTACCGCGACACTGAGTGTTAAACGAGCGTTGCGCAGTTCGGCCTCATCAATGAGCATTTTATGGCCGTTGTACCAGGTGTGGTAGTCACCTGCCAGTTCGCGCAGATAATTGGCCAGCAGGTGTGGCTCATAATTCAGCGCCGAGTTCTGCAGTACTTCCGGATAGAGTGACAGCTTGGTAATCAGATCTTTTTCAGCTTCGCTGTCCAGACGTTTCAGCTCTGTCAGGCCTTGCTGCTGATCCCATTGCTGCCCTTCAGCTTCCAGCTTGCGTAGCACTGAGCAGACACGGGCATGGGCATACTGAATATAGTAAATGGGGTTGTCTTTAGATTCTGACTTGGCCAGTTCCAGATCAAAGTCCATATGCTGCTCGGCCTTACGGGTGACGTAGAAGAAGCGACAAGCATCTTTACCGACTTCGTCACGCAACTCGCGCAGGGTGACGAAAGAACCTGAGCGGGTGGACATCTGTACGCGCTCGGTACCCCGGTAGAGGATGGCGAACTGCACCAGTTTTACGATCAGTTTTTCAGGGTCGTAACCCAGTGCGGAGATGGCGGCTTTGACGCGGGTAATATAGCCATGATGGTCGGCACCCCAGATATTGATGACCTGGTCAAAACCCCGGTCAAACTTGTTCATGTGGTAGGCAATATCCGATGCGAAATAGGTCGTCTGACCATTGGCACGGCGCACAACCCGGTCCTTGTCGTCACCAAAAGCGGTGGAGCGAAACCATAAGTTGCCTTCCGCTTCGTACAGGTGGCCCTTATCCTGAAGAATGTTCAGCGCTGTATCGACATCGCCACTATGGGTCAGTGATCGCTCAGAGAACCATACCTGATAATCCACGCCAAATTCGCTCAGATCCTGACGTATATCACCGAGGATGGCATCCAGGCCGGCATTGAAAATCAATGTGTAATCATCACCCAGCAACTGCTGCGCACGTTCAATCAAGGCATCGATATGCTGATCCTTGTCACCCCCCTGGGGCTCGTCAGCCGGAAGGTCTGCAAATACTAGCTCGGTCGGTTGCTGGAAGCGTGGGCCATGATCCTGCAGCAGGCGGTGAGCAATATCGCGTACATAATGTCCCTGGTAGCCATTGCTGGGGAAGCTTAACTCAGCCTCCAGTTCTTCCAGGTAACGCAACCAGACGCTGGCGGCGAGAATATTCATCTGCCGTCCGGCATCGTTCACATAATATTCTCGTTCAACTTCAAGGCCGGCAGCCTCAAGCAGATCGGCGACTGTGGCGCCATAGGCGGCTCCACGACCATGACCTACATGCAAAGGGCCGGTGGGATTGGCAGACACAAATTCAACTTGAACGCGTGGGCCAGAGTTAGGTCCGGCGCGGCCAAAGGCTTTACCCTGACTGAGAATGTCGCCGACAACGGTGTAAATGGCATCCGGGTTGATAAAAAAGTTGATAAAGCCGGGGCCCGCAATTTCAGTTTTGACCACCTGATCGGACGCAGGGAGGGCGGCACAGATTTTTTCGGCCAGTTGCCGAGGGTTGCTGCGAGCGGCTTTTGCCAGCGTCATTGCCAGATTGCTGGCCAGGTCACCATGGGCTTTATCACGGGTATTTTCGATATGAATTTCCGCTTGGGCATCTGGCGGCAGGGTGCCCGCCTGAATCAGTGACTGAATCGCTTGGTTAAGCAGGTCGGCTAAATGTGCTTTCATGAGTCTTCCGTTGGGTGGCAGTATTCCGTACCGGACAGCGGTCGGATTGGACTAAGCCAGCATTATAATTCGTCCGGTGGTCTGAATGCCAATCTCTGAGCGCATCCTGTTACCGGTTTGTGGGTCTATTCAGCCATAACCTCAATAACTGTCTAGTGGATCGACATCAATTGACCAGCGCACCTTGTTGCGCGCTTTGTGCTGAATTAAAAATGTCAGTATGCGCATAAGTAACTGGTGCAGGTCACTGCGCTGGCGGCTTTGAATCAGTAATTGCGCCCGGTACAGCCCGGCACGCTTTTCCATTGGCGACGGAAACGGACCGGACCAGTGGCTGCCCGATGGTGCGGCCAGTTGCTCTTCCATCATTTCTCGTATGTCGCGCAGAAAGCCTTCTGCCCAGCCCTGACGTGTCGCCTCGGCACGAATCAATGCGTGAAAACTGAAGGGAGGCAGGCCTGCTGCTTTGCGCATCTGCAGCTCAGAGGCGGCGAAAGCACCATAACCGTCACGAATCAGGGCGTTAAGCATGGGGTGATCCGGGTGGCGAGTCTGCATAACCACCTCACCTGGGTGGTCGGCCCGTCCCGCCCGCCCGGCTACTTGTAAAACTAACTGCGCAGTTTTTTCCATACCACGAAAATCAGCGCTGAATAACCCGCTGTCTGCATCTAATACAGCCACCAGAGTGACGCGGGGGAAGTGGTGACCCTTAGCCAGCATCTGCGTACCAATCATAATGCACGGTTTGCCCGTATGGATCTGAGCCATCAGTTGGCTCATGGCATTTTTGCGTGCGGTGCTGTCACGATCAATTCTCAGTACGGGGGTTTTGGGGAAGCGATGACACAGGAAGTCTTCGGTGCGCTCAGTGCCCGCACCGGATGGTCGTAAGTCTTCGCTGCCACATTGATTGCAACGCATAGGTATGGGAGTCTGGCGGTCACAGTGGTGGCAATGCATGTGCGGTGGTGAGCGGTGCAGTGTCATGCGGGCATCACAACGGGTGCATTCATTCACAGCACCACAATTGTGACAGATGAGTGAGGGCGAAAAACCACGGCGATTGAGAAAAATCAGTATCTGGGTGCCCTGTGCCAGATGGGTTTCAATACGTTGTGTGAGGCTGTCGGACAAGCCGCAATTGAGGGTTTCACCACGAATATCCAGTAGTTCAAAAGCGGGTGGCATCGCCTTGCCAGCCCGGGTAGTCAGCAGGCTGTGACGATAACGACCACTGAGTGCATTGTGCAGACTTTCGAGTGATGGTGTGGCACTGCCCAATACCAGCGCAATGTCTTCATGTTTGGCACGCAGCACGGCCAGGTCGCGGGCTGAGTAACGAAAGCCATCCTGCTGTTTAAAGGATTGGTCATGCTCCTCATCGACAATGATCAGACCTGGGTATCGCATCGGGGTAAAAATGGCTGAGCGGGTGCCAATTAGGATGCGAGCGCTGCCCTCTCGTGCCATCAACCAGGCATCCAGACGTTGTCGGTCAGTCAGCCCGGAGTGCAGGGCGATTACTGGCACCTGAAAGCGGGCTTTGAAACGTGCCAGTGTCTGCGGAGTCAGGCCGATTTCAGGGACCAGAATCAGTGCTTGCTTGCCTTCTTTGAGTACTTGCTGGATGGCTTGCAGGTAAACCTCGGTTTTGCCTGAGCCGGTGATCCCTTCGAGTAACAGTGTATTAAACCCTGATCCGGCGGCAATGTTCTGTAACGCTTGGTGTTGCTCAGTATTCAGTGTTAGCGGGGCTTCTTTTAATATCTCGCCCTCTTCACGCTCATCGGCATGCAGAGGGGTAGGGTGATGAATGAACGTTTCAGCCAGGGCTTTGTCCTTAAGGGTTTTCAATAAGGGTACTGGCAGAGATTCAACTCTCAACAAGTCAGTGCTGACCCCTTTGGGGTTGCGTAGCAGTAGGGCTAGCAGTTCACGCTGACGCGTAGCCGATTTCGATAGCGCATCCAGGCTGGCGCCCGGTGTGGCCCGCCAGAGGGTTTCATGGGTAAATTCGGCAGGTTCGCCTTTGCGCAGCAACGCCGGTAAGGCCTGAGACAGGGCGTCACCTTCCGGATAGGCATAATAACTAGCGGCCCAGCGGGCTAAATAAAACTGCAGGCCGTCGAGCACTGGTGCGGCGTCCAGAATGATATGCGCAGGTTTGAGCTTGTCCAGGGGTAGCTCTGAATGCTCTGGCAGTGCCGTGATGATGCCAATCACCTTGCGCTGGCCAAACGGTACACTTACGCGGCATCCGACCTGAGGTTTCAGAGTACCGGAAAGGGGAGGCCGGTAGTCAAATAGCCGGTGTAAGGGGGTGGGGATGGCAACTCTAAGAATCAATCAGGGCTCTCATTTTGGCTGAAGGTTAGATGCTAACAGTCTAGATTCTTTTGGCTGGTGATTAAATAGCCTTTTTAGGTTGCGGGAAGTACGGCCTGGCCGTATAATTTCCGCCCTTGTAATTGTACGGGTGGGTGTTGCCCTTTTCAGCGGAGCGTAAAGTCTCAGCGGAGCGTAAACCTGTCCAACCCTTGTTAGTGCGGTGCCTGGCAATTTGAAGCATACAGATCCTTCCGATCAGGTGGCGGCACATCAATAACTCCATTGAGGTTCAAAATGAAAGCTGGTATCCATCCCAAATATACTGACATTACCATCACCTGTTCTTGTGGTAACGTCATGCAGACCAAATCTACTTTAGGCGATAGCACTATGCTGGTTGACGTCTGCAGCAGCTGCCATCCTTTCTACACAGGTAAGCAGAAAGAAGCGACTACTGGCGGCCGTGTGGACCGTTTCAACAAGCGTTTTGGTGCCCGTTCACTGAAAAAGTAACGGTTACGCTGATCACCAGGTTTTTCAAAAGGCATCCTTCGTGGATGCTTTTTTGCTTATTTGGCACAGTGATTGTGCAAAGCAGGGTGTTTATGCACCCTTAAAGGGCGGTTGTTGTCAACATGGCTTTTGGTTATGATGCAAGACCGTTTAACTACAACCTTAGTTGGAATCTGCAACCATGTCTCAAGATTTTAAGCAAGCGGCTCTAGATTACCACGAGTTTCCTCGTCCCGGTAAAATCAGTGTTGAGCTATCAACGTCTGCAGAGACGGCTCATGATCTCGCATTGGCTTACTCCCCTGGCGTAGCGGAGCCGGTGCGTGAGATCGCCAAAGATCCTGAAGCGGCCTATCGTTATACAGCGAAGGGTAACCTGGTTGCCGTCATTTCCAATGGGACTGCCATTTTGGGCCTGGGTGATCTGGGTCCACTGGCATCCAAACCTGTCATGGAAGGCAAAGCACTGTTGTTCAAGCGTTTTGCCAATATCGATTCTATCGATATTGAAGTAGACGCTGAAAGTCCACAGGCGTTCATCGATACGGTCGCCCGTATTGCTGAAACCTTTGGCGGCATCAACCTGGAAGACATTAAAGCACCGGAATGCTTTGAGATAGAGCGTACGCTGATTGAGCGTTGTAATATCCCGGTATTCCATGATGATCAGCACGGTACCGCCATCGTGACGGCTGCCGGTATGATCAATGCGCTGGAACTGGCCGGTAAAAAGCTGGAAGAAGCGTCGATTGTCTGTCTGGGTGCCGGTGCTGCTGCCAGTGCTTGTATGAAGCTGCTCATTAACATGGGCGCGAAAGTCGAGAATGTATATATGATCGACCGCAAGGGTGTGATCCACTCTGGTCGAGCTGACCTGACTGCCGAAAAAGCGGCATTCGCAACTGAAACAGATAAACGTACCCTGGATGATGCCATCGAGGGTGCTGATGTATTTTTAGGTCTGTCTGGTCCGGACCTGCTGTCACCTGAGCAGCTTAAGAAAATGGCGGATAACCCCGTTGTCTTCGCCTGTGCCAACCCTGATCCCGAAATTCGGCCGGAAGTTGCTAACGCCGCCCGTCCTGATGTGATCATGGCCACAGGTCGTTCTGACTTCCCCAACCAGGTTAATAATGTACTGGGCTTTCCTTTCATTTTCCGTGGTGCGCTCGATGTGCGTGCCTCGGCAATCAATGAAGAGATGAAAGCTGCTGCGGTGAAAGCTCTGGCCGGTTTGGCTCGTGAGCCTGTCACTCAGGAAGTACTGTTAGCTTACGGTTTGCAGTCCCTGGAATTCGGCCGTGAATACATTCTGCCAAAAGCAACTGATTCCCGTCTGCTGGGCCGCATCTCTTTTGCGGTTGCACAGGCTGCGATCGATAGTGGCGTGGCGCGTTTGCCTATGCCGGAACACTACCCGATTCATTGTGAATCTGAGTTGTATTGAGCAGGACGCTTAAATAGGAGACTCTTAACAAGAGTCACAAAAAAACCGCTAGGGGTGATTAAACGCCGTTAGCGGTTTTTTATTGGCCGATAGTGCAGTTGATAGCGCCAGGGCATCAGTGTTTCTGTACAGCAGGAGCCGCTGTGTGCTGTGTGGGTTGTTCCACATCCAGCTGTGCTCGAATGGTCAGATTGTTAGGGGTGTCTTTTTCCTGTGGCAATCGGTGGCTGCCGTCAGGGTTTAAGCCAACATCTTGCAGCAGGCGTGCATCCAGGTGGGCAATATGCTGCCGGGTAAGTGCACGGGTAAAGCATCTCTGCAGTTGGTGTAACAGATCCAGTGGGAACATCTCTATCTCCTTTCAAAAAGGGCCGGAGATATCTTCAAAGTCTGGGGTGGGGAAAGTGCACCGGAGGCCGCGAAGATATCGCGGCCGGTAAATAAATCAGATCACAGCACGCGAGACACGGGAAATCGCCATCAGCCAGCGATTGGCGACGGAAATTCGGGTGTTCGGGCGTTTGTTGATCTGAGTCATGCTAGTATCTTCAAAGTAAAAAAAGGCCTGAATAATTTCAGACCTTCTTTTTCTAATATTCCAGCGTTGCTGTCAACCACTTAATTGTCGTGATGACACTTAACGCCATGGACGGCGTGTATGCAGAAAACGCAGGAGCAGTTTTCTGCGAATGCCAAGGACGGCGTGTATGCAGAAAACGCAGGAGCAGTTTTCTGCGAATGCCAAGGGCGGCGTGTATGCAGAAAACGCAGGAGCAGTTTTCTGCGAATGCCATGGACTAGCCGTTTGCTGCTAGCGCTGCAGCAAGGGCTTCAGGAAGCGACCCGTATGTGAGGCTTCCACCTCGGCTACCGCTTCGGGTGTGCCAGTAGCAATGATCTCGCCGCCCCCTGTGCCTCCCTCTGGGCCCAGGTCGATAACCCAGTCAGCCGTTTTGATCACATCCAGGTTGTGTTCAATCACCACAATGGTATTGCCATGATCACGTAACCGATAGAGTACATTCAATAATTGCTGAATATCATAGAAATGCAGACCGGTGGTCGGTTCATCAAGAATATACAGCGTTTTGCCGGTATCGCGCTTGGACAGCTCGCGTGACAGCTTCACCCTCTGGGCTTCACCGCCTGACAGGGTTGTCGCGCTTTGGCCTAAGCGAATATAGCTGAGCCCGACATCAATCAGAGTTTGCAGTTTTCGCGCCAGTGCAGGAATGGCATCGAAAAATTCACGCGCATCTTCCACGGTCATGCTCAGTACTTCATCAATGGTTTTGCCTTTGTAGCGTACTTCCAGGGTTTCGCGGTTGTAGCGTTTGCCGTGGCAGACATCACAAGGCACAAAAATATCCGGAAGGAAGTGCATTTCCACCTTGATGACACCATCCCCCTGACAGGCTTCACAACGGCCACCTTTGACATTAAAACTAAACCGTCCTGGCTTGTATCCGCGTGAGCGGGCTTCCTGCGTACCCGCAAAGAGTTCACGCACCGGGGTAAAAATGCCGGTATAGGTGGCCGGATTGGAGCGTGGTGTCCGTCCTATCGGGCTTTGATCTATATCGATAACCTTATCAAAATGATGCATCCCCTCGATGCGATCATATTCTGAGGCATCCAGGGTGGTGGCGTGGTTCAGTTCCGTGGCCGTAATCGGATACAGGGTGCTGTTAATCAGCGTGGATTTGCCCGAACCTGACACCCCGGTAACGCAGGTGAGCAGGCCAACAGGAATTTCCAGGGTAACATCCTTCAGGTTGTTACCCCGTGCACCGATCAGGCGGAGAAACTTTTCAGAGTCAACCGGGTAGCGTTGCGCAGGCACTTCAATACGGCGCACTCCTGAGAGGTACTGGCCGGTAATGGATGCCGGATTATCCATGACCTCCTGTGGCGTGCCTGCGGCGATCACTTTACCGCCATGCACACCCGCTCCCGGACCGATATCGATGACATGATCGGCTAAGCGTATGGCATCTTCATCATGTTCTACCACGATCACGGTATTCCCCAGATCACGCAAGTGGCGCAGTGTTTCCAGCAGACGGTCATTGTCGCGCTGGTGTAAACCTATGGAGGGCTCATCCAGAATATACATCACCCCGACCAGTCCGGCGCCTATCTGACTGGCTAAACGTATACGCTGGGCTTCACCACCGGACAAAGATTCAGCGCTGCGCTCCAGGGATAAATAGTCCAGTCCGACATTGACCAGGAAGGATAAGCGCTGACGAATCTCTTTAAGGATTTTGTCAGCAATCTCACCCTGCTTGCCACTCAGCTCCAACTGATCAAAATAGGCTTTGCTGTCACCTATGGCCATGCGTACGATTTCAGGCAGGGTGCGCCCATCAATATACACATGCCGTGCTTCGCGGCGCAGGCGCGTACCATGGCAAGAGGGGCAGGGCTGCATGTTCAGGTATTTGGCCAGGTCCTCGCGGACCATATCGGATTCGGTTTCTTTATAGCGCCGTTCCAGGTTGTTCAGCACTCCCTCAAAGGGATGGTGCTTGCTAACACGGGTGCCTCGATCATTGGTATAGCTGAACTCTATCTGCTCTGTGCCACTGCCGTGCAGAATCACTTTCTGCTGCACCTGGGTCAGATCACAGAAGGGAGTATCCATATCAAAGCCGTAATGATCCGCCACCGCTTTCAGTTGCTGGAAATAGTACAGGCTGCGTCTGTCCCAGCCACGAATGGCACCTTCCGACAGTGTTAGTGAAGGATCATGTACCACCTTGACCGGATCAAAGTACTGTTTGACACCCAAACCATCACAGGTGGAGCAGGCACCGTGTGGATTGTTAAACGAAAACATCCGCGGTTCCAGTTCCTGAATGCTGTGACCACAGACGGGGCAGGCAAACCGGGCTGAGAAGATCAGATCATCCTTGCCCTCATCGTCCATCCAGGCGACCCGGGCGATGCCATCGGTCAGATTCAGTGCGGTTTCAAAGGATTCCGCCAGGCGTATCTGTAGGTCATTACGTACCTTGAAGCGGTCAATCACAACTTCAATGGAGTGTTTCTTGTTCTTATCCAATGCGGGTGCACTGTCCAGATCAACAATAATGTCGTTGATGCGTGCGCGGACAAATCCCTGTGAACGCAGCTCGCTGATGGTGTGTAAGTGCTCACCTTTGCGGCCTTGTACCACCGGTGCCAGTAGCATCATTTTACTGCCTTCCGGCAGGGTCAGCACCTGATCCACCATCTGCGACACCGTTTGTGCTGCCAGGGGCAGATCATGATCCGGACAGCGCGGCTCACCTGCGCGGGCATAGAGTAAGCGCAGATAGTCATAAATTTCGGTGATGGTGCCGACAGTCGAGCGCGGGTTATGCGAGGTGGATTTCTGTTCAATGGAAATGGCCGGAGACAGCCCTTCAATATGGTCTACATCCGGTTTTTCCATCATCGATAGAAACTGACGGGCATAGGTGGATAGCGATTCTACATAGCGACGCTGTCCTTCGGCATAGAGGGTATCAAATGCCAGCGAGGATTTGCCGGAACCTGACAAGCCGGTGATGACGATCAGCTTGTCCCGGGGAATATCCAGGTCGATATTTTTCAGGTTGTGGGTGCGCGCACCCCGTACCAGTATTTTATCCATTACCGCTCCGGTGACAGTGCAAAAACGAGCATTATAAGCCTTTAGTCCGAATTTTACATGAACGCGCTGAGTTCAATGGCGTGATGTGTACTAACAATCTGCATGAATATTGATTAACTCAGGCTAACCCACCCTGAGAGGCAATCGGTTGATATTTGACAAGCTTATGATTGAGTCATAACCTTTCAAATATTGTTGAAATACATAGTGGCAAAATTGCATATATGCTTCAGTGCACCTGCAGGAGTTTTCTTCTATATAAATGATTCATAATAAGAGGGTCTGAAGCATTGATGAGCTCATTGCGGAATCGCCTTTCGCTGTTGGTAGGTCTGATAACACTGCCCGGTTATTTGGCTATCTCTGCTGATATGCTGGAGAACCGAAAACAGGCGTTATTAAATCTTGAGCATCAAGTCGAGGTGACGGCCAATGATCTGGCTGCCCTGCAGCACAAAATTCTCATCGACACTGAAAGCCTATCTGACCCATCTAGCGCAATTACCTGAAGTGCAGGATCCAGCAGCACCTGTCTGTGGTGAGTTTCTGGCAAAAATACTCAAATTCAATACATAGTTTGTGAATCTCGGTGTTCCTCTGGCCAGTGGTGACCTGCTGTGTAACACGCATCCACTGAATCGTCATATCAATGTGTTTGATCGGCCCTATTTTCAGGATGCGCTGACCAACAGGCGCTTCTCGATCGGCACCTTTCAACATGATCGTGCTGCCAATACAACCAGTATCAATTTTGGCTACCCAGTCACTGACCTCACCACTGATGAGGTGCGCGGCGTTGCCGTTGCTGTGGTTTCGCTGGCTTGGTGGACCCACTACCTTGAAACCAGTAACTTGCCGGAGTCGAGTACGGCCTTCATTACCGACAGTCAGGCCACACTCATAGCTAACTACCCTGCTAATCCGGATGAGCTGGGTAGAGTCGTCACGGAAATCAACGGACACTCTCAGGCAGAGCAGTTGATGGGTGCGGATGGCATCAGGCGGATGAAGTATTCCATTCCACTGCTGCATAACACCGATGAGGAGTTTTTTGTTCTGACCATCGGTGTGCCAACGGATGCTGTGTTACAGCGAATCAATCAACGCTTTTATATCTTACTACTGCTGTTTTCGCTGGTTATGTTGGGTCTCTACCGGATCAGCACCCGGTTGCTTAAAAATGGAGTGCTTGCACCGATCGAAGCCCTCACAGACGCCAGTCGCAAACTGCAACGCGGCATTTTCGAACCGAACAAAGCCCATGAAGGTGTTGTCGAACTGGTACAATTAAAACAACAATTTGAACATATGGCAGAAACGCGGTTGGAAGCCGAGCGGCAGATATGGCTTCAGGCCAATGTTGATACTCTGACGGCGCTACCTAACCGCTATATGCTTAACTACCAGTTATCCCAAGCACTCGAACGTGTAAAACATGAAGACCAACAACTGAGCCTGTTGATGCTTGATCTGGATAACTTTAAGGATATTAATGATACCCTTGGTCATGATGCTGGTGACAAGCTGCTGCGTGAAGTTGCTGGAAGGCTAAAAAGCGTAATCAGGGAGCCAAATCTGCTGGCCAGACTTGGAGGCGATGAGTTTACTGTTGTTCTCACTGATTTCAGACGTCTCACCAACCCTATCGATGAGCTCTGCGAACAGATCCTTAAACTGCTCGCCGAACCGATACAAGTAGATCAGCATCGACTCTTTATCACTACCAGTATCGGGGTGGCCATCTACCCTGCTGATGGCAAAACCGTGGAGGAGTTACTCAAATCCGCAGATCAGGCGATGTTTGCTGCCAAACAGGAGGGTCGTAACCGGCTCAAGTACTTTGACCCGATAATGCAAGAAGCGATTCTGCATAAACGTGAGCTGATCAGCGATCTACGCGATGCTATCGACACAGAGCTTGTCGTATATTATCAGCCTATACTCAACTGCGAATCACAGCGAATCACAGCGAATCACAGCGAATCACTAAAGCAGAAGCTCTGATTCGGTGGCAGCATCCGGAAAAGGGTTTGATCAGTCCTGCTGAGTTTATCCCGCTTGCCGAAGAGAGCGGGCTGATCATCGCTATCGGACAAAAAGTATTTGAGCAGGTGTGTAGGGATATCCCCACACTGAAGCAGGCATACGGAGAGAGTCTTCAGGTCAGCATCAACGTTTCTCCGATACAGTTTGCCCATGAGAAAACGCAACTGACTGGGTTCACCGTCTCGATGCTCAACATTTGCTATGTAGTGATATTATTATCGAGATCACAGAGGGAGTCATGCTGGACCCCAATTGTGAGACCATCAAAAAACTGATGGTGTTTCGAGATCATGGCGTGCAGGTGACATTGGATGACTTCGGCACTGGCTATTCATCTATGGCTTATATCCATCGATACGATATCGATTATCTGAAGATAGATCGCTGCTTCATCGCCAATCTCAGTGCTGACTCGGATGCATTGGCACTGTGTGAGGCGATGGTGCTTATGGCACATTCAAGGCTACCTGATATCGAAACCACGGCCACTGGAGGTGCTGATTTCGAATCATAAGGGAACGAGGGTCGCTTTGACTTAGCTACAAGTTCTGAATAGCGAATCTACTCGGCTGGTTCCTTAGAACCTCCATGAAAAATTAGCCTTTGGTGTTCAGCCTAAACCTAAGCTTGTGTTATTCTCATCCAACCTACAAAGGTTGGATGCAGGGAGCACCAACATGTAGAACCTTTTACGATTTGGAGAGAATAATGGCACGCGGCATCAATAAAGTAATCCTGATAGGCAACCTGGGCCAGGACCCTGAAGTTAAGTACATGCCATCAGGCAATGCAGTTACCAACCTGACTCTGGCAACTAGCGATACATGGAAGGATAAGCAGACCGGACAGCCACAGGAAAGAACCGAGTGGCACCGGGTGGTATTCTTCAATCGCCTTGCTGAAATTGCCGGTGAATACTTACGCAAAGGCTCGAAAGTGTATATCGAAGGCGCTTTGCGTACGCGTAAATGGCAGGATCAGAGTGGTCAGGACCGTTACACCACTGAAATCGTTGCCAGTGAAATGCAAATGCTGGATAGCCGTGGTGGTGAAGGCGGCGGTGGTAATCAGGGCGGTTACGCCGGTAACCAGGACCCGATGGGTTATGGTCAACAACCTCAGCAGCAAGCGTCACGTCCTGCCCCACAACAGTCTCGTCCACAAAACCAGCCTGCGCCACAGCAGCAGCCCGCCCAGCCGGCACCTGGTTTTGATGATTTTGATGATGATATCCCGTTCTAACGAACGCTTAGTCTTAGCATTTTGTAACGTTTATAAAGCAAAAAGCCCCATAATAGGGGCTTTTTGCTTTTATATGTAAAGGATATGCGCTATGTCGTGGAGGTATAGGTTGTAAACAAGTGTGTAGCTTATTGCACCTTATGCCACATTTGACTTGCTGCATGGAAGCTATTGACCATGGCTGCGAGGGTTTCTCCATCGATGGCTTTACAGACTTTATTTGCCGGTTGTTTAAAGGTGGGTGTGTCTTCTGCTGCTACCATGGCATTGATGATGGACTCTTCTGTTGCTTCTACAGTAGCCATGTAAAATTCGTCAAAGACTTCATCGTTCAAATAGTCCATGGCACAAACAGGTGCTGAGAATTGTGGTAAATCCTGCTCATTGGCGGTGCTAAAGGCGAGGAAAATATCGCCAGAGTTATTGCCCCCCGGAGAACCATTTTTGCCGACGCCAAGGGCGGCACGTTTGGCAAGGCGTTTGAGTTGATGGGGCAGCATCGGTGCATCTGTGGCAATAATGACAATGATAGAGCCTTGTTCATGCACAGGGTGAATGCGGTCGTGTGGCATCAGCTTTCCAATCGGAGCCCCCAGCACTGTAAACCAGGGTCGAATACCATGGTTGGCCTGAACCAGGGCGGCGACAGTGTAGGTTGTGTTTGCTATTTCGACCAGTCGAGAAGCGGTTCCAGTTCCGCCTTTAAAGTCATAGGCGATCATCCCTGTTCCACCGCCGACGTTACCTTCTGCCAGGTGACCTGACTTGGCATTGGCTAATGCATCGAGTACGTCCTGCTCGGTAACATGCATGGCGTTGATGTCATTGAGTACACCATCATAGGTTTCTGCAACGACTGGCATGGCCCACAGGTGGTTGTTATGCCAGGTATCTTTGTATTGCGCTACAGTCCATTTAACGGCGGCGTGGTGGGTAATGCCAACGGCATGGGAATTGGTGATCATAATGGGACCAACAAAATAGCCACCATCCTGAATCCAGTGAGTGCCTGTCATTTCACCATTACCATTGAGTGCGTACATGCCTGCCCATACTGGTTGTGGTGTGGTGTTTCGTCCCCGGGGCAATATGGCTGTAACGCCGGTTCTGGTGGGCGAACTTGAGTCATCGTTTATCAGCGTTTTGTAACCTACTTGAATTCCGGGAACATCCGTAATGGCATTGAAGGGGCCTGTGGTTCCAGGGAAAGGTAGCCCCAGTGCACGTGCGCGTAATTTGGGCATAGTTCAGCCTTTTGTTCTTTAGTGTGTAGTGGTGTTTTTAGATTTGAAGTAAATACCCGCCGAGGCGACGACCACGGAAAATAGCAGCATCAGTGTCGCAATGGCGTTAATCTCGGGTTTAATACCGCGGCGGATCATGCCAAGAATGAAAACAGGTAGCGTGGTTGAGTCGACGCCACTAATAAAATAAGTAATGACCAGATCATCCATGGAAATGATAAAGCTTAATAACGCACCGCCGATCACGCCAGGCAAAATTAATGGCAAAGTAACGCGTCGGAAAGTCTGCCATTCATTCGCCCCAAGATCCGCAGACGCCGCTTCTGTGAGGGGGTTCATGCCAGCGAGTCGAGCACTGACGACTATAAATACATAGCTGGTAAGAAACGTACAATGACCGATAATGATAGTGTTGCTGCCTAGAGTAAAACCGGCACCAACGAAGAAAATCAGCAGGGCGATGCCCAAAACGATATCGGGCATGACCATAGGTACAAACAGTAACAGACGATAAAACGAATGCAGTTTAAAGCGATAGCGTGCCAGGGCGACTGCAGTGCTTGTTCCTAGCAACGTGGCAATAAGGGTAGCGCTGGATGCAACAATAAGACTGTTCAAAAGCGCATTGAGCAGTTGACTGGTTGAGTCCACATAGCTGGAAGAATCGGCTAAGCTAGTTTCTGCGCCAAAAATACTACGGTACCAATCCAGGGTGAAACCATCCCAGATCATAATGTTAACTGGATTGGCGTTAAATGAATAAATCACAATCAGCATTACCGGTGCGTAGAGGAAGACAAAAAAGAACACACTGTAAACGGATAGTAAGTGACCTAAAGGCGTTTGTTTTTTCATCATGAGCTCCTACAAAGCGGCTTGGCTTCTTGCTGATTTGTATAAATAAAATGACAGAATGATTAGCATCATGAATATGATCACCATGGAAAGTGTCGCCCCAAATGGCCAGTTGCGAGCATATAGAAATTGTTGTTCAACCATATTGCCTATCATTAATACTTTGGCACCACCGAGCAGATCAGGTACGACAAAGTTGCCAACGCTGGGGATAAAAACCAAAATACAGCCAGCCACAATACCAGGTAGCGTTAAGGGGAAAATAACTTTTCGAAAGGTAGTTAAAGGTGTAGCGCCTAGGTCTTCAGAGGCTTGAAGTAGATTTTTATCGAGCTTTTCAACACTGGAGTAAATGGGTAGAAACATAAATGGAATGAAAATATAGATCATACCAATGATAACAGCCGTACCTGTAAACATAAGATTCAAGGGTTCAGTGATAATACCCGTTGCTTGTAAGAACTGATTTGCGAAGCCCGAGTTACGTAGTATCAATACCCAAGCATAGAGTCGAACTACCATGCTGGCGAAAAATGGTAAGGTTATCAAAAATATACATAGGGACTTTTTTCTTCTTGATAAGGTTGAAACCCAAAAAGCCACGGGGTAGCAAATGCATAAAGTACAAATTACGGTGATAAGTGCCAGACCGATTGATCGTAACAATATTTGTAAATATACAGAGTCAAACTCTTCGTAAAAACCATCCGCCCAGCCAAAGATTCTGCCATAGTTCCAGTGATAGAAATTCCATTCAATACCCCCATATAAACCGGGTTGTAAAAAGCTATAAGTGAACATGATCAACAAGGGACCAATAAAGAATATCAGTAAAAATAGGCTGGTTGGTGCAAGTAAAGCGAGCAGCATTAACTGCTTCCGAGAGGCCTTCAATAACTTCATATCCGCCCCTTATTATATTTATTTTCTGGTGGTATCGTGTGTAATGCACTGATTTGATAATACAGCGATATTTCATTACCTTTTATTAAAGGTTGATTGGTTTTTCTGGTTAAAGCGGAAAGTGCTATGCCATTTTTAAGTACACCATGCAACTGGTAATCGCTGCCGATAAACACAGTCTGAGTCAATTTCATGGTCAGTTGTGCTTGAGGACTTTCCTGATCAGTAATTGGGGTTAGAGATAGGTGCTCAGGTCTTAATAACAGCTCAACATCATCACCAACTTCATGGGAAGTGTCTTGGCTGTGGATGACTAAACCGTTACAGTTTACGTCTATGCCATTTTCGGTTTTATTGATTACAGTGCCTTCAAAGAGATTACTTTCGCCGATAAAATTAGCCACAAACTGCGTCTGTGGGGTATGGTATATTGCATCGGGTGTACCTACTTGTTCTATTTTTCCACCATTGAGCACCACAATTCGATCAGACATGGTCAGTGCTTCTTCCTGGTCGTGGGTGACAAAGATGAAACAGATACCGAGTTCGGTTTGTAGGTTTTTGAGCTCAAGTTGCATTTTTAGACGCAGGTTTTTGTCTAATGCGGAAAGCGGTTCATCCAGCAGTAGTAATTTAGGACGATTAATAATGGCGCGAGCCAGGGCAACACGTTGTTGCTGACCACCTGAGAGTTGTGAAGGAAGGCGTTTTTCGATTCCTGCTAACCCCACCATATCAAGTGCTTCTGCAACGCGTTTATTGCGTTCAGTTTTATTGACTCTAGCGATGTCTAAACCGTAACCGACGTTATCTCCAACGGTCATATGCGGGAAGAGTGCGTAAGATTGAAATACGGTATTAACTGGACGCTTGTGAGCGGGTTGGTGAATAATCGACTGTCCATCCAAAAGAATATCACCGCTGTCTAGTGATTCAAATCCAGCTACGATTTTTAATAAGGTTGTTTTGCCGCATCCTGATGGACCTAATAAGGTAATAAACTCGCTTTGTGCAATCGATAAACTAATATCATCCAAGGCGTTAATAGAGCAGCCTTCAGGTGTAGTGAACTGACGATGCGCATGACGAATTTTTATATATTCAGGTGATGAAGTGGGTGCTGGCATAACAAACCTCAAAAAAAGGAAAAATGGCGGGCGAACCCGCCTAAGATCTAAGTTATTAAAAGTATTTTTACGATGTGCGTATTCTGGTCCACACACGGTCATACAGCCTGATGCCTTCACCTAACTCTTTGAATAGTTGCAGCTTGGCTTTAACGTCTTCAGGTGGGTTAATGCTTGGGTTGTTACGCAAGCTATCTGGCAATAGTTCGATGGCCTCGGTATTCATAGTGCCATTGGTTTGTTGTCTGGTATTTAAAGCAGCAATTTCAGGTTGGGTAAAAAACTCCATAAATTTCTTGGCATTGGTTTTATTAGGCGCTCGTTTCAAGACGCACATATTTTCCTGATACATGGTGGCGCCTTCTTCAGGAATGACGTAAGCCAATTCATCTGGGTTATCGAATACATAGAGCATTGCTCCGACATACCATTGGGCGGCAGCAATATCACCGGATTGCACCATGGGGATACTGTCGTAAGTAAAAGCAGAAATGTTGTCTTTTTGCTGAATGATATATTCCTGAGCAGATTCTAAATCATCGCGATCGGTTGTGTTTACGCTTTTTCCATTCGCGATCAATCCGACACTGATTACTTCTCTCATATCATCCAACATGGCGATATTTTTGCCTTCACCTGGTAGTTCAAAAAAATCTTCCCATGAGCTCAAATCAGGTGTTAGATTTTTGTTGTACAGTATTCCTACTGTTCCCCACGCATAGGGTAGGCAGTATTCACCATTCGGGTCAGACTCTGCAGTTAAAAAGCTCCTGTCAATATTTTCAAAACCTGAGTATTGATTTATATCGGTTTTTTCAAGCAGGTCTAGCTTTGCCATAATGTCTTGCATATGCACAGAAGGGAAAACAATGTCGTATCCCGTTGCACCCGCCTGTAGTTTGGCAAGCATTTCCTCGTTTGACGAGTAGGTGTCTAATTTAACCTGGATGCCGGTTTCTTCGGTGAAGCGTGTTAACACCTCTGGATTTATGTATTCCCCCCAGTTATAGATGTTAAGTGTTTCCGTGGCCGAAGCCGTGTGAACAAAGCCGAGAGAGGTGATTGCAATGCTTGTTAAAGCCACTGTTATTTTTACCTTGTGACGACTTTTTAAAGAAAATAACTGTTTCATAGCCTTGCCTTCCTGATGATGTCTAAAAGAGTTTATTGCCTGTCAAAGCGCCGTTATTTCATTCTAGATGATAGTATCTTTCTTTCAATATCAATATATGTTATGTTTCTAACAATTTTAAAGTCTATATTTATTAATGGTTTATATTTAAAAAATACCTTTTGTATGAAAAATAATTGATAAGTATGCACCTTTTTGGTTTGCTTTGGATTGAAAGTGCACCAGATGATGGCAAAAAACTCTTGAAACAGAGGGTGGATGATAGAATGAAAAATACGTTTTCTTCAAAACCGGAATACATCGCGACGACGACGGCACAGAAGATTCAGGAATGGATTCCTCAAGTGTCTAAATCAGAGGCTCGAGTAGCACAGTTTATATTGCTTAACCTGGATCAAATTAGTTACGAAACGGGGGCTTCAATTGCTGAAAAAGCGGCCGTAAGCCAAATTACAGTCAGCCGATTTTTAAAGCGGGCTGGCTATCAAGGGATTTCGGCGCTCAAAGAGGAGCTGCAAAAAGAGTTCATTCCGATTGAAGCTAATGAAAGTCAGCGATTGTCATCAGACTTTTTTTATAAAGACAATCTAAAGCAAGAATTAAAAAGTATGGTGCGCTTATACGAGCAATTTGAAACGGAACACTGGGAGAGTCTGGTGAGTTGCGTTAGCGCGGCAACCCGAGTGTATGTAACTGGTTTTCAGTCTATACGTGGAACCGCTGAAGATTTTTCACGGCGTTTATCACTGGCTCGTGATCGAGTGCAGTACCTATCCCCACATGACGGCATGCTGGGGGAGTGGTTGGAGGATAAGAACCGAACGCGAAAAGGATACGATACCCTGATTATTTTGGATGTTGTCCCCTATGCCTCAGAAGGTAGAAAGTTGTGCGAGGTCGCTGTCGAAAAAGGCATTCAAATCGTGATACTAAGTGATGAATTTTGCCATTGGGCGAGTGAATACAATGCCCATGTCATTTATTTTAAGTCCAAATCAGGATTGTTTTTAGAATCGACCTGGGGACTCGTATTAACAACAAACATGTTGATTGATGCAGTTTCTCGGCGCAACCCAAACAGCGATGCCCGAATTAAACGTTGGCAAGATATGGCAAAGCGTTTAGATCTTTTTTAGTCGTTATTTACCAAGTTATTCATCAATCCAACTGACTCTCATCAGTCTGCAGGGCCAACAAATGCGACTTATTCCGTACTATTCTGATTCGCCTTTGGTTTCTTCATCCTGCGGCTTGTCCTGACCTTTTGCGTAAACCCGCGTGATCTGACGCAGGTCACGCATCTGTCAAGCAACAGGGCAGGGTTGCAAAAGAAGTGGATGCGTCAGGTCTCCAGCAGCATCAAACAACATCATCGGCCAGCTGCCAATCGGGTATATGGAAAAATTACATTTATTGTAATGCCATCTGAAAAAAAACGACCAAGGCCTTATTAACTATAAAAGGGTAAGGATGATGATCACTTCCGCTTTTCAGGTGGCCTTATTGCTATCGGTGTTGCTGGCTGTTGCAGGGATGAGTTGGTGGGTGGCTCCCCGAGTTACTACTGCAGAGGGTTTTTTTCGAGGGCAGGAGCCGGGGTATGTGCCCGGTGTCTGGACCCTGACGTTGTCACAGGTAACTACCTGGATTTTTGCGCGCTCACTGATGAATGCCGCTTTGCTGGGGTACTTTTTCGGCATAGCCGGTACCCTGGCCTATGCGGTCTATTATGGCTCGTTTCTGACGGGTTGGTTGATTATCGACCGGCTGCGTTTTGTGCACGGCTATTCGAATATTCAAGGGTTTTTCAGTGAGCGTTTTGGGCGTATGGGGGTGGTGTGTTACAACCTGCTGGTGTCTTTGCGCCTGTTGTCAGAGGTGTTTGCCAACCTGTTGGTGGTGGGTATTGTATTCGGTGTCGCCGGTTCCGGTGCTTATAATCTGGCCATACTGGCGGTAGCAGGAATTACGCTTGTGTATTCACTCAAGGGTGGTCTAAGCGCATCGCTGAAAACTGATGTACAGCAGATGCTGATTTTACTGGCTGTGCTGCTGGTGCTGCTGGTCATGCTGATCAGTCATTCGCAGTTTGATCTACCGGCATTGCTGGTCAGTTCACCGGGGTGGGGCAGTCCTGGCTGGATTTTGCTGTTGGTGGCGCTGTTGCAGGTGATCAGCTATCCCTTGCATGACCCGGTGATGATGGATCGAGGCTTTCTGGCCGATCGTGATACGACTCGCAAGAGCTTTATTCAAGCCTTCTGGATTTCCACAGCATTCATTATTTTATTTGGGCTGCTGGGCGTGTTTGCCGGGTTACATCGCCAGGGTGAAGAGGAGTTGATGGTTACCATGCAACGCTTGCTGGGTATGCCTGCTATCTTCCTGCTGGGGCTTGCACTGATTGTTTCAGCGGCCTCGACCCTGGATTCGACGCTTTCCAGTGCCTCAAAACTTGCCATTGTTGATATGGGGATGGGGAGAATCCATCCGAACAGAGGGCGTGTGGCGATGCTGCTGTTTATGCTGGGTGGGCTGTTTATGGTCTATTTTGGCACCCGGGATCTATACGCTGCGGTTGCCGTCAGTGGAACCGCCTCCCTGTTTCTGACCCCCATCATTATTTTCTGTATCTGGATGAACCGGCGGGTTGCCCAGTGGAGTTTTCTGATCAATTTCCTGTTTGCTGTGGGCGGGTCGGTGATTTATTTCCTGGAAACTTCCGGTTATGTGAACTGGATCGGCAGTTGGACGGGGGTTGAGCATGATTACAGTAAACTGTTGATACTGACACTGGTGATTTTAACGGTCGGTCTGGTCAGTTTCTGGTGGGGGTTGGAGCGTGAATAACCTGGTTGCCGGGCGTAGCTGTCCGCTGGATTATCGCTACCGCCCTGAAGAAATTGCGGCAATGCCTGCGGCGTTTTCCTGTAAGGTGCTTTATGTAGTGGGGGGCCTCTATGGTAATCCGTTTGCACTCAAGGCCTTGAAACAACTGGTGGCAAAGGAGCCTGGCGCCCGTGTGGTGTTCAATGGTGACTTTCACTGGTTTGATGCAGATGCATACTGGTTTACCACAATTCAGCAAGGCGTACAGGCTTTTGATGCGCTGGCCGGTAATGTGGAAAAAGAGCTGGCAAGAATCGAGAACCTTGCTGGCTGCGGGTGTGCTTATCCAGAGTCAGTGGATCAGGCCTTGGTAGAGCGCTCCAATCGTATCTTTCAACGCCTTAAGCAACAGATGCCACAGGAAGGCACTATGCGTGATGCATTGAAGGCGTTGCCCCTGTTTATGAAAGTACAGGTGGGTGGTCGTCCGGTAGCACTGGTACATGGTGATGCGACGTCCCTGGCTGGCTGGGGGTTTGCTGTTGATGGCATAGATGAACCTGAACGCCAGGCCAGGATTCAGACTTGGCTGCAGGCGGCTGGTGTGGATGCGTTTGCTTCGTCACACACCTGCCAGCCGGTATGCAGGCGTTATCCTGAAGGTGTGGTTATCAATAATGGTGCGGCGGGTATGCCCAATTTTGCCGATGGGCTGTATGGCGTAGTGACGCGGATCGCTACGCGGTCAGGCCTGCTTGACCCTTTATATCAGTCAGAATACCAGGGGTTGCGCTATCAGGCCGTTCCGCTGCATTTTGATGCCAAAGCCTGGCAGGCGTGGTTTCTTTCATATTGGCCAGAAGGCTCTGATGCTTATGTGTCCTACTGGAACAGGATTAGCCAGGGAACGTCACTGTCCCGGGAAGGTGCGGATCTATGGGTATGAGAGTGCTTTAGCTGTTGTCCGGAGGTGCTGTCGGGCAGCCAGGATGCTCGGCACTGGTGCTGAGCACAAGATCAGAATACCCGGCACTGGCCTCCAGTCCGGCATTATCAGCATCGGTCATCAGTGCCAGCGCCTGAATCTGCGGATCCGGGTTGTCAAAGTAACGCTTGAAGTCGTCGATCAGATGGCGGCTTTCAGCAACCCAGCGATGCAGCTGTGCATCACCAGACTGCAGGGCCAGCAGACGGGCGCGTGACGTAAAGGCATTAGGCCAGTCACTGCCCTTAGGTTGCTCACTGGCCCAGACATAGTTGATAGCCTGTACCTGCCAACGGAAAAAGCCTGTTGAGGCCACGGCATATACTCTGGCCGGATAATCATCACCGGCTTTGCGGGTTTCATCAACACCGGGATAGGTATTGCTAACCCACCAGCACCAGTGCAACCAGGGTGTGCGTTGCAAGTCAGGTTCACCTTCCCAGCCCAGCCCTGACGCAGTTTGTCGGGCCTGGGCATAGAGCACCGGCTGATCACCGGCCCGCACTATCTGATAATCCGTCTGACCTTGAAAGCTTTCTGTCTCCCAGCCATTCAGCCCGGTCTGGGAAAAAGCGGGTGGCTGTTCACTGGCGAATAACGGGCTGATTAGAAGGCTGAGTGTCAGTATTGCTATGGGTGGCTGGAGTGCAAAAGTCGACATGGTATCACCTGGTTTCAGTTAGATAGGCGTTAAGTCGTTTGCCAGGGGAATATCTTACACCTCGCGGTAAAATCAAGGAAATCAAGGAGAAATCAAGGGGTCAGCCAACTCGATCGACTATGATCGAGTTGGCTGACCCCTTGATGGGGCTTTACTCCACATCCTCTGCCAGAAACCCACCCGACTGTCGTGCCCATAACGAGGCATAGATGCCGCCTTGTGCCAGCAGTTCAGCATGGCTGCCTGTTTCAACAATACGACCCTGGTCCATCACGACTAAGCGATCCATGGCGGCAATGGTCGACAGGCGGTGGGCGATGGCGATTACGGTTTTGCCTTCCATCAGCCGGTAGAGATTTTCCTGAATCGCAGACTCTACTTCAGAGTCGAGCGCCGAGGTGGCTTCATCCAGAATCAGAATAGGGGCATCCTTGAGCATCACGCGAGCAATGGCGATGCGCTGGCGCTGGCCACCGGAGAGTTTGACACCGCGCTCGCCAACCTGGGCATCATAGCCAGTGTGACCTTTGGCATCGCATAGGGCTGGAATAAACTCATCGGCTTTAGCGCGTGTAGCGGCTTGAATCACCTCAGCATCACTGGCCTCGGGACGGCTGTAGGCGATATTGTCACGCACCGAACGGTGCAGCAGGGAGGTGTCCTGGCTGACCATGCCGATATTGGCGCGCAAGGACTCCTGCTGCACATCGGCAATGGATTGACCATCGATCAGAATGCGTCCGCTTTCCAGATCATAAAAACGCAGCAGCAGATTCACCAGTGTAGATTTGCCTGCTCCGGAGCGGCCGACCAGGCCCACTTTCTCACCAGCTTTGATCTCCAGCGACAGTGCGTCGATAACGCCCGATTGCTGACCATAGTGAAAGCTGATCTGATCGAAACTGATAGCCCCTTTATCAGCTTTAAGTGCGGGTGCAGCGGGTTTGTCCTGCACTTGCTGGGGTACGGAAATGGAGCCGATACCATCACGGACCGTGCCGATATTTTCAAACAGGGCGGCGACCTCCCACATAATCCATTGAGACATGCCCGATAAACGCAGCACCAGCCCCAACGCTACAGCCAGCGCTCCGATACTGATCAGTTCATTCAACCACAGCCAGATGCTCAGCCCGGATACGGCCAGTAGCAGTAGCGAATTGAGCAGGTAGAGGCAGGTGTTAAACAGGGTGACCAGGCGCATCTGCTGGTGTACCGTTCCCAGAAAGCCATCCATGCTTTCGCGGGCATAGGCCGATTCACGCTGGGCGTGAGAGAAGAGTTTGACGGTTTGAATATTGGTATAGGCATCTACCACTCGCCCGGTCATGATAGAGCGGGCATCGGCCTGGCGCTGAGACACCTTGCCCATCAAGGGCACAAAGTAGCGTAGCATCAAAATATAGCCGATCAGCCAGACCACCAGTGGGATTACCAAGCGGGTATCCGCACTGCCCATGATCACCAGAGTGCCAATAAAGTAGACGCCAACATAGTTAAGTACGTCGATCAGTTTAATCACACACTCACGTACCGACAGCGCTGTCTGCATCAGCTTGGTCGCTATGCGGCCAGCGAACTCTTCCTGGTAATAGTGCATCGACTGTTTCAGCAGGTAGCGGTGTATTAGCCAGCGGATACGCATCGGGTAATTGCCCATCAGTACCTGGAAACTCAGCAGTGAATGCAGCAATACCATCAGCGGCAGGCCCATAATCACCGCCGCCATACCTGCCAGTTTCCAGCCCTCGGTGGCTAGAAAAGAATCCCGGTCTTGCTCAGCCAACCAGTTGACCAGATTGCCCATAAAGCTGAACAACCACACCTCAACCAGAGCAACACAGGTCATCATCAGCGCTGCAAGTAACAACCAGGGCGCTATCCCGCGTGAGAAATAAACACAAAAGGCAATCAGCCCCTGGGGTGGTTGTCCCGGTTCTTCATCGGGGAAGGGATTAATACGCTTTTCGAACCACTGAAACAGATTAACTCTCTTCATCATCTTTAACATATTTGGCTGGAATTGTGTTTAAATTCAGTGAACAGGAATCACTCATTCGACATAACAATATCAGGAGTCAACCATGATCTCACTGCGCAACCTACTGACTGCCGCTGGTGTGGCATCCTGCATGACGCTGCTGTCACTGCCAGCCTTAGCGCAGGATTTTCGTTTAGGACTGATTACACCGCCGTCACACCATTGGACGCAAGCCGCCGAGCGTTTTGCCGAAGAAGTGCAGACGGTATCAGAAGGTCGGCATAGTGTAACAGTGTTTCCGGCTGCGCAGCTCGGTAATGAAGCACAAATGGTACAGCAACTGCAGACGGGTGCGCTGGACATGGCTTTCCTGACTGTTGCAGAGATTTCCAATCGCGTACCTGAGTTCGGTGCGTTGTATGCGCCTTATCTGGTTGATGATATAGATGAGGCCGCTGCTTTGCTGCAGTCTGATGCCGCTGTGGAGATGTTTGATCTACTACCACAGCAAGCTGGCCTGGTAGGTATAGGCTATGGTATGGCGGGGATGCGTCAGATGATGAGTCGCACGCCGGTGAGCACGCCAGCGGACCTGCAGGGCAAAAAGCTGCGCATTACGCCCTTTGATCCGATCCGGGATTTTTACAGTGCTTTGAATACAGCGCCAACCCCACTACCATTACCTGCCGTATATGATGCCTTGGCAAACCGCCAGATTGATGCCATCGATATGGATTTTGATTCAATTCTGATCTTCCGCTTTTATGAGCGGGCTGAGCATCTACTGATTTCCAATCACATGATGTTTCCAATGGTGGGAGTGGTATCAGCCAAGGTATGGCGCAACCTGGACGAAAAAGATCAAGCACAACTGGCTGGCTTGATGAAAGCCCAACTGGATGACGTGGTAGAGACCTTCCGTTTACAGGAGCGTGATCAGGAAGCAGAGTTGCGTGCGCTGGATATCACCATTACTGAAGCTGACCGGGAAGACTTTGCTGAGAGTATAGCGGCCTGGGAAGCTATCTGGTCAGAAAAAACCAGCAGTCTGGGTGCCCTGCGGGATGCTGTGGAAAGTAATAGAAATCCTTGATTTCAATGAATGGCAGCGGTGCACCGGCCGTTGCCAGCAGGTTTATTGATGGCATGTATGCGTAAACTATCCGATTGGCTGGTCACTGCTGAAATGTGGTTAGCGGCATTGTTGGCTGCTCTGGTTACTGTGTTGATTTTGCTCAATGTTGTCAGTCGTGCGTTGGGTATGGCGATTTATTGGGTGGATGAATTGGCAATCTATGCCATGGTGTGGATGACGTTTCTGGCTACCTCGGTAGTGATCAAGCGCCGCCAGACCCTGTCGGTCACGCTGATTATTGACTTGTTACCCGCACAGGGGCGGCTTTGGCTGGGGGTATTCAGTGATTTGATGGTGCTGCTGTTTGCCGGTTTGCTGTTACTGTTTTGTATCCGCTGGTTTGATCCCTTCACCCTGTATCAGCACGGCTTTGATGACGAAGCATTTCAGATGCAAACTTTCAATTTTATCTATGCTGAAACCACCAATACGCTGGGCTTGAATAAATTCTGGATTTGGCTGATATTGCCGTTTGTCGCCGTTACTTTGCTGTTACATGCCTGGGTTAATTTTCAAGGGCGCTGTGTACAATTGCTTAAAAGAGATTATGCCGATGCTCAGGGGTAACAGGTAATGACCCTGATGGCGGTGTTCTTTGTATTGCTGTTTGCGTCGGTACCGATTGCACTGGTGCTGGCGCTGTCTGCGGCCTTTTATATTGCCACGTCCGATAATTCAGTGCTGTTTGATTCCTTCGCACAGCAGTTATTTGGCTCTATCGAGAACTACGGTCTGCTGGCAATTCCGTTGTTTATGCTGGCGGGTGAGTTGATGAATGAAGGTGGGCTTACACGTCGATTAATCAACATGGCGCGTATCCTGGTGGGTGGTTTTCGGGGTGGCATGGCCTACATCAACTTGGTGGCTAATATGATGATGGCGGCCATTATGGGCTCTGCCGCTTCTCAGATTGCCATTATGTCACGCGCCATGGTGCCGGAGATGGAGAAGGAGGGCTACAATCGTCCCTATGCGGCGGCTATTACTGCCGCGGGAGGCCTGTTATCACCTATTATCCCGCCTTCGATGCTATTTGTGCTGTACGGTGTGTTGGCGCAGGTACCGATTGCCGATATGTTTATCGCTGGCATCATCCCGGGTTTGATTATGTCGGCACTGTTTTTTGTTACTATCACCCTGATGGGGCTGGTACACCAATACCCTCCTGGTAAATGGCTGACGTTTGCTGAATCCCGTCAGGCTCTATTGCTGGGTTTGCCCGCGTTGGCTATTCCGGTACTGATTATTGGTGGGATCCTCTCTGGCTTGGTTACGCCGACCGAATCAGCGGCGTTGGCTTCGTTGGGGGCGTTGTTAATTGGACGCTTCGTGTATAAAGAGTTACGCTTTTCTCATCTACCTGAGCTGTTAAAACGTACCGCATTGAACTCTGGCATGGTGATTGTCTTGATTTCAGCTGCGGGCGTTTTTGGCTGGGTGCTGGTGTATGAACATGTACCCCAGAATGCGGCAGCCTGGATAGTGCAGCAGACCGCTGACCCGTTCGTGTTTTTATTAATGGTGGTGGCGGCACTGTTGCTGGTGGGTATGGTGCTGGATGGTATAGCTGCCTTGATTCTGGTCGTACCTATTTTATTACCGGTAGCACAGGCAGATTTTGGTATCAGTCCGTATCAGTTTGGCGTCGTGGTGTGTCTGACGCTGGTGATGGGGCTGTTGACACCACCAGTAGGTGCAGGTCTGTTTATTAGCGCGGCGATGACCGGTGAGTCACCGATGCGCATCTTCAAAGCATTATTGCCTTTTTTGCTGATGACGTTGGTGACCCTGGTGTTGCTGAGCTGGAAGTCTGAGTTGGTGTTGATACTGTTGTAAATTTAACCAACACATGACTTTACTTTTAACTGGCATCATGGCTTTCTATATATTATGAGTGTACTTACGTATAACTGTTTCCATTGAAATATAATGGGTTTTTTAAACTATTCTGTTACTTTTCGGAGATCCATGATTGTTGTCTGATCCGGTTAAAATTTTGATTACAGGTGCTGATGGTCAATCAGGCTCAGCGATCGTCAGGCTTGCTGAAGCTGATGCATTTTTTTCTGTAGTGGCCCTGAGCCGCAAACTACTGGATGTGACTCAGCCCGCTAAAATCGTGGAGGCGCTTGATAAGCATCTGCCAGATTATGTGATTAACTGCGCCGGGCTGAATAGCGCAGACCGTGCTGAGCGTGATCCGCAACGGGCTATGTTGCTGAATGCAGAAGCGGCACGCAATTTGGCGGTAGCTTGTGGTGATTTGTCTATTCCATTGATTCAGTTATCGACGGATTATGTGTTTGATGGTCATTATGCCAGTGGTTATACCGAAGAGGACGACACCCGCCCTCTGGGTGCCTATGGTGAAAGTAAATTAAGCGGCGAGGAATATGTACGCCAACTTCTGCCACAGCATATTATTCTAAGAACCAGTTGGCTGTTCAGTGACCGTGGTGATAACTTCATGCTGCGTTTGCTGTCGGAAGCCCGTGAGCATGCGCTGATGTATGCCGTGGATGACCGCCGGGGTTGTCCAACCTCATCATTTGATCTGGCGCGCGTCATCCTGGCGATTATCAAACAGCTGAGCTGCGGTGCTGAAGCTTGGGGAACCTACCATTATTGCGGTGCAGAAGTGACAACGCGTTATGGCTTCAGTGAAGCGGTAATTGCTGCCGCGCGCCAGTATGAAGACCTGAAAGTCGACAGTATTCAGCCAGTGGCTTCAAAGGATTACGTCACTGAAGCGCAACGCCCGGCCACATCAGTATTAAAATGTGGCAAGGTGTTGAATGCTTTTGGTATCAGGCAGCGTCCCTGGCGCCTAGAGCTCCAGCGTTTAATTCGGGATTACTATGGCCAGGTGCGCTTATAGCCTTTTTCAGAATAACCCAAGCGTAGGTGTCTGGCGTACGGCCACCATGGCAATGTAAGCCAGAGTCGCTCCTGCCAGTAGTACACCCAGCAATCTTGATGGCAGAGTGCTAGCAATCTTGAAGGCATAAACCGAGAAACCAATATAGGCCAGCAAGCCGATAATTTTTGCCAATACCCAACTGACATGGATCGGATTCATGTTCATCACCACCAGCAAGGCGATGGCAGAAAGGATCAGCAAAGTATCCACGCCGTGCGCCAGAATTTTCATCCAGCGTTTGCGAATGCCAGCAGGCCAGACGATGACAAACCCAGCTCGGGCAATAAAGAGCAGGATAGTCAAAGCGACCATTGTCAGGTGAAGGTGTTTAAACGCCATGTACATAAAGTCAGTTTTCCATTAGTTCAGTTAACAGGTGCGGACTGTGGCATAAGCCTTGTTTGCACACAACTAGTCCAGCGCGATTTTTCGGGTAAAGGATGCAAGCTTGAGCATGTCTTGGTCATACCAGCTCCAGTTTTCGCCTTCCAGGCTGCTGTAACTGGCCTTCTCTAGAATCTGCAAAAATGTATTTTCTATCTGCGCTGCTGACTCACAGTACATGCGCGTGCTGGCTACCTGGCTGAGTTGCAGGCGCTCGCCCTCCAGGTTGAACTGGCCTGCCATGGCATTACAGCCGGTATGGCCGGAAAGCTGCTGGCCACTGAACTTAATATAGGGGCGTGTTTGTAAAGCCTCCAACTGTTCCGGTTGAGTGTTCTGCAATTCGACCAGATCCCATTCATAATTTTCCAGTGCCTCAATCGGACTGCCACAGGTGGTGGCTGGCAAGGTTTGTTGCAGATGATTGAAGTATAAGTGGTGACGAGTGAGACCCTCTTCCGGGGAGGTCCATTTAAAGGTGACGTCAGCCAGGGTGTTCAGGTAGCTGCCGCCAGCACTGCTGGATGCCAGGTAAGCACGTTCAACCGGTAACCAGCCCTCGGTCATAATGACCGGGAAGCGTTTGCCGGTCGAACACTCAATAAAAGAGGCCGCATCCGCCATATAGGTCAGCATACCCTCAACCGAACCTGTCACCTCGGCAGGATTCCAGCCTTGAGGTTCAATGCTGTAATTAAGTTCGGACACAATTGGGCGGCCCTGTATATCGGCCTGCAACCAGCCACCACTGTCTGTTGCGAAGTAAATCAAGACCCTGTCTTTGCCTTGGAGTAACAGTCGGTCATCTTCCCGCGTCCAGCGCCCTAACTGACTGACGTTGCCGTCGGGGCTGTCCTGGTAGGTTTCGGTCAGAAAATAGCTGCCATCGGCCAGTAGGTCCAGATGGGTATCAATGCCAGGACAGCTGGCGCAGGGGAGTACACCGAAATAGCTCTGATTTTGTAGAGCAACTGCTGCACCCTCCGTGGTGTCGGCCTCTGGTTGGGTGGTTGTTTGACTGCAGCCGCTGATCAATAAGGCGGCTGCAATACAGGGTGACAGACTGAGTAATAACTTCTTAGGCATAATAGATTCTCGTTAATATGTTGCCAATGCCTTATCAGACACGCGGCTTGTTGACCAATATAGCTGGACGTAACTGAATGCACCAGCGGCTTAGCCGGAGACGTGCTGCCACTGTAAACTCATTAACGCTCCGGCCAGACCTGCCAGGCCTAGCAGGATTAACGTACCCTGTACAGAGATTAGGGCGGCGAGTGCCCCTGCCAGGCCAGTCAGTAATAATACCGCGCCGATCACCGAGTTGCTGACCGCCACATAGTCAGTGCGCTTGTTACCTGATGCCATGTCCACCATATAGGTTTTGCGCCCTAACCGGACACCGGCATGGGCAACACCCAAGCCAAAAAATGCCAGTAAATAGACAGCCATGGCTAGCGTAGGGCTTAAGGTGAGCCATGAGATAACGGCAACAGCAATAGACAGTAAACCGGCCAGGGCACTGGCTATAGCAAACACCTGGCGACTGGAGTGATCTGCCCAGCGCCCCCAGACGGGAGAGCTGACCAGCCCAGCCAAGCCTTCAATAGCAATGAATAATCCCAGCAAGCTGATGGCGCTGCCCAGATCATCGCGGGCCAGGGCTATATAAAAGGGTGCTGCAAGCCCTGAACCCATGGCCAGTGCTCTGGCGATGACAAAACGCCGGAAGGGCTTATCGTCCCGCAGTAGATTGAGTTTTTTTAACGCTGCTGCCAATCCATTGGCGCCACCGTCTGTTGCGCCTGGAAATTCAACAATGCGGCTGAACCTCCAGGCGGCTAACAACCAGCACAGTGCGGCCAGCAACAGCAAGCCGACGTAGAGTCGTTGTGAAGTATCCGTCTGGATCAGGCTCAGTAATATACCCACACCGAGTGCCGCCAGTCCGGATACCGCACTGATCCAGCCGGATAAACGCCCACGGCGTGTTTTTGGAATGGTCTTGCCCTGTACATCCTTATAGGCAACAGAGCAGGCCCCGCGAGCCAAGCTAAAAAGAACTAATAAGAATAATAGAACAATACCTGCCGTGGCTCCTTCAAGGGTCAAGGCTGTCCAGCCCATCGCCATAAGACTGAGACCTTGAAGAGTACCACCCCAGACCCACACCCATTTGCGTACAGGTTGACGTCTGACCAGTTCGCCTATGAGCATTTGTGGCAGCATAGAGCCGGATTCGCGAATGGGAACCAGTAAGCTCAACATCCAGGCAGGTGCGCCCAGGTGCAATAACAGCCAGGGTAAGGTGGTTTTAGCGCTGGCCAGTTTGTCGGCAAGGCTGCTCAGGGTATTGGCTATCAGGGTGTGGATGAAGTTCCCGGGTGTTTCATAACAGGCGTCAGCGGATATGTCTTTGCACACCCGGCCTTCATCATCTTCAGCAAGACGTGTGTAGAGGGTGTCCTTCCAGTTCGGATGGAGGGGCTTCATGGTTGGTTCCTGTGCTTCAACGGCGTAGGGCGATAGTCTGTTGACGCTGATCATCGGACTGGCGGGCACAAAACTCCTGTGAATCACCACCAGCGTAGCGCACACTGACATTAAATCCCAGACCGGGATCATGATTCAACAGCAGCAAACGTTGCTCACCAGGAGCCAGTCGCAGTGTTAACAGATCTGACTGACCATTGGCGTTGCCAAAGTTCAGCTGAATCGATTCAATCATGACACTATCCTGATTTTCAAAAGTGACATACATCCCGGCACTGGGTTGTTGCAGGTAGTGATTCAGCCCTGAGCCCATGACCAAGCCAATGATCAGAGCGGGCAATGAAAATAGCAATAGTTTTTTCATCAGGAGTCCATATCGAAGGTGTTTGGCAGGGTGAGTGAATCCCTGTCGGTTTTCAGGCAAGCCAAGTGAATATATATAAAGTCATACTAATATAATAAAACTGATCGGTCTATAAGCGTTTTTGAGCTGAACTTTCTGATATTACGGGTTAAGCTTTGCGATCGTCTAAGGAGAAACTTATGCAGGGCTTGTTGTTGGCATTGGCTGCCTACACTATCTGGGGATGCTTCCCACTGTTTTTTAATTTGCTAAGTCATGTGTCATCCGTTGAGGTGCTGGCCAATCGTATTATCTGGTCGATGCTGGTCACGATGCTGGTGATCCTGGTGTTGGGTAAATGGAATTCATTTGTACGTTTGCTGAAAGATCCGGTGCTGATGCGCTGGCTGGCGCTGACCTCCTTGCTAATTTCGACTAACTGGCTGATTTTTATCTGGGGGGTAGCACAGCACCGGGTCATGGAAACGAGTCTCGGTTACTACATGACGCCTCTGGTCAGTTTGCTGCTGGCGCGGGTGTTACTCAAAGAAGCCTTGCATCCGTTACAGGCTGTTGCCGGTGGTCTGGCTGCAGTGGCGGTAGGCTGGGAACTATACAGTCTTGGTAGTTTCCCCTGGGTATCCTTATCTTTGGCATTGAGCTTTGGCTTTTATGGTCTGGTACGCAAGCGCTTCCCGGTAGACGGGCTTAATGGGTTAACCGTTGAAACGATGCTGATTTTCCCGCTGGCTCTGGGTTGGCTGGCATGGCAATTCATCAGCCCAGCCTACCAGCTGGATTTTGGCAGTAATCTGTCGACCACCCTGTTGCTTGTGGCTTCCGGTGTGATGACAGCCATCCCGTTATTATTGTTTGCAGCCGCCGCCAAACGGCTGGATCTGTCAGTGGTCGGCTTTGTTATGTATATTAACCCGACCATGCAATTTCTGATTGCTGTGCTGATTTTTAAAGAGGACTTTCCGCCGCAGCGCTTGGTGACTTTCCTGTTTATCTGGACAGCCCTGGTGTTGTTTATGTGGGGCATGTGGTTGTCCAATAAAAAATCAGTCACTAATGACAAGGTGAAGATTGCGACAGAATCCCGGTCAATAGAGTGACAAGTAGCGACAGAGTAACTACTCTTTGCACCATATTAACTACGACATAGCGGAATAGGGCAAGATGATTTTTCCAGCTCGTTATCAGCGCATTGTGTTCACTTTCATGATGTCGATTTATATGGTGTTTATCATGACATGTTTAATTACGCTGATAAACACCGGTTTTTCTGATGGCTTTTTCCTGCGCTGGTTTCATGCCTTTATTGTAGCCTGGCCAGTGGCCTTTGTGCTTATTCTAGTGGGCGCTCCGCGACTGCAAAACTTGTCGGCGAAGCTGATCCGTCAGGCATGATCGTCATGCCTGACGGCTGTGGCCAGTTAAAGCGAAAACTCTGTGGGTCCGTATAATGCCTGTGTGGCCCCAGTGTAACTGGCCCAGAGTTGATCACCAAAATCATAATGCCACCACTCACTGGGCAGATTGGTAAAGCCTTGCCGGGCCATGGCATTGAACAACAGTCGCCGACGATCACGCGCAATTTGTTCAGCACTGCCATCATCAAACTGTTCAAAATAATCCGTGTGGGAAGCCGGTGAAACCTCATCAAATCGTGTTCCCATATTGAGCATCAAGCCATCCGCATCGCAAAGCGTGACATCGACAGCGCCACCAGTAAGGTGTGGACTAGGTGCTCGTGGATCTCGACTTGCGATGGATACAAACTCACGGGTCATAGTGACCAGTTGTGCTTCATTGGCATCAGGATGCTGGTGATGCAAGGTTTCATAGAGACTGTCGAACAGGTGCTGCTGTACTCTCCAAGGCCGCCAGCCGTCCAAAATTACCAGGTTGTAGCTGTCTGGGAGTGAACGTGCTACCGCCAGCAGGCGACGATAGACACCCTCACGGATAAAGCAGTCAGTCACAGCACCGGGTATTCCCAACCGCTTATAGACTGGAAAAATCTTGATGAAATCTGGAGCGAGTGACAATGGAACCAGCGGTTCATCTGATTCATGGATCGGAATTCGGCTCACTTGGCTCCAGTTGGGCTCTGCCTGGTGAGGGATGGGTTGCAAAAGAAACTCATTTTTCAACGTTTTCATATTATTCAATATCAGCTTATCCGAAGGTGGTTGGCAGCCAGAGCGTCAGCGCCGGGAAAAATATCAACAGGATCAGTACCAGCACAGCAGTCAGCACAAAAGGCCAGATACTCTTAAACAGTTCAATAATTTCTATTTGGCTGACGGCTGCAGCAACGAATACACAGGCCCCCATAGGCGGTGTAATCAAAGCAATGGTGATATTCAGAGTGATGATGATGCCCAGATGTACCGGATCGATACCGGCCATCATGGCAATTGGGGCTATAATCGGGGTCAACAGCATCAGAGTGGAGACTTCTTCCATGAACATGCCGGTAATAAAAGTGATCAGACTGATGATCAGCAGAATCATCACGGGTTTATCCACAAAGGGAGCCAGCAGTTCGACAAACTGAGCGGGAACCTGTGCATATGACAGCAGCCAACTGATGGTTGCAGAAGCCGCCATGATTAGAAAAATCGCTGAGGTCAGCCGGGCTGTATCGATAATCGCTTTCCAGAGATTGAGTAGTTTCAATTGCCCGAGCAGCATGCCACACAGTGCTACATAGGCCGTGATCAGTGCACCGGACTCTGTTGGAGTGACAAACCCCAGCACGATGCTCGCAACAATGATAAAGGGCGCGACCAGCGCTGGCATGGCACCCAGTATAGCCATTGCCAGCATCTTCATAGAGGGGAGACCTCCCTGTTTCTGTAACTGATGTTTCCAGGCATACCAGGCATTGAGTCCCATAAAGGCAATGCCCATAATCATTCCTGGGATTACCCCTGCGAGGAATAGACTGCCCACAGATGTGTTGGTCAGTGACGCATAAAGAATCATGAAAATACTGGGAGGGATGATCGGCCCGATCAATGAACTTCCTGCTGTCAGACCGGCGGCAAAAGCCGTAGAGTACCCCTCTTTTTTCATTGCGGGTACCAGCAGAGACCCCAGCGCGGAAGTATCTGCTACGGCCGAACCATTGACGCCGGCAAAAAATACGCTGGAAACCACGTTGACATGGCCGATACCGCCACGCAGGTGGCCGACCAGCATTTTAGCCAGGTGCATTAGGCGTTCAGTCATACCACTGGCATTCATCAGGTTGCCCGCCAGAATAAACAGCGGTATCGCCATCAGAGAAAACACATTGATACCGCCGAAAAACTGTTGCGGCATAATGCGGCCGATCATGGATGGATCGACGAACATGAAGCCCACAACGGCCGTGGTCAGCAGCGCCAGAAATAGCGGCAGACCCAACAGAACATGGATCAAAAAAACAAGCAGCATTATCAGGGTCATTCTGGGTTCTCCGACATGACAGGCAGACGTTTAGGGCCGTGGAGCAGCACCTGAAGTGCCAGCAATCCGAAGCCAATCGGCATTGACAGCAGTGGCCAGGTTCGACTGATGCCCAGTCCCGGGGTCTGGAACATTCCGACCGATTGGGCATAGCGATAGCTGAACACTGCAGCAACAACTGCCAGTGTCAGTGTCAGCAGCCATTGATAGAGAACCAGTGCCTGAGACAGGCGTGTCGGCAGGCTTGTTTCCAGTAGGGCAATACGCATGTGGCCACCTTCCACCCATACAGCGCCGGCAGCAAGAAAGGTGCAGCCAATGACCAGGAATCGTGCGGCCTCATCGGTCCAGATTGGTGCGCCGCCTACCAGGTAGCGAAGCATAACCGCATAGAGAATGACCAAAATGTTGGTCAGTAATAGTGCACTGGCCAGCATGAGTGTTGTTGTCTTGACGAAAGACAGAGTGTTTAATCGAAACGTATTCATAGAATATCCATCGCAAACAGGCAGGAGCAGCGCTACGCACTGCTCCATCGAATGGAGCGACTGACGAAGATCAGTGGGCGAGTGTTTTGGCGTCTTCCAGTGCCATGTCGATCAACTGCTGATCGATACCACGCTCTTTCAACCAGCTCAGGAAAGCGGGCTGACCCATATCACGGAAAGCATCTAGATCTTCACGGCTGGGGTGAATAACTTCCATCCCTTGCTCTTCCAGATAAGCAATGCGTGATTCTACCTGTGCCTCATTGTGGATGCGTGCGGCGGCAGTTGCTTCGACAACGGCTTCCATAAAGGCAGTGCGGGTAGATTCATCCAGGCTTTCCATCAAGGCGCTATTGCCTACCAGGAACTGCATGGAGTAGTTGATGTTTGCCAGGGTCAGGTACTGCTGCACCTCATACAGGCTGCCCAGAATGATGTACATAGGTGGATTCATCTGACCATCGGCGACCCCAGTGCGCAGTGACATATAAACTTCTGTCCAAGGGATCGGCGTGCCTGAAGCACCAAAGGCCTCATACAGTGCTACCTGGCTGGGGTCCATCGCACGGAAACGCAGCCCCTCAAAATCAGCGGGTGAGTAGATAGCACGTTTGTTGTTGGTGAAGGCCAGGAAACCCCCTTCTTCAACCACTGCCAGCATCTCTACACCAGCACGTTCCTGCAGTTTGCTTGAGACTTCTTGCCAGTATTGGCCTTCATCAAAGAAAGCGCGTGCGGATTCAAAATTATCAAACAGGAAGGGGGTGGCACTGATGAAGACCTCGTCTACCAACGGCGATACACCGGCAAAAGAGGCGATGTTCAGACTCGGTGTATTCATAGTCTGTTCCATGCGTTCCTCTTCGGTACCCAGCATGCTGTTGGGGTAGAGTACCAGCTCAAGCTGCCCCTGGGTTTTTTCTTCCACCAGTGTTTTTAGCTGGGTGGCAAAGGCGTGTACGGCATTCTTCTCCGGATCAGGAGCGCCGTTGTAACTCAGGTTGACGCTGGTAGCCGCTTGGGTATTGCCGGTCAGTGCGGCAACACACAGAATACAGCTGACAGCCAGGGATTTCAGGGAAAAACGTTTATGTCTCAACATAATTATCTCCATTGTTGTTATTCAGGATAGCCGGTGGACCGGTTAATTTGATCTTAGGAGTTGATGTGTTGACTATGCAATAGGCCAGGTGTTGTTATTATATCAACACCTGGTAACCGCTTAAACGGGGCGCATCTGCACGAAAAAAGTGCATCCCCTGGCGCAGATGTGCGACACAGGCTTTCGCAGAAAGGGTCAATTCATGCCCAGCCAGGCTGACGATTTGTGCGCGAGCGCCATTCAGAATGCTATGTTCCATGGGTAGGGCGTGTATCTCCCCGCGCTGCAGTTCTGCGGCCACTGTCAGTTCCGGCATGAAGGTGACGCCGATGCCCGAGCGGACAAAGTTTTTCAGTACCGTAACCGAATTAGTGTGCAAACGCGCATGCAGGTGAACGCGCTCTTGTTGGGCAACCATATTGACCATTTGACGCATACCGAAGGGGTTGTCCATCAGTCCTAATGGCAAGCCTTGCAGATCACTCAATCGTATCGGCCGTTCTAGTAATAGCAGCGGATGCTGTGGTGGCACGATCAGGTCCAGCGGTTGGCAGGTTTCTACATGGCAGGCCAATAAGGGGTCGACTGGAGGGGCATACAGCAGAGCAATATTCACCTCCATCTCCTTGACCAGCGCAATGGCTTCATTGACTCCCGCCATGCGCACTTCAATCTCTATGCCTTCGAATGCTGACATAAAGGATTGCAGTGGGGCCGCAATCAAGTCGCTGAGGAAGCCTTCACCCACGGCGATACGCACCTCACCGCGGGCCAGTCCCTGAATTGCCATGATCTGCGACAACACCACCTCTTCAGCGCTACGCTGGGTGTGATAGTGGCGTACCAGCAGGCGCCCGGCTTCAGTAGGGCGCATACCATTGCCTTGGCGTTCGCACAGGACTACACCAAGCGTTTCTTCCAGGCTTTTGATATGGCGACTGAGTGCTGACGCATCAATATGCAAGTGAACAGCGGCACGGCGAATCGATCCCCGTTTGACTACTTCATTGAGGCAAGCCAGTGCACGCTGATTCAGCATCGACTACTCCAGAGAGGGCTTGGCATCAGTTTGCCAGCTTCCAGCGCAAGGTTTCCCCGGCACGAAGCGGTATAATAATATCCTTGCCAAAGGGCATTTCTGCAGGCACCTGCCAGGCTTCTTTAATCAGCGTGATCTGATCAGTGTTGCGCGGCAAACCATAGAAGTCAGCCCCGTTGAAACTGGCAAAGGCTTCGAGTTTGTTCAGCACACCCAGATCTTCAAATATTTCGGCATAGAGTTCAATAGCGGCGTAGGCGCTATAACAACCGGCGCAACCACAGGCGCTTTCCTTGGCCCCCTTGGCATGAGGAGCGGAGTCAGTCCCTAGAAAAAACTTGTAGCTGCCGCTGACTACAGCGTCCTGCAGGGCTTGCTGATGCACATTACGTTTCAGAATCGGTAAGCAGAACAGGTGAGGACGAATGCCGCCTACCAGCATGTGGTTACGGTTATATGCCAAGTGTTGCACGGTGATGGTCGCACCGACCTGGTCATGATGCGCTTGAACAAACTCAACAGCATCCCGGGTGGTGATGTGTTCCACCACCAGTTTCATCTTCGGATGGCGAGCAGCCAGAGGCGTTAGAATTTCATCCAGAAATTGTTTTTCACGGTCAAAAATATCTACTTGGTTGTGGGTTACTTCACCATGTACCAGCAGCGGCATATCAGCTTCAGTCAGTGCCGCACAGATGTCGTCCAGTTTGCCGAGATCAGTGAGCCCGGAATCAGAATTAGTAGTGGCGCCGGCAGGATAGAGCTTCACCGCTTTGACATGCTTGCTGGCAGCTGCTGCCGCAATCATCTCGGCGCTGGTATTGTCGGTCAGATACAGAGTCATTAAAGGGTCGAACTGACTGCCCGGCGGTACATGCGCCAGAAGGCGCTCACGGTAAGCTAGCGCCTGTTGCACATCGATGACCGGTGGATTCAGATTTGGCATCACCACAGCTCGCCCCATCTGAGCAGCGGTGGCGGGAACAACATGCTGCAGCACCTCACCATCACGCAGGTGTAGGTGCCAGTCATCAGGGCGGGTAATCGTCAAGCGGTCAGTCATGGTCTTGTGCGTTCCGTAAATTGAGTTGTTGCAGTTTATCACAGACATGCAAGGCTGCAGATATGGCAAATAATATTAAGACTCGCTTAAGAATGAACGCCTATGCTTATGCCTCAATGCTTAATTTTGGTGGGTGTATGAAATCCAATGAAAAGGGGCTTCGCCGCTTGTTTTTTGCCGGAAAGTACTCGTTAAAGGGACTTTGTATTAGTTTTAAATCTGAGTCTGCATTTAGGCAGGAATTGTTTTTATTAGCTATCCTGCTGCCTTTGGTATTTTATTTTGAATTAAGTTCTGTTGAACGGGCGCTCCTTGTTTTTTCACTATTAATCATACTAATCGTTGAGTTGCTTAATACGGCTATAGAAGTTGTCGTCGATCGTATAGGAGCGGACTATCATGAACTGAGTGGCAGAGCTAAGGATGTTGCCTCAGCAGCGGTGTTCATTAGTTTGTTTAATGCATTGATAATATGGGCAGTGGTGTTATGGTAGTTAAGCGGTTTTTTATAGATAAAACGGTGCTTATTATATTGTTGTGTTATTCCGTTGCATGGCTAATTCTTGACGTGGGAGGCGGCGATGTTTATTTTGCATCTAAACTATACTTTCTTCAAGGACAACAATGGTTGTTACGTGAACATTGGTTGATGGAAGAGGTGTTGCACACAGGTGCAAGAAAACTGGTTACGTTTTGTGTTTTAGGTTTAATTTTAATTACTTTGTATTTTTCCTTTTATGCTAAATCGCATCGTGTATTAGCTAAAGCTTTATTCGCTCTGAGTATTTCGGTTATTTTTTCATTAGTAATTGTTGCCTATTTTAAGTCAATAACTAATGTAGCTTGTCCGTGGAACTTGAGTCTTTTTGGCGGCTCTGAACCATATTATCATCTGTTGGAACCTCGTCCGTCATTTCTGCCCTATCATCGCTGTTTTCCGGCAGGTCATGCAAGTGCTGGATATGCATGGGTTGCGCTGTATTATTTTTTAGCATGCTTAGTGCCGAAATGGCGATTTTTGGGGTTAGGTTTTGGTATTTTCTTTGGGGGGCTGCTAGGGTTTGTACAGCAGATCAGAGGTGCACATTTTTTATCGCATGATATTACAACGTTGGTTTTGTCTCTGTTGATTGCAAAGTTATGTTTTATGTTATTATATAAAGAGTTTGATCAGCCAATAGTTAAGGTAAAAAGATAATGCGGATCTTGCTGGTAGAGGACGACATCTCCTTAGCTAAAGGTATGGCGTTTAGGCTCAAAAAAATGGGATACCAGCCGGAACACTGTATTAATGGCAGTCAGGCCAAATCAGCCCTGAAAACCAGCCATTTTGATTTGATGATACTGGATTTAGGCTTGCCAGATGGTTTTGCAACCCGCCTTATCAGGTCAATACGCAAAGAGGGTGGGCTGGTTCCTATCCTGGTTCTGACAGCTCAAGATGAGCTGGCTATAAAGCTGGACGCTCTAAACAGCGGCGCTGATGATTTTCTGGTTAAGCCAGTCGATATACTTGAGCTGGAAGCGCGTATCAGAGTTTTATGCAGGCGCAGCACTAACCGTCGTGATGACCTTCTGCAGGTGGCTGACATAGAGATTGATCTCAACAGAATGTTCTGTCATTTTCAGTCCAGGACCATTGAGCTGACGAGGCGGGAATTCATGTTGCTGAAAGCCTTTATGTTAAATGCTGACCGTATTCTTTCCCGTCAGCAACTCGATGAGCTTAGCCATGGCTGGGGTGGTGAAACTGAAAGCAATGCGATCGAAGTGCACATTCACAGCCTGCGCAAAAAACTTACGCCGACGATCATTAAAACAGTTCGAGGTGTAGGCTATAAGCTTAACAGTCGCTATGCAGACAAATAGCATTCGATTTTGGCTGTTGATAGCCCTCAATAGCATCGTATTAGCTAGCCTCAGCTTTACAGCATATGTGTCCTATCAGGATGCACTGCATGAGCTGGATGAAATGTATGATGCACAGTTGGTACGAAATGCGCGTTTGATCGGCGCTCTGGTGGAGAGCGCCGATCCTGCAGCACAAACACACTATCCAATAGTTATCGCTACGCTTGAGCTACCGGCTAATGGGGAAACTTTGTCCTCCGCTCAGGAGAGAAGCTTTTCAGGTCACAAATATGAGCAAAAGTTGGCATTTCAAGTATGGCGAAATAACGCTTTATTGCTGCAGTCTGAAAACAGCGTTAACTTCCCTGAATTGGTAAAACTAGACGGATTTCATGAGATCGTTTATCAGCACACGCTGTGGATAGCCTATGTTACCTTATTGAGTGATGGCGAGACTTGGGTGATGACGGCTCAGCGTGAAGATATTCGTGAAGAGATGAGCGCTTACCTTGCTCTTGCTCAGATCAGGCCGATTCTGGTCGTGATGATTCCGCTGAGCGTGTTTATCTATTTAATCATCGGTCTGACACTTCGCCCTCTGCGTTTACTGGAACAAACAATTTCCACTAAGTCTCCGGAGCAGCTTTCTGAAATTACCCTGCCACTGCCTACAGAATTGCAACCCATTAAACTTGCAATTAACCAACTGATTAACCGTGTGTCGCACTATGTGACACAGGAAAAGCGTTTTGTTTCTGATGCAGCACATGAGCTAAGGACTCCTATCAGTGTATTACAGTTGCATGCAGAAAATTTGCAGGAGGCAACGAAACCGGAAGAAACCGCTATCGCTGTAGACTCAATACTGGACGGTAGCAGGAAAATGACGCATTTAGTCAATCAGTTACTGCAGTTGAATCGAATAGAGTCTCTTGCTGAAACTTCCTACTCAACTATAAATCTGACTGAATTAATTCAGAATAGCTTGTCGTTGTTGCCCTTTATTATGTTGGATAGGATTAAATGGAAGCTGGATATTCCAGAGAATATCAATATTAAAGGTGATGAGTTTTTACTAGGATTGGCGTTAAGAAATTTGCTTGAAAATGCAGCCAAATATGCAGTGCCCGAAAGTGAGGCTGTCGTTAAAGCGCAATTGGAAGATGATAGTGTTTTACATATATCTATTTCCAATAAAGCGCAGTCTTTACCTGACACTGACAGAATGGGAGACCGTTTCTTTCGTCATCAGGTGCATCAGCACATCGAAGGATGTGGCCTGGGTTTATCTATTGTTGAACATGTTGCTAAATTGCATGGTGGGAGTGTTTTTTATCAGCTAGATAACCAAATTTTGTCGGTCAACATTATCTTGCCTCAATAAAATATGATGATAGTGATTGATAACTTAAGTCTGTCTTAATGTAATGAAATCATACTAACCCCTTAGTTATTATTGTAAGGGGTTTGGTGATGGTTTTTTCTGGTTATAAATCTTATTTACTTAGGCTGAATAAGCTGTTTTCAACCCCACTTGCCCCTTGGCAGTTGACGGTTGCTTGTGCTTTTATTCTTACTGTTTTTTATAATAAGCCCGCGATGTCCAGTGTTACTTCTCTTGATAGTACAGGTTTGTTTTTTGCAATACTGTTTATGTTGTTTCTTATAAATTTGTTTATTTGTCAATTGTTTAGTGTTAGATATCTTCAAAAAATATGGCTTGTTTTTTTGATTGCAATAGGCGCTGTTGGTCAGTATTTTATGCTTCAGTATGGTGTCGTTCTAGATAAAACCATGCTCGTTAATGTGATCGAAACGGATGTCCGAGAAGCGACGGGTTTGCTTAATGTTGGGATGATTAAATATTTTTTATTATACTTGATTTTTCCGATGATTATTATTGTTTTCTTGAAAATAAAGCCTCTGAGTTTTAAGCTATTTTTGAAGGGATATGTTGTAACGCTTGCCGGTAGTCTGGTTATGTTGTCTCTGCTTTTATTTAGCCAGTATCAAAGCTATGCTGGGGTATTTCGTGAGCATCGCTACTTGAAGCATCAGGCACTGCCGCTGAGTGTTATATCAGCTACGACCAGTATAATGCATACAGAATCAGCTGATTCTGAGCCATTCCAGGTTTATGCAACTGATGCAAAGTTAATTCAAAGTAGTTCTGTTAAACCGAAATTGGTCATAATGGTGCTGGGTGAGACAGTTCGTGCCGATCATTTAGGTATTAATGGTTACTCACGTAATACAACGCCTAAGCTTAGTTCCAGGGATCTCATTAATTTTGGTGCAGTTGAGGCTTGTGGCACAACCACGGCGGTGTCCGTACCTTGCTTGTTCAGTTACCTGCAACGATCAGAGTTTGATGATAATAAAGCTAAAAACTCTGATAATCTGCTGGATGTATTGCAGCGGGCGGGTATTAAAGTCATCTGGCGTGACAATAACTCTGGCTGTAAAGGCATGTGTAATCGCGTTGAGCAGGACCCTCTGTTTGCTGAAAATAGTGATTTTAGTTGTAAAGCTGGAGAGTGCCCTGATATTGCCATGTTACACGCACTGCCACAGACAATTACTACGCATAGCACGCCACAACAAAATGTTTTAGTGGTATTGCATCAATTAGGAAATCACGGTCCGGAATACTACAAACGTAGTCTGCCTGAGCAGAAAGTTTTTATGCCTGAATGTCAGACTAATTTACTGGGAGAGTGTGAACAAGAGCATATTATTAATGCTTATGATAATGCTATTGTCGCGACAGACAGTCTGTTAGACGATACCATAGAAATGTTGATGGATTTGAATGAGCAATATGATACGGCGTTGCTGTATTTATCGGATCATGGTGAATCGCTGGGTGAAAACGGTGTTTATTTACACGGTCTGCCTTATTGGATGGCACCTGAGGCACAAACAAGAGTGCCCATGTTGTTATGGTTGTCTGATGGCTTCAAGCAACGGGCTGAGTTTGATGTTGGCTGCTTAAGTCGTTCTGAACATGTTAGCCATGACAATATATTTGCTTCTATGCTCTCATTGTTTTCTGTCCAGACTGAGGCTAAGCAAGCACCACTTGATCTGATAGGGCTATGTAGTTAATAAAAGCGTAAATTTTATTTAAGAGACACCGACTTTCTGGTTTATTCAGCGAGTCGGTGTGGTTTTTAGAGGTTATGCAACCACTCCAAAAACGCTACCCACTCCTGCAGTTATTGCCATGGCAAGGCTTCCCCAAAATGCAACCCTGATAGCGCCGATCATCATCGATGCACCGCCTGCCCGTGCTGCAAGGGCGCCAAGAAGAGCGAGCAATATCAAAGAAAATAATGCAACAAGAATAATCAGCAGATGGAGAGGTACCGCCCATGCCACCACTAATGGCAGTGCCGCCCCAATAGTAAAAGTACCTGCCGAAGATAACGCCGCCTGAATTGGCCGTGCATTCCCCGTCTCCGAGATGCCTATTTCATCTCTGGCATGTGCTCCAAGGGCATCGTGTTCCATAAGCTGCTCAGCAACTTGGCGTGCTAACAACGGTTCAACGCCTCTTGCCTCATATATCTCGGCAAGCTCCTTTTTTTCGAATTCAATATCTTCTTCCAATGATTTTTTTTCAATTGCAAGGTCAGCACTTTCAGTATCAGCTTGAGAACTTACAGATACGTACTCACCAGCCGCCATAGACATAGCACCTGCGACTAATCCAGCAACACCAGCCAGGATAATACTGTTATGGGTAGTGCTGGCTGCGGCAACACCAATAATAAGACTAGCAGTAGAAACAATGCCATCGTTTGCTCCAAGTACAGCAGCGCGCAACCAGCCAACACGATGTGATCTATGCATTTCAATATGGCTCATATAATTTCCTTACCTGAATTCGAAGCGTTCCTGATGAAAACGTAATGAAATAGACATGTCTTTCAGACCTTCACGTAGAGCTGTTGCCAATCCTTGAGGACCACAGAACCAGATATCGACCTTAGCGTGATGGAGCTGTAATTGATCTGCCGTCAGTCGTTGGCCCTGTTGGCTTTGGTGAAACTGTAAGGTTATTTCTGGCAGCTGTTCCACTAAGGTTTGCAAGCGCGCCACATTGGGGTCATCGGTTGCGAGATGAATAGCATAATGTAAGGTCACGGCCGGGTAGGTTTTGTCAGTATAGACCAGTCGACTTTCCAATGCCGCCAGGAATGGGGTAATGCCAATGCCGCCTGCTATCCAGATTTGCTGCGCTTTGGCTCTGCCTTTCTCCGGATTAAAACAGCCATATGGGCCTTCAACGGTAACCTTGCTACCACTGTGCAGCCGGTGCGGCAGCGTGCGGGTATAATCACCTAATGCCTTGATTTGAAAGCTGAGTAGACCATTGTTCTGATCTGTAGAGGCCAGGGTGAAAGGGTGTGCACCTTCAGTCCGGTCGAACGTCACGAGTGCGAATTGTCCTGCTCGGTGACCTGGCCAGTTTTTTCCCATCTCACAGACCACTTCAGTAGTGTTGTGGGATACTTGCTGAACGGCGCGAACCAGACCCTGCCAGCGGCGGCTCTTGCCGATCTGCCCTGTCAGTGATTGCAAGGCCGCCACTATACCCCCGAGTATGAATACAGCCATCAGCCACCCCGTAGGCTGTTGCCACCAGTGCAGTGGAGCCAGCAACAGTGCATGGGCGGCCAGTGCCAGGTAAATCAATGGCATGATTCGATGCAGGTAACGCCAGAAGCGGTAGGGTACCCAGCGAATCAGGGTAATGGTAACTAACGCCAGCAACAGATAAAGCCCAGGCTCTCCCAGATCTTCGGCCATCTCCTGTAGACTGTCAAGAAAGCCTGAAAAGTGGGCTTCTTTTAAGCCCCGCTCCCTCCCAAATAAATGCTGGATGGGATCATCTGCCATTTCGATTAGCCAGTGCCCTATCGCAAAAATGGTACCGAGAATACCAGTCCATTTATGCAGGTGATACATCTTATCCAGGCCGCCCAAAGGTGACTCCAGCCATCTTGGGCGCATTGCCAGTAGCATGGTGAAGGACATGAAATTGATGGCAAGGAAGCCGCTTAGTGTGAGTAAATGCTCATAGCTGAGCCCCCATTGCCAGACACTTAACTGTAAAATCAGTAGTGTTAACAGGCTCAGGGGCAAACGTAGATTTGACATAAATACACTCCTTTAGGTTTAAAATCCATTCTGCACGGCCTTTCTGACGTGAACCTTAAAGAGTGTATATTTTGGTTAATAAGGGAGAGTTTCTTTAACGAGTGACTGCACTTCTATCCAGGTAATCTTCGGCTGAACCCTGTTCGTTGAATTTTATCTCCAGTTCCCGTATTTCCAGGGATGCGGGTGAGTATATTGCTTCGAATCGGTTGCCTAGCGTGTCAACACCCTTAACCTCATAGCAGCCATCATCGATCTTGATACGATCAACTTGCCAGCCGTTACTCTCTAAATTCTGTTGCAGGTTTTCTTCTGGTTGCCAGGTATCAACTGGGTCATAGCAATCATCACTGGCGAATGCTGCTCCACTTGTAAGTAAAGTGGCGATAAGCAAGGGACGTAATACTTTTTTCATGGTGACTCTCCAATTTTGCGTTGCTTCTTAGCGTCAGGTAACTTTACTTCACTTTCCTGACAAAGGCCTGAATAGCTAAGCTTATATAGGGTAAAAAAATAATAACGATTCAGGTGCTTGTCAGAAAAGCGGGTTAAGATGGTTTTTTTGGGAAGATATTATGCGAATACTTCTGGTAGAAGACACACAAGGTCTTGGCGAAGCGATCCGTGATCAACTACAGGATGAGGGCTATGCCGTTGACTGGGTGATGTGTATAGAGGCGGCTGCAAGTTGTTTGCGCAGCACGGACTATGATCTGTTACTACTGGACTTGATGTTACCTGACGGTTCCGGGCTGAGTTTTCTGCAGCAATTAAGAAAAACGAGCAGCTTCCTGCCAGTAATCATTATGACAGCCAAGGATCAGATAGCTGACCGTATCAACGGACTCAATGCTGGTGCCGATGATTACTTGGTAAAACCCTTTAATCTTGATGAAATGATGGCGCGCGTGGCAGCAGTAGCACGGCGTTATAGCGGTAACCCCAATCCGAATATCGTGTTGGGCGACTTGCAGGTCAATTTGGCAGATAAAACTGTTTATCATTCAGAACGGTCTGTTGAGTTAACCTCGCGGGAATGGGCCATCTTCGAAACCTTTTTGCAGCACCCCGGACAACTCTTAACCCGCTCACGCCTGGAAGATGCCCTGTATGCCTTTGGTGCTGAAATTGAAAGTAATACCATTGAGGTGTATATCAGCCGTTTACGCAAAAAATTAGGTAAAGGGCACATCGAAACCGTGCGTGGCATGGGCTACAGGATGCCCAGGGGATGAAATCGATCAGCCTGCAAAAGCAACTTATTTTACGTCTGCTGCTACTGGTGACCTGCTTATGGTTGTTAGGGCTATTCCTGGCCGGTGTCCAATTAAAGAGAGAACTGAATAAAACCTTCGATAGTGCCTTGCAGGAAACCGCCGAGCGCATTTTGCCCCTGGCATTGGTGGAAATTTTTAACCGGGAAGAGGCAAAATTGCTGCAGCAGTTACCGGCACTGAGCGCTCATGAAGAGCGCCTGACCTATCAAGTGCGCGATGCAGACGGTGAAGTGTTATTGCAGTCGCATACGGCCCGGCAAAAGTCTTTCACTACCCCGCTGAGGAATGGTTTTGACAGTCAGGACGGCTATCGAATTTATACTGTGTCAGCTATACAAAGTACCTACTTCATACAAGTGGCTGAGCCACTTGCCAAGCGTCGTGATGCTGTGCTGAACACCTTACTGATTATGGCTATGCCCTTGTTATTGTTATTACCTCTGTGTCTGCTGATGGCCGTTTTTCTGGTACGGCAGGTGATCAGGCCTGTCAGGCAATATGGTACGCAATTAGCCCAGCGAGGCGCCGGCGACCTGACCCCGGTTGCGCATGGCAATTTGCCCCATGAGCTGGAGCCCATGAGACAAGCCGTTAATCAGTTGATGCGGCGCTTACAAAGCGCTCTGGAGGCTGAGCGTCATTTTACCGCCAATGCAGCACATGAATTGCGCACGCCGCTGGCGACAATGATGGCCCAGACTCAACGCCTGGAAAAAACACTGAACGATGAAGCTTCGCGGTTAAAAGCGGGTCAGTTAGTCACGACACTCAATCATCTGGTAAACCTGTCAGACAAACTGTTACAACTTGCCAAAGCCGACAGCAGCGGGCTGTTGACCGATACCCCTCAGGATTTAAGCTTACTGTTGTCTCTGATTGCCGACGAGTATCAACGGTCAGGGGTGCAAGACCTGCAACTGCAGCTTCCTCAGCAAGCGGTAAAAGCGTGTATCGATGCCGATGCCTTCTCAATTTTGGTCAAAAATCTGATTGAAAATGCCATAAAACATGGGGAAGCGAATAGCAGGATCACTGTGCAGTTGAGCGTGAAGGGTGAACTACGGGTTGTGAATGCCTGTGAGCCCTTAAATGCAGAGCAGTTGAAGCGTCTGCATGAGCGTTTTTTTCGTGCCAGTGTGACTACGCCCGGTTCAGGCTTAGGGCTAGCCATAGTAGATGCCTTGGTAAAAGGGATGGGCGGACAAATACAGCTATTGTCGCCAGCGAGTGATTCTGACAAGGGCTTTGAAGCAGTCGTTCAGCTGCCTATTCAGTCATAATTTAGACTGCTGTGGCACCTCACCATCGAGCAGGGCAGGTGCCAGATAGCAGGCAGTTCAAGTTTTCAGGGTTTTCTTCTTCCAAATAGCAGCAGTAGGCCACCTATAGCTATAGATCCCACGCCAGCCCAAACGGGTACGTTAACATTTTGCTTCTCTTGTATAGAAAACTCAATGGGTCCTACTTTGGCCTCATGACTTTCTTTGGTGTAGCTGAAATTTCCATAGACTAATCCCAGTACACCGGCCACGATCAGTGCGATTCCGACAATCTTAATTGCATTCATTTTATTTTTCCTAGGTTACAAACGCCGACCTCGAATGACACGAATCAGTATTACCACCACAGCAATAACCAAAAGGATATGTATGAAACCGCCAAGGGTATAAGAGCTGACAAAACCCAGTAGCCAGAGAACAACTAGGATGATCGCAAGGGTCTCAAGCATGAATATTTTCCTGTAGGTAAGAGCTTAGCGAACTTGGGATGCTGTTGTCGAACAGCCAGTTTGCTATAGAGCCTTCACCATATAGTGTATTGAGGTAGGAAGATATACATTACCAATTGAGCCAAGACCCGGGATGGTGGTGATGAGCGGCACCTAGCATATAAATGAACACCAGCACGGCGAGAAAGGCCGCTATCAGCCGGACTCTGGGCGTGGAGCCACGCTTGATCGCCACGGTGCCCAATAGAATATAAATGACCAATCCCACTAGTTTTGCGCTCAACCAGTTTGGCAGGGGCCATAGACTCATTAAAACAGCCAGAGTGACACCCAGTGTCAGCAGCAGGGTATCGAGAAGGTGAGGTGTGATCTTAACCCAGGATGATTTCAGCAGTTTGTCTTCACGAATCGACCAGATGGCGCGCAAAATAAAGAATGCCAGGCTGGCATAAGCGGCGGTGATATGCAGATGTTTCAGTAGAGAATAGTGTTCAAGCATCGGTCATCAGTAGAGTTGAAAACGCCAGGTTCTATTAGGCTGGTATCAGGGGGATACTAGGCTCAAGACGGCGGGTTTGCAAGGGGAGGGTAGCGGTTTAAAGGCCCTTGGTTTGATTTCCAAGGGCCCGCAAGATCAGCTAAAAGTATCTGATATCAACGCATTGCTTCGAAGTTTGCAGCCGCGGCATCCAGCACCGCGCGAGCTGAATCTGCATCTTCAAAGCCAAGTCCTTGCATGCCACCATCTGGGCCTTTGTAGTTAGCGAACCAAAGATCAACAATCTGGCTTACACCAGCGAACTCGGCATCCAACTGCTCTATGCTTTCAATATGAGCAAAAGGAGAGTCCTGTGTCATTACCGCGATGAGTTTGTCATCCTGCTCGCCGTCATCCAGCATTTTCAGAACACCAATCACCCGCACATCAATAACTTCGCCACGTGGAACTGCTTGTCCCAACACAATGACATCGAGTGGGTCGCCATCACCACCTAATTCTTTGGGTAGAGCTGTACCCGGAATCGCACCGTAGTTGCCTGGGTAGCCCAGATAATTTACAACGCGTGGTTTACCCTTTTTGTATTCCCAGTAGACAGCGTTAGGATCTTCTTTACTCATTTCCCATTTGGCTGATGTGCCTGTCGGTATTTCGATAACTGCTCGCACGCTGCCATCCTCATTGATAGCGCCCATAGCCATCAGATCCTCAGTGCCGACGAGGGTAAAATCGTCCGAAGGGGCCATGGCCGCGGCATAGGGTGTGGTTTCGGAGAAGGCCAAACCGCCAAGCGCTTCGGCTTGAGTAGCAGAGGAAAAAATCGTAAAACAGGCAACGCCAGTTAACATTAAAATCTTTCGCATGGTGGAGCTCCTTGAATAGTGATGCGCATAAGCTATCAAGGAGAAATGACGAATGGATTACAGTGGATGATAATCGGTGTTTACCGACACTGTATGGCTAATAAGTCCATCACGTTCACTCCACAGGTGCATCAGGTATTGCGCTGGTTCATGGCTGAAACGGTAGGGTTCTTTTTCACGCAAATCAAAAGCGATTTGGTGTGAAGCTGATGGTGCAACCTGAACAGGTACCCCGGCAAAGCGTCCGAAAATTGAGCGATGCATATGACCGCACAAAATCGCCTCTACCTTGCCATGCTGTCTGACTAGTTCAGAGAGCTGGTCTTTTCCTTCAACTAGCCCCATACGATCCATTGCATCAAGGCCTGTGGTAATCGGCGGGTGATGCATGAAAATCACCACAGGCCGATCTTTAACCCGCGCCAACTTATGCTCAAGCCAGTCAAGTCGCTCCGGACAAAGATGTCCTGACGGTTGACCTTCCTTGCTGGTATCCAGACCAATAATCGCAATGTCAAAGCCATCATCGAACAAGCACAAATGGTTTGATTCGATACCTGTCATATCAGGTAACTCGGCCTGCATCACCTCGCGGGCATCATGATTACCGGGGACAATTCGTACCGGAATTCCTAGAGCTCGCAACGCATTACCCACCGTACGATATTCTTCAGGAGTGGCTCGTTCACCCACGTCACCACTGAACAAAATCAGATCAGGCTGCATTGGTTGTTGTGCTATGGCTTTAATCAGTTGTGTAAAGGCGGCCGCGGTATTGAATTGATTCGCAAGAGTGGTGCCATCGGTCAGGTAATGCGTGTCGCTGATCTGGGCAATTAGCATGGTTTGTGTCTCATGAAATGATGCGATTCAGGGTGTTTTTATCCAGTGTTGAATTCAGACATATTTGTGCAGGTATTGGGATAGGTTATCGCTCAATTCACGAAAAGTTAATGGGAATGACACAAAAAAGCGACTTTGGTGTGGCAGTATTTGCATGAAATCATCAAAAACCACAAATATCCCACAAACAAAGCAGGCAGGTTGTATGGCCTGATGAAGCAAGGAGAGATCGCGCATGACGGATTCAAAGTTTACTCTGACTCGACGTAAGTTCTTGGCCGCAAGTGCTGCCATTCCGGTGATAGGGTTTGCACCGGGACTCATCAGCTCCGCCCGTGCCTCTGGGCAGGTCAATTTGCAGTTTATGTATCCGGTTGGTGTATCGGGTGATATCAACAATATAGTTTCTGGCATGGTTGCCGAGTTCAATGCTCAACACCCTAATATTAATGTTGAGCCCATTTATGCCGGTAGCTATGACAATACTGAGCAAAAAGTGATTACCAGCCTGGGGATTGACGAACCCCCTTCCATGTGGCTGCCTATCAACTCAGCACTACAAACCTTTCTTGGGCTTGATGCCTTGGAAGATATTACGGACCGCGCCAAGGCCGATGATATCTATGATGACTTCCTGCCGGGCTTCCTCAACACCTGCATTTCTGAAGATCGCCTGTACGGACTGCCGTTCCAGCCGTCAACGCCGGTTTTGTACTACAACAAGGATGCCTTCATGGCCGCCGGTATCAGTAAAGCACCTGATACCTGGGATGAATTGTTTCAGGTGGCACAGGCTCTGACCATTCGTGATGGCAGCGAACTCAAACGCTGGGGACTAGTGATCGGCGGAGGCTGGCATGACTGGATGTTTGAATGTTACTGCCGTCAAAATGGACTTGTACCCTGGCAGAAAGACAGGGTGCTGTTTGACCAGCCAGAAGCGGTTGAAGCGCTGGAGTTCTGGAATACGATGGTCAAAGCCGGGGTGATGGCACCCGCGTCTACTTGGCAGGGGTCTGCCAATGACTTCATGGCTGGGCAGACCGCCATGCTGTATCACTCAACCGGTTCTTTGACCAATCTGCGCACTTCGGCGCCATTTGAAGTCGGTGTGGCGTTTATGCCGAAGAACAAGGCCTATGGAGCGGCTCAGGGTGGCGGTCCGATCATGATTGCCAAGAATCAGTCGGATGAGAAAAAAGAGGCCAGCTGGACCTTTGCCCGTTGGATGACCAATACTGAGAATCAGGCTAAGTGGAGTCGTGCAACGGGTTATCTGGCGGTACGAAAATCCTCCTGGGAATCGGCCGAAATGCAGCGCTATTTGACCGAGGTACCTCAGGCTAAAGTCGCACTGGATCAGGCGGCCTATGCTGGAGCCTTCCTGCAGGTGCCCGGTTATCATCGTGTGCGCGAAAACCTCAAAAGTGCACTTGACCGTACGCTGGCGGGTGAGATCGAGCCCGCTCAGGCATTGCTGGAAGCGAATGACAACTCAAACCGTGAGATTCAGCGTCTGTTGCGTCGTCAGCGCAGCTAAGTCGTTGTATCTGCCAGCCCCGGCACGACTCCGTGCTGGGGCCTCTTTTGAGTTTCTATTTGCGGGTATTCGTTCATGTCCCATAGTTACAGACTTGCGCGGCGCAAGGAAATGCTTTTGGCCTATGCACTACTGCTGCCGTCGCTGGCTTTCCTGGCTGTGTTTACTTATTGGCCCATTGTTCGGTCCATCTGGTTCAGTCTGCACGATGTTATGCTAGGTGATCCTAAGGTTTTCTGGATGGGGGCTGAGAACTATCTGCGCCTGCTGGATGATGGTCTGTTCTGGAAAGCCCTGGCCAATACAGCCTTTTATACGCTGACGACCATTCCCTTGTCGATCATCGCGGCTCTGCTACTAGCCGTCGCGCTGGACAGCAAATTACGTGGGCTAGCGATCTATCGCTCGGCATTTTTTTACCCTGTGATGATTCCCTCGGTAGCCGCCGGTATGGTTTGGGTGTTTTTGTACGCTCCTGGTTATGGTCCGATCAACGAAGGCCTTGACCTGCTTGGGCTGCCGAAACTGGACTGGCTGTATGACAGTCAGTGGGCACTGCCAGCGATCGTATTTATGAGTATCTGGAAATACTCGGGCTACTTCATGTTGATCCTGTTGGCGGCTTTGAAGCTCGTGCCGTCTGATCTATATGAAGCGGCAAGGCTTGATGGTGTTGGACCAATAAACCGTTTGCTGCATATTACTATTCCACTTATTTCGCCGACGCTTTATTTCGTCATAATCATCGGTCTGCTGCATAGCTATCAGATATTTGATTACGTTTATGTAATGACACAGGGTGGACCCGCTGATTCTACAAATGTTTTGACCTACTACATCTATCAGAATGGCTTCCAATACCAAGACATCGGCTATGCCTCGACCATCGCCAATACGTTGCTGCTGTTTGTTCTCGGCCTGATTGGCATCGTTGCGCTTACGCTGGGTCGACGTGTTCATTACCTTGGAGAACGATGATGAGTACTACTGCTGTTGAAATTGTGCCAGCCGAGAACACTCAGCGCAGGCTACAGTTAAAACGCTGGCTACAGACTCGTTGGCAACATATCGTGCTGGCGCCACTGGCACTGCTTTGGCTGAGTCCTATGATCTGGATCGTGCTGACGTCCTTGAAAACCAAGGCTGAAGTATTTGATCCAAATGCATCGATGATTCCCAAGGTGCTGAATTTTGCTAATTATCCAGCCACTTTGGATGTGGCACCTTTTGGCACCTACCTGATCAATTCGTTGCTGGTCACTGGCTCTATCTTGATCAGCCAGTTGGTAACTATCACTCTGGCGGCCTATGCATTTGCCCGACTTGAATTTCCATTCAAACGGGTGCTGTTTACGCTGTTTCTGTTGCAGATTATGTTCCCTATCTATGCAATTTTTCTGACTAACTTTGTCACCCTGCATGAGTTAGGCCTAATCAATACACTCCCTGCGATGATTGTTCCGTTTGTTGCCTCTGGTTATGGCACCTTTATGCTGCGCCAGTCGTTTCGGCAGGTGCCTTCAGAGTTGGCAGATGCCGCACGACTTGATGGCTGTGGTCATTTCGGAACCCTCTGGCATGTCTATCTGCCATTGGTTCAGCCCACTCTGATCGCATTTGGGATTATTTCGGTCGTTACGCATTGGAACGATTACATGTGGCCTCTACTGGTTACTAACTCTGATAGCGTACGTACGCTGCCGATTGGACTGGGCTTGCTGGCAAAATCTGATAGTGGCGCAGACTGGACCCGGCTGATGGCTGGCACCACTTTAGTTGTTTCACCCTTGCTGCTGGCATTCATTGTTTTCCAGCGGCGCTTCATTGACAGTTTCATGCATACCGGCGTCAAGTGACGCTCACTGGAGAACCTTAAATGGCAACCGTTACATTGCAAAATGTCTTCAAGTCCTACGGTGATCGTGACGCTGTGCAAGACTTGTCCCTGACCGTCGAAAATAAAGAGTTCATGGTACTGGTCGGCCCCTCTGGCTGTGGTAAGTCGACCACCTTGAGAATGGTAGCCGGCCTGGAAGAGATCAGCGCCGGCCAGCTTTTTATCGATGGTGTTAACGTTACCCATGCTGCACCGCAGCAGCGAGATATCGCAATGGTGTTTCAATCTTACGCGTTATATCCTCATATGACCGCCTATCGTAATCTGGCGTTTGGATTGATGAAAACCACCAAACTATCGAAAGCCGAGATTGATCATCGTATCCGTGAGGCCGCCGAAATTTTGCATATCACTGAGCTATTGGAACGTCGCCCTAAAGAGCTATCTGGTGGTGAGCGTCAGCGTGTGGCTATTGGCCGTGCGTTGGTGCGCAAACCCAAAGTGCTGCTGTTCGATGAACCACTTTCCAACCTGGATGCCAAGTTGCGCAGTCGCATGCGAGGTGAACTTAAACGCTTGCATCGTGAGCTTGGCCTGACTGTGATTTACGTAACCCACGACCAGATTGAGGCGATGACGCTGGGCACACGAGTGGCAATGATGTCAAAAGGGGCGCTGCAGCAAATCGGTGCGCCGATGGAGATATACATGCGTCCTGCCAATACCTTTGTCGCAACTTTTATCGGCTCGCCAGAGATGGCCCTGATACCCTGTCAGGTTACAGACAGAACAGTCTTGTCTCATCCCGCATTTAGTAGCCCACTGGTAACAGGCCATGCTGACCTGCCAGAAAGGTCGGTGTTTGGTGTGCGGGCCGAAGAGGTGCGTATAACACTTGAAGGTGGCATGGCTCGAGGACGGGTCGAGCGTACCGAACTGCTCGGTGCTGAAGCTCTGGTTGAACTGGTATTAGGAAGTGATCGGTTAACCGTACGTACTTCTGTGGCGGATGCACCTAAGCCGGGTGCTGAAGTTGGAGTTGATTTTGACCTGGCACGTGCCAGACTGTTCCATGGTGAAACGGGGCAGGCAATTATCATGAATGGTTGGGCTGGATAACACGAATAATGGCACCTACAACACGACAGCAACAGATACTTTCAATGTTGGAAAATCAGAGTGTAGCTGGGATCAGTGAGTTGTCCGGGCAATTGAATGTCTCTGACGAAACCATACGGCGTGCGCTTAAAGGATTGTCGGAAAGAGGCATTGTGGAAAAATTTCACGGCGGGGTGCGTTTGTCTCGTCCCTCAGCAGAGCCACCGTTCGAGAAGCGTCTGAACGAAGCCTCTGAGGTAAAGGCCCGTATCGCGGCACGTGCAGCACAGTTTATCTGTGAGGGGGCAACCGTTCTGCTTGATAACAGCTCAACGGCCTGTTATCTGGCTCGCGAACTGGTGCATCGGGAGCGCATGTCAATTCTGACGATCTCCCTTGAAGTGGCGCGCATCTTTGCTGCCGCCAACAGCCGTCATCGGGTCATTATACCAGGTGGTGAGTTAAGGGCAGAAGATCAGACCCTGACCGGGCTACAAACGATCGAATACCTAAAGCGTTTCACGCCAACCTACTTTGTGACCTCTGTAGTAGCCGGAACATCAAAGGGATGTCAGGACTTCGATCTATTCGAAGCTGAGTTCAAGCAGGCAATGATCCCGCTGGCGGCTCAAACCATTGTGCTGATGGACTCAAGCAAGTTCAGTAAGACCGGATTGATTCATGTCTGTGATTGGGCTGAAGTAGATGTATTGGTGTCGGATAAGGTACCCGATGAGGTCATGGTACAGTTCGAACATGGGCACGTTTTACTGGCTGAGGATGCATGTAGGGAGTACCAGGACAGATAGTATGGAAACAGAGCCCCTGCCAAATGGCGAGGACTCTGTCTCCAAAAGCAAATGAGTATACAGTTCATTCAGCTATTTTTACGCAAACGGTGTTTCTTCAGCAGTGAGCAAGTTAATCTGCTGTACGTCGCATTCGGGTTCTCATAATCGGCCCCATAATAGCGGGTAAGATTAGTCCTGCCAGAGCAATACCCCATAGGCTAATAGACAGACCGCTATCCCAAAGCATTAGCCAGTTACCATCATATATCTGCATTACATGGCGTAGATTTTTTTCCATTTCTGGCCCAAGCAACATGCCTAGAATAATAGGTACCAAGGGAATTTCAGCCTTACGGAAAATATAGCCCATGACACCAAAGGCGATCATGAAACAGAGGTCAAACGCCGAACGGCTGATGGCATAAATACCTACAAAAGCTACCATTGTAACGATGGGTAATAGGTAACGCGGGGGAATCGATAGAAGTCGTACGAAAATTCCCACTAGTGGAATATTAAGCAACAACAGTAGGATGTTGCCTAGCAGTAAAGCCGCAATGACTCCCCAGACAATGTCTGCATTCTGTGTGAACATCAAGGGGCCCGGTGTAATATTGAATGACACCAACATGGCAAGCAACACAGCCGTGGTTGCACTGCCAGGAATACCCAAAGTCAGCATGGGTACCAGGGCACCAGAAGCCGCACCATTGTTACCGGCTTCAGGAGCTGCAATACCACGAGGATCACCTTTACCAAAATGGCCTTTGGCTCCAATGATACGCTTTTCAAGAGTATAGCTAACGAAGCTACCCAACGATGCACCGGCTCCCGGAAGAACGCCAGCAATGAACCCCAGAATACCGCCACGAAATGAGGATGGTAAAATCTGTTTAACACTGGCAAAGCTCAGACGTAGTGGGTTAATTTTTATTTCTTGATGCGGAGCTGACCCCTTTCTTGCTTCAATAAAAAGGAGGAGTTCCGAGACTGCGAATAGGCCAACGATAGCAACAATAAAGTCTATACCTTCAAAAAGTTCGAGAAGACTAAAGGTATATCGTTGAGTACCTGTTGATAAGTCAATGCCAACCGTTGCGATGGCTAGGCCGATGCCCGCTGCCAAGGCAGATTTGACTGGATTTTTGCCGGTAACGCCCCCTAGGGTGGCAAAAGCTAACACAAAGAGAGCAAAATATTCGGCAGCACCGAAACTGAGTGCAAAGCGAGCCAGGATTGGAGCTAGAAAAATAAGCCCGATAGTTCCAATTAGGCTCCCGAAAAAAGAGGCCAGAGCTGAAAGCGCTAGAGCTTCTGCTGCTTTTCCTTGTTTGGCCATCGGGTAGCCATCGAGACATGTCATCATGGCTGGCTCATCGCCGGGTATATTCAACATAATCGAGGATATACGTCCACCATACATGGCACCAGCATAGACAGAGGTTAGCATAATCAACGCTGTTTCTGGGGGGATACCTAGTGTGAAAGCCAATGGGATCATTATGGCAACGCCATTGGCTGGTCCCAATCCAGGTAATGCGCCAATTAGGGTACCTATAAAGCAGCCAATCAGTGCGAACAGAAGGTTTTCCAGGCTCAATGCAGTCCCGAAACCATCCATCAATAAGCTTAAAGTATCCATTAAACCTCCCAAGGTCCGATGGGCAATGGTAACGCCAGCCCAAAATGGAACAACAAAAATACAAATGAACTAGCAACTACACCTGTCAGCATGGCAGGCAGAGGTTTAACTCCCATACGCCAGCAAAGTATCGAAACCATTAGTGCTGTGGCGACGATAAAGCCTATAGGCTCCATCAAGAAAACATATAGCACCAAGACCGTCAGGGTTATCGCTAGTTCTGGTAGAGCCCGCCACTCGAAGCCTTCTTGCAGATCGTCAGGTTTGACCATCATGTAGAGACTACAGGTGGCGACAATCACTGAGAGTATTTTTGGAAAAGTTGAAGGTCCGACACTTTCCGGCCCAGCAAATGCGACCGGAAAGTGAAAGGCACCCCAGCCATAAGCAATAGCCAGGGTAAACAATATCAGACCCAGAATGCGGTCCAGTTTAATCATTGGATCATTCCAATTTCTTTAGAAATGAAATTCAGAGAATCGATCTGATGGCTAACAAACTGATCAAACTCTTGACCAAATAAACCAAAGGGCTCTAAACCGTTTTGTACCATGGTTTCCTTCCAGGCGTCGGTTTGACTTGCAGTCCTGAGGGTATTAACCCACCACTGATATTCTTCTTCGGAAACATCTTTAGGCATATAGAAACCACGCCAGTTGCTGGCTTCTACATCTACACCCAGCTCGAAAGATGTTGGAATATTGTCCAAAGGTGCGCTTAGATGATCCTGGCCGAGGACAGCAAGAGGCTTGAGATCTCCAGATTCGATAAACCCCTTGGATGAAGACGCAACACCAACAAGAACATCAATATGACCACCTACTACTTGAGTTACGGCAGCGCCTCCGTTGTTGTAGGAGAGGTATTTTATTTGATTCAGATTGGGAACCCCAGCCGCATGCGCGGTCATAAGAATTTTTAGGTGATCCCATCCCCCAATGGCACTTGCTCCTGCAAAAGTAACGGAACCTGGGTCTTGTTTGAGTTTGTTAATCAAATCGGCAAGAGAAGTAATATCGGAGTTCTGGTTGACTGCGATGATACCTGGGTCAGTACCTATCGCGCCTACCCAACGTACCATGTCAGCATCCATACCGGGGAACTGGTTCTGCGCCAGGCGAGCGGTAGTGGCAGTACTGGCTGCAGCTAGCACCTTGGCATCATCACTGCGTTTGGAGATGATGTGCGCGAAACCGACGCCGCCTCCCGCGCCCGGCATGTTGAGGGTCTGAACCGTGATCTGTCCATCAGTGTAATTACTGAGTAGCCGGCCTATACTCCGGCAAGTAAAATCCCAGCCACCACCAGGTCCTGCTGGAGCTATACAGTCGACCTTACCGTCAATGATGGGGTCTGCTGATAGAGCTGGAGCTGAGATAACTCCCAATATAAGTGAGGCAAAAGCAAGTTTTGTTTTAATTTTCATTTGTTTATCCTTGTTGTAGCTATTGGGTTGATTTTTCTTTTTTTGATTCAAGGTATGACTTGAATAGTGCTGCACCACGGTAGAACCCGTGCGCAAATTTGCTAAAAGGCATAGTCAGAAAGAAAGCCATTACGAAGCCTAAGTGCAGTGCCAGCATGAGCGGCATCAATGCAGTCTCTCTTAATCCCAGTAGAAGTAAGCCAGTAAGGCTGATCATGAATAGAAGTGCAGTAAAGGCACGGTCCATAGGACGTTGGTCACTATCACCATGTTCAGGATGACGTTTATAGTTGAGGTATAGTAGTCCAGCAGGTCCAATCAAAAGGCCCACGCCACCGATAATACCTAACATGACAGGTAAACTGAGAATAGGATAGGGTGCTCCCCAGCCCATGACATAGTGGTATAGGGTAGCCACTGAGGTAGCGGCAAAGCACAGCATAAAACCGTAGAAGGTAAAATGATGAAAAATACGACGTGACTGCGTATAGGCATCATCTTGGTTATTGCAGCCTTGGCCGTGTCCACCATCAAGGTATTTTAGTGTCAGTGCCGATTTCCCGGCTTGAATAAGCGCTGGTGTGTTCTTTTGAGTTCTATTTTCCCCCGGCGTGATTTGGCGCCAGAAATAAACAACACCTATCACCAGCGCAACAGTCGAGAAAGCAAACACGGACCCGAACATAGAGACTAGCGTGTTATGAGGAAATATTTGATAAAAATCCCCCCCTTCAATTACGCTAAATAGTGTGCCCTGAACTATAAGAGTTAGAATCAAGAACAGCCCTAACGCCAAAGCAGTAGATAGCGTTAGTGTAAGTCCATTGCGTTGGTATAAGGCTCCTAATTTTCTGGGCCAAGCATACTCAGTGTAGGTTTGCAGGCGAACCTTGGCCATGGACTTGGGGATATTGACGTCAAACTGATGGGGTAGTGCGTATTGACAGGCATGCAGACAGGCACCGCAGTTATGGCATAGGTTAGCTAAATAATGAATATCTGACTTGCTAAACTCCAGCCTTTGGGTCATGGCTGGAAAAACGGCGCAAAACCCCTCGCAATAACGACAAGCGTTGCAGATTTGTAGCTGCCGGTTGACTTCCTCTTCTTCTGCGTTGAGAAGAGGTATCAGATTATTGTTTGCGTTCATGTAATAGTCGCTTTAATTGTTTTATTTTCAGTAGGTCTGTCAGGCGGCTGATTTTGGTTGCTTACCCATGCTGGCTAAAGCAGCGTTGTGGCCAGCGATTCGGCCGAAAGCCGTACCAATCGACATGCCGACACCAGCGGTATAGCCTTGGCCGAGCACATTGCCAGCCATCATTTCACCTGCGACAAACAGGTTTTCGCTAGGTTGATTGGAAAATCGTATGGCTGCTGTTGCATCAGTTTTAAGGCTTAAATATGTGAAGGTGACACCGGGCCGGAGTGCATAGCCGTAGAATGGAGGTGTATCAATAGGGCGTGCCCAATGAGTTTTGGCTGGCGTAACCCCTTCAGTAACACAGTCGTCCAGTAGCGTGTGGTCGAAACGGCCCGCACAGCATCCTTGATTGAAATTGTCTAAGGTGCGAAGAAAAGTTTCTCGGGGTAGGTCAAGTTGATCTGCCAGTTCTTCAAGAGAGTTTGCCTTATTGCCTGGAAAAACCGGGGGCATGAAGTGTCCGATCGCTTTGCTATCAATAATCGAGTAACCAATCTGGCGGGGTTGTTGTGCAATCAGACGTCCCCAAATTGCATAACGTTTAGGCCAGAAGTCTTCTCCTTCATCATAGAAGCGCTTGCCGTCTTTGTTAACTACAACACCAAGAGATACGCAGTCGATACGAGTACAGATGCCACCATCATAGAGAGGGGAGCGTGCATCTATGGCTACCATGTGTGCCTGAGTGGGGTCACCTATACAATCGGCCCCCAGGTTGATCATGCACTTCAGTAGTGTGCCCTTGTTAAAGCGTGTGCCACGGATTAGAAAATTATCTGATGGATACTCGCCTCGTTCATTATTACCCCAGGCTTCACGTAACCATTCACGGTTGGACTCAAATCCACCGGCTGCCAATACGCAGCTTTTAGCTTCAATACGTTCAGCAGGGTATAACTGTCCGTTGATTTGCCGCTCTGGTATGACGGCTGCCACAAATCGACCATCCTGAACTTCGATATCCTCAACTGGGGAGTTGTAGCGAATTACTACCCCCAGCTTCTCTGCACTACGATAGTAAGCGTTGACAAGGGCCTTGCCACCACCCATAAAAAAAGCATTGGTGCGAGCAACATGGAGAGCACCGGAGAGGGGGGGCTGAAAATGCACCCCATGATGACGCATCCAGCTACGGCAAGTAGATGACTCGCGAATCACTAACCGTGCGAGGTTCTCATTGGTATTACCCCCAGTGACTTTCAGTAGGTCCTGCCAAAACTCTTCTTCGGGATAGGCTTCTACCAATACATCTTGTGGTGCTTCATGCATACATCTCAGGTTACGAGTGTGCTGTGAATTACCACCACGCCATTCGCGAGGCGAGGCCTCGATAAGCATGACGCTTGCGCCTGCCTCACGTGCCATCAATGCGGCACACAAGGCAGCATTGCCACCACCAATTACTAGAACATCAATCATAGGTTCTCCTGTTACAGGAAAGGCCTTATGGCTTTTCAGTGATTTCCAGGGGAGTCTATTAGCTCTATTCAGCTGGCGACAGGGTGTTTTACCAGGTAGGTGTTTAGAAAAAATAAATACTTTGAGTGGCTGTTATTCAATCCATCGAGCGCCTGGCCATGTGTTGTTCTGCACCAGGTGTTTGGCTACGTTAGTCATGACAAGACGGGTTGCAAGAGCGCTAGGGGACAGATCATCATCGGGTAGACTGACCAAATAGTTACGGCGAACGATCAGTTTGTCATTAATGCGACGAATTAATAAACCACTCTTTCCTAAGCGAGAAGCCGCAGCGCCAGGCTGAATGGTTGCTCCATAGCCCTCTTTTACGGCATCCATCAACAATGTTAACCCATCAATTTCCATAACAATATTTGGCTGGATGTTGAAGCGTTCGAATGCAGCCATCAAGTTAGTGCGCAATCCATGTAGGCCGCTCGGCATAATCAACTTTATTTCGGATAAATCTTTAATTTCCAGTGACTGTAGATGGGGGTTACTCTCTTTTGTCGAAGGTGCTGAAATCAGGAAGAGTTCCTCGTCTAAAAGCGCCTTGGTACTCCAGCGGTGTGCGTTATCTGCGTGGAATACAAGCGCTAAATCCAACTGACGAGCATTCAGCATGTTTGTAAGATGACCGGACAGAGTTTCCACAATATGAAGTTGAATGTGCGGGTAATGCTCATTCATCGCCTGAATAAGAGGGAGTGCGAGTACAGTCGCGGTAGTGGGAGGAAGACCAATACTGACATAACCACTGGTGCGTTCTTTTTGAGCTGCGATTTTCGCTTGCTCTGCTTGACGAAGGGCAAGCTGTGCATGGTGCATAAATGCAATGCCAGCATTGGTTGGGAGTGCACCTGTAGATGTACGATTCAACAAGCGGGTTGATAGTTCATTTTCTAGTTTTGATATTTGCTGGCTAAGTGCTGAAGTACCTACCTCCAGTTCCAAGGCAGCTTTACCCAAACTGCCGCACTTAACTACTTTAAGAAAATATTTTAGCTGTCTGAGTTCCACGTTTGTTTTTACTCCAGATTAGGTGTGAGAGTCTATTCAATCCGAGCTTGAGTGATTGGTAGGCTAGCCGACACATATCATAAAAGTATAAACAATAACGGTTGAAAGCCCTACATCTACTGGTGTCGTAGAAACGTCAGCAGATCAGCGGGCAGGACAAAACGGGCAAAGAAATTACCTGTCGAAGATCGGTAGGTGTAGGGTTGGGTTAAATTCATTGAGAACCCCCAGTGTCATACCGTGAGTGTCAGGAAGAGCTACAGTTTATTCCAGCTCAACTGAAGGTACGTGAAATCTCGCAGGAGCTTGCTATTGCTACCTTTACGGTAACGCTTATGCCCTTGCAGAAACCTGTAGAGCTTATTACCACCCAAGACCTTATCTGTGGCGACATGACGGTAGATCTACTCGTGACTCACTGGCAAACCAATGAGCTTGCTGACGTCGCTGCACCGCCTGTCGAATGTGCTCACCAATCTCTTGCATGAATACCCTCATCCGCTTGGTATGTCGCAAATCCGGATGGGTGAGCAATCAGATCGGAACAGAAAGCTCCGGTATAGGATGTGTTAATCGAGGCAGTGTGGAGTCTGAATCTCCTAGGTAGCAGGGTAGCACTGCCAGGCCAGTTCCATGCCGCACCGCCGTTTGCATCCCTAGTATGGAATTAACACAGTAATGGCAGTGTTTATCCAGTCCTTGCTGCGTCATCCAGACCTCAAGGGCGAAGGGCACTTAGTCGACGTTGAATACTTTGCACCCCTGAAGGATACTTTAGCCACATCTCGAATAGAGTCATTTTGGTCGACTACCAGCTGTACTGCTTCGAGCCTAAATTCAGGGCTGAAATTGCGCTTTGGTCTTCTGGTCTTCTGGTCATATTGTCACCTAATTATCTCTTGGTGCATGATAGCAGCTCTAATTAGGTGGCTAAATTAACTATGCCACTACAGGGCGATCAGTACGAAGGATTGTGAGGAGTATCCTATGTCATTGCAGAAGATGCGATACCTGGATTTGTTGAGAGGATTTGTTACTGTCTGCCGTACTCAGAATATCAGTAAGGCAGCAGATGAGCTTTGCCTTACACAATCCGCGGTAAGCAAACAGATCATTGCTCTCGAGCGTCAGCTTGGGTTTTCTCTTTTTGTGAGGGGACATCGATCGGTAACTTTGACGGATGACGGCGTCAAGCTATTCAGGGTTGTTGACGAAGCTTTAGAACAGATCCTTTCTGCGGTTAATCAATTGCAAGAAGAAGGCAGGAGTCGACCGGTAACCCTGACCGCTACGGTCGGAATAGCTGGCCTGTGGTTACTGCCCCGGCTAGCCCGGCTCCATGCCACACACCCTGATCTCGATGTGAAGGTGGCAGCAGACAATCGCCTCATGCAGGATCTTTGCCGGGAACAAGTGGATCTGGCAATCCGGTATTGTTCTGACCATGCGGCCCCTGAGGGGGCCGTGAAGTTGTTTAGCGAAACTGTCGTGCCGGTGGCACATCCGGCTCTCGGCATTTCGCAGCTTTCAGAACCAAAACAGTTGAGCGACTACTCCCTTCTGGAGTATGACGACCCCAAGACACCGTGGCTGCAGTGGTCCAGTTGGTTGGAGCATCGAGGGTGGCCTAAAGCCAACTCACTGCGCATACTCCGGTTCAATCAGTACGACCAGGTTATTCAGGCAGCATTGGCTGGTCAGGGGCTGGCGCTGGGGCGAGTGGGACTCATAAACGATCTGATTCAAAACAGCCAACTGCTTCGAGTCAGTGACGTTTGCTTGACCAAGCGTAATCATGCTTACTGGCTTCTAATGGCAACACCAGAACCCCGGGAGGAGCTGCAAGCGGTTGCCCAATGGATCAGGACAGAAGCGCAACGTATCGGGTTGCTAGATACTTGAATACCGACGCTGGCATTCCTCCATGGAATAGTAGAGGGGATGACATTTCGTTTGAACTCGGGGCTTGATTCGCTCAGTTTAATACCTCCTGGCAACACACTCAGCTATCGGCTGCAATGTTGCGAGTTCTACTTGGAGGAGACCTCATGAACACAACCCTGTTTAAACCAATTAACCATCAGCGCACCTTAGGTTCAACCCAGAATTCTGGCCCAATTACTGGAAAACTGAACTACCTCGTACCTGACACTGAAACGCCCACTCACTACACATTTACGCCACCGGAAGGTATACCTTGGGAGAACGTTGAATATGAGGCACGGGAAGTCGAAATTCGCGACGCAAGATTGGCATCCACTCAGCTGGACGTCCAAGGGTTTGAGCTGTGGGAAGCGCCAAGCGAGGTCAGAAATTTCGATAACGTGACAGAAGTACGCAGCGGTTATTACCCAGAAATCGAGCGGCTTGTGAAGCTGGCTACTGGTGCGAATAGAGCGATCGTTTTTGACCACCTGGTGCGTCAACGTCGCACAGAAAGTGAACCTCTGGACTTTGGACGACGAGAGGAAGGTGTCTCGGTTGTGCCGGCCAACGGTCGGATTCACAATGACTACACTGAAGCGTCGGGATCTCGCAGACTAGAAATGGTGATCGATGAGCTTCAAGCCCGACAATCGATCTACCGATTCAGTATTGTTAATGTTTGGCGATCAATCGGAGATCCAGTCATTGATACGCCGTTGGCGGTGTGTGATAGCCAGAGCATCTCCACGCTCGACCTGGTTCAAGCAAGAGTGATCTATCCAAAGCGCGAGGGAGAGATTTACGTACTAAAGCACTCTTCACGGCACCGTTGGTATTATTTTCCGGATATGTCCCACACTGAAGCGTTGATCTTCAAGCAATACGATTCAGAATTGACGGGTGTATCTCGGTTCACTCCGCACGCGGCATTCCAGAACCCGTTAGGCGTTGCGCATCAAAAACCAAGAAAGAGTATTGAGGTACGGTGCCTGGTTGTTCATGACATGGAGTTGCCACAATGACTGATCTCGAGAAAAAATCCGGCGCGGTCGAAGTGCCTTTGGAATTTTGGTTCGATCTAAGCAGCAATTACAGCTACCTCTCGTTGATGCGTGTGGAAGATCTAGCCCGGGGGCGCGGAATAGACATCCAGTGGCGTCCGTTCCTGTTGGGTCCTGTTTTTGCCTCCCTGGGTTGGAATAACTCACCTTTTGTCGTTCAGAAAGCGAAAGGGGCTTACGTCAAACGGGACATGGAGCGTCAATGTGCCAAGTATTCCCTGCCATGGTCATGGCCATCAGAGTTTCCACGCCGGACCCTTTTACCTATGCGCGTGGCGGTATACGGTCAGGATCAGCCTTGGCTGGCTGACTTTTGCAAACGCATAATGCTTTTGAACTTCGCAGAAGATCAAGAAATAGACTCACCTGAGGTTGTTGGCGATGTATTATGCAGTATGGGCCTCCCGGCTTCGGACATCATCGACGCCTCGCAAAATGAGGCGTTCAAGCAGGCTCTCAGAATTCAGACGCAACAGGCGCAGGAAAAGGGCATATTTGGTGCGCCCATGTTTGTGGTCCATCGGGAACTGTTCTGGGGTAATGACCGACTGGAAGATGCGATCAATTACTGTGCGGAGGTGAAGTCACAATGAGCTTGCTAACAGTGTTAGATACCAACGCGCTGGATTTTGTCGGACCGCCCAATGTTGATGCGTTCGACCAAGAACACTTTAACGTGATGGCCCACGGCCCTTCATTTTCCAATCTGGACATGCCCGCTCTGTTAGCCTAGTTGTCCAGTTGGCGATTTAGCCAAATTTAATCCCTGAGCGGGTGGAATGAGAGCTTGTATGCCCCGTTATTCCAATGAACGTAAGACGGCTGTGCTGAAGAAGCTATTGCCACCGATCAATCGCTCTGTGCCGTCTGTTTCCACAGAGAAAGGCATTTCTGATGTGACCCTGTATAGTTGTTAAAACAGTGCCGACAACAAAGAGTACCTGTGCCAGGTAATCGTAATACCGCTGATGATTGGTCCCCCGAATCCAAGCTGGCTATCGTGATCGAAACAGCCAGTCGTTCCGAAGCTGAACTGAATTGCTATTGCCGCGAAAAAGGCTTGTATGTAGAGCAGGTTCAATGCTGGAAAGCCGCTTGCCTTCAGAGCGCATCACAGCAAAAAGGCCAAGATCAGGCGACTCAAAAGCAGCCGCGCAGGATAAAAAACCTGCAGGCCGAAGTACGCCGTTAAGATCATGTGCTGGCATAACACCACCGGTGTTGCACTTAGATAATGGAGCACCGATGACGTCTTATACACTGCGTACACGCTTAACTGAATTAGGGATGCTGATGTCGCATAGCCGCCCACGGGTGAGTAACGACAATCCTTATTCTGAGTCACTCTTTAAGACGGTCAAGTACTGTCCGCAATGGCCATCAACTGGCTTTGCTTCGTTGCAAGCTGTACGTGAATGGATGCTCACCTTAGAGCGGGCCTACAATGACTGCCACCTGCATAGTGGGATTAACTTCGTGACTCCAAATAGCCGTCATCAAGGTGATGACTCAGCGCAGCTAAGCAAACGCAAAGCGGTGTATGAAGAAGCAAAGAACAAAAAACCGGCTCGTTGGTCAGGCGAAACCAGAAACCGGACGCCCAAAGGAGCAGTATCATTGAATCCGGCAAAACTGGAGGAAATGGTGATCAATAAACTAGCTGCTTAAACGCAGCTTTATGGACAGTTGGGTTGAAAATTACCGCTATAATGAAATTAAAATTATGATTGTAATTAATTTTAACGGTGTTTGTTGTTTTTTAAAACCACATTAAAGTTATTTGTAAATCAGTGTGGTTTTAAAAAAATATGATAGTTGTGGTATTGTTTATGAGCCTTATTTGTCTATTTCTAGCATTACAAGGTCATTAACAAGAGCTTCAATATTGACTCTTATAGCTCCCTCATTAGCAAGTCTTAATCTGCTAGCGCCAGAAAGTGCATCTGAAAAAGCAGCTGTATATGGTGTTGTAATGGTTCGATTATAAATAGTTTGGCCAGTTTCTCTATCAATTACTGTGTAGTGTATACGTGGAGTCACTGTCATTGATGTACCAGTCAGTGGTTGCTCTAATTCTACCATGTGGGCGATTAAATAATACTTGCCCATATTGCTCTTTGCGAAAAGTCGTACATGTCTTAGTGACTCCTGCAGAGCTAGAGTTAAACTGATATTGCTAACCTGAGATGTGCCTACCAGATTAGTTTCTTTGCCTCCGGTTACGTCAGCAACCGAAATATTCTCTCTCAGAGGTGTTGCTGTGCTTCTTTGTTCTGGTGAACCGACGGCTAACATGTTCTCAAATCTTGCCGGAGATGCGCATCCAGACAAAATTATACTAAGTAATAAAATTCCTATAAGTGCATTGTTTTTCATATTTTTTAATCCTTAGTTAATTTTTTGCGGTTTCAATTATTCCATTGCATAGCTGATTAATCCTTTTTACGTTTTTTGTTCCTCTAGGGTTAGATGATCAAAATTTTGATTTGGGGTGCATCGTTGATTTCATAAGAAGTTGCGGCTATGTCTTTAGAGACGGTAGAGCAGCCGTAATCTATCAATGCTCTGACTTCAACAGCTAGAGCTCCATGTATTCATGGCTTTCCATGCATGACATTCGTGTGTTTCAAAACTTTTAAGCTTAATATAATAGCTTGAGATTTACGTGCAGTCATCAATATATTTAAATTAATCAATAAGATGGTTTGAGTTTGCTGTAGATGTGTAGTGTTACTATCAAACACTAGGTGGTAGAGAGTTTTTCTTGCCCCTTACGTTCCTATTCCGATAGACGAGTGCTTACAGCCATATCTTCAGAGTTACACTTAGAGTCGCTTGCATTGTCAAATAGCGGGCACGACAAAACGGGCAAAGAGATTACCTGTGGAGGAGCGGTAGGTGTAGGGTAGGGTTGAAGTCATTGAGAACCCCCAGTGTCACCTGTGAGTGTCACCAATCGGATAGGGGATGTTCTCTTGATAAGAAAATGATTGTGAATTAATCATTTATTGCAATTTGGTGGAGGTGGCGGGTTTCGAACCCGCGTCCGCCAATCCTCTGCCTTAAGATCTACATGCTTAGGCTTCTCTATTCAATTAACCCATCACGACCCGAGAGCCAGGGTGTTTAGGGCGAGCTCTTTTAGTTTTAACCGTTCAGCTTAGAGCAAAGCATCCGGGCGATTCTGTCTCATATGACACCGCGAACCTCTGAGTTACAGACACCTTAGAGTGCGGCGCTAGCCGACTTAAGCGGCTAGAGCGTAGTTATCGTCGTTTGCAACTATAACTGTGTGATGAGGGATTTACGAGAATCATCACGTTCTCGGCATGCACCCAAGGGTTCGTAATCGGCGTCGAAGCCATGTCACCCCCAGATAACGGCTGTAGTATATAGCATGGCAGTGAAAAGCTAAAGCGCCACTGCCTGCTGTTTTTATACTTTGAACTGCTCGACTTCGGCTTTCAGACGCTGGGCAAGTTCGGCCAGCTGCTGGCTGGCTTCGGCGGTCTGATCGGCGCCACTAACCACTTCGCTGACAATCTGCGCTACGTTGTGGACATTCTGATTGATATCATTGGCTACGGCGGTTTGTTCTTCCGTCGCTGAGGATATCTGTACGTTCATGTCAAGAATGGTGCTGACGGCGGCGCTCATGGCCTCGAAGGTTTCGCCATTGGCACGTGCATTATCCACGCCATCACGAGCAGCTTGGGTGGATTTCTGCATCTCTTTGACGGACTCCTTGGCAACGCTTTGCAGATCGCTGATGCTTTTCTGGATGCGTTCAGTAGATTGCTGGGTGTTGCCTGCCAGGTTGCGTACTTCGTCGGCGACTACGGCAAAACCACGGCCCGCATCGCCAGCTCGAGCTGCCTCTATCGCCGCATTAAGGGCCAGTAAGTTGGTTTGTTCGGCAATGGATTCGATGACATCCAGTACTTCGGTTATTTTGTCAGCCTGTTCATTCAAATTGCCAATGCGCTCAGCGGAGCTTTCAATGCTGCTGGCTAGCGACTCAATGGCTGTGCGCGTCTGGCTTGAGCGCTCCATACCTGCAGTAGATAGCTCATTAGCCTGTTCGGCTGAGGTAGATGCATTCTGTGCATTGGTGGCGACTTCAGCAATAGCGGCCGTCATTTCATTGATGGCTGTCGCAATCATGGTGGTTTGTTGCTCCTGGTTACGGGCTCCGCCACTGACCTGGGTGCTGATGGCGCTCATCTCTTCAGCGGCCGCTGCTAACTGATCGGTAGCATTACCCAGATTGCGGATCAGTTGTTGGAAGTGAGCCATCATGGTGTTGAACTGGGTGCCTAATTTTGCCAGTTCGTCTTTGCCTTCCACAGGAGCACGTAGGGTCAGGTTTGAATTCGTGCCTATTTCACTGACGACATCAACCAGTTTTCGGATAGGTCGCTGTATGGAGAGGGAGATGCGCCAAGCCAGTAAGCTGGAAATAACAACGGCCAGAATTCCGACAATGAAAAGCATATTGCGATCATTCTGATACTGGGCATCTGCCTGGTCCCGGAGGGTAGCGGCTGCATTCAGCTGATAATCGATCAGTTCGTTTAATGTTTCTGATAGGGGGTCATAGGCGCCAAACAGGCTGGTATTGAAGGTGGGTAAGGCCATTAGGCGCAGGTGGCCTGAGGCGGCCTTTTCCAGAAAATCATTCTGTGTATTCAATACTGTTTGCAGATGTGTTTCGGTTTGGCTGACGAGCGCTTGTTCAGCGTCACTCATCTCGCTTTCAAGAAACAGTGCCCAGGCTTCCTGGCCTTCTTTTTCGGCAGCTTCAATTTCGGCACGCAATTCAGGTTCCAGAATAACGCCCGCGCGAAATTTCTGAAAAGCATCGGCTCCGGTAACGGCAAAAGCATCGGATGTTATTTTTAACTGGCGAAGGGGAACGACGGCATTCTCAAAGAGGCTGTGTGTATTCTGATTAAGCAGGCGCATGTCGTTCACTGCTAAAGTGAAACTTGCAATGATTACGAGTATTGGGAAAACGCTGAGAATGATCAGTCGAGTTACTACGTTCAGCTGAGTCAGCATAATGGCACCTTAATATTATTATATTGGGTTACTTTTATTATGCTGATTTGTGCCTTTACTACAAGCTTACGAGTCTTTAGTCGTAGAATTGATGCAAAAAAGTAGGGTTATTGTTGCAATCAGGCCGGTGCGGCCATGATGCGCTGTTTCTGTCGTGCCCAGTCTTTCTCTTTTTCTGCCGCACGTTTGTCGTGTTGTTTTTTACCCTTGACCAGTGCGATTTCGCACTTGACTCGCCCTTGTTTCCAGTAGAGTGCCAGTGCCACGCAGGTGTAGCCTTTGGCTTGAGTCGCGCCCATGAGCCTGTCGATTTCACGTCTGTGCAACAGTAGTTTGCGGTCACGGCGAGGGTCAGCCAGAACGTGAGTGCAGGTGGAAATGATCGGAGTGAAATGAGCGCCTACCAGCCAGGCTTCATCATCTTTGAGGACAACATAGGAATCAACCAGTTGTGCTCGGCCAGCACGCAGGCTTTTTACCTCCCATCCGGACAGCGCTACGCCAGCCTCGAACTTCTGTTCAATGCTGTATTCATGGCGTGCCTTTTTGTTCTGGCAGATAGTTGAGCTGGTCGGTTTTGCTTTCTTTTTTGACATGTGCGAATTATATAGACGAGACAGAGGCTTTGAAAGCTGTTTTACTTGAGCTTTCATATAGCTGATACGTTCAGGTTAGAAACTTCATACCGATGGCTGAGCGTAAATCAGGAAGTGTATTTATGCATACAGGTAAAAAAGCTGAGGAGTTATGGTCTCATCGCAGTGTCTTTATTCTGGCGCTGCTGGGCTCATCGGCGGGGTTGGGAAATATCTGGAAATTCCCCTATCTGACGGGTGAGCAGGGCGGCGGTACTTTTTTATTAGTCTACCTGTTTTGCGTGCTGCTGGTGGGTGTGCCGATTATGATGGCCGAGGTGCTGCTGGGTCGCCGAACCCGCAGTAATCCGGTGCAAGCGTTTCAGCATTTGAGTGAAGAGGCGGGAGCTTCACCACGCTGGGTCTGGATTGGCTGGTTGGCTATATTGACGGGTGTGTTGATTTTTTCGTTCTATGCAGTGGTTGCTGCATGGATATTTTACTATGTATTCTCCCTGTCGACCGGGTTGTTGGCTGATATTGGCGTTGATCAGGCGGGGGAGTATTTTGGCGCCATGCTAAAAGATCCCGGTTCTCTGCTTATGAGTCACAGCCTATTTATGTTGCTGATATTGGGGATACTGGCGGCGGGTGTACGCCGAGGGCTGGACCGTGCTATCCGTTATCTGATGCCCTTGCTGTTTCTGTTACTGCTAATTCTGTTGGTCTATGCCTATAACTCCGGTCACTTCATGCGGGCATACTATTATCTGTTTGCATTTCACCCTGGCCGGGTGGATGCCAGTATGTTTATTGCCGCGCTGGGGCATGCTTTTTTTACCCTGTCATTAGGTATGGGAGCCGTGATGACCTATGGGGCCTATCTGAGCAGGAAAGAATCTATCGGGCAGACAGTAGCCTGTGTTGGCATGCTGGATACTGTGTTGGCACTGTTGGTGGGTATGGTTGTATTTCCAATAATTTTTGCGGCTCAGATGGAGCCGTCGTCGGGACCAGGCCTGTTATTTATCACCTTACCGGTAGCGTTTGGGCAGATGGATGCCGGGCAGGTGTTGTGTGTGATTTTCTTCCTGTTGGTGGGGGTTGCAGCAGTCACGTCAGCCATATCTTTGATGGAGCCGGCGACAGTTCTGTTGGAGCAGCGCTATGGGCTAAAAAGACCAGCGGCTGCACTGGGTAGTGTGGGGCTGGCGTGGTTGCTAAGCCTGGCGGTGCTGTTTTCCTTCAGTCATTTTTCTGGAATAACGCTGCTTGAAATGAACTTGTTTGAATTACTGAACTTTGTAACTACTTATCTACTGCTGCCGTTAGTGGGTCTGGTGATTACCCTGTTCACAGGTTGGGTGTTGTGTCGCCGAATTACCCAGGATGAATTGAGTCAGTCACTGGTGTTGTATTATTTGTGGCGTTTTTGTTTACGTTACCTGGCCCCACTGGCTATCGGACTTATTTTTGTGACAAACCTGTATAATGTGTCCTTTTGATCTTAACCGGGCAGGAGCCGTATGACCGAAATCCATAAAAGTGCTCTGGTGCTGCACACGGCCGAGCAGATGTTTGACCTGATCAATGATGTTGGTCGCTATCCTGATTTTGTGCCCTGGTGTTCCAAAGCCCTGGTGATTGCTGAATCAGAAGATGAAATACAGGCTACCTTGCATGTTGCCAAAGCTGGATTACACTATAGTTTTACTACGCGTAACCGTAAGCGACGCCCGGTGTTTATGGATATGACCTTGGTTGAGGGGCCTTTTACAACGTTTAGTGCAGTCTGGAATATTACGCCGTTAAGTGATGATGCCTGTAAAGTTGAGTTTGTGATGCGTTATGATTTTTCTGGCAAGCTAGCCAGTATGGCGTTGAATAAGGTGTTTAAATCTGTGGCGACCACCATGGTGGATGTGTTTGTAGAACGGGCGGATAAACTCTATGGCTGAGGGTGATGATATGATTCCGGTCGAAGTGGCTTATGCTTTACCTGATGAGCAAAAAATTATTGCGTTAAATGTGCACGAAGGAACGACTGTGCACGAAGCTGTTGTACTGTCACGTATGAACGAATATTTTTCCGATATTGACCCTGACAAGGATCCGGTAGGCATTTTTGGTAAAGCAGTCAAGGACCCACATTCCACCGAGTTGCGCGCCGGGGATCGTGTTGAAATTTATCGTCCGTTACTGGCCGACCCGAAAGAGATACGGGCGAGAAAGGCCGCCGAAAAAGCAGCAAAGGCCAAGGCTGAAGCCTGAAGGCCTTTGTTTGCTTGATTTATTCTGATGGTGTGGCTGCTGTGGGTTTGAAATCACCGCTAAAGCGACTGAGCTTGCCCTGAGTGAAGTACAGGGAGATGCGCTCTTGAGTGCGTTGCTTTCCGCCCTCCTGAAAACTGTACAGGTAGTCCCAGCGTTCATCTGAGAAGGTGTCGGTGATCAGCGGGGTTCCCATAATAAAACGGACCTGGCTGGGTGTCATGCCCGGACGTAATTGGTCTATCATGTCCTGAGTGACGACATTACCTTGAGGTATGTCTATTTTATGGACACCGGGGAAACAGCCGGAAATAAAAAAACTGGCCATTAGAACGATCAAAATCTTTCGCATCTGTAAATAACTTCCACTTTGTCGCGTAAACATTGATAATGAAGTCTACCACTGCAGATCCCAAACCGCATAGCAAATAGAGATAGATTATGGCTTTAGAGAATCAAGAACTCCGGAAAGCAGGACTTAAAGTGACCTTGCCGAGGGTGAAAATATATCAGTTGCTGGAAAGAGCAGGCGAGGGAGAGCATTTCAGTGCAGAAGATATTTATAAATTGTTGATGGAGTCCGGAGAAGATGTCGGGCTGGCAACAGTGTATCGAGTGTTAACGCAATTTGAATCGGCTGGTCTGGTGTCACGTCACCACTTTGAAGGTGGTCACTCAGTATTTGAGCTAGCGCGTGAAGATGAGCATGATCATATGGTGTGTGTAAAAACCGGCCGTGTATGTGAGTTCACTGATCCGCGTTTGAGTGAGTTACTGGACGAGATTGCTGAAAAGAATGGCTTCGTTATCGCCGACCGCACCCTGTATTTGTACGGTCAGTTTAAAGATAAGCTCTGAGTTTGTTGTCTTGGGCAGCCAGCCGGTGAGTCCGGGGCTGCTGTCATCCCTCCAGCATCTCTCTGGCGTGTGTTAACGTTGCATCGGTCACCTGTATACCACCCAGCATGCGGGCAATTTCCTGTAGGCGCGCCTCTGGCTCAAGTTGGGTGATTTGCGTGCGCGTTTTTTGCTTCTGGTTGGCTTTGCTGACAAACAAATGTTGATTGCCCTGAGAGGCTACTTGCGGTTGATGGGTGACGCAGAGGATTTGTGTGCGCTCGCCAAGCTCCCGCAATAAACGTCCCACCACTTCGGCAATGGCACCACCGATACCTACATCCACTTCATCGAACACCAGTGTGGGTGTGCTGGATGTTTGTGCAGTAATGACCTGTATTGCCAGGCTGATGCGTGACAGTTCGCCCCCAGAGGCTACCTTGGCCAAGGGACGGGCAGTCTGCCCTGGATTGGCGGCGATCAAAAACTCTACCTCTTCCATGCCATTCGCATTCCATTTGGTTTCTGCTAGCGCGTTTAGACTGACGTTGAAGTGAGCGGCCGTCATGCCCAGGCTGTGTAGTTGCATATCTACGGCTTTGCTGAGCTTGCTGGAATGCCGTGTACGCGCCTTGCTCAAGCGTGTTGCCATTTCAATGTAGTTTTCTCTGGCTGCCTGGACATCCTGGTGAAGCTGGTCCAGAGCTTCGTCTGAGCGGTGCAGACTGTCCATTTCCGCTTGCAACTCAGCTTGCAAAGTCGGTAATTGCTGCGGCTGAATGCGGTGTTTGCGCGCTATATCAAAAATAGCGGTGAGGCGTTCCTCGACGGTTTGTAGGCGCTCTGGACTTATCTCAATGTGATCCAGGTAGTGGCGCAATTCGTGGCTGGCTTCTTCTATCTGAATCTGGGCATTGTTAAGCATCTCGCTCACCTGAGTGAGTGTGGGTGTATTGACGGCCAGTTGCTGTAACAGGTGTTGGCACTGGTTAAGCAGGTTGACGCAGTTCTGCTCTTCGCCCTCAGAAGTGATCTCTATCAACTGGTGGCCTGTTTGCAGTAGATGGCCAGCATTTTCCAGCGTTTTCTGTTCGTTCTCCAGTTCGGTCAGTTCGTCTGGCTGTAGATCCAGTTGTGCCAGTTCTTCCAGTTGATAGCTGAGTAATTGTGTTCGTGCGGTTTTCTCGGCACTGTCGTCAGTCAATTGTCGCAGGGATTGGCTGAGCTTCTGCCAGTGGCTGTGTTGCTGGCGAACCTGCTCTGCTAAGGTGGCTTGTTGCGCATAGTCATCCAGCAGTACGCGATGATATTCACGGTGCAGCAGCCGCTGGTGTTCATGCTGACCATGGATGTCGACTAATAGCTGACCCAGCTCACGCAACTGATTGAGTGGAGCGGGTTGGCCATTAATATAGCTGCGACTGCGCCCTTCCCGGGTGATAATGCGGCGGATCTGGCATTCCTGTTCTTGTTCCAGATCTTGTGCTTTGAGCCAGGTCAGAGCATCAGGAATTGCGCGGAGATCAAAGCTGGCGGTAATTTCAGCACGCTCCTCGCCGTCTCTGACGGTATCGCTGTCGGCGCGATCACCAAGCGTCAGGCCGAGAGCGTCCAGCATGATCGATTTGCCTGCACCGGTTTCGCCGCTGATGACAGTCATGCCATCTTTCAGCTCCAGTTCCAGCAGGTCAACAAGGGCAAAGTTTTTGATCAATAAGTGTGTGAGCATAGTTGTCATACATGGTTATTTATACAGTGGTATGTATAAGGTATTTTTGCGCTGTCTGCAAGTGATGTTGAAAAGATAGTTGATACCGGTTGAATCCGTTTTTTTTGGCCCCATTAATCTGTCAGTCTCAAGATTTAGAAACATGACAGGAGAGAGTGGATGGCTAATGATCAGCAGAAACCGTCGGATGAAGCACTTGATGTCACTGAGGAGGTTCAGTCCGCAGGTGAGGTAGCTCCTGACAGTGCGTCTGCCGACGTGGTTGAGGGCGTGATTGATGAAAGCGGCCAGACTCAGCAAGCGAATGATGCACAGCAGAGTGACCTGGCGTTGGCGCGTGATGAAATTGAACGTCTGAAGCAGGATGTGCAGGATACCCAGTTGCGTGCGCAGGCCGAAATACAGAATGTGCGTCGGCGTGCCGAACAGGATGTCGAGAAGGCGCATAAATTTGCGCTGGATAAGTTTGCTCAGGAGCTGCTGCCGGTTATAGATAGTCTTGAACGTACCGTAGATGCCTGTCCTGTGGATGATGAGGCAACTAAAGCCTTACGTGAAGGCGCGCAAATGACACTGGATCTTTTTATCAATAGTTTGGCCAAGTTCAATCTGACGTCAGTTGATCCAACTGGGCAGGCCTTCGATCCGGCGTTGCACCAGGCGATGTCTATGGTCGATGCGCCGGATGCTGAGCCCAACACCGTGGTGGGGGTGATGCAGAAGGGCTACACCCTGAATGGTCGTCTGGTGCGTCCGGCCATGGTCATGGTTGCTAAAGCATAAAATACTTGAAATAACCTTAGGCAGCCCCATATAGGTTGCATCGGTAAATTACAGAATTCACACCGCAGAGCGGTAAAGATTACGGAGAGTAAAATGGGAAGAATTATTGGTATTGACCTGGGTACAACTAACTCTTGTGTGGCCATTCTGGATGGTGACAAGACCCGAGTCATTGAAAACGCCGAAGGCGATCGTACCACTCCATCCATCATTGCATTTACCAATGATGGTGAAACCCTGGTAGGGCAGTCAGCTAAGCGTCAGGCTGTGACCAACCCGGATAACACCCTGTTTGCTATCAAGCGCCTGATCGGTCGTCGTTTTGAAGACGATGTGGTTCAGAAAGACATCAAGATGGTGCCTTACAAAATCATTAAGGCCGATAATGGCGATGCCTGGGTTCAGGTGCGCGACAATAAAATGGCACCACCACAGGTGTCAGCTGAAGTGCTGAAAAAAATGAAGAAAACCGCTGAAGATTACCTGGGTGAACCGGTAACTGCAGCCGTTATTACCGTGCCTGCTTATTTCAATGACTCGCAGCGTCAGGCGACTAAAGATGCCGGTAAAATCGCCGGTCTTGAAGTTAAACGTATTATCAACGAGCCGACAGCTGCGGCGCTGGCTTACGGTATGGACCAGTCCAAGGGTGATAAAACCATCGCCGTTTACGATTTGGGTGGTGGTACCTTTGACGTATCTATCATTGAAATTGCTGATGTAGATGGTGAGCACCAGTTTGAAGTGCTGGCGACTAACGGTGATACCTTCCTGGGTGGTGAGGATTTCGACCTGTCGATCATCAACTATCTGGCGGATCAGTTTAAGAAAGACTCAGGGATTGATCTGCATAATGATCCATTGGCACTGCAGCGCCTGAAAGAAGCCGCTGAAAAAGCCAAGGTTGAGTTGTCTTCTTCACAGCAGACTGATGTTAACCTGCCGTACATCACCGCTGATGCATCCGGTCCTAAACACTTGAACGTCAAGCTGACCCGGGCCAAACTGGAGTCGCTGGTTGAAGAGCTGGTTGAACGCTCACTGGAGCCTTGCAAGATCGCACTGAAAGATGCGGGTCTATCCACCTCTGAAGTGGATGAAGTGATTCTGGTCGGTGGTCAGACACGTATGCCGTTAGTGCAGAAACGTGTCACTGAATTCTTTGGTAAAGAGCCGCGTAAAGATGTTAACCCGGACGAAGCTGTGGCAATTGGTGCAGCGATTCAGGGTGCGGTATTGTCAGGTGATGTGAAAGACGTGCTGTTATTGGACGTTACCCCGCTGACACTGGGTATTGAGACCATGGGGGGTGTGGCTACACCGCTGATTGATAAGAACACCACGATTCCAACCAAGAAATCACAGGTGTTCTCAACGGCTGATGACAACCAGACCGCTGTAACCATTCACGTGGTACAGGGTGAGCGTAAGCAGGCGAATCAGAACAAGTCACTGGGACGTTTTGATCTGGCGGATATTCCACCGGCACCACGGGGTGTTCCTCAGGTTGAAGTCACTTTTGATATCGACGCCAACGGTATCCTGAATGTGTCTGCTAAAGACAAAGCGACCGGCAAGCAGCAGTCTATTGTGATTAAAGCTTCTTCTGGCTTAAGCGATGAAGAAGTCGAACAGATGGTACGTGATGCTGAAGCCCATGCGGATGAAGATCGCAAGTTCGAAGAGCTGTCACAGGCGCGTAACCAGGGCGATGCCATGGTACACACCGCCAAGAAGACGCTGAAAGATGCGGCTGACAAAGTGACCGAAGACGAAAAAACCAAGATTGAAGCAGCTATCACTGAGCTGGAAGAAGCGCTCAAAGGTGATGACAAAGCGGCGATCGAAAGCAAAACAGAAGCACTGACCGAAGCCGTGTCTGGTGTGGCGCAGAAGATGTATGCTGATGCTGCCGCCGCTGAACAGGGTGAAGCCGGTCAGAGCGAAGAAAAACCCGCAGAAGATGTAGTGGATGCTGAGTTTGAAGAAGTGAAGGATGACAAAAAGTAATCCTTCATGCCTGCATGAACTACTGAAATGAAGGCGACGCGGGCACCAGCCCGCGTTGTCGTGTCCGGCTCCCGCAGGAGTCATCGTTAACCGGATCAGATTCGGACTATGTCAAAAAAAGACTATTACGAACTACTGGGTGTCCCGCGCGATGCCTCAGACCTCGACATTAAAAAAGCCTACCGTCGCTTGGCGATGAAGTATCACCCGGACCGTAATCCGGATGATAAGGATGCGGAAAATAAATTCAAAGAGTTCAGCGAAGCTTACGAAGTGCTGTCTGATGCCCAGAAAAAAGCTGCGTATGATCAGTTTGGTCATGCCGGAGTTGATGGGCAAGGGGGGGGCGGAGGCTTCCACGGCGGCTTCGAGGGTAATTTCTCCGACATCTTTGGTGATGTATTCGGGGATATCTTTGGCGGCGGTGGTGGTCAGCGTCGTAGCAGTGTGCAGCGCGGTGCCGATCTGCGCTACAACCTGGATCTAACCCTGGAAGAAGCGGTGCGTGGCTGTGAAAAAAGTCTGCGTGTGCCTACTCTGGTAAGTTGCGAGACCTGCCATGGTAGCGGTGCCAAACCTGGAACCAGTGCCAAAACCTGTGGTACTTGTGGTGGTATTGGTCAGGTGAGAATGCAACAGGGCTTTTTCTCAGTACAGCAGACCTGTCCTTCCTGTCACGGCAGTGGCAAGGTGATCTCTGATCCCTGTGGTAGCTGTCATGGACAAGGGCGTGTTGAAAAGGTTAAAACTCTGCAGGTTAAAATTCCGGCAGGTGTGGATACCGGTGACCGTATCCGCTTGTCGGGTGAAGGTGAAGCCGGTGCCAATGGTGGACCGGCTGGTGATCTGTATGTGCAGGTCAGTGTCCGTGAACACCCGATCTTTCAGCGCGATGGTAAACACCTGTATTGCGAAGTACCCATCAGTTTTGTGGATGCGGCGCTTGGGGGCGAATTGGATGTGCCGACCCTGGAAGGGCGCGTGAAACTCAAAGTGCCAGCCGAAACCCAGTCAGGCAAACTGTTTCGCTTGCGAGGCAAAGGTATCACCCCGGTTCGCGGTGGTGGTGTCGGTGATCTGATGGTTAAGGTGATCGTGGAAACTCCGGTTAGTTTGAACCATCGTCAGAAAGAGCTTCTACGTGAGTTTCAGGATGCCACTGAAGAGGGTAAGCACAAGCACAGCCCTAAACGTCATGGTTTCTTCGATTCAGTGAAGAAGTTTTTTGAAGATATGACCTGATTCAAGGTCGGCTGGTTTGGGTAGGTAAGGTAATGATCAGAATAGCAGTGACTGGTGCGGCTGGCCGCATGGGTAAAACCCTGATAGAGGCAGTGCAGCAAGCTGAAGGTGCATTGCTTACCGCCGCTATCGTTGAACCTGGTAGTTCGCTGGTGGGCGTCGATGTAGGTGAGCTGGCCGGGCTAGGCAAGCTGGGTGTGAAACTGAGTGGTTCACTGGCTGAGGTTAAGGACGATTTTGATCTGTTGATTGATTTTACCGCCCCCCAGGTGACCATGCAGAATCTGGCGTTTTGTCAAGCACAGGGCAAGCAACTGGTAGTCGGCACTACCGGGCTGGATGAGGCGCAAAAAGCGTGCTTGCAACAGGCGGCTGAGCAGATTGCTATCGTGTTTGCACCCAATATGAGCGTTGGCGTTAACCTGTGCTTTAAACTGCTGGAAGTAGCGGCTAAAGCGCTGGGCGATGATGGTGGTTACGATATTGAAGTGATTGAAGCGCACCACCGTCATAAGGTCGATGCGCCTTCGGGTACCGCCTTGCGTATGGGTGAAGTTCTGGCTGATACGTTGGGGCGTGACCTTAAAACCTGTGCAGTGTATGGGCGTGAGGGCCAGACTGGCCCGCGTACAGCTAAAGAGATCGGCTTTGAAACCATTCGTGCCGGTGATGTGGTGGGTGATCATACCGTGCTGTTTGCTACTGAAGGTGAGCGTATCGAAATTACCCATAAAGCTTCCAGTCGCATGACTTTTGCCAAGGGCGCTGTGCGTGCGGCGGTGTGGTTAGCGGCTAAACCCCGTGGTCTATATGATATGCAGGATGTACTTAGCCTTAAGTAACTTAGGGGTTTGTATTGTAAATGTAACCTAAGCATGGCTTAATCTTCTTGTGTCATCTATACAGGAAGTGTGTCGTGTCCCAGTTGCTTTTGTGTTACTCGAAAATTCTTGAAATTGTGGGTGATCTGGTCAAAGTTTATGTGCCGGAACCTGATCGGGATAAAACCGGCAGTGTGGGGTTTGGTGATCTGGCACTGATTGAAAACCCGCTGGATCCTTCACAGCTACCTTGTCTCGCTCAGGTGATTGAGCTGGGTAGTGATACGGTATCACTGCAGGTGTTTTCCGGTACCAAAGGCCTATCAACTAAAGCGACCATCCGTTTTCTCGGGCACTCGATGCAGGTGGCTTTTTCTACCAATATCCTTGGTCGGGTATTTTCTGGTGCTGGTGTACCTATTGATGCCGGTCCGGATCTGACTGAAGAGCCGCATATCGAAATTGATGGCCCTACGGTTAACCCGGCACGCCGGGTGCTGGCCTCCCGTATGATTCGCACCGATGTACCCATGATCGACGTCTTTAACTCGTTGGTCGAAAGCCAGAAAATCCCCATTTTTTCCGTTGCCGGAGAGCCCTATAACCAATTGTTGGCACAGATCGGCGCTAATGCGGATGCCGATGTGGTGGTATTTGGTGGTATCGGGCTGATCTTCGATGACTATCATTTCTTTCGTTCTGCTTTTGAAAAAGCCGGCGTGCTGGCCAAAACCGTGATGTATGTGCATCTGGGTTCTGATCCCACGGTCGAAGCATTGCTGGTGCCGGATATGGCGTTGGCGGTGGCCGAACGCTTTGCGGTTGAAGAGGGTAAGCGTGTACTGGTACTGCTTACCGATATGACAGCCTATGCCGATGCTTTAAAAGAAGTCGGCGTGGCGATGGAGCATGTGCCTTCCAATCGTGGTTATATAGGTGATCTCTATTCACAGTTGGCACGTCGCTATGAGAAGGCCTGCGACTATAAGGGTGCTGGTTCGGTTACGATTCTTTCAGTGACCACCATGCCTGGTGATGATGTCACCCATCCGGTGCCGGATAACACTGGTTATATCACCGAAGGGCAGTTCTACTTGCACGATGGCGTGCTTGATCCATTTGGCTCTCTGTCGCGTTTGAAGCAGCATGTCATTGGTAAGGTGACGCGCGAAGATCATGGTCAGATCATGAACACTATGGTGCGTTTTTATGCCTCTGCACAAGATGCACAGCAGAAACAGGCGATGTCATTTGAGTTGACGGAATATGATCAGCGCCTGTTACGCTTTGGTGATCTGTTCCAGCGTCGATTTATGGATATTAAGGTATCTTTGCCACTGGAAAAGGCGCTGGATCTTTGTTGGAAAACCTTGGCCGAATGCTTTGAGGCGGAAGAACTGTTGATGAAGCAGGATCTGATAGATAAATATTTTCCGCATACCGCAAGTGTACGAGTGTAAGTCATGGGGCGGCTGGCACTGAACAAAAGTACCCTGAACAAGGAAGGGCGCAAGGTCAAAGCCTATCAGAAATTTGTACCGGCTTTGGATTTGAAGCGTAAACAACTGCTTGCAGCCCGGGTGACAGCACAACAAAAGTTGCTGGAGCATGACCAGGAGCTTGTGGATGTGGAAGCACGTGTTAAGCAGCAACTGCGTATGCTGAGTAACTATCAAGGGCGTGCCGATGAGTTGGTTCGGATCAAACACATAGAGCTGGTAGAAGTGAATCTGGTGGGTATACGTTTACCGGAACTGCGTTCGCTGGAGCTGGTGATTAACCCCTATTCCTGTTTAGGTACGGAGCATTGGCTGGATAAGCTGGCGGCACAGTTACAACAAGTGGTGGAAATCAAAACCCGGCGCCAGGTACTGAACAAGCGCCTGGAGCTTCTGAATCAAGGCTTGCAGAAAACCACGCAACGGCTAAATCTGTTCGATAAAGTTCTGATTCCAAAAGCACAGACTAATATCCGTAAGATCCGGATTGCACTGGCTGATGCAGAACGTGCCGGTGTGGTGCGTGCAAAGATTGCCAAGAATAAACGTCAGGCGTTACCTTCATGAGTATTCTGCAACTGAAAAAAGCCGCATTAATCGGCTTGGCTGAAGAAAAACTGCAGATGCTGGATGCCTTGCAGGCACTGGGGCTGATGCATATCATCCCGTTGCAGGATCCGCAGGCACCTGCGCAAATCGATGACACTGTGAACCCCGAGCGTTTGAAGCGTGCATTACAGTACTTATTAAGCTGCCGTGAAAAGCGCCGACAGGTGGTGCGGACACGCCAGTTCAGTCTGGTTGAAATGCTGGATCGTATTGATCATAGCCGTTCTCGACGTCTGGACTTAATGGCACGTCGTGATTTTCTGGAAAAACGTATTGCTGATTTGACTCCCTGGGGTGATTTTAGCTTTCCGGAGCCCGATGCGCTGGCATACCAGAAACTTTGGTTCTATCTGGTGCCAAACTTCCAGATGCACCAGGTAGAACGCTCCGGATTGATTTGGCACTGTGTTCACCGGGATAACCGCCATGCCTACGTAGTGGTGGTGTCGGAGCAGGAGCCGGATGCTAACCGTATGCCCGTAGCACGGACCCTGACTGGCAATGTCCCTCTGAGTCAGTTAGAGCAGGATCTTGAAGATATTGAGATAGAGCTGGAATCAACGGAAGCAGAGCGCCAGGCCCTGACCCGTTGGATCTATCAACTGCAACGCTGCGTTGCAGCTACCCAGGATAGTGCGTTTTTATCTGAAGTCGCAGATCAAACCCTCGATTGTGGCGAGATTTTTGCGCTGCAAGGCTGGGTAGCAGCATCACAACTGGATGAGCTACAGACCTTCGCTGAAAACCAGGGGTTGGTGTTGTTGATTGAAGAGCCAGAGCGGCAAGAGGTGCCCCCGACATTGCTGGAGAATAGCGAGCAATTGGGTGGTGGTCAGGAAGTGGTCAGCTTTTTTCAGACCCCTGGATACCGCAGTTGGGACCCTTCAAGAGTGGTGTTCTTCTCCTTCACCGCTTTTTTTGCCATCATCATGTCCGATGCGGGTTACGCGCTGTTACTGGGCGCTATTATGGCCTATTACTGGAAATCGATGCAGGCCACTCGCACTCAGCGCCGCTTACGTTCACTCGGGTTGACACTGAGTCTTGCCAGCTTTGTCTGGGGAGTCGCTGTCGGTAGCTATTTCGGTGCACCCGCCCCCTTTGATTGGTTGCAGCAGTTAAAAGTTATTGATATTAATGACTTTGATTACATGATGCGGCTATCCATTGGTATCGGTGCCTTGCACCTGCTATTGGCCAATCTGATGATGGCCTGGGTTCGGCGTCAGTCATTACAGGCCTGGGCATCGGTAGGCTGGGCGCTGGCGGTACTGTCGGCCTTACTGGGTTGGCTGCAGGGCTTTCATCTGTTGCATTGGCTGGTTTTTGCTCTTGGTCTGATAATGGTACTGGGCATGAGTGGTCAGGAGGAACGCTGGCAGGTACGCGGCTTGCTGCAGGGTACCCTGGCGTTGACCAATATCACCAAAATTTTCGGTGATGTGTTGAGCTACTTGCGCCTGTTTGCACTGGGGTTAGCCAGCGCATCCCTGGCGATCACTTTCAATCAGTTATCGACCGATGTGGCGATGGCTTTGCCAGGTATCGGCATGTTTCTTAAAGTTTTGATCTTATTAGCCGGGCATATGCTGAATTTTGTATTGACCGTAGTCAGTGGGGTAATCCACGGGCTGCGTCTGAACCTTATTGAATTTTATAACTGGAGTCTGGCAGATGAAGGCTATGCCTTCCGGCCTTTCTCGAAACAGGAGGTTACACCTTGGACAACCTGATTATGGCCCTGGGTTGGGCGGGGCTTTATGGCCCGATGGCGTTGGGAGCAATTGGCAGTATGATCGGCTGTTCTCTGGCAGGTCAGGCGGCAGTGGGAGCATTGCTGGAAACAGAGACTGGGCATGGACGTTATATTGGTATTTCAGCCATGCCGTCTTCCCAGTCGATTTATGGCATCGTGGTAATGTTTGCGCTGAATCGTGATGTTACCCCGGAGAATGCAGCGGGGCTAGCCGGTATCGGATTGCTTTGCGGACTGGCGCTGATGTTCAGTGCGATATACCAGGGGCGCAGCTGTGCATCGGCTATCAATGTTTCTAAAATTCGCCCTGAAATATTCGGGATGTCACTGGCGCCAGCAGCGATTGTCGAAGGCTTCGCGGTATTTGCCTTTATATTTGCTTTGGTCATCAGTGCAGGCGTCCCTGCTTAGGAGTGGCGTATGAATCAGCAGGAAAAACACCAACCTTCATCCGGTGTTGAAGCCCTGATCGAGCAGTTGCGCGATCAAGGCGTACAGAAAGGGCGTACCGAAGCCGATAAGCTGCTGCAAGAGGCACGCCAGAAAGCGGCTCAGATAGTTGAAGACGCACGCCATGATGCTGACACCATCCGCCAGACGGCGCAGCGTGATGCTGAGCAGACGCGAAAGGCCGGTGAGGATGCTCTGAAAATGGCGGCGCGTGATCTGCTGCTGGAATTGAAAGAGAGTATGGCGCTGAGTTTTGCTGATCAGGTGGAACGCCTGGTTGAGCAACAGATGGATAATGCCGAATTTATGCGGCGCCTGATATTGGAGCTGGTTGGTAAGGTCCGGGATCAGTCGCATCTTGATGGCCACAGTGTGGAAGTGATGTTGCCGGATGAGTTTATCGGACTAGATGAACTGCGCCGCAATGCACATGAGTATCGTCAGGGGCGTTTAAGTCAGTTTGTACAGTCCTTGTCGGCCGAGTTGCTGCGCGATGGCATCAGTTTTGATACCCATGCCGGCCGTGGATTGCGCATACGTTTGAGTGGTAAAGACGTAGAGATCGATCTGACTGAGGTGGCGATAGCACAGGTATTACTAAAACATCTGCAGCCGCGTTTTCGTGCCTTGCTTGAAGGGGTGATCCGTTAGTGGTGGCGGACTATTACACACTGGTAGTTGCTCTGCCCTGGCTGCATGAGCAGATGGAGAAGTGTACCCAGTTGCCCTTGTCTCGTATTGCGCTGGAAAAGCGCCTGAGCTTGCTCAGCGATGCGGATTTGCAATTGTTGCGTTTGGCTGAGCAGCTCTATCACCCGGTTGCCAAGGGTGATACATCGCTGCCGGACCGAAATCGGGTGATGCAGTGGCAGCAGCAAGTAGACCGTTTTCCATCTGAGGCCTTACGAGCAAACATAGGTTTACGTCTGGAAATGCAGACTTTACTGGCAGCGCTGCGCTACCGGCGGCGTCCTGATACCTCAGCGGAGCACTTTTATGGGTTTGGACGCTGGGCGCCATGGATTCGTCGTCACTGGCAAGAGCCTTATTTTGGTCTGGAGTCTCAAGTCGATTATCTGGAAGAGTTGGCGTTGTTATTTGAGCAAGGGCGCACCGGTGAACTGCAAAATCGGATGGATCAGTATCTGTGGCGGGACCTATTGGCAACAGAGCGCAGCCATCACTTCACTCTGGAAACCGTAATCTGCTTTGTACTGCGCTGGGGAGTAGCAGAACGACGTTTGAGTGGTGATGCTGATGCGGCACTGACGGCCTTTGAGGCCCTGAGCGGTGAGCTTATGCAAAGCAGCGGTATTCAACAGCAGTTAGAGCAGATGTTTGAGGAATTTAACGCATGAATGGAACACCGATAACCGCACGTGTTGCGGGGGTACGCGATGATATAGTCACCATTCGCCTGATGAAAGATGACGAAGGTGAATTTTTCGCTTTGGTCAAAAATGAGGTGGTATACATCTGCCCTGGCCGGTTGCCAGCCGATGGGCGTCAGGAACGCTTACAGGCTGAGGTGCTACGAGTCCGTCACGGTGAGGCCGATGTACAGGTATTTGAAAACACCCGTGGTGTCTCGATTGGCGATGTGGTAGTTCAAAGCAGCCGTCTGCTTTCGGTTGCCCTGGGACCTGGACTATTGGGACAAATCTATGATGGCTTACAGAATCCGCTGGAACTGATTGCAGGGCAGCATGGCTTCTTCTTGCCGCGAGGCCTGGATGTTGATGGCATTGATCAGCAGCAGCACTGGGCTTTTCAGCCCCTGGTCAAAATCGGTTCCCGGGTTAAAGCCGGCGATGTGCTCGGTAAGGTGCAGGAACGGCGTTTCAACCATAAAATCATGGTGCCATTCAATATGCGCGGTGAGGCTGAAGTCACCTGGGTTCAGGAAGGCAGTTTCACCGTCACCACACCGGTAGTGCGCCTGCGTGATCAGCAGGGACAGGAGCATGAAGTGTGTATGCAGCAGTTCTGGCCGGTGCGTGTTCCAGTCAATCGTGATCTGTTGCGAGCCGGTTATAGTGAACGTATGTACCCACATGAACCGATGCTCACTACGATCCGTTTGATTGATACCTTTTTCCCGGTAGCGAAAGGCGGAACCGCTTGTATACCTGGCCCGTTTGGTGCGGGTAAAACGGTACTGCAAAGCTTAATCTCTCGCTATTCGGATGTCGATATTGTGATTATCGTCGCCTGTGGTGAGCGTGCTGGTGAAGTAGTGGAAACCATCACTGAATTTCCGAAAACACCGGACCCTAAGGGCGGCACGTTGATGGATCGCACGGTGATCATCTGTAACACTTCTTCTATGCCGGTGGCAGCGCGTGAAGCTTCAATCTATACCGGCATTACAATTAGTGAGTACTACCGTCAGATGGGTTATAACGTGCTGCTTATCGCTGATTCCACCTCACGCTGGGCTCAGGCCATGCGTGAAACTTCTGGTCGTTTGGAAGAGATACCCGGTGAAGAAGCGTTTCCGGCTTACCTGGATTCTGCTGTTCGTGCGCTGTATGAACGTGCTGGCCTGATACGTACCAACGATGGTTCTATGGGTAGCCTGACGTTGATTGGCACAGTATCCCCGGCGGGTGGTAACTTTGAAGAGCCGGTGACCCAGTCTACCCTGCGTACGGTGAAAACCTTTCTGGGTTTGAGTGCTGAGCGCGCTTATAAGCGTGCTTACCCTGCAGTGGATCCATTGATTTCTTGGTCACGCTACCTTGAGCAGCTTGAAGCCTGGTTTGCTGAACATATGGATAAAGACTGGGTGCCTCAGGTGCGTGAGATGCTGCTATTGCTAAGAAAGGGCGAAGAAGTACAGCAGATGATGCAGGTGACCGGTGAAGAGGGCGTGACGCTGGAAGATTATATGCTCTGGCAGAAGTCTCAGTGTCTGGATCAGGTGTATTTGCAGCAGGATGCCTTTGATGCGGTGGATATCTCTGTGCCGATCGCCCGGCAGCGAGACTTGTTTCGTTTGTTGACTCGTAGTCTGGAAAATTTGCCAGCGTTAACTACTAAAGAGGCGGTGCGCAAACACTTTGTGCATCTGACCAGCTTGTTCCGTAACCTTAACTACACCCGTCAGGACAGCCCCGAGTATCAGCGTTATTGGCAGGAGATAGAGGCGCTGGGCGCGCCATCTCACTGATGGGTGCCCAGCTCACAACATAGCTCCCCTTCGTCGCTGCGACTCATCGCTAGATGGCGCAGCGGGAAGTGACCGGTTTTTCGGTCGCTGAAATAAAACTTCAGCGCGTTGGTGATTGTCGGAAAAGCCAGCGCGTCCCAGGGTATCTGGTCTTCACGGAACAGCTCCACCTCGAGGGATTCATCACTGATGCTGAAGCTTGGCTCCGGCATATCTGCCAGATAGATCATCTGTACCTGATCAACATGTAAAATGGACGTCATGGTGTAGAGACTGCGAATGATTACCTGTGCATTGGCTTCTTCCAGTGTCTCGCGCAACGCGGCCTGTTCGGTTGACTCACCATTTTCCATAAATCCGGCAGGCAGGGTCCAGAGACCATAACGCGGCTCAATAGCGCGCTTGCACAGCAATACCTGATCCTGATAGACCGGCAGGCAGCCTGCAATAATGCAGGGGTTTTCGTAATGGATGGTATGGCAAGCGTTACACACATACCGGTGACGGTTATCACCCGCAGGTATTTTTTGCTCAACCGCCGCACCACAATTCGAACAGTATTTCATTGGGCTGGTTCCTTGTTGCTTCCCGGTCATTGTAGTCAGATGCAGATAGGCTAGTCGACCCGTTTTTTTAGCGTTATGATCAACGGGATAAGGAGGCACTATGCTCACACAGGCGATTCAGCGGATCAGCACCCATCAACCTTGGCGATTACGTCGTAAAGGACGGCAAGCGGCTGTGCTGATTCCGGTAACCCGGTCTGAACACGATCCTGAGTTGATTCTGACAGTGCGGGCGTCTCATCTCAATACGCATAAGGGAGAAGTTTGCTTTCCTGGGGGTAAGCGTGATGAATCTGATAGCTCTCTGTCATACACGGCGCTGCGTGAGGCTGATGAAGAGATCGGGCTCCATGCAAAGGATGTGGAGTTATACGGTCCTCTGGGTCAGGTGGTTTCTAAACATCATCTTCAGGTCACCCCCTGGGTGGGTGTGATACCAGAGCACTTGCCATTGCAGGCAAACCCGGGGGAAATTGCACGTATCTTTAACGTGCCGGTGCGTTTTTTCCTTGAACAGGGGCCGCCACATCTGGATCAGATAGTGGTGGGAGATCAGATCTGGGATGTGCCCTCCTGGCAATATGAGGGTGAGGTTATCTGGGGGCTTACGGCTTATATCATCTGTGAGTTGCTAACGATCGGGTTTGACATGCCCTTGACTATGCCGACCCGACCGGAGCGTGGATTGTGCTGATCAGTGCGATTTATCCTTGCGGATCTGGATTAAGCGGACGGTCTGGATGAACTTGTCCTGGATCTGCAGAGTTTCAACACGGTATTCACCGATGACCAGACAGATATTAGCGTCCGGCAGTGATTCCAGCGTTTCGGTAATCAGGCCATTCAGTGTTTTCGGGCCATCGGTTGGCAGTTGCCAGTGGAGTGCCCGGTTAATGTCACGTACATAGGCGCCGCCATCGATAAAATAACTACCATCATCCTGTGGATGAATGTCTTCGACCAGATCATTGTGTTCTTCAGACAGTTCGCCAACGATCTCTTCAAGGATATCTTCCAGCGTAACTATCCCTTCGACATCTCCATATTCATCGACTACGATTCCGATACGTCGGCTCTGCTTTTGGAAATTAAGCAGTTGGGTCTGTAGTGGAGTGCTTTCCGGTACAAAGTAGGGATCGCGGGATACTTGTAGAATGGCGTCTTTGGTTACTTCGCCCCGTTGAATCAGTTGTGCCAGGTTGCGCATATGCAACAGACCGACGACTTTGTTGATATCGCCATGATAAATCGGCAAACGCGTATGCAAGGTGTTGGAGAGCTGTTCCAGGATCTGTTCAAGCGACTGATCCATGTCGATGCCTTCTACTTCATTGCGGGGAATCATGATGTCGTTAACGGTAACATCATCCAGCTCCAGCACGCCAAGAAGCATTGACTGGTTGCGCTTGGGAAGCAGGGCTCCGGCTTCATGCACCAGTGTGCGCAGCTCCTCAGTACTCAAATGATCATTGCCATGCAGGCTGGGTTTAACGCCAAAGGCTCGCAGTAGGTTGTTAGTGATGGCGCCTACAAGCCAGACCAGCGGGTAAAATATCTTCAGCAGTGGATGGAGAATGAAACTCGCCGGAAAGGCAATGCGCTCCGGGTGTAAGGCGGCCAGGGTTTTCGGCGTCACCTCGGCAAAAATCAGAATCACCAGCGTTAACACGCCGGTAGCGATAGCTATACCGGCATCTCCCCAGAGCTTGACCGCAATAATCGTAGCAATCGCTGACGCCAGTATGTTAACAAAGTTATTACCAATCAGGATGAGGCCTATAAGGCGGTCGGGATGTTCCAGTAGTTGGCTGGCTTTAATGGCACCACGATGGTGCTTTTTCACCAGATGCCGCAACCGGTAACGGTTTAGTGACATCATTGAGGTTTCTGAGCTGGAAAAGAAAGCTGACAAAGTAATCAGAAAGCCAAGCAGAATCAGCAGGGAGCTTATCGACGCGTCTTCCAAAATAAAAACCTGTGTTATAAATAGGGACAGCCATTTTCAGAGCAGAGCCTGGCTGTGTCAATAGCTATGAAAGGCTAGAGGATGAACTCCATGACCAGTTTTGAACCGAAGTAACCCAACATCAATAGTAGAAAGCCGCCGATGGTCCAGCGGATAGCGGTGATGCCGCGCCATCCCAGTAGTTTGCGGCCAGCCAGAAGCGTGGCATAAATCAGCCAGGCGGCGATGGATAGCAGGGTTTTGTGGACCAGATGTTGTGCAAACAGATTATCAACAAACAGCCAGCCGCTGAGCAGTGAAATACTTAGCAGAATAAATCCGACCCAGAGCATTTCAAACAGCAGTCTTTCCATGATCTGAAGGGGCGGTAGGCTGGTTACCAGGCCCCGCGTATGGTGCTGCTTCAGTGCCAGTTGCTGGCGCCAGAGCAGAATGGCCTGCAGGGCCGCCAAAGTAAAGATGCTGTAGGCCAGCACTGATAGGAGAATATGTAGAAACAAACCACTGCCATAGGGTTTTAGAGTCTCCGATGTTGGCATGACGGCTGCCAGTAGTACCGCAAGGGCCGCCATCGGGAAGACCCCGATGAACAGATTGTCGATACGTTGGCGCAGACTGCTGCCTATCACCAGTGCGGCGACCAGCCAACTGATCAATGAGCCCATGCTGAACAGGCCAAGATCTATACCTGCTTCATGGTGAAGGGTGTGGTACACCGATACACCGTGGGCTACAAACCCAATAAACCCCGAAATAAGCACCGTGGGGCGAACTTCCAGTCGCTGGCCCGTGGCACGCTGCCATTGCAGCCAGGATGCGATGGCGTAGCATAGAACTGCAAATAATGAGATGAAAATCAGCATCCAATGAATCTCCTTTCAGGCGCATAAGTTTGGCATAAACTCTGTAAATAAGAAATATAGGGTGCAGTGCAAGTGCATGGATCTGTATAATGTCGAGCAAAGTTTGTTCAGTGGTTGTACAGAGTTGCTGAAGACAAGGCCTCCGCTGGCCACAGATGATCCGATCAGAGGCAAAAGATGTTTGATAATCTTACACAACGATTAACACAGACGTTACGTAGCGTCACCGGTCAGGCGCGCCTGACGGAAGAAAATATTAAAGGCACCCTGCGTGAAGTGCGTATGGCGCTGCTTGAAGCGGATGTGGCTTTGCCAGTTGTTAAAGAATTCATTAACAATGTCAAAGAGCGTGCGGTGGGGCAGGAGGTTAGTAAAAGCCTGAGTCCCGGGCAGGTCTTCGTCAAAATAGTCAACGAAGAGCTGATCAAGGTGATGGGCGAGGCTAATGCCGAGCTCGACCTGAGTACTACACCTCCAGCAGTGGTGATGATGGCTGGTTTACAGGGCGCGGGTAAAACCACCTCTGTTGCCAAGCTGTCCCGTTTTCTGAAAGAGCGCAAAAAGAAAAAAGTGCTGGTGGTATCGGCTGATATTTATCGACCGGCCGCTATACGTCAGTTAGAAACACTGGCGGCTGAAGTGGGCGTGGAGTTTTTCCCCTCGGATAGCAGTCAGAAGCCAGTAGATATCGTCAATAGCGCTATTCGCCATGCGCGCCTGCAACACCATGATGTGCTGCTGGTGGATACCGCCGGTCGTCTCGCCATTGATGAGGCGATGATGGCTGAGATTCGTGATCTGCACGCTGCGGTTAAGCCGGTTGAAACCCTGTTTGTCGTCGATGCCATGACCGGTCAGGATGCTGCCAATACCGCACGTGCTTTCAATGACGTGCTGCCATTGACTGGTGTGATTCTGACCAAAACGGATGGCGACGCACGTGGTGGTGCAGCTTTGTCGGTGCGTCATATTACCGGTAAGCCGATCAAGTTCCTTGGCGTGGGTGAAAAAACCGATGCACTGGAGCCTTTCCATCCCGATCGTATTGCCTCGCGTATCCTTGGTATGGGCGATGTGCTTAGTCTGATCGAAGAAGCTGAGCAGAAGATCGACAAGGTTAAGGCTGAGAAGCTTGCCAAGAAAATGACCAAAGGCAAGGGCTTTGATCTGGAGGATTTCCGTGAGCAGATCCAGCAGATGAGTAATATGGGTGGCATGATGGGCATGCTGGAAAAACTGCCGGGTATGGGGCAGATGGCACAAGCGGCTCAGGCAGCGCAGGCTGAAAAAGGCATGCAGCAGTTTGAAGTGATCATCAACTCCATGACACCCAAGGAGCGGCGTAACCCGGATATTATTTCTGGCTCGCGCAAGCGTCGTATTGCTGTGGGTTCGGGTACCCAGATTCAGGATGTAAACCGTCTGCTGAAACAGCATAAGCAGATGGCTAAAATGATGAAAAAATTTGGCAGTAAGTCAGGTATGACCAAGCTGGCGCGTGGTATGAAAGGCATGATGCCACCCGGTATGGGCGGCGGCGGTGGCTTTCCGCGCTTCTGAGCGATGAATAGCTTTTATTTATTGGTTGTTTGACGTACAATTCGCGCCTTGATTTTTAGATTGGCCCCCGTCTTGCCGGCTGGCATAGCGAAGAGATGGGGATTATTAACGATGGGCGATCCTAAAACCCATCCTTGCGAAATAAAGGGGTCCAGCGCATGGTCACTATTCGTTTGTCTCGAGGCGGCGCCAAAAAGCGTCCGTTTTATCATATCACCGTTGCCGATTCACGCTTTGCGCGTGACAGCCGCTTTATTGAGCGGGTGGGCTTTTTTAACCCTGTAGCCCGGGGTCAGGAAGAGCGTCTGCGCATTAACCTGGAACGTGTTGATTACTGGATCAGCAAAGGCGCTCAGACCTCTGAGCGCGTTGCTAATCTGGTTAAAGACGCACGTAAAGCCGCACAGTAAGTTTGGCGGACCTGACAGGTATGGAGCAAATGCAAGCAGAGAAGCTCACCGTTATCGGTAAGTTGACTGCACCCTACGGCGTTAAGGGTTGGATCAAAATCCACTCCTATACAGACCCGATAGATAATGTATTTTGTTATTCCCCCTGGCAGGTGAAGCGTGGCGAGCAGTGGTTTCAGGTAAAACTGGAATCCAGTAAACGTCACGGTAAAGGCTTGATTGCCAAGTTGGCAGGTATTGATACCCCTGAACAGGTCAGAGACTGGAGCAATGCGGAGATTTATGTCGCACAGCATCAGTTGCCTGAGCTTGAAACAGGTGAGTACTACTGGAGTCAGCTTGAAAATCTTTTGGTTTATACCGAATCCGGCGAGTTGCTGGGACGGGTGGACCACCTGATTGAAACCGGTTCGAATGATGTGTTCGTCGTCAAAGCGACCGCGAACAGTCGCGACAAAGTTGAACGGCTTATTCCTTATTTACCGGAACAGGTGGTTAAAGAGATAGATCTTGAAAAAGGAACGATGCGGGTCGATTGGGACCCGGAGTTCTAGTTGATGTGGTTCGGAATTGTCAGTTTGTTTCCGGAGATGTTCGAGGCTGTTACCGGCTACGGCATCACCGGGCGCGCAGTGCGCAGTGGTTTGCTAGAAGTTGAGTGCTGGAATCCCAGGGATTTCACACTGGACAGGCACCGTACCGTGGATGACCGACCTTATGGTGGTGGCCCGGGTATGTTGATGAAGGTGCAGCCTCTGCGGGATGCCATACAGGCCGCCAAACTGAAAGCGCCGGGGCAGGCCAGGGTGATTTACCTGTCACCCCAGGGGCGTCGGTTGGATCAGGCCGGTGTGTCAGAGCTTGCCACAGCAGACAGCCTGATTTTGGTGGCTGGGCGCTACGAGGGCATTGATGAGCGTCTGCTAGATACTGACATTGATGAAGAGTGGTCGCTGGGTGATTTTGTGCTCAGTGGAGGCGAGTTACCTGCCATGGTGATGGTGGATGCTGTCTCCCGGATGTTACCCGGTGTGTTGGGGCATGAAGATTCGGCAGCAGAGGATTCTTTTGCTGCAGGCTTGCTGGATTGCCCCCACTATACCCGACCCGAAACACTCGATGAGAAGCAGGTACCTGCGGTGCTGCTGGGTGGTAACCATGCTGATATCAAACGCTGGCGTTTGAAGCAGCAGTTGGGGCGAACCTGGCAAAGGCGGCCGGATCTGTTGGAAAAGATTGAACTCAGCCCGGAACAGCAGGCGCTGTTAAGCGAATATATCCGCGAAGCCGAATAGGCGTGCGGTCGAAAATACAGGAGCGAGCGATGAGCAGCAAAAGTAATATTATTCAGCAGATTGAAGCTGAACAGATGAGTAAAGAGGTGCCTGCATTTGCACCCGGTGATACCGTTGTAGTCCAGGTTAAGGTTGTTGAGGGCGAACGTAGCCGTCTGCAGTCTTTTGAAGGTGTAGTGATCGGTAAGCGCAACCGCGGACTGAACTCAGCTTTCACAGTACGTAAAATCTCTCACGGCGTGGGTGTTGAGCGTACTTTCCAGACTTACAGCACGATCATTGACAGCATCAGCGTCAAGCGTCGTGGTGATGTACGTCAGGCTAAACTTTACTACCTGCGTGAGCGTAGTGGTAAGTCTGCACGTATCAAAGAAAAGCTGGGTTAATTGCCCCACATCAAAAAAACGGCCTACGGGCCGTTTTTTTTCGTCTGCACATTCGCGTAAAGGCTAAATTGTGCATAGAATGCAATATCGGGAAACATTTAGCTGAGAAAAGACGGATGTGGATTGTTAAACTGTTTTCAAAGGTAGTGTTGTTGCTGTTTTTGTTGCTGCTCATTGCTTACGGCTTGTATTACTATCAGGTGAAATCGGCCATCGATGCGCAGTTGCAGCAAATGCGCCCATTGATTGAAGCTGATTATGGCGCACTGTATGTTAATCCTCTGGGCGATATCCAACTGAGTACCGTTACCTTGACACCCATGGGGCAACCCACTGGGTTTATCGTCGATAAGATTCGTCTGACTTCAGATCCGCTATTTTTTCTAGACTTTGAATCGCGCATGGCTATCGGTGACTGGCCGGAAGAGCTTGCTTTAGCTATAGAAGGCTTGCATGTCGACTTCAATATGCCTTTGTTTATTATGCTTGCTGAGTTGGCTCAGCAGACAGAAGAGGGTACTCAGCCTGCGGCGCTGGGGTGCGGCACGGTTCGTTATTTTGATATGTCGGCAATGCGCATGATGGGAATGCGCCAGGGGCGTTTTGATTTTCATGCAAACTTGCGACAAACCGCTCAGGATAGACTGGGACTGGAGTTGCTTGGTCATATGTATGGTTGGGCTGAGATAGGTGTTGATCTGAGCCTTCAGGCAGACATAGTTTCCCCGCAAACCTTGTCGCAACTCGGTCCACAGTTGCAGCGTATGGATATCAGCTATCAGGATAAGGGCTACAATCAGCGCAAAAACCAGTTCTGTGCCATGCAGTCAGGATTGAGTATTGCTGAATACCGTGAGCAGCATCTGAACTTGATTCAGGGCTGGTTAAATGATCAGGCTCCTGAGTTGACGGCGGCGCTGATGCCTGCGTATCGACAGTCGGGTGAACCAAACGCCCGAATGACAATGAGTCTGAATCTGCAAGGTGTGGATTTACAGGCAGTTGATGCGCCTGGATACCTCGAAGACGTGTTGACTAACGCACTGTCAGTCAGTGTGAATGATCAATCCCTGACGCTGGATTCAGAGCAAATGCAGTCACTTCTGGCCGTGTTGCAGGAGCCTGTGATTCAGGAGCAGCCTGTGCCGGAAATACCAGAGTTATCTGAGCTGGAGACTTTGCCTCGTAGTATGCCCGGTGTGGCATCGCCGCCGATCGTACCAGTCCCGCCCTCGGCAGAGTCTCAGAAGTATCGTCGAACTGATCCGCTTGAATTGGTAAATTATATCGGTCATCCGGTGCGTTTTTATACCTCGTTTGGAAAGCGAGTTGATGGCATACTGATGAGTGTTGATGATGGCAGTGCACGTGTAGCTGAGCGAGTGCAACATGGTACGGCAGAGTATCCAGTTGAGCTGGAAACGCTTCAGGCTACTGAGGTTTTTCGTTGACCCTGGATCGTCGTTTCACTGCTTTGGAACCCCAGCCTCAGGATCAGCATCTTATTCGTGAGTATGTGCAGTTAGCCTGGTTGGAAAAGGGCTTGAGTCGTAATACACAGCTATCCTATCAGCGCGATCTCAAGCACTTTGCCCTATGGCTTAATGATCGTTCTCTCTATTTACTGCAGGTTCAGCGGCATCACCTTCAGGCTTACCTGGACTGGCGTGTTGGGCAGGCGTTCAAAGCGGTTTCCACAGCAAGGGTGTTGTCCTGTCTGCGTGGTTTTTACCGTTTTCTGCTGCGAGAGGGGCGGGTAGAGCAGGATCCAACACTCAATATTGCCAGTCCTAAACCGGGACGCCCTTTACCTAAGACCTTGACTGAAACCGATGTTGAATGTCTACTTGCCGCACCTGATGTGACGGATGTGCTGGGGCTGCGTGACAGAACCATGCTGGAACTGATTTATGCTTCTGGTTTGCGGGTCACAGAGTTAGTGGGTTTGCGCACAGAGCAGATGAATCTGCGTCAGGGGGTGATCCGGGTTGTCGGTAAGGGAGATAAGGAGCGCCTGGTGCCAGTTGGGGATGAGGCGTTGGAGTGGATGCGCCGCTACTTGAAAACGTCCAGGCCCTTGCTTGCCGTTGACACCTCGCAGGATGTGGTTTTCCTGAGTCGTCGGGGCAATCAGATGACACGTCAGACGTTCTGGCACCGAGTGCGCTTGCATGCGGGGCAGGCAGGCATCGATAAAGCCTTGTCGCCACACGTGCTGCGCCATGCCTTTGCAACCCATTTGCTCAATCATGGGGCTGACCTGCGTGTTGTGCAGATGCTACTCGGTCATGCCGATCTGTCAACAACACAAATTTATACACACGTAGCAACACACAGATTACAGTCACTGCATCGGGCACATCATCCGCGGGGATGAACTTTTGTGGGTGTGGTTACTCAGATAACTAAGTGTCATTAATTGGATGAGGAAACTATGAAGAAGTACGCCGGTTGGGCCGTTTTATTAGTGGGATTTCTGCTCAGCTCGCAGAGTATGGCTGATGCCAAAGATCTGATCCGCGAGCAGTTGCGCAAGGCGGATTCAAGAATTCCGATCAAGAGTATCGAGGCCGCACCGTTAGAGGGTATGTACGAGGTGTTGTTGGAGAGCGGTGAGTTACTTTACGCGCATGAACAGGGTGAATATTTTTTTGTGGGTCATCTGTTCCGCATTGATGATCAACAAGGTTTGGTTAACGTGACTGAGCAAAGTCAGAATCAGATGCGTGTTGCAGCGCTCGCTGAGGTAACGCAGGATCAGATGATCACTTATCCAGCCAGGGGGGAGAAACAAGCCACCCTGCGAGTCTTTACCGATGTGGACTGCCCTTACTGCCGTCAATTGCATGAAGAAGTGGAAGCATTGAATGAGATGGGGGTTGAAGTCAGTTATCTGGCCTTTCCACGGGGTGGCCCTAATACGGCAACCTACAGAACAATGGTTACTGTCTGGTGTGGCGAAACAGCGGAAGAGCGTGCTGCTCTGCTGGATCGGGTGAAATCGGGTGGTACCATTGAAAATAAAACCTGTGAAAACCCCGTGGTTGATCAGTTTATGTTGGGGCAAAAAATAGGGGTGACGGGAACGCCAGCGATGGTGCTGGAAGATGGCACTTTGATTCCGGGCTATATGCCAGCTGAACGGATTGCTCAGATGTTAGGGGTGTCGCAATAAGCCAACCGGTATTTTCACCGGGCTGGGCTGGGTAAAACGGGGGCTTGCGTAGTGCAATGCCCCCGTTTTAGTTATACTAATCACCATTTTATTTTTCCGCGGCAGCAACGCGGGATTTTGTCGTAAACTGGAATTGTGAGGTGTGGTTTGAAGCCTGTAAAAGTCGGGATCTGTGGACTTGGAACTGTCGGTGGCGGTACGTTCAATGTACTGATGCGCAATGCGGATGATATTGCCCGGCGTGCAGGTCGCACCATTGAGGTGGTTGCGATCGCTTCGCGTCGTGAGAATCCAGCATGCGACACCTCTGATTTCAACATTATCAACGACGTTATGGCAATTGCCCGCGATCCCGACATAGATATTGTTGTTGAACTGATTGGCGGTTATGAAGTTGCACGTGATTTGGTGATGCTCGCTATTGAACAGGGTAAGCATGTGGTAACTGCGAACAAGGCGTTGATTGCGGTGCATGGTAATGAAATCTTCGCGGCCGCCAATGAAAAGAATGTCGTGGTAGCCTTCGAAGCGGCTGTGGCGGGTGGCATTCCAATCATTAAAGCCATACGCGAAGGGCTTGCTGCTAATAAAATCAAATGGTTGGCTGGTATCATTAATGGTACCGGTAACTTTATCATGACCGAAATGCGTGAAAAAGGCCGTGCGTTTAACGATGTGCTTGCCGAAGCACAGGCGCTGGGCTATGCCGAGGCTGACCCTACCTTTGATGTGGAAGGCATTGATGCGGCACACAAACTGACCATTCTGGCCTCAATCGCTTATGGTATTCCGTTACAGTTTGAAAAAGGCTATACCGAGGGGATTAGTAAGATCACCCCGGAAGATGTGCAATATGCTGAAGAGCTGGGCTATCGTATCAAGCACCTGGGTATCAGCCGTCATACTGAACAAGGTATTGAATTGCGTGTGCACCCGACACTCATTCCTAAATCCGCGTTGCTGGCGAATGTAAATGGTGTCATGAATGCCATTCTGGTCTCTGGCGATGCGGTAGGCCAGACGCTCTATTATGGTCCGGGTGCTGGCGCTGAACCGACCGCTTCCGCTGTGGTGGCTGATCTGATCGATGTGGCACGTTTGCTGGATACGCCATCTCACGGGCGTGTGCCACCTCTGGCATTTCAGTCTCACCAGTTATCTGAAACACCGGTGTTGCCGGTTGAACAGACGGTCAGTGGCTATTATTTACGTTTGCAGGCTGTTGAACGTCCTGGGGTGCTGGCCCATGTCACCCGTATTTTGGGTGAGAAAGGTATCAATATTGAAGCGATCGTGCAGAAAGAAACCCGTGAAGCCCAGGTGCCGGTAATCATGCTGACTCAGCGTGTTGAAGAGCGGATGATGAATGAAGCCATACGTGAAATCGAAGCGCTGCCGGATATTCTGGGCGATTTAATCCGTATCCGCATAGATCACCTGGAAGGTTGAGGGGGCAGCAATGAAATATATCTCTACCCGTGGAAAAGCACCTTCATTGAGCTTTTCTGATGTGCTGCTGGCCGGTATGGCCGAGGATGGTGGGCTGTATGTGCCGGAGCAACTGCCTGTATTCAGTCAGGCTGAAATTGCTTCCTGGTCAGGCCTGCCCTATGCGGAATTGGCCTTTAAGGTGATACAACCCTTTGTTGAAGGCTGCATCAGTGATGCAGATCTTAAACAGATGGTGGATGAAACCTATGCCGTATTTGATCACAGTGGCGTAGCGCCGCTGGTTCAACTGGAACAGAACGAGTGGATATTGGAACTGTTTCATGGTCCGACCCTGGCGTTTAAAGACTTTGCCCTGCAGTTGCTGGGACGGCTGATGGATCATGTGCTGGCCGAACGTGGCGAGCGCTTGGTGATCATGGGGGCGACTTCCGGTGATACCGGCTCGGCAGCGATAGAAGGCTGCCGTCACAGTGAGCATCTGGATATCTTTATCATGCACCCCTACAACCGGGTGTCTGAAGTACAGCGTCGTCAGATGACCAGCATTCTGGCTGATAATGTGTTTAATATTGCCCTGGAAGGCAATTTTGATGATTGTCAGGAGATGGTTAAAGACAGCTTTGCGGACCAGAGCTTCCTCAAGGGCATGAAGCTGGGCGCGGTGAATTCGATCAACTGGGCGCGCATTATGGCTCAGATCGTTTACTATTTCTCCGCCTCACTGGCGGTTGGTGGTCCGCATCGTCCGGTTTCCTTCTCTGTGCCTACGGGTAACTTCGGTGATATTTTTGCCGGTTATCTGGCCAAACAGATGGGCTTGCCAATTGAGCAGCTGGTAGTTGCGACCAATCGCAATGATATCCTGCACCGGGTTATTTCCGGTAATGATATGTCCAAAGGGGCGCTGGAGCATACCCTGTCTCCGTCTATGGATATCATGGTGTCGTCAAACTTTGAACGTCTGTTGTTTGATGTCTATGGCCGTGATGGTGCTGCCGTGGCGGATCTGATGCAACGTTTCAAAACCGAAGCGGTACAGCTGGAACCGGCGCGCTGGGACAGCGTACGTGCACTGTTTGACAGTTACGCGGTTGATGATGCGACCACTTGTGAGGTGATCCGACAGGTGCATGCTGAAACCGGCTATCTGCTCGATCCGCACACGGCGATTGGCCTTAAAGCGGCACGCGAGTGTTGGAAAAATCGTAGTGTGCCGATGATCACTCTGGCGACAGCGCATCCGGTAAAATTCCCGGAACCGGTAGTAAAAGCCGGTCTGGAGGCACCCCAGCTGCCAGCCCGGCTGAGTGATCTGATGGAGCGTGAAGAGCGCTTCAGTGTGTTGCCGAAATCCCTTGCCGAGGTGCATGCGTATATTGCATCGCACGTGCACCGCGATTGATTCCTGTGGGCATCCTGGCTGTGACCGGGTGCCCAGTGTTATTCTGACTGACGCTGCCTTCCCTTATGTCTTCTGCATTGATACAACGCCGCACCTCAACTGTTGATTCCGTTGCTGCACTGGATGCCCTTCATCCTGTTCTGGCACGGGTGTATGCGGCACGGGGCATTACTGATCCAACCCAGATCGGGCGTAACCTGCATGAGTTGTTGCCCGATACCCGGATGAAGGGGATGGCGACCGCTGTCGCGCGTCTGGTCGATGCCTTGCACAAGCAGGAGTCGATCCTGATTGTTGGCGATTTTGATTGTGATGGAGCGACCAGTACGGCCTTGGCAATGCTGGCACTGCGGATGATGGGTGCAAAGAAAGTCAGCTATCTGGTGCCTAACCGTTTTGAATTTGGTTATGGCCTGAGCCCAGAGATAGTCGAGGTGGCGGCCCGGCAGCAACCGCAACTGATCGTCACGGTCGATAACGGTATTTCCAGTGTAGACGGCGTTGAGCGGGCCACACAGCTCGGGCTGGATGTAATTATCACTGATCATCACCTACCTGGGGATAAGCTTCCGGCGGCCTGTGCCATCGTCAACCCCAATCAGTACGGCTGTGAATTTATCGCCAAGTCCACTTGCGGTGTCGGGGTGATTTTTTATGTCATGATTGCCTTGCGCCGGTCACTACTGCAGCAGGGCTATTTTGAACAACGGGGTATTCAGGCGCCCAACCTGGCGAGTCTGCTGGATTTGGTTGCTTTGGGTACTGTGGCTGATGTGGTGGCGCTGGAGCACAATAACCGCACCCTGGTTCATCAAGGCTTGTTACGTATCCGTGCCGGCCAGGCTCGTCCAGGCATTCTGGCACTGCTGGAGGTGGCCGGACGGCGTCGGGAGCAGTTGATGGCGGCGGATCTGGGCTTTGCTATCGCGCCTCGGCTGAATGCAGCTGGGCGCCTGGAAGATATGTCGATTGGTATTGAATGCCTGTTGTGTGATGATCCGCAGCAGGCGCAGGAGTTCGCTCAACTGCTTAATGATCTGAATATTGAGCGGCGCAGTATTGAGCGTGAGATGCAGCAGCAGGCTCTGGATATACTCGCCGACTTGCCGTTGAGTGAGACCGAAATGCCCTGGGGCGTTTGCCTGTTTGATCCTGGGTGGCACCAGGGGGTTGTGGGTATCCTGGCATCGCGTATCAAGGAGCGACTGCATCGCCCGGTCATTGCGTTTGCCCCGGGAGAAGGGGATGAGGTTAAAGGATCAGCACGTTCCATTCCAGGGTTTCATATTCGTGATGGACTGGATGCTATAGCGGCGCGTCATCCTGGGTTGTTACGTAAATTTGGCGGCCATGCGATGGCGGCTGGCTTATCCCTGGCACAACAGGATCTGGGGGCTTTTCGTCAGGCGTTTGATCAGGAGGTCAGAGCACGTTTGGCATCACAGGATCTTCAGCGTATTCTGATGACAGACGGCCCCCTGGCTGAAACTGATTTGAATCTGGAACTGGCGGCATTGCTGCAGGATGCCGGTCCCTGGGGGCATCAGTTCCCGGAACCTGTGTTTGATGGCGAATTCCGGGTGTTGCAGCAGCGTATAGTCGGTTATCGTCACTTGAAACTGGTGGTTATGCCAGTCGGAGGCTCGCTGGCAGTAGACGCGATTACCTTCAATGTGGATACTGAACTTTGGCCAGATGAGTCTGTTCAACAGGTTCGCATGGTTTATCGCCTGTCTCGCAATGAGTTTCGCGGACAGGTCAGTCTGCAATTGATGGTGGATACAGTGATCCCGATATCCTGATAAATAAAATCAATCGATCTGTTAATATATATTAATTTCCCAAAGCTGGAAAAGTTTCCTATTATGGTGTTGTTGAATAACGACAACCTTAACAGGAGAACAAAATGTCACTGATTAACACTGAAGTTAAACCTTTCCACGCCACGGCTTACCATAAGGGTGAGTTTGTTCAGGTCTCTGATGCTGACCTGAAAGGTAAGTGGTCAGTCGTATTCTTCTACCCAGCTGATTTCACCTTTGTATGCCCGACTGAGCTGGGTGATCTGGCAGATTTCTATCCGAAACTGCAGGAAATGGGCGTTGAAGTATACTCTGTGTCTACTGATACTCATTTTACCCACAAAGCCTGGCATGATGCGTCCGACACCATCAAAAAAATCCAGTTCCCGATGCTTGCTGACCCAACAGGTGTTATTTCACGTAACTTTGATGTGATGATCGAGGAAGATGGTCTGGCACTGCGTGGTACTTTCGTGATCAACCCTGAGGGTGAAATCAAAGTTGCTGAGATTCACGATCTGGGTATTGGCCGTTCGGCTAAAGAACTGGTGCGTAAAATCCAGGCTGCTCAGTATGTAGCTGAACATGATGGCGAAGTTTGCCCTGCTTCCTGGCAACCAGGTGAAGAAACGCTGTCACCTTCTCTGGACCTCGTTGGCAAGATCTAAACTCTGATCTGCTGCTAACTCAGCCGGTCCAGTACCTGGGCCGGCTTCTATCCCCGCCGAATTTAATTTCCTTATCGTTAAAGGACGGTCTCATGTTGGATGCGAATCTTAAGAAACAACTGGACACTTATCTGCAGAATATCGTTAATCCGATTGAGATTACTGTGTCCACTGACGAAAGTGCAAAATCGAAAGAGCTGCTTGGCTTGTGTCAGGAAATAGCTGAGCTGAGTGACAAAATCAGCCTTAAGCAACTGACCGATGGCAGTGAAAGAACCCCGAGCATGGCAATTGCGCCGGTCGGTGAAACTCCACGGGTACGTTTTGCCGGTATTCCGATGGGGCACGAATTTACCTCGCTGGTACTGGCTCTGTTACAGAGCGGTGGTTATCCTTCCAAAGCTGAAGCGGCGTTGATTGAGCAGGCCAAAAGCCTGCAAGGTGAGTTTCATTTTGAAACCTATATTTCGCTCTCCTGCCAGAACTGCCCGGATGTGGTTCAGGCACTGAACCTGATGGCAGTACTTAATCCAAATGTCACCAGTGTGATGATCGATGGCGCCTTGTTTCAGGATGAAGTGACCGAGCGGGAAATTATGGCCGTGCCAACGGTTTTGCTGAATGGCAAGCCCTTTGGTCAGGGACGTATGACGCTGAAAGAAATACTGGGTAAGGTCGATGCCGGTGCTTCCAAGCGTGAAGCTGCCGACCTGAATAAAAAAGAGCCTTATGATGTGCTCATCGTCGGTGGTGGGCCCGCCGGTGCTGCGGCTGCCATCTATGCTGCACGTAAAGGTATACGCACAGGTCTGGTTGCCGAGCGTTTCGGTGGACAGGTTATGGACACGGTGGGTATTGAGAACTTTATCTCGGTGAACTACACCGAAGGCCCCAAACTGGTTGCCAGCCTGGAACAGCATGTTAAAGAGTATGACGTTGAGGTTATGGATAATCAACGTGCGAGCAAGTTGCGTCGTGAAAAGCTGATTGAAATCGATCTGGAAAATGGCGCAACGCTGAAGAGCAAGTCCGTCATCCTGGCAACCGGTGCGCGCTGGCGCGAAATGAACGTACCGGGTGAGCAGGAATACCGTGGTAAGGGTGTCGCCTACTGCCCGCACTGTGATGGTCCGCTGTTTAAAGGCAAGCGTGTCGCGGTGATTGGTGGCGGAAATTCCGGTATTGAAGCGGCCATCGACCTTGCTGGTATTGTTGAGCATGTGACCGTGCTGGAGTTTGGTGACACGCTGCGTGCTGATGCCGTGCTGCAAAAGAAAGCGGCTTCCATGGCCAATATCACCATCATTAAAATGGCACAAACCACACAAGTGCGTGGTGATGGCAAAAAAGTGATCGGTCTGACCTATAAAGACCGTAACGATAACCAGACCTATGATCTGGATGTGGCGGGTATCTTTGTGCAAATCGGACTGGTACCGAATACCGATTGGCTGAAAGACACTCTGGAACTGTCACGTTTTGGTGAAATCGAAGTTAATAGCCACGGCGAAACGCATATTCCGGGAGTGTTTGCCGCCGGTGATGTCACAAACGTGCCTTATAAACAGATTATCATTGCCATGGGCAATGGCTCTGCAGCGGCGTTAGGTGCTTTTGATTATCTGATCCGCTCATCAGTGGAAGACGAAGCCGCTGCCTGATCGTAACAGCGTTCCCCCCCTTTATAGCCCGGTTGCCCAGTCTTCCGGGCTTTTTCTTTAAAGGGGGGCGATTGCTCAGTGCCACGCGGGGTAGTGGTATCGCTTTGGTGTGACACGCTGTTCGTCATCCATGACCGCTCGGCTGCCACCTTGACCGCCATGGACGGCGGGAATGCCGAAAATGCAGGAGCATTTTTCGGCCCTGGTGGCAGACGGTCTCACCAAAGCGATATCACCACCCAGCCCACAGCCCTGTGCCAGTTTCAGGATAAAAATCACCGTTATGGCATGGAACACCGAATTAAGCCCATGATTCGGAGATATGGCAAAGAGCTTTGGCAAGTGCCAGTTTGAAACCGGCTTTCCGCTGGCACCCAAGTTGATGAGGGCTGATGGGATCGAATTTGGCTGACCCTGTGCGCCATGGATGGCGCGCTGGAGCCTCCAGGGATGGGTTTACGGCGAGTCAGACAGATCCGATCCCATTGGCCCTCTAAGCCACGTCGTTATGAGTGCAAGATAGTGAGATTACCCTGGATGAGCCTCGGTTTGCCTGCTAAAACCACCAGATTCTGTTAAACTCTGCGCCTTCGATTTAACGGCAGGTGAGACGATTATGTTAGTAAAAGCGTTACGAAATGGCTTGGGGAATTTGATTATCTTTATCGACTTTATTACCCGTCCGCGCAAGATGCCTCGTCCGGCTGAGTTGCAAGCTGAGGTTGACCAGGCCACACAGAAGCTGGCGCTGTATCAGTTCCGTGCCTGCCCATTTTGTGTAAAAACCCGTCGCTCACTGCACCGACTGAATCTGAATGTGGCTTTACGTGATGCCAAGAATGATCCACAGGCACGTGAGGAACTGCAACAGCAGGGTGGCAAAATTCAGGTGCCTTGTCTGCGAATTGAAGAAGCTGACCGGGTTACCTGGTTGTACGAATCAGCGGCTATCAATACGTACCTTGAACAACGTTTTGGCTAATAGGCTATTTACCAGGTCAGTGTAATCAACATCCAGGTGACAGGAGATTTTTGTGAGTGAGTACTGGATCGGCGCGCATGTCAGCGCCTCAGGGGGTGTTGAAAATGCACCTGAGAATGCGCAGGCCATCGGGGCTAATGCCTTTGCTCTGTTTACCAAAAATCAGCGCCGCTGGGACGCCAAACCCTTAACTGAAACCAGTATCTCCGCCTTTAAGCAGCGCTGTGCTCAGTATGGTTTTAGTCCAGAGCAGGTGCTGCCGCATGATAGCTATCTGATTAACCTCGGGCACCCTGATGCCGAGGCGCTGGCTAAATCACGGGCGGCTTTTGTGGATGAAATACAGCGCTGTAAACAGCTGGGACTGGTCTGGTTGAATTTTCATCCCGGCAGTCACCTGCGTGAGATCAGTGAGTCGGAATGTCTGACCCGGATAGCAGAATCAATCAACCAGGCCTTGGATCAGACTGTGGGTGTGACGGCGGTACTAGAGGCAACCGCTGGCCAGGGAAGCAATTTGGGCAATCGTTTCGAGCATCTGGCAGAGATTATAGAGCAGGTCACAGATAAAACGCGCATCGGCGTTTGCATCGATACTTGTCATATCTTTGCGGCTGGTTATGATCTGCGCACCCCTGAAGCCTGTGAGCAAACCTTTGCTGAGTTTGAACGACTGGTGGGGTTTTCCTATTTGAAGGCAATGCATCTGAATGACTCCAAGGGAGGCTTGGGAAGTCGTATTGATCGCCACCACTCACTGGGGCAGGGCGAAATTGGCTGGCCGGTATTCGAGTACCTGCTACAAGATCCACGTTTTCAACGCATGCCCTTGATACTCGAAACCATTGAGCCAGCCATCTGGCCTGAAGAAATTCAGCAGTTACGAAATTTTTCAGCTGTTTGACCTGATAAACTCATATAGGGCTTTACTATTTATGTCATCTTTTATGTAGGTCCTGCATGGTTTGGTTGTCTAGCTATGAAAATAAAGGTGCCATGTGAGCTTCAAAACTTGAGTGTTAGGGTGACTGGAGAGCGGCTGTAAGGTGTTTTTCCAATTGTAGAGAAGACTCAAAGTGATAGCCTACATCGGGAATGATAAGATGGTTCCCTTTCCAAACGAAACTGACGAGATGGCGGCTTCCTTGTTGCGTTGTTTCAAGGTCAGTTTCTACAGTTCGAAAATATTCGATATTTTCGCCTGAGGTAAGTTTCCCTTTGAAAGATTTAACAACAGTTGCGTTGATTTTCCACGTTGCATAAGAATCATCCTCTTGGACTTTGGTCATTCCTTCGACTTCCAAAACGACGGTTTCATCTGTTGAATTGACATTCTCCATGATTAAGTCAATAGGAGGCCCCGAGTAATTCGTGGATAGCGAACAACCCGCTATGATTAGAATCATGATCACCCACAAACTAAAAGAAATCAGTCGAGTGTAATGCGAACCAATCATAAGCACCTCCAAAGATTAATACTCTGGGCTCTTGCGAAATACTCGCTAAATCGTATTTGGGAACCATTCCAAATGTCGAAATGTCCGGTTGCATCTGACCAATCAGAAACATTAAACTGAATTATACCTTGGTGTCCTCTAACAGCAGCCCGGAAATCGCTTACATCGCCCCTCGTTAATTCGATTTCGGGGCTTCCGTAAACAGTCCGTAAGTATCTTTCCATTTCGAGAACGCGGTACCCGTACCATTTTCCATCAGCACCGGATACAGTACTCAGACCAGCAACCCCCCCCTTTGGATTGGGTCTCCCGCATAATTAAATCCTCGACTCAGTCGAATCACGCAAGTGTTGGTAATCCAACTAGCATCTACTCGCCCTCCGATATCTTTTTTGACTTGTGCGGCGGTACCGTTGGGGTAGTTATCCCACATCTTTTTGAGTGATGGCAGTGGTTTTGGCATGAATTACTCCTTTTATACACTTATAGTTATATAAATGAGGCAAAGGCGGATATCTGCTAAGACTTAGGTTTGCTGATGCGGTTACCCATTTCAGACTTTAAACCCATTCAACAATTCGCTATGGCTGTCCTCTTTCAACAGTTAATTACTATTAGAGTAACCACAGTTGATTTTCCCATGTCGGGGTGAGGTATCATGAATAGAAAATACGTTGATTGTAGATTGGCCAGTTTCCCATTTGCGGGTGACCAATATTAAGTGAGTCCTTGGCATATAGCGTCCTTATAGCCGATCCTTGTTTACAGTGTGTCTGATCTTATTTCGTTAACACCGCAGCATACTTACTTCCTATGCTTTGGAAACTTTAACACCGCTGTGGCCTGACTCGCAAGGGCGATCTAAGGAAAGTGCGTGGGGGAGGGTGAAACCTCTTGTCTGGTCAGCATTGCCATAAAAGCTTATGATGCAGGGATTTTTCCGTTAGTGTCGGTTGGTGAAGTATGCAGCTGTCAAAAAAATCCCGTACCCTACCGCGCCTGCATCTGATAGGCACGCTGTTGATTGTGACGCTGCTGACACTTATCCTGTCGGGCTTCTTTACCTGGCAGAAAATTGTTGAACATAATGCTTCCATTCATCGCCTAGAGGCATCTTCGTTACTGCAGTTGCAGGAGCGTTTGCGGCGAGAGATGCAAGCGGTTAAATCCTCCATTGCTTTTACTCAGTCTCAGACAGAAAACCTGTTGCGCCAGCGTCTGGTGGAGCAGGTGGATATGGCCTGGAATATGGCGGATGCGCTGTACAGACAACAACAAGGTAAGCAGTCTGAGGCTGAGTTGCAGCAACTGATAGTGGAAGCACTTCGGCCCATACGCTTCTTTAATGGGCGCGGTTATTATTTTATTGATGAAATGACTGGCCGGTTTGTGCTCTTGCCTACAGCTCCCCACTTCGAAGGACAGTTGCTGCCGGATAATCAGGATGATACCGGTCGTTTTATTATGCAGGGGTTGATTGATGCGGCACGCCAGCCAGTAGGCGAGGGCTTTTCCGCCTATCGCTGGTATCGGCCGGATAATCCGGATGCCATGGCGGATAAGTTGGCTTATGTGCGTCACTTCGAGCCTTATGACTGGTTGATCGGTGCCGGTGATTACACCTATGAATGGGATCTTCTACAGCAGCAGATGATGATCAAACAGATACGTAACCGGCGTATTGGTGAGACAGGCTATACGGCCATTATCAATACATCAGGGCAAGTATTGCTGTCGATTGACAGTGCACATCTTGAGCAACAGACCTCGGTGCAGCATAGTGATTTGGAACAGCAGGCCATCAGTCAGATGCTTGAAATAGCTGGACAGGGTGGTGGGTTCATGCGCTATCTCTGGTCTGACCCAAATACCGGTAATCCAGCCTGGAAAGTAGCACTGGTGGAACCGGCCGGACACTGGGGCTGGATACTTATATCGACCATTTTTGAAGATGAAGTCAAGGGTATGCTGCAGAATGAAGTGCAGGCCTTTGAATCCTTGGCAACTCACTCATGGAAAACTTACCTCATAGCAATTACTTTTTCACTAATTGTGGCTTTGCTGGGATCACTGTTTTTTTCCCGCTGGTCGTCGGGTTTGTTCAAAGCTTACCATGCCGAACTGGATGCTCAGCGTAAAGCGCTTAAAGATAAAGCCACTGAACTGAGCCGCAGTGAGAACAATCTGTCGACCATATTAAACAGTGTGGAGGCATATATTTTTATTAAGGATACCGGCTATCGTTACTCCTATGTAAATCGAAACATGGAGAAACTACTGGGCTTGCCGATTGAGCAGATACTGGGTCAGCAAGATGCGACTTTTTTTGATACAGAATCTGCTGCACAGACGGCTGAAGATGATATCAGAGTCATTCAGCATGCCCAGCGAGTGGCTACAGAAGAGGTGCGCACCCTGCGGGGCAATGGTAACAACCATGTTTTTATGACGGTTAAATTACCACTGCGAAGTGATGCCGGTAAGGTCTATGGCCTTTGTGGTATTTCTACCGATATTACCGAACGCAAAGCCATGGAGGATAAAATCCGCCATCTGGCCTTTTATGATGCCCTGACTGGTTTGGCTAACCGACGCTTATTGATTGACCGGCTGGAACTGCAGCAGCGGAGAAATGAGCGCAATCGGGATTATGGAGCTTTGTTGTTTATCGATTTGGATAACTTTAAAACGCTGAATGATACGCTTGGTCATGATACCGGTGACCAGTTGTTACAACAGGTTGCTCACCGCGTGAGTTTCTGCGTTCGTGAAGAAGATACCGTTGCCCGTTTCGGTGGCGATGAGTTTGTGGTGATGCTAGGTAGTCTAAGCACTGATGAGTCTGAAGCGGGCGCCATTGCGCGTAAAGTGGCCGATAAAATACTCGATACGCTGCGCCAGGAGTACCGCTTTGAGGGACAGTATCATTACAGTACCCCGAGTATCGGCATCACCCTGATTAATGGCAGTGTGGCAGCTGATGACTTGCTTAAGCAGGCCGATCTGGCGATGTATAAAGCCAAGGAGGCGGGACGTAATCGTCTGTATTTCTATGATCCGGCCATGCAAGAGGCTATTTCCTCAAGGGCTCAGATGGAATCTGAATTACGTGTGGCTATTGAGCAGGAGCAGCTAGTGCTCTACTACCAGCCACAGGTCAATGCGGTTGGCGAATTGACTGGTGCTGAAGCTCTGGTTCGCTGGGAGCATCCGCAACGTGGGTTAGTAGGGCCAGTTGAGTTTATCTCTGTAGCTGAAGCTTCCGGGCTGATTTTGCCGCTGGGTCACTGGGTACTGGAAGCCGCCTGTCGGCAGTTGTCTGACTGGGCTGAACGAGAACAGACCCGAGACCTGACGCTGTCAGTTAATATCAGCACACATCAGTTTAAACAGGCTGATTTTGTCGATCAGTTATTGGCGTTGGTGGCGCAGTATGCAATTAATCCACAACGGCTTAAACTGGAATTGACAGAAAGCCTGTTGATTGATGATATAGACTTTGCTATTGAGCGTATGCGCTTTCTGAAACAGCAAGGCATAGGTTTCGCCTTGGATGATTTTGGTACGGGTTATTCGTCTCTGGCCTATATCAAACAGTTGCCTCTGGATCAGTTGAAAATCGATCGTTGCTTTATTGATGGCTTGCCCTCTGATGCCAACGATGCGGCAATTACACGTATTATTATTAGTCTGGCCAGTGAGTTAAAACTCTGGGTAGTGGCAGAAGGGGTGGAAACCCAGGCGCAGCGAGACTTTTTACTCGATGTGAACTGTACCGGTTTTCAGGGTTACTGGTTCGGTCGTCCGGTATCTGCCGAAGATTTTCTGCTTAATGCACTTGAACAGCAGGAGGGAATATGAAGCATTGGCAGCCAGCGTTTACGCGGCAGGATGTAAGCGTTAATGAAGATCGTTGTGTTTATAACGGTTTTTTCAAAATGCATCAGTTGCAACTCATGCATGCGCGTTTTGATGGCGGCCAGGAAAGCGTGACGCGGGAAATCTTTCGCCGCGGCAATGCTGTTGCTGTGCTGTTGCTGGACCCCCTGCGTGAAGAACTGGTATTGATAGAGCAGTTTCGTCCCGGCGCCTTAGCTGCTCCAGGTGGTCCCTGGTTGCTGGAACTGGTCGCTGGCATGATTGAAACTGATGAGACAGCCAAGGCGGTCGCTGAGCGTGAAACTCAGGAAGAAGCCGGACTGGCCGTACAGCACCTGACCCCTATCATGGGCTATCTTCCCAGTCCTGGTGGTATGGATGAATGGATTCATCTGCTGTATGGTTTTGTTCATGCCAATGCGGCTGAAGGTTTGCATGGTCTGGCTGATGAAGGTGAAGATATTCGTGTGCTTCGATTACCTGTTACCGCCGTATTTGAACTGCTTGATGCTGGACAGTTGAACAATGGTGCGATCATCATCGCGGTCCAGTGGCTGAAGCTTAACTACCCGAGTATCCGTGAACGCGGTATCGAGTTAATGCAGAGAGATAATGAAGCGTAAATATGTACCCGACCTGACCCGTCAGATGGCGATCTGTCAGGGAAACTATGCCCGCCTGCTCAAACTGCTTCCGCAGCAGCAGGTGATGTGCCGAGAATTCGACCTGTGTCACAATGCACAGCAGGTGCACGTGACTCTGCAGGTCGATGAAGTGTTTCGTTATACCAGCACGGTGATTATGCGCCAGTCACAGCCAGGCGGATCACGCTGGCTTGAAGCACCGGAACTGGTGATCCGTCTTTATCATGATGCCGGTATGGCCGAAGTGATCTGTGCCCGTCGACGCCGTCAACTCAGTGGTGTGTATGGTTATCCCAATCCGGATATGCACCAGCCGGATGAAAAGCATCAGTTAAATCTTTACCTGAGTGAGTGGCTCAATCAGTGCCTGCGTTATGGTAAAGAACAGGAGCAGGTACTGCTTTCATGAGTCCCGCATCACTGATGTCAAATGCTACGCATAAACCTCTGTTGATCTATGTACACGGCTTTAACAGCTCGCCTGAGTCCTGGAAAGCACAACTATTGCAACAGCATCTGTCAGCACCGGACGGACCTGCCGACCTGTTGGTGCCTAGTCTATCGCACTGGCCCGCTGAAGCCGTTCGTCAGTTAGGTTTGTTGATAGAAGCGGCGTGGGATCGTGACATTACTCTGATTGGCAGTTCCCTGGGAGGCTTTTACAGCACTTGGTTGACTGAGCAGCAGCCGAGACTACGCAGTGTGTTGGTGAATCCGGCGGTGAATCCGGATCGTCTGCTGGCAGATTGGCTGGGCGAGAACGAAAATATTTATACCCATGAGCGCTATCATCTGACCCGTGAGCATCTGAAACAGTTGCAAGCATTGCGCGTTGAGCAACTGAATCATTCTTCACGCTATCTGTTGCTGGTGCAAACGGCAGATGAAACACTGGATTACCGTGAAGCTGTGGAAAAATACCAACACGCGGTGCACTATGTGCAACCAGGGGGCAGCCACGGTTTTGAGGCGTTTGATAGACTCATTCCGGCCGTAGTGGCTTTTGCCCAGGGCCGTGTCGAGTTACCGCCCCTTATCTCTTTACCTGATGTAGTCGAAGGTTAAACAGGAAAACGCATGACCAAACAATATAATGCCGATGCGATTGAAGTTCTCAGTGGTCTTGATCCGGTCAAACGTCGACCGGGGATGTACACCGAAACCGATCGACCCAACCATCTGGCTCAGGAAGTTATCGATAACTCTGTGGATGAGGCGTTGGCTGGCCATGCCAAAGAAATTGATGTTGTCCTGCACGAAGATGGTTCACTGTCAGTTACAGATGATGGCCGCGGCATGCCAGTGGATATCCATCCGGAAGAGGGCGTCAGTGGAGTAGAGTTGATTCTGACCCGGCTGCATGCCGGGGGTAAGTTTAATCATGATAACTACAGCTTTTCCGGTGGTTTGCACGGCGTGGGCGTGTCGGTGGTTAATGCCCTGTCTAAACTGCTGCATGTGGAAATACGACGTGACGGCCAGGTGCACCGGATCGGCTTTGCCGATGGTGATAAAGTCTCTGAGCTGGAGGTGATTGGTAGCTGTGGCAAGCGCAATACCGGGACAACCGTTCGCTTCACCCCGGATCCGAAATACTTCGACAGCCCAAAATTCAGTTTAAC